>CAVLDT010000009.1:0-1571 GCA_963661915.1 Duodenibacillus sp.
TTAAGTGTTTGACATTTGCATTCATTGAATTTCCTGGAAAGTTCTCGACACTCGCTTATCTTTGAGCAAAAAACAAGCCCTTTAACCCTATCTCCGCTGAATCCAAAATATTCAGCTTTTTCAATGATGTGTTTTACTCGCGCATCACAAGTTAGAGCGTTAAAGTTGCTTGAATCCTTTATTGCCACACCATTAACTTCAATGTCTGTGATTCCGAAGTAGTGGAATGGGCAAAGCATGCCTTCTGCAAGTGCTGTTTCAAGACGAATTTCATAAGCAATGTTGTAGTTAAAAAGTTCGAAAACATTGAAGGTGTCTGGCCTGTCTGGCGTTGCTGTCATGCCAATCCAGAATTTTGGTTGGAAATAACGGATTATTTTTGTGTAGCTAGCTGCAGTTGCATGATGTGCTTCATCGATAATTATCAGATCGAAAGCCTTCTTCTCATACTTATTAAGGACATCATCTTTAGAGATCGTTTGTGTTGTGGCAAATAAGCATTCAGCGTCAAAATCACTTCTGTCACCAGAGAGTAGACCGTATGATTTATATTGATTCTGAAGGATTCCTTCGAAACTCGATTTTGCCTGCCTTGCGATTTGTCCACGATGTACGATGAAAAGAACTCGTTTGGGTTGGATTTTTTTAACGGCGAAGGCGGCGGCGAAAGTTTTTCCAGTTCCAGTGGCAGAAATTAAAAGTGCGCGATCTTTTTCTTGCTTGATCATTTTGCAAACATTGCTGACGAATTCCTCTTGCATGGAGTTGGGTCTAAAGGGCAATGTTTTTGATATTGACGACGTTTGTTCACGAATTTCTTTTGCTTCGCGCCATTTTTGTTCATATAGATCAAGGAATTTATCCTTCTTTTCGTTTATCCACTGTTCTTCGTAAAAATCAATGATCTTCTCATTCTTAATGTCATAACTGTTATTCCAAAGTTTGTCGAATTCTTCCTTTATTTCTTTAGCTAGACGTCCCTTACTACTTGAGACAAGTAACGCATTCCATTCATGATTTGTTGTAAGCGCTGCAGATGTCCAATTGGAACTTCCAAGAATGATGTGACTTAAATGAGCATTCTCAAAGACATAGCCTTTTGTATGAAAACCAAGGTTTTGGTTGCGTTCACAACAATAGAGTCTGATTTGGAAGTTGCTAAATTCCGCAAGACGACGAAGAGCTGCAGGTTCCGTAAAAGACTGGTAATCAGTTGTAAGAATCTTTCCTTTGATTCCACGTTTGTCTAGTTCGCCTAGCGTCATGAGGAGCGGAGCAAGGCCTCCCTTTGTAATAAAGGCGACGCTTATGAAGAACGTGTCATTCTTTGGATCTTTACAACTATTTAACTTCTCTTCAATGGTTGTTAGAACTTTGATCCCATTTGGTTTGTCGTTTTTTAAGAATCGGGGTTCGTATTCTCTATAAGGGATCTCTATATTGCCCTCGATGAAGGCGGAGCTAAAACCGTCAAAGAGAGATTTTTGTATTTCACTGTTCATTGATACCATCCACAGAATTCCATTTGATTCATGAGTAGCAGCTTACGCGACTTGACAGGATTTGGGTAT
>CAVLDT010000009.1:1581-66588 GCA_963661915.1 Duodenibacillus sp.
CCTTACGCTTCTCGAGTTGCTCATCAAACTTGTTTTTCTTGTGCTTTGGCCAGTGTTGTTTGTTGCTGAGCGTATTGAGCAGTCTGGTTCGCCCATCGATCTAAGAGAAGAAGATAGGGTTATTTGGATTGTTCTTCGTCACAATGGATTTTTTTGGTAGTTTCGAGGCGTACAAATTCTTCCCCATGAAAAACGACAAAAAGGTCTCAGGCTAATTTGTTCGATTTTCGTTAGTGGGTTGTTTCGTTATCCTCTCGCTCCGCTTCTAGTTTTCGGATGTGCCCTAAGAGAAGTTTCCCTTCTTCGCGAGCAACATCGTTGTTGGCGTTAACAAGCACTTCTTCATCGGCTTCATGTTCCGAAAGCAGGCGATAGTGCTTCTCAGTCCCTGCAAGCGACTCTTTATAGTTCTCGAACTCAAACTGGAAGTGAAAGCGATGCCAGCAAGTTAGCCCAAAGGAAAGAGAAGAGGGAAAAGCGCAAAACCAATAAAATTTTCTTTAATTTCGATGGTATTTCAGATGCTACTAGCGTAGAATCTCGAGCCTGTTACTCGTCTTGGGCTTGAGGTTCACATAGCCTCCGATAGGGTGAAGTGACAGTGTTTTATTCGTGCGCCTGGTACGGGCGCCTTAATTAATTAAGAGGAATTTATGGTCATTATTCGTTTGTCTCGCACTGGCGCCAAGAAGCGTCCGTTCTACAACATGCTCGTTTGCGACTCTCGCGCTCGTCGCAATGGTCGTTTCATTGAACGTGTTGGCTTTTACAATCCGTTGATCGCCGAAGGCGCACAGCGTCTTACCTACGATGCTGCTCGCGTGCAGTACTGGGTTGAAAAGGGTGCGAAGTTAAGCGACACAGTTGCTCGCATTTTGAAGGCTGATAAGGCTGCGAAGGCTGCGGCCGCTGCCGAATAACTCTTAAGTAGGAAAAAAAGACTAAAGAAGATTTTCTCGCGAATGCACAGTCGGCCCTAACGCCGTGCCACACGTGTCTTAAGCACACCCTAGAATGCGTTTAGGCCTCTTTCCTCTTAACTGAAGAAGCGTTCGGTATCTACGAAAAGATTTTCAGAGTGTCGCAATTTTTCTTACGAGCCGATATCGGTAAAATGAACGGACTTACGAAAGTGGGTCCGTTTTTTATGTCAATAGAGAATTCAGATTGGGTAGAAGTCGCTAAAACCGCTGGCGCCTATGGCCTCAGAGGTGACGTGCGCGTTGTGCCGCACGAAAGCGGTGTTGCGCTAAAGACTGCAAAGATTTGGAAATTTGTTGATAAGGCAGGAAGAGAAGAAAACCTTACTCCTACCGCTATTCGCATGCAGTCTGGGATCTATCTAGTTCACTTTGATTCGGTCCCAACAAAGGAAGCTGCAGATGCCCTTCGGGGGCGGATTTTTGTTCGCCGCTCGGATTTCCCTAAGACCCAAGCTGGAGAACACTGGGCAGTCGACGTTATAGGGGCTACGGTAAAGAATAGAGCAGGGGAAACCTTAGGCACAGTTACGGGTTTTGAGAGTAATGGCGCACAAGATATTCTTGTTGTAAGAGACGCAGCAGAGGGGCGCACGAGGCTTATCCCCATGGTTAAAGCCTACATTGATGCAATTGATACAGAGAACCACCAAGTCACTGTCGACTGGGAATTGGATTGGGATTAAGAATGCGGTTTGATGTCATCACACTTTTTCCAGAGATTTTTGCCTCAGTCGCGCACTATGGCGTCTCAGCTCGCGCTAAGACGCGAGGCCTTTGGAACGTTCACTTTTGGAACCCAAGAGACGTTGTAACTGACCTACACCGCACAGTGGACGATAGGCCCTTTGGAGGTGGGCCTGGGATGGTGATGCTCGCTGACCCCCTTGCCCGCACGGTCGATCTAATCCGAGCCTCTGGGAACAAGGGACCAGTCATAGCCTTTGCCCCGGCGGGTAAGAAAATCGATGAAGCGCTTGTCAGTTCAATGAGTGAAAAGACGGAAAATTCTTTTATCCTCGTCTGTGGGCGTTACGAAGGAATCGATGAGAGGTTTCTTCAAAAGTACGTCGATATGACTTTGAGCTTAGGGGATTTTGTCTTGTCAGGCGCAGAACTCCCTGCCTGTGCTCTCATTGATGCAATAGTGAGAAAACTCCCTGGGGCAATTAAAGAGCAGTCCGTAGAGGATGAGTCATTTTCCACGGGACTCCTTGATGCTCCGCACTACACAAGGCCTGAAGTTTGGCGGGAAGTAGCCGTCCCAGAGGTGCTCCTTACTGGGCATCACGCGAACATTGCCCGCTGGACGCGTGAGAAATCCCTTCTTGCCACTAGCCAAAGTCGCCCAGATTTGATTAAAATAGCGCGCTTACTCGGACGCTTGACGCCCGAGGATGAGGCATTTCTTAAAAAGAATTAAGAATTGCTTTTTTGGTGTCTTTGTTTGAGCAAAGACGAATTTAAAATCCATCCTCTGACCGACGAAGAACTCAAATACGTACGGCTAAGATGGTAACGGAGAAACCGATGGATATCATCAAGACTCTTGAGCAAGAAGAAATTGCTCGTCTTTCCGAAGGAAAGAAAATTCCGGATTTCCGCGCCGGTGACACAGTTAACGTTCTCGTTAACGTTATTGAAGGTACGCATAAGCGCACACAGGCCTATGAAGGCATCGTGATTGTGAAGCGTAACCGCGGACTCAATACCTCTTTTATCGTTCGTAAGATTTCGAACGGCGAGGGTGTTGAACGTACGTTCCAGTTGTATTCGCCGACAATCGCTTCGATCACTGTGAAGCGCCGTGGCGACGTGCGTCGTTCTAAGCTTTACTACTTGCGTCAGCGTTCGGGCAAGTCCGCACGTATTCGCGAGCTTCTTACGAAGAAAGTTCAGGAAGCGTAATTGCTTTTTTGAGCAGGATTCGAAAGAGGGGACTCAGTGGTTTTGAGTCCCCTTTTTTATGTCTCAAGAATTTAACTTGGTATGAATCTTTTTAATGCGTAGAAAGATTAGTGTTTCTCAGAACTTGCGCTCTGTGTCGTGCCGTTTTCAAAGAGGGATGCAACATCGATAGCATCGAGTTTGTAGTTTTTGCCGCAGAATTCACACTTAACTTCAATAGAGCCTCGCTCAGAGACGATTTCCTTAGCGGTCTTTTCTCCTAGGTTCTTTACCATCGCTTCAATCCCATCTCTTGAGCAGCGGCAACGGAACACGGGGACTGCCTCCCCTAGGATGCGTGGGTTATCTTCCCAGAATAGCCTCTCTGAGAGCGTATCTGCGTCTAGAGTGAGGATTTCTTTAGCCTTTACGGTCTCAGCAAAAAGAGTGATGCTCGTAAAACCATCATCATCTTCTTTGGGGGTCTCTTCAGTTGTAACGAGGGCATCCTCGTGAATACCGCCTTCTTTGGGGATTCTCTGTAGGAGTACACCTCCGCAGGCTGAGTTATTTGCAGCGAGCCAAAGACGCGTTTCAAGTTGCTCGGAGTGCGTCATGTAGTTTTCTAGTGTTGCTTCAACCCCGCTATCTTCGAGAACTACGACACCTTGATAGGGTTGTTCTCCTACGCGACGGTCAGAAGCGTCAAGAATTACTGCGCAACGCCCCTTCCCAGTCACATTAACGAGGTCTTTAAAAGAGATCACTTCTGGGATTGACTCCGCTGGGACCCGAAGTTGCGCTGTGGCTCTTACCACAAGCCCCGTTCTTACCTCAACGATTGCAAGTTTCACGGGACCGTCGCCCTGCAACTGTAAGACGAGGGCGCCGTTAAATTTGAGCCCGGCTGCGAGCATGATTGCTCCTGCGCACATCTTCCCTAAGAGTTCTTTTACGGCTGTGGGAAGATTCTGGTTTTTCATCATCTCTTCCCAGGCACCGTCAAGGTGCAGTACAACAGCACGTGTGTCTTTTTTTTCAAACAAAAGTTTTAGAAGTTTGTCACTCATCGCCAACCCCCGATGTGAAATTTCGCTATTCTAGCGAGATGGCTATTGACTTACATTTACATTCCAAAGCGAGTGACGGTGATTATGCGCCAGAGGCAGTCGTGGGTTTTGCCCATAAGGCTGGGGTCACTGTCCTCTCTCTTACGGATCACGATACCGTTAAGGGGAACCGAGAGGCAGCACTCGCTGCCTCTCAGTTTGGTATGCGGTTTATCCCAGGGATTGAGCTCTCCTGCCTTTGGGCCAATACCTGCATTCATGTGGTGGGTTTAGGTGTGGCTCTCGATAACGAAGAGCTAAACCGGACGTGCTCTGAAATTGCTCGCATCCGAGAGAATCGCGCTTTAGAAATTGAAAGGCGTCTTGCAAACCTGGGTATTCCTGAGACCATTGCAGAAATTAGAACACTTTATCCAGAAGTAAAAAACATCTCTCGCGCACATTTTGCGCGTGTGCTTTTGCATCGCGGTATCGTTAAAAACGAGCAAGTTGCTTTCGATAAGTACCTTGGGACAAAGGCTCCTGCCTATGTAGCGGTTCCTTGGCCAGAGTTAAAAGAAGGGGTAAGACTACTTTTGGAGGCAGGAGCGGTTCCAGTTCTTGCGCACCCCTTGCGGTATTCCTTTAAGAATCCCTTGATGACAGGAGAGCTCGTCCGGGACTTTGTCACTGCAGGCGGCAAAGGAATTGAAGTCGTAAGCGGCAGTCAACACCCGATTTACTCTACTGACTGTGAGGCTTGGGCTAAAGAGTTCTGTCTTTATGCTTCCGCGGGGTCTGACTTTCATAGGATTACACCAGAAAGACCTATGCCAGGCTGCGAGCCAGAACTCCCACGTGGGATACCTTCTGTTTTAGAAATACTCTAGAAGGGAAATTAAGGGAGAAGCCCTTTAGCGGTTTCCCGGGCGAGTTGCCTCACCAATCAAGTGTAGGCTATCGCCCTTCTTTTGATTGTGGTGGTGCTTAGCGATCACTAGACACATACTCACTGCCACCGCTACGCCAAAGCCACACATTGTCATTTCAACAGAAACGTCGCAACGAATAAGTAGCGAGTAGAGAGCAAGCATTAAAAGGATGGAACTATTCTCGTTAAAGTTCTGCACAGCAATTGAACGGCCCGCACTCATAAGGACGTGTCCTCGGTGCTGTAAGAGGGCATTCATGGGAACGACAAAGAAGCCGGCTAAGGCACCGATCACAATCATCATGGCTCCCGAGAAGACTGCCGCATAGCGAACCTCCATTCCTAGGATTGTGAAAGTCCCTGGGAACATCGCTCCTTTAAAGAAAGCCATAGCCGCAACAAGTAGGCCCATTGCGACTCCTACAGGGAGAACACTTACTGCCTTCTTCAAAGGTACAACAGCGGCCGCTGCAACCGCCCCAATAGCGATGCCAATTGAGACTACGGCCTGAAGCATTGCGCCCTGTGAGAGATTCATGCCGAGAGCGGCCTCTGCCCACTTAAGTACGAGGAATTGCAAGACTGCGCCTGCGCCCCAGAAGAGAGTGGTAACAGAGAGCGAAATCTGCCCTAACTTATCAGTCCAAAGGAGATAGCATGAGTAGGCGAAGTTACGGACGCTTGCCACAGGTTCAAAGGAATTGCGTGAGTACCTAGCACCCGTGTCAGGAATTGCAAGGTTCACAGCCGCTGCCGCCGCGTAGACAAAGACAATCATCGCGATGGCGCTTTCTGCAACCGTGTGTATGCCAAAAAGAGGCATGTGAAAGAAGGCAATAATTGCAGCCCCGACATTGGGATCTACAAGAACGCCTCCAAGGACAACGCCAAGAATGATAGAAACAACCGTTAGTCCTTCAATCCAACCGTTAGCGATGACAAGTTTCTCTGCGGGCAAGAGCTCCGTGAGAATGCCGTATTTCGCAGGGGAATAGGCAGCTGCTCCAATGCCCACAATTGCATAAGAAAGTAGCGGGTGACTTCCAAAGAGCATTAAAAGGCAGCCAGTAACCTTCACCGCATTGGTGATAAACATCACCCGGCCTTTTGGCATGAGGTCTGCGAAGATCCCCACCCAACTAGCAAGTACTACGTAACTGATGACAAAGAAGAGCTTTAAGAGCGGCGTCATCCATGCAGGGGCATCGATGCTTACTAAGAGCGCAATTGCCGCAATGAGTAACGCATTGTCTGCGAGACTCGATAGGAACTGCGCACACATAATCGTGTAAAAGCCGCGTTTCATAGAATGTCGTCTTCATCCTTAAAGAAAAGTAAACCGATTCTAACTTAACATAGGTATTACCCACTAAGTAGAAAGCGCATTTTTACAAATGGCAACCTAGTTTTGAAAATTAGACATCTTCAGAAGCTCTATTTTCGGAAATGCTTAAATTCCTTGTGAGATTAGCGCATTTCCTTTGCCTCATTTCTATGGTGCCGTATCACAGCGTAAATTCCAAGAGCGAAAAGCACCCCAAATAAGAGCATTGTTGCTTTCACAGAAAGGTGGAATCGCACGAGGAGCGAGTAGAGGCCAAGCATTGCAAGAATGGTGGAGTTTTCCGCTAAGTTCTGCACAGCGACAGCCCGCCCTGAACTTAAGAGTTCTTTTCCTCTCTTTTGAAAGACTGCATTCATGGGAACAAGAAAGAGGCCAGCGAGAGCCCCAACAAGAATCATCATGAGAGAGGCAAGAAGTACCGCTGGTCTAAAACTCACACTCGCAATATGCCAAGTCCCTGGAATCCAATCCGCGGAAAAGAAACTTAAAACAGCAATCAAGATTCCCATTGCAATCCCTGTCCAAAGTACGTTAAATGCACGTGTAATGGGAACAAAACGGGCGGCTAAGACAGCTCCTAAGGCAATGCCTAGGGAGACCACCGCTTGAAGCATTGCGCCTTCAGAAAGAGGCATTGCAAGCCTTTCTTCTGCCCAACGGAGCACAAGGAACTGAAGCACGGCTCCCGTTCCCCAAAAAAGTGTTGTAACTGAGAGGGAGGTTAGAGAGACCGAGTCGGTGAAAACCACCTTACAGGTCTTAGCAAACGTTGTGATGTTTCCTAAGAAAGAGAATTTCGTATCAGGGTACCGAGCTCCCGTATCTGCAATTGTTAAATTGATAATGGCAGCAAGTACATAGACAAGAGCCACAACGGCGATTGCGGCTTCAGCCACTGAGGCGACACTAAAGAAGTTTGTATTTAAGAAGGCGTAAATTGCCCCTCCAATCGCTGGGTCTACGAGGAGACCCCCGAAGACAACGCCTAAGATAATCGATACTACGGTTAGTCCTTCCATCCAACCGTTGGCAGCAACTAGCCTTTCTTCTGGGAGAATCTCAGCGAGGATTCCGTACTTCGCTGGCGAGTAGGCAGCGGCTCCCGCCCCGACGACTGCGTAAGAGAGTAGTGGATTAAAGCCTAAAAGAAGCATGAGGCAGCCTGCGATTTTGAGGGCGTTTGTCACAAACATCACGCGCCCCTTAGGCCACATATCCGCAAGGATTCCAACCCAGGCGGCCAAGGCAATGTAGCTAAAGGTAAAGAAAAGCCTCAGGAGGGGAGTCATCCAGTCTGGGGCATCAATGCTCACAAGCAGAGCAATCGCCGCTATTAAAAGAGCGTTATCGGCTAGACTCGAAAAAAATTGCGCGCCAAGTATCGGCGCGAGACTATGCTTCATAAGAATTTTTTCAAACCTCTGTTTTGTTTGAATTAGAGTGTAGCATCCAATGTACAGAGCCTTTAGTGAGGCGTCGATATTTGAAACAATTTTTGGTTACTCAGAAATATGGCAAAAGCTCGGGTTGAATACGTTTGTGAATCTTGCGGCGGATCTACGGTGAAGTGGCAGGGCCGTTGCCCACACTGTGGAGAGTGGAACACGATGAAGGAATTTAAGATTCCCGAAAAGAGTGCTGCTCGATTTGGTTCGGATAAACATAGAACACAGGCGCTAGTTGAAGCGACGAAAGCTTCAGACCTCTCTGAGATTGAAGCCGCTGAAGTCCCGCGCATTCTCGTTGGAATGGAAGAATTCGACCGCGTCACCGGCGGCGGCCTCGTTAAGGGAGGCGTTGCGCTTATCGGTGGTGACCCAGGAATCGGTAAATCCACACTTCTCCTACAGGTGACAAGCCGCTTGGTTTTTCAAGGCGTAAAGTGCCTTTATGTGACAGGGGAAGAGTCCGCTTCTCAGGTTGCTCTCCGAGCAAGGCGTTTAGGGGTGGAACCGAAAGGGATTTCCCTTATGAGTGAAATCGAATTGGAGAAAATCGAAGCAGCTCTCCTTGAGATTAAGCCACAGTTTGTTGTGATTGATTCGATTCAGACGCTTTTCTCTTCAACGCTTGATAGTGCCCCGGGGTCAGTGACGCAAGTCCGGGAGTGTTCTGCGCGACTTACGAGACTAGCGAAGACCGCAGGTATTACGCTTATCTTCGTAGGCCACGTCACAAAGGACGGCGCCCTAGCGGGCCCCCGTATTTTGGAACATATCGTCGACACTGTCCTTTACTTTGAAGGTGACACGCACTCGAATTTCCGCCTTGTGCGTGCTTTTAAGAATCGCTTTGGGGCTGTAAATGAATTAGGTGTCTTCGCGATGACAGATCGTGGGTTAAAGGGGATTTCTAACCCGTCTGCAATCTTTCTAGCAGAACACAAAGAGGGGATAGCGGGAAGCGTTGTGATGGTCACGCAAGAGGGAACGAGGCCCCTCTTAGTTGAAGTACAGGCACTTGTCGATGCAACACACCTTCCAACACCAAAAAGGCTTTGTGTTGGCCTTGATGCACAGCGCCTCTCTATGCTTCTTGCCGTTTTACACCGACACGCGGGAATCTCTTGCTTTGATCAAGATGTCTTTGTGAACGCTGTTGGTGGCGTCAAAATCACAGAGCCTGCGAGCGACTTGGCTGTCATTCTCGCCGTTGTAAGTTCTCTAACGGAAAGGGCGCTACAGAGAGCAACGGTTGTCTTCGGAGAGGTGGGGCTCGCCGGAGAAATCCGTCCTGCCCCACGGGGTCAAGAAAGACTTCGCGAGGCTGCAAAATTGGGATTCGCTAGAGCAATTATTCCGAAGGCCAATGCCCCCAAGACACCAATTGAAGGCTTAGAGGTTATCGCAGTAGATCGCCTTGCAGATGCATTAGAAGCTCTTTAATGGCGGCTCACTCTTTGGCAGAAATACCACACAAGCATAAGGGGTGCTTCGGAGTCGGGGTGCCTCTTAAAATTGGTTAGATTTCAGACGGAAGGGGATTTTGTACACAAAATCTAACCTGATTCCTTTTAACGTTGAATGCCTTTATGCGTAAATCGCTTAAGGCTTTCACAGGGATTTTTCGTCCCAGTTCTGTATGATTCCCCCCACTTCGGGTAGGCCGGAGGCTCCAAGGGTTTTTTCACTAATTACTTTCGGAACAGGTTTGCTTGAAAAACAATGCAGGGGAACGAAACTACACAAATAAGTAAAAGCGGCTTAATCAAGACTTTGACACTCTTTCCTGTTGTCATGATTGGTCTTGCCTATATTCAGCCAATGACGCTCTTTGATACCTTCGGTATCGTCTCTCAGATCACAGGTGGTCACGTGCCTAGCGCCTATGCGTTAGCGCTTCTTGGAATTCTTTTCACGGCCTTAAGTTACGGAAAACTCGTTGTACGCTTCCCATCGGCGGGATCGGCTTATACATACGCACAACGCGCGATTTGCCCAACAGTAGGTTTTATGGTGGGGTGGTCATCTCTACTAGATTACCTTTTTATGCCGATGATTAACGTTCTTCTTGCGAAGATCTATTTCGAGGCAATTGTCCCTGCTGTCCCAAGTTGGATTTTTGTTCTGCTTCTTACGGTCTTCATGATTGCCTGTAACCTTAGAAGCCTCAAAATTGTTGCTGGTTTTAACGGCACGGTTGTTCTCGTGCAGATGGCTATCGTCGCGCTGATTGTTGTGCTTGTGGCTATGGGTCTTTCTGAAGGGAAGGGCGCAGGTACCCTTGTTAGCACGAAGCCCTTCTGGGAAGAGAATGCCTCCCTCGTACCGATGATGGCAGGAGCCGCAATTTTGTGCTTCTCTTTTTTGGGTTTCGATGGCCTTTCTCAGTTAACAGAGGAGACGATTGACGCTGAGAAGAATATGCCGCGAGCAATCTTTCTTACGGCTCTCATTGGCGGGATCGTTTTTATCGTCGCTAGTTACTTCTTACAGCTTTATTTCCCAGACATCAGCGTTTTTAAAGATCCTGAGGCTTCGCAGCCAGAGATTATGCTCTACGTCGCAGGTCCCACGTTCCAGTGGATTGTCCTGATTTTCTCAAGCTTAACCGTGTTGGCCTCTGGGATGGCTGCGCACGCAGGTGTCTCGCGCCTAATGTTTGTGATGGGTAGAGACGGTGTGCTTCCGCAGAAATTCTTTGCAAAGCTCCACAGTGAGTGGCGTACACCGGTCTTTAATATCGTACTTGCAGGGCTACTTTGTTTATTTGCGATTCAGATTGACCTAGTTTTAGCTACGGCTCTTATTAACTTTGGAGCGCTTGTTGCATTTACCTTTGTAAATGTCTGCGTGATTGCGGAATTCTTCGTAAGAGAAAAACGCCGCAACAGCGTAAAAGAAGTTGTCAACTACCTTCTCTTACCGCTTTGCGGCTGTGCAAGTGTTGCTGTCCTTTGGGTTAATTTGGACTCCACGGCGATGACCTTAGGACTTGCGTGGGCCTGTATTGGAATCGCTTATCTCGTTTATCTAACGAGAGGTTTTAAGCGCCCAGTGCCGACGCTAGGTGTTGACGAGAACAAGGCCGTTTAAGCAAAAGAAAGCTTTACTTGCAAGTAGAAAGTACTGCCTTAAAGTCGCTTAAGGCTCCTCTCTCGCGGGCAGCGACACGCAGTGCTCGAGAAATGCGCGCCATCGTTTCCGCTGTGTGAGGGACATCATTGGTTCCTGTAATCTTTAGGCCTTCGATAAGTTCCCGAATTGCGAGCGATGCTTTTTGCTTCTCTAAGAGGCTAAGAAGAGCCTTCTTTTCGATTCCCTCTGCGAGGAGGAATTGAGACAATTCCTTAATGTGCGTGCGGAAGAATTCCGTTGTGTTGTGGTTGAGGGTTTCTGTCCTGACGTTGGACTCTGTAGTTTCTTTTTCAGACATTGCGAATCTCCCCTTGCTGAAAAAAAAAGATGAGCGGGTTTGCAAACATTTGGCCCGATTGCAAAACCCGCTCTGTCGTCTCTGAGGCCACTGCTTTCCACCAACGAGTAGTGGTTTTGTCCCCGGAGACTCCGAGTTGAGATTTCATTGGAGGGCTTTCATCTCGAGACGAAATCTTGCGCTATATTCCGCTTTATGTCCATGGAAAGTTATTAAACTAGCCGTTAAATAAAATTCAATGATCCAATATGACTTGAAAGATTTAAGACTTTTCGTCTTAATCGCTAGATTACGTAGTTTTCGTCTTGCTGCAGAACACTCCTTTATGACCGTTTCTGCTGCGAGTGTTCGCATCCGAAAGCTTGAAGAAAATTTCAAAACGACACTTTTTATTCGGCATCCGCGGGATGTAGAACTCACCGAGGCTGGAGAGCGGTTCCTCAAAGACGCTCAGGTCATTCTCTCACAGGCAGAGAATCTCGAAACGAACATGGAGCGATTCTCAGGCCGCCAAGACAACACAGTTCGTCTTTATTGCACGTATTCTGCTATGACGGGAAGACTCAAAACGGATATCGGAGATTTTCTCCTTCGCTACCCGCAGGTTAAGCTTGACTTCACGCTCATGCGCTCGCAGGAGATTGTTGAAGCCCTTCTTGAGGGTGTGGCAGATATTGGTGTCTTTGGTTACTCAGAGAAATCGATTGAAGGATTGCATTTTTCGCCATACTTTACCTGCAAGTTTGTTCTTTTGATGCAAAGAAGCACAGCGACTCAGTTTCACATTCGGCGCCGTGTTTCACTTAAAGAGTTAAAGGATGTTCCCTTTATTGCGTTAACGAAAGGAACATCGCTACAGACTTACCTTGAGGAGCACTCCAAAAAAGAGGGTGTGAGACTTAATATTCGTGCGAGGTTTCCGAGTATGCACGCCGGTCTTGAAGCTCTCAGAACGCTCGGTGCTGTGATGATTGTTCCAAGCTACTCGACACTCACGCGAGAACTTGATCTTACGACTGTTGAAATTGACGAGCCGTGGGTGAAACAAGACATTAAAATCTGTGTACCGAATGAACACAGAAGAATTCGGCCCGAGACACGGGACTTGATGACATTCCTTTTACTCGCTGTCAATGGCGACGGGATGTAATAGGATTCTTCTTTGTTAGAATCGCGCCACATTAGAAATGACTCTCAAGGAGGAATACTTGAGAGGTAATGATTGGATAGATAACTATGAAAATTACAAAAGTTCTCCCTTTAAATGCGAAACCCGCGAAAGCCCTTTTAGCTCGTGCAAAGAAAATCACTCTTAAGTACGCTGAACGCGTGAAGGCGCCTGCGGCTTTTACGCTTGATGGCACGACGCTTGAGAATGCTCTTGGTGCAGTGCGTCCTTTAGAAGTGGGCGATGTTCTCGTTGATGAGAAGGGTGGATTTTATGTTGTTGAAGCCGCAGAAGACCGTTTGATGCGTGTTACGGGTGACGTACAGATGCTTCATGAAGCAGCTTACGCCTTCATGAGTCGTGGAATTCGCATAGCCGAAGTTGAAAACGGTTTTGCGATGATTGAAAACGAACAGTTCCGCACGATGCTCACAAGCGTTGGGTTAAAGACAGAGGCCTATGTCGCGCCCTTCGTTCCCCTCGCTCTCCCAGAACCTGAAGAAGAGGAAGGAGAGTGCTGCTGTTGCGGACATCATCACCATCATCACGATGGTGAATGTGGTTGCGGTCACCATCACCACCATGATGAGGAAGGTGAATGTGGTTGCGGCCATCATCACCACCACGAAGAAGAGGGCGAGTGCTGCTGTGGTCACCATCATCATGATGAAGAAGAGTGTGGATGCGGCCATCATCACCACCACGAAGAAGAGGGTGAGTGCTGCTGTGGTCACCATCATCACCATGATGAGGAAGAATGCGGCTGTGGCCATCATCACCACCACGAAGAGGAAGGTGAGTGCTGTTGCGGCCACCATCATCATGATGAAAAAGATGATGGATGTTGCTGCGGACATAATCACTAAAACGTCTTGCGCTCGGGTATACTCTCGGGCGCAAAAATGCGGGAGTGGCGAAATTGGTAGACGCAACAGGTTTAGGTCCTGTCGCCAATAAAACGGCATGTCGGTTCGAGTCCGATCCCCCGCACCACCACAAAAATTTTCAAATTGGTCATATACCCACTTATAGCCTGTTTTAACAGGCTTTTTTAATGCTTTCGATTTTCCTAAAAGGTCACATAAAACAGCATTTTCCTCATTCTCGTTGTCTAAAAAGTCTCTGAACGGTGTCTAAATTTCAGATTTACGCTGTGGAGTACAAGAAGACTCCAAAAGTACACTCTTGCGCCAACAGAATACTGTTGCGCCTCCATCTCTTCGAATTAAAGTAGTCAAGAAGCAGAATAGGGGGCACATCATCGCTCAGGTGCACTAATTAAGTTCACCGTACGGTGGGTGGTCTGAGAGGACGGTAGCGGAAACATTCCGCTAGTTCCTGCTCGATTTCAGTTGACATGCGACCAGGTCTTAAGAACTTTTTGAACTCTTTGCTGTAATAGAAATTCTTTTGATAGAGATTGCTCGTCCTTTGGGATTTGTAGGCCTCGTCCCAATTAACTTTGTCTGTCATTGACGCCACATCGTGATGTTATCGGTGGGCGAATTAGACCTGAATTTAATTAGGGCATCTGAGTGATGGGGAAGTAACAATATTTGTAGTTCCTCTCGGGATAGACTACTGATAAAATCAGTAGTAGACTACCGATAAAATCGGTAGTATGATAGATGTAATTCTAATAATTTCAAAGGGAATTTCGCATGAGTTATCTCCATAGAACTATTGAGCCTGTGATTAAAGAAGTTTCGGAGATATTCAAAGTTGTATTGCTTACAGGATCTCGGCAATGTGGCAAAAGCACCTGTATGGCGCATATGTCCGAACATACGCATCACGAAAGATTAAATTTGGATAATGAGAGTCTTTTATCGCAAGCAAAAGGCTCGGCTGAACTTTTTCTTTCAAAACACAAGTTTCCACTTTTCATCGATGAAATCCAACGTGCTCCCAACTTGTTTCTTCAGATTAAAGCAAAAGTCGATGAGATTGAGTCCTATGGTCAAGTTTGGGCATCAGGGTCGCAAAAATTTGCGCTTATGAAGGGGGTCGCTGACTCTCTCGCTGGGAGAATATGCCCCTTAAATCTTATGCCGTTGAGTCTTTATGAAAGATTTGGAGAAGGTTTAAATCAGAAGCCCTATCTACCTAGCTCAATACCGTCGGATATCCTTCAATCGGCGAGTAAAGAAGATTTATGGAAAATTATCTGGCAGGGGGCTTGGCCTCGCGTTATTGGTATGAACACTCGACAACGTAGATTTTTTTATGAGGGGCTTGTTCAGACGTATTTACAAAGGGATATTCTTACTGAAGCAGGAGTTGGGAAACTTGCAGAGTATAAAAAGTTTCTTAGGGAGCTTGCGCTTAGGACAGGACAAGAATTACGTATTGGAGAGCTTGCCAAGACTGTCGGAGTTAATGAAAAGACCATTAAGAATTGGTTATCCCTTGCAGAAGGCTCTGAATTAATCTATCTCTTGCGCCCTTACTACGCCAATATCGGTAAGCAGTTTGTGAAGTCTCCCAAAATCTACTTTATAGATACAGGACTTGCAGCGTATTTAATCGAGTTTCCTAACCCCAAGGCAATGTCTGAGTACACAAACGCGGGGGCTTTTTTTGAAACTTTTGTTATCATAGAAATACTAAAAAGTTGGATTCATAATGGCTTAACCCCAGCGTTCTATTTCTATCGTGATTCAAAAACGCAGCAAGAAATCGACCTTCTGATTCGCTCGGAAGGGAAGCTTTATCCAGTTGAAGTGAAATTGGCTGAGCGCCCGAAAAAGGATGCAATCAAGAACCTTTCTGTCCTTAAAGATTTACCCGAGGAAATCGGTCAAGGTGCTGTGATTTGCACTTCAGAATTTCCTTATGGACTTACTGATAATGTCATAGTCCATTCTGTTTGGCAGATATAAAACTCGGCGGCGACAAATTAATCGAGGATGATGCCGCAGCGTTTTCCTCACATTGGACTCACACTTAAGCGACTAGTCGACTGTAACGAGATCTCAAAGAATCCAACAAAAATTCTTGTGAGTGGTTCTTCTTCGTTCGACTTAGCAAAGGGTATTAAGGAATCTGCTCTCGGGCGCCTTCTTATGCGTAGGCTCTGGCCTATGTCCGTGCTTGAGTTTGCCACAAACATTAGTTGGGCTGCTTTAACGCAGTCGCTTTCCGAGAGACTTGTCTATGGGATGTATCCTGACGTGCTTTTGAATCGAGAGAATGCCCGAGTGACGCTACAGGATTACGTTGACGGAATACTTTTTAAAGATTTGTTTTCTCTCTCGGGTATTCGGCTTAATGCTCGATTCGAACACTTGGTGTTTTTACTTGCATCTTCCGTAGGAACTGAGTTGAGTTTCGAGAGTCTTGCGAAAAAGACAGGTTTAAATAAAACGACGGTTGCTGACTACATCACGCTCTTGGAAGACTGTTTCATCATTAAGGTCTGTCATTCTTTCTCTCGCAATCTCGCAAATGAACTTAAAAAGGGTAAGAAGATTTACTTCTGCGACAATGGCATAAGAAACGCCATTCTTCGAGATTTCTCTCCAGTTTCAACACGACCTGATAGCGGTGCTCTCTGGGAAAACTTCTTTTTTATGGAGCGCATTAAATTGCACGACTACCGCCAGGATTTCACAGAGATGTATTTCTGGCGTACAACAGGCAGGTCTCCTCAAGAGATTGACTTCATCGAAAAGAGGGACGCAACGATTGAGGCTTTCGAGTGTAAGTTAAATGATAAAGCGCGTGCGTCTTTTTCTGAAGCCTTCCGCGAAGCTTATCCTGGCGCTAGTTTTAAAACGGTTACATCCCGAAACTTCGCTAAATTCTTTAACTTAAAGAAAACTCAGTCTCAATAGAGATAGTCTATTAATATTATTAGACGCATAGAAAAGTGCAATTTTCTTCTTTTTGCCATACAATCGAAGGAAAGAATAATTTCGAAAAAGGTGAGTCTGATGAATCACATGAGCACACGAGTTCGAGTCCCAATTGAACTAGATAACCCAGCAGTAGAGCGTATTGAAGCACTGTGCGTAAAGTGTGGCCTTTGCACAAAGGTCTGCAGGGACTACGTTGGAGTCCTTGATCACTACGACTTAGAGAAGGCAGGAAGTGTTGCCCTCTGTACGCACTGCGGACAATGTACGAGCGTGTGCCCGACGGCAAGTATTGTGGAAAAGAGTGAAGTCGAGGCTCTGAAAAAGGCTCTTACCGATACGGAGAAAGTCCTCGTGATGACAGCCTCTCCTGCGGTGAGAGTTGCCTTAGGAGAGGCTTTCGGCGGGAAGGCTGGCGACTTTGTCGAAGGAAAGATGGTTTCTCTCCTGCGTAGGCTTGGTGCGAAATATGTCCTCGATACGAACTTTGCAGCAGATTTAACTGTTGTGGAGGAGGCAACAGAGTTCCTAGAACGCTTTACAAAGGGAGTAGCGCCGCTACCGCAATTTACGAGTTGCTGCCCTGCGTGGGTGAAGTACTGCGAGGTTTTCTACCCTGAGATGCTCTCACACCTTTCAAGCGCTAAGAGTCCCATTGCTATGCAGGGGGTAACAATCAAAACCTACTTTGCTAAGAAGATTGGTGTAGATCCTTCGAAGATCATTAACGTAGCAGTAACGCCCTGTACTGCGAAAAAATTTGAAATTCGCCGCGAGGAGATGAACGCTGCGGGGCAGAGCATCGGAAACCTTGCGATGCGCGATACGGACTTTGTGATTACGACTAGAGAACTCGCGCGGTGGGCCAAGGAAGAAAAGATTGACTTTGCCGCATTAGAAGAAAGCTCTTTTGATAATCCATTGGGGCTTTCTTCAGGGGCTGGCGTTATCTTTGGCCTCACTGGTGGCGTTATGGAAGCTGCTCTAAGAACGGCGGCTTTTTATCTTACGGGGAAGAATGTCGATAGTGACTTCTTAAAGTTTGTGAGCCCCGATGGGAAAGAAGATTTTCGTGAGGCGGAAGTTACCCTTGCGGGTAAAACACTTCACGTTGCCGTTATCTACGGAACAAATCGCGCCCGGAAGCTTATCGAAGAGATTAAGAC
This sequence comes from Duodenibacillus sp., assembly GCA_963661915.1. Lineage (GTDB taxonomy): Bacteria > Pseudomonadota > Gammaproteobacteria > Burkholderiales > Burkholderiaceae_F > Duodenibacillus. The sequence continues at coordinate 18,840 of CAVLDT010000009.1, forward strand.
CGGAGACCGTCACTACGACTTTATCGAGGTGATGAGTTGCCCAGAGGGCTGTATTGGAGGCGGTGGGCAGCCTAAGGCTTCTTACGGAAAAGAAAAGGCTACCCTATCTAGTCGCGCCGCGGCTCTTAGAGCTCGAGACAAAGCTCTTACGCTACGCTTTAGTCACGAGAACCCAGAAGTGAAAACTCTCTATGAAGAGTTTTACGGCGCGCCCTTAAGTGAAAAGGCAAAGTCACTCTTACACACAAGTTACGTAGATAGAAGTGCTCTTCTAGGCGTGGATTGCAAGAAGGCGCTTCAAGAGGAAAAGCATGAGGGAATGCTTCCAACGAAATCCAAAGAGGAGGGGAAGAAACGCTTCCGTTGTACGCTTTGTGGCTACGTCTATGAGGCTAAAGATCTTCCCGCCGAATACAAGTGTCCACTCTGTGGCGCTCCGGCCTCTGCCTTTGAAGAAATTTAACCTTTGGCCCCTTCGGGGGCTTTTTAATTGGGGCGTGGAAACTAGAAGAAAAGCATCGGATCTGGTGCGTTTAGTTTTTCTTCTATTGCCTCAGAGAGTTCATAGACACTTTGCGCATAAAAGTAGGAGCGGTTGTACTTTAAGAGTGTCGCGAAGTTCACGGTCCCTATGTACCAGTGAACTGAATTCTTTCCATCAGAGTCAATATACGGTAGATCAATTAAGAGAGCAGGTGTAGTTGCCTTTACTTTAACGCAGCCGAGGGGTTCAACACCTGCATCAAGAAGATTTTGTAGCGTTGTGTTTGCAACGATTCCACCAGAATTTAAGTCAGCCGCATGAAAGCCATTTGCCCTACAGGGCCACTCGACAGGAAGCTCAGAGTCCCATCCGGCTTCTTTTAAAAATTTCGCTGTGGACCCAATGGCATCTGCTGCCGAGTATCGGATATTTATCTTCCCGTCCCCATCTAGGTCAAAGCCATAGCGAAGGATGTTAGAAGGCATAAATTGTGGCATTCCAATCGCCCCAGCAAAACTCGATTGCACGGTTAAGGGATTAACCTGTGACTTCGCGCAGAGAACAAAGAAAGCCTCTAATTCACTTTGAAAGTATTCCGCTCTTCTTTCGTGATCAAAGGAGAGGGTAGCAAGGACATCTAGCGCTCGATAACGGCCAAGGGATTTGCCGTAAATCGTTTCGACGCCGATGATAGCCGTGATAATTAAGGGAGGAACTTCCCAAAGGTCTTGGGCCTTTTCAAGAGCCGCTGCGTGCGTTCTCATGAAGCGAGCGCCTTTTTCGATGCGCTCTTCGGTTACCATGAGATTTTTGTGATTGGTCCAATTCTTCACAGGCTTTGCGGCTTTCTCCGTGCTACTGCGATCCATTGTCTTTTTGGATGTCATCACGTGACGAGCTTTTGATAGTGTCTCTAGGATCCAATTGAGATTAAGTTTATGTCTAGCCGCAATCTTCTCAGCCCAAACACGGGCGATGAGTCTTTTACTGTAATCATCGCCTCCTTCCTCAGCAAAGGACGTGATTGGTAGCACGAGACCGGTAAGCGTAACGCCTAGAGTCTTTAGAACATCTCGTCGTGTGTAGGAATGAGAAGTGGGCATCGTTTTATTCACAATCAATTTGCAAAAGCCGCTTTTTCGTGACCCGTGAGACTAAGTTTGGCAAAAACTTCGCTCTTCGTAATAATATCGTCTTTCAGTCCTTCGAAATCATAAGAATCTTTTTCGCATGGCAACAGGTTTCTTTACACACAATCTTTGCGAGTGTCCGAGCGCTGTGGATATAACGCCCGAGAGCCCCAATCGTATTGAGCGGATTGATACGCTGATGCATGCGAGTGCGCTCAGTAAGCGTGTTGTCTACAAAGAGGCCGATTCCGCCTCTCTAGAAGACGTTCTTCTCACGCATAGCGCCGAGTACATCAACAAACTAAAGGCGCTCGCTTCTCTAAAGAAGGCCATTTCTGAAGAAACCACGATCACTGAAGAAATCCTTAGTGCAGCTTTTAAAAGCGTAGGGGCAGCTATTGCGGCTACAAAAGATGTAGTAAGCGGCAATCTTAAAAATGCTTTTGTCTGCGTAAGGCCCCCAGGGCACCACGCAGGCCGCGCCTTTGGTGGCGGGTACTGTCTACTAAATTCTGTAGCCGCTGCTGCGAATTACGCTATAAAGAGACTTCACCTTAGTCGGGTTGCAATCGTTGACATTGATGCGCATCGCGCCAATGGGACTGAAGACATCGTCAAGGGGGAAAAGTCCCTCATGCTCTTTGATAGTTTTCAAGCCTCCGCTTTTCCCTTTGCCTCTAAAGAGACGCCTTCAGAAAACGTTATTAATGCGCCACTACCTGATGGCGCAGAAGGGAAAGACTTCATCGCAATCTTAGAGTCTGATTGGATTCCGAAGATTCAAGCCTTTAAGCCGGAACTTATTCTTGTCTCATTTGGCTTTGATACACATTTTGCGGATACGCAGACGCTACTGAAGTTTTCTGAGTTCGACTACTCCTTCATTACGCGCTCTCTTATGCGAGTGGCTGCGGAAGTATCCGCTTCACGCCTTGTGAGTGTTATGGAAGGCGGATACGACAAAGCGGCTCTTGCTCGGTCTGTAATCTCTCACGTTGGCACCTTAGCTGAATAGTTCCCTTTGAGCCTTTTGGATGAGGAAAGTCCTCAAAAATCATGTCCCCTAAACAATCCGCACTGTGATACGATTCTCGAATTGTTGGTTTTCATTTTTGGAGCGACCACTCTTGAAGGGATTTAAATCTTTAGCACGTGTCACTGGTCTTGCCGTGTCTGCTACGGTTCTTTTGGCTAGCTGTAGTGGTTTCCCATACGTGATGAACCCGTATCAGTATCAGTACGCAACAGCAGAAGATGCGGTTATCTGCCTTAAGGTTTCAGAGGAGAACTCTGTTGCGATGGCCTACGAAGTGCGCCGCGCTATGGAAGAAAAGGGGCTAAAGGTCCGAGAGGTGAATTCCAATGATGATTCGAAGGATTGCTTAAGTTGTGTGCGCTTTGAGATGGAGTTCGGTGGCTGGTCAAATTCCGTTCTTAAGAAGGCAACTCTCGAATTGCGTCGTAGCGAGAACGGACACACCAACACAATCCGAGTGACAAGTAAATCGGATTACGCAGATGGCTTTGTTTCTACAAAGTCCGAGGATACGAGTGAAACCATAAGGCTTCTCGTCGATCAACTCTTTCCGCATCCAATCCCTTGGATTGCAGAGTAGTTCCTGCCTTTCCTTAACGGTTTAAGTACTTTTCTTTCCAACGAATGCTGGCAAGGCGCCAAAATTCTTCTACTGTCGCCGCTCCCGTCTTTTCTATCTGAAAGTGCGCGAGAAGCGCTTCAAGAGTTGGTAGCGGGTTATCGGACGCGACGGGCGTCGCTTTTCTTTGCTTCGAGAGTTTTTCTCCTTGGCTATTTAACACAAGCGGGATGTGCATATAGTGTGGGGCTTTGTAGCAGAGGGCCTGGATAAGGTGAAGTTGCCGAGGTGTGTTATCTAAAAGGTCTTCCCCTCGGACAATATCCGTAATCCCTTGAGCCGCATCATCTACAACAACAGCAAGTTGATAAGCCCAGAGGCCATCGGCACGGCGAATGATGAAGTCACCAACAGATCTTTCCGTATCCTCAGCATAAACGCCGCAGATCCTATCTTTGAATGCCACTACGCCTGAAGGCGCTCTAAATCGCCAACTGCGGATGGGCTTGCCGTGGGTTCCAGAGCGGCAGGTTCCAGGGTAACTTCCTAGCGGGCGATTTAGCCTCTTATCTTCTTTTTCAATATCTGCTCTGCTACAGGCACAACCGTAAACGAGGCCTTTCTCTTTTAGCCGATTAAAAGCCTCTTCATATAGGTTTGTTCTCTTCGATTGCCAAACGACTTCTTCGTCACTTGCGAGTCCAAATTGCTTGAGAGTCTCAAGAATGCTCCAGCCGTATTCCGTGCGGCACCGCAAGGTGTCAACGTCTTCTATGCGAATAATCCAAGTGCCATCGTGCGCACGGGCGTCAAGGTAGCTTGCCATTGCGCAGGCTAGGCTCCCAGCGTGGAGTTCGCCCGTGGGGCTAGGGGCAAAGCGACCACGATAGGGGAGGCGGTTTTTGGATTTAGCTTCCTCAGTCATTACTTTCTTTTGAAATTTTTTTAGTGGGTGCATCCTAACACTGAGACTCGCTCTATGAGCGAAGAATGCCAAACACATTGAGAAAAAAGGGTCTTTTTCGCGGGGTGTTTTAAGAAGGAATATCGAGAGAAAATTTTCCAAAAAATTGCCTTGACAAGCCCTGCCGAGTGTGTAAAATGCCAATCCTCGCTTCGAGGCGTACGCGGGAGTAGCTCAGTTGGTAGAGCGCAACCTTGCCAAGGTTGAGGTCGCGAGTTCGAGACTCGTCTCCCGCTCCATACAACCATTCGGTTGTATTTTTATGCGCTTTAGAGTGCGTTGGGGTGGCGCGATAGCAAAGCGGCCATGCACCGGATTGCAAATCCGTTCACGGCGGTTCGACTCCGCCTCGCGCCTCCAAGTACCGAAGTGATGTGTGCGGGAGTAGCTCAGTTGGTAGAGCGCAACCTTGCCAAGGTTGAGGTCGCGAGTTCGAGACTCGTCTCCCGCTCCATTCCCCTTTCTCCCCAAAAAAGAAATTCCTGTTTCCCCTTGATGGTTAATTTGTATTCATTTCTTTATTTTGAATTCTTTTAAAAATATATTTTTTTCTTGCGGTAAAATCCGCAGATATCTTGTTTAATCAAAGAACGAACATCTTGGGTCTGCACATGAGTAATACTCAAAACAAACCGACTTTTGAAGAAGCAATCGCCGAATTAGAGAACATCGTTGAGTCGATGGAATCTGGTAAGTTGACATTAAATGAGTGCGTAGAGAAGTATCAACGCGGTGAGAAACTCGCAGGCGTCTGTAAAGACGCCTTGGAGGCTGCAGAAAAGAAACTTCAAGTTCTTGAAAAAGATGGTTCTCTTACAGAAGCCCGCGAAGAGGATGCGGTTCCCTTTTAATCCTTATGCCAATGAAGTCAATTTCCGAGCACGTCTTTGATCTAGCAACATTTGATCTTTGGGCAAATCCCTTAAGGGCTACCTTAGAGGAAGACGCAGCTAAAGTTCTCCGCACTGATGACGCCCGTTACGCCACACTTGTTGCTGCAATGAACTATGCAGTCACAGGGGGCGGGAAAAGGATTCGGGCGCTTTTAAGTCACGCTGCAGGGGCTTTAACAGAGGGTTCGGTATCTAACTTACGTCGCGTTGCCCTAGCGCTTGAATTCGTACACGCCTATTCTTTGATTCACGATGATTTGCCTTGCATGGATAACGACACGTTGCGTCGTGGGAAGCCTACGTGCCACGTGAAGTTTGGCGTGGGAGAGGCGATGCTTGCAGGAGACGCCTTGCAGCCTGAGGCTTTTTTACTTCTTACGGATTTGGATATCCCAGAAGCCTCTAGACTCAAAATACTCACTCTCTTTGCCAGAGCCTGCGGTAGGGACGGCATGTGTGGAGGCCAGGCCATCGACCTTGAGCACGTTGGAAAGCAGGTTGACCTTACGCTACTACGTGAGATGCACAGTAAAAAGACAGGCGCTCTCATTACTGCAGCAATCTTGATGGGTGCTCTCTGTGGCGATATGAAATTGTATGAAAGAGCAGAACCGTCACTACTGAAATTTAGTTCCGCTATGGGTTTAGGTTTTCAGGTTGTTGATGACATCCTCGATGTCACATCGACTGCTGCCACATTGGGTAAAACCGCAGGAAAAGACGCAGAAAACAATAAGCCCACTTACGTTTCTCTCATTGGGTTAGAGGCCTCACAGAGGCTTGCTCAAGAAACGTTAAATGAGGCGCTTTTCTCGCTCGGAAGGCTTCAAGACGAAGGGTTTGACTCCGCCTCTTTAGTGCATCTTGCGGACTTAGCTTATTACATGATTGGAAGAACGAAATGACATTTGGTGCGCTTTTAAATTCGATTGATAGTCCAGAGGATTTGCGTAAACTTAAAACGACTGATCTCCCGGGGCTTGCTTCCGAGATTCGTTCTTACATCATTGACTGTGTGAGTAAGACAGGAGGGCACTTATCGAGTTCCTTAGGAAGCGTTGAACTTGCGATTGCTCTTCACTATGTCTTTAATACCCCAGAGGATAAACTTGTTTGGGACGTGGGTCATCAGGCCTATGCGCATAAGATTCTCACGGGTCGCCGAGAGGCTTTAAAGCACGTTCGTCAGTACAAGGGAATCTCAGGGTTTCCGAAGATCTCTGAAAGTGAATACGATGCCTTTGGGACGGCGCACTCGTCGACCTCTATTTCGGCAGCTCTCGGTATGGCCGTAGCTAGCCACCTTGAGGGGCACGATAAACGCTGGCACATCGCTGTGATTGGTGACGGAGCGCTCACAGGCGGGATGGCAAGCGAAGCTCTCGACCACGCAGGCGACTATAAAGATGGTGTAAGACTACTTATTATCCTTAACGACAATAATTGCTCGATTTCTCCACCCGTGGGAGCTCTCTGTGGCCACTTGGGTAAGCTTGTGAGTACGAGTCACTTCTGGCGGATGAGAAATTTTGGTAAGAGCCTTTTAAAGAACACACCGCTTTTGCACGAGTTGGCAAAACGGATGGAAAAGCAGACTGTGAACTTTTTAAGTCCACCGTCTTCGATCTTTTCCACTTACGACTTAAATTACTTTGGTCCCATTGATGGACATGACGTCGAAGGGCTCGTTCGGATGCTCGGTAAACTCCGTGACCTCGAAGGCCCCATGGGGCCCATCGTCCTACACGTTACCACCGTAAAAGGGAAGGGCTATGCTCCTGCGGAAGCCGATCCCACGACCTATCACGGGGTATCTCCTTTTGATCCAACAAAGAAGATTCTCCCAAAGACAGATCCCTTACATCCCACCTACACGGAGGTTTTCAGTAAGTGGATCTCTGATATGGCGCGCGTTGATCCGATGCTTTACGCAATCACGCCTGCAATGCGAGAGGGTAGTGGCTTAGTGGAATTTGAAAAAGAATTCCCCGAGCGCTATCGAGACGTTGCCATCTGCGAGCAGCATGCTGTGACGTACGCCGCGGGTCTCGCATGCGAGGGAATTCACCCTGTCGTTGCGATTTATTCCACATTTGCGCAGCGTGCCTACGATCAAATCTTGCACGATGTGGCGCTACAGAACTTACCTGTGACATTTGCCATTGATCGCGCGGGTCTTGTTGGCGCAGACGGCGCCACGCACCACGGTGCCTTTGATATCGCGTATTTAAGAAGTATGCCCAATATGACAATCATGGCTCCGAGCGATGAGGCTGAGTGTCGAAAGATGCTTACCACAGCGGTGAAACTTGGAAGCCCTGCGGCGGTTCGCTACCCAAGGTCAAAGGGTATGGGCGTTGATGCAGGAGAGGGTTTTGAAACGCTTGAAATTGGTCGCTCTCGCACACTCCTTAAGACAACGCAAAAGGCACCAGGCCGCGTAGCAATTCTTGCTTTCGGTTCTATGGTTAAACACCTAATGCCTGTTGCAGAAAAGCTCGGTGCAACTCTCGTTGATATGCGCTTTGTTAAGCCATTGGATGAAGCAGTGATTGTCGAATGCGCGAAGAAGCACGATTTGATTGTCACTGCCGAAGAGGGCGTTGTTGCCGGTGGCGCAGGAAGCGGCGTTCTTGAAGTTCTTGCTCGCGAAGACCTTTTAATTCCAACGCTTCAGATTGGTCTACCTGATAGGTATATCTTGCAGGGAAGCACGATGGAGCTCTTTGTCGATGCGGGAATTGACGCAGAGACCGTAGAAAAACAGATTAGAAAACGTTTGCTTAAACTGGGGAGAAAAGCAAAATGACTGATATCCAAACCAATGTCGAATTAAAAGACAAAAATACCTTACGTGTGCCTGCAAAGGCAAGGTACTATGCCGAATTCACGACATTAGATGAACTTAAAGCGATTCTCAAAGATCCAAAATTTGCGACGATGAGGCGCTTTATCTTAGGTGGCGGCTCGAATACGGTCTTTACTAAGGATTTTGATGGCTTAATTCTTCATTCCATTAATTGCATGGTAGAGGTCCTTGAGGAAGACGAGGAAAAAGTGCTTCTTAAGGTAGGCGCTGGCATGGACTGGTCGCACTTTGTCCGATCAATGGTGCAACGCAAATGGACGGGTCTCGAGAACCTCTCAGGGATTCCAGGGACCGTGGGGGGCGCCGCAGTCGGTAACATCGGTGCCTATGGGACTGAGGCCTGCGACAGAATCGTCTCAGTTACGTGCTATGACCCGAAGACGGACGCAGTTAGAGAAATCTCCTGTAAGGACTGCGCTTACGAGTACCGTACAAGTTACTTTAAGACTGAAGAGGGCCGTGACCTCATTATTCTTTCCGTGAAGTTTTCCTTGTCAAAAGTCTATGTGCCAGTTCTCCGATACAAGGCCTTGGTTGAAAATTTGCGGTATTGCTCTCAGAAGATGATGACGCCAGCTGTTGTCGCATCTGAAGTGATTGCTCTTAGAAAGAAAAAACTTCCGAGCCTTAATAGGCTAGGTAGTGTTGGTAGTTTCTTTAAGAATCCTATTCTCCCGCGTATGCAGGGGCGTCGCCTATTGGATAACTACCCCGATGCTTCTTCTCACCGAATGACTTCAGGGCGTCTGAAGGTTTCTGCTGCCTGGTTAATTGACACGGCTCGCATGAAAAATAAGAAGTGCGGCGATGCTCACGTCTATCGTAAACAGCCGCTTGTGCTGGTGAATGCAGGGAACGCCACGGGAGAAGACATCATGAAGGTTGCCGACATGATTTCTCAAGGCGTCCGTCACCGCTTTAACATTGTCTTAGAGCCTGAGCCCGTGATTTTGTAGGGCTAAGTTCTTTAGTTTGGGTTTAAGAAAGAGGGGTGCTTTAGAGAGGTTTCTTTGCACCCCGAATTTTTTCTATTTCTTCTTTGAGAAAGCCTTGAAATCCTCACCTTCGGGCCACGCGATGAGGGCGTCGTGGTTTTCCCTCTCAATGGCATCTGGACCAATTCGGGCTGTGTTCACGGCGTAATTTAACTTTGCGTAAAGCGCGGGGATTTCGTTTTCGAGCACTCCTCGGGCGTGCCGAGGATTCTCTTCAATGAGAGAGATGGCCCTTGAGAGGGTCTCTTCTGCATCCGTGAGGGTATCTTTGAGCCAATCTGTGTTGATGGGATTTTCTTTTTTTGTTGGCATATTTTTGGGGTTTTCTTTAAGTTCTTCTTCTCTAGTTTGGGTGCAATTTAGCGCCAGTGGCTAGAATGACGCAAAGCATAAAGGATTTTCCAATTAAGGAGTATGGGCGATGTCCTCTTCAAGCATCGGTGAAGTATTCGTTGTCACAAATTTCGGTGAGAGTCATGGACCGGCGATCGGTTGCGTCATTGATGGCTGCCCCCCGGGGCTTGAACTTACGGAAGAAGACATTGACCGAGAACTTGAGAGAAGACGCCCAGGGAAAACGCGCTTTGTGACGCAAAGAAATGAAGCAGACAAGGTGGAGATTCTTTCTGGTGTCTATCAGGGAAAAACTACAGGGACGCCTATCGCACTTTTGATTCGTAACACAAATCAGAGAAGTTCCGATTACGCATCGATTAGTACGGCTTTCCGCCCCGCACATGCAGACTTTGGCTATTTTGCGAAATTTGGAATCCGTGACCCTCGAGGTGGCGGGAGATCTTCTGCTCGTCTTACAGCCCCCACGGTTGCAGCAGGGGCAGTTGCAAAGAAGTGGCTAGCTAGGGAGTTGGGTGTCAACATCCGTGCTTGTGTCGTGCGAATTGGAGAAAAAGAAATCCCCTTTGAAGATTGGAAGTACGTTGAGGAGAATCCATTCTTCCTAGCAAACGCCTCAGTAACTAAAGAAATCGAAACCTATTTAGATTCCATTCGAGAAGCGAAAGACAGTGTAGGGGGAGAAATCCTAATTGAAGCAACTGGCCTACCAGCGGGCCTCGGCAACCCCGTCTACGGAAGACTTGATGCGAAACTTGCCTACGCGGCGATGGGAGTCAATGCTGTAAAAGGCGTTGAAATTGGCGATGGCTTTCAATCCGCAACAAAGCGGGGGAGTGAAAACGCTGATGAAATGAGAGCCTTACCAACTCTATTTAAAACCAATCACGCTGGTGGCATTTTGGGCGGCATTTCCACGGGAGATGCAATTCGTATGCGTGTTGCCTTAAAGGCAACTCCCTCAATTGCACAACCCTTGGAGAGCATCGATGAAAGAGGCGCCGCAGTAGAGGTTCTCACTAAAGGGCGGCATGACCCCTGTGTTGCACTTCGAGCTGCTCCGATTTTAGAGGCCGTCATTGCATTAACCCTTATCGATGCGGCACTCCTGCAACGTGCACAGTGTGGTAATTTGGGTTTTACTGGGTTCAACATCGAGAAGTAAATCCGTTTTAAAGAAAGGGGGCTTCTTTTAAATGCCCCATAACAAACAACCTCCCGAATTTCTCCTGGAGGTTGTTTTGTTTCTGAGACTTTAGGAAAGTACTGCTTTAGCCTTCGCTTTCAGTCTTTGTATGAACCTGAATAAGCGGTTCATCGCTTAAGGGCTCAAGAACGGGGCGAGGTCTTCCTGGGTACTTCACAGCTTCATAGGAAGGCGCCGTTGCAAGGCCAGGCTTAGTGGAAACCTGTGTGAGTCCTGCCTTTTTGAGGTTCTCCTCTAGGCCATCAGCAATGCTGTGAGCAGGTTTCGCGGCTTCCTTAACTTCGATTGCCTCAGGTTTCTCTTGAGGTTCTTCCTTAGTTACTTCTGCCTTTGGGGCGGAAGTATCTAATGTGGTTTCCTTTTCCGCGGGTTGTGCAGCGGCCTGCTCTTTGGTTTGAGGCTCAGTTGCAGCTTCACTTTGCTCTGGATTGGTCTGTGTGACTTCAGCTTTCTCCTGAACCTTAGTTGGACGACGCCGTCTTGGGCGACGACGACGGCTTTCACTTTCAAGTACGGGCTCTGCGTCATTTTCCGGAGCATCGGTTGCCGCATCTTCCACTGTTTGAGGAGCGGCGCTTTCTACTTCTGAGGATTTCTCCTCGGCAGTTGCGGCATCCTTTACTGGGGCAGCGTGGCGCGATTTCTTTGCACGTTTTGCATCGATTTTCGCTAGATCTAATTCCTTATTGATCTCATCGATATCGACAACGGGCACTGCTTCGCTCTGAGGAGCGTTTTCTTCAGTAACTGTTGGTTCTGTAAAAGAAGCAACTTCTGTGGGCTTCACAGCAGTTGTGCTTTGTTGTTTTTCTTCAGTTACTTCAGGGGCTACGATGGGGTCAACGTCCGCTTTAACCTCTTTAAGGTCTTTTACTTCCACTGCCTCATCTGCGGCTTCTGCCTGACGACGGTTGCGACGAGACTTTCTCTGCTGACGCCGTTCTTCAGCGCGAGCGGCATTGGCATCCTTCGCTAGACGTGTGGCATTTTGGGCGGTAGCTTCTGTCTTCTCAACGGCATTTACGACAGGAGTCGCTGCCTCTTCAGTCTTCTTTTGCTTTTCGCGTCTTTCCTGACGTTCGCGACGACGTTCATTCTTCTGAAGTCTCTCTTCGCGAGCGTTCTTAGCGGTGCGGCGCTTACCAGAGTCGCGTTTACCCGATCCCTTCTTCTTATCCTTAGCTTCCTTGGGTTCTTCCTTCTTACCGAAGCCAAAGAAAGAGAGGATCGAGTCGAAGAAGCCTTTTTCTTCTGCGACTGGCTTCGCGGGTTCTTCGTGGGTAGGAGCAACGTCCTTGGGGAGAATGCTCTTAATGACAGGAATCTGCTTAGCCTTTTCGGGCTTTTCCTCTGCCTTCTTCACTGCATAAGGGTCGTCAGCCACTGCGGTGAGTTCCTCAGCGCGCTTGTAACTTGCGACATCGTCATCAAGTCTCTCATCGTCAGCGCGAAGTCTTTCGATGTGATAGTGCGGCGTTTCAAGGAAAGTGTTTGGAATCAAAACGATAGGCACACGATAGCGGTGCTCGAGTTTTGTGATTTCAGCGCGTTTTTCATTCAGTAGGAAAGTTGCGACATCAACAGGAACTTGAGCGTGCAACGCCCCGGTTCCTTCTTTATTGGCTTCTTCCTGCAAAATACGGAGAACCTGCAAGGCACTCGACTCAGTGTCACGGATAACACCAACGCCGTTACAGCGAGGGCAGGTGACGTGATTGCCTTCCGAAAGAGAGGGACGCAATCTCTGGCGCGAGAGCTCTAAGAGGCCAAAGCGACTGATTTTACTTACCTGAACTCGGGCTCTATCCGGACGAATCGCTTCACGCATTCTCTGTTCGATAGCGCGTTGATTCTTGGTATCGGCCATATCGATAAAGTCGATAACAATGAGTCCACCGAGGTCTCTCAGTCTCATCTGACGCGCGATTTCATCTGCGGCTTCGCAGTTGGTGCGGAAAGCCGTTTCTTCAATGTCTGAGCCGCGTGTCGAGCGTGCGGAGTTCACATCGACTGCAACGAGCGCCTCTGTGTGATCGATAACGATTGCACCACCTGATGGCAGTGGCACCGTTCTCGCATACGCTGTTTCAATCTGGTGTTCGACTTGAAAGCGAGAGAAAAGTGGGGTGTCTTCTTTATAGAGCTTAACGCGCTCGATCATATCGGGCATTACGTGGCTCATAAATTGGCGAGCCTGCTCGTAGATACTCTCCGTATCTACGAGAATTTCTCCGATATCAGGTTGGAAGTAATCCCGGATCGCGCGGATAACAAGGTTACTTTCTTCAACGATAAGGAAGGGCGCTGGATTTGCTCTCTTAAGGGCTTTGCCGTTTGCTTCACTCTCTGCGACGTAACGGACCGCCTTCTTACCATTAACCGTTGTTTCTAGAGCAAATTGAGGTGTTGCTGCCCCTTGGATTGCTTCCCAGAGTTTAAGAAGATAATTTAAGTCCCAATTAAGTTCTTCGAGGCTGCGGCCAATGCCTGCCGTGCGAGCAATCGTACTCATGCCACGGGGAACATTGAGTTGCTCCATTGTCTCGCGAAGTTCCTGTCTTTCCTCACCCTCGATGCGGCGGCTCACACCACCACCCCGTGGATTATTAGGCATGAGGACTAAGTAACGGCCCGCAAGGCTAATGAAAGTTGTAAGAGCCGCGCCTTTATTACCACGTTCTTCTTTTTCTACCTGAACGATAAGTTCATCGCCTTCGCTTACGGCGTCTTTAATACCAACGGTTTTAAAGTCAACGCCTTCTTTAAAGTAGGCTCGAGAAATTTCTTTAAAAGGCAAAAATCCGTGGCGTTCCTCACCATAGTCAACAAAACACGCCTCCAAGGAGGGCTCAATGCGTGTAATGATGCCTTTGTAAATGTTGGATTTTTTCTGCTCTCTACCGTAAGACTCAATGTCAACGTCAATGAGTTGTTGTCCGTCGACAATGCAAACGCGCGTCTCTTCAGCGTGCGTTGCATTAAATAGCATGCGCTTCAATTTAAAGCTCCCTTCTTTAAGTGCCTTTAACGTAGACACTTAATCGATACGTGCGGGTATCGCGAGAATTGCTATTGAGCTAAGAAGAGTAGTGGGAGGTTAAAGTTTCAGTCTTTACCTAGGAAAGACGCCCCTCAAGTCGATTTTATCCGCTCGCAGTGCTGCCCTTGGTCGCCAAAAAGCGGCCAACTTGCTCGCGTTGACTGTGTCGGGAAGATAATCCCGTGGGGTAAAACTCGGTTCTCTGCTGACAAACGAAACGGACGACCTGCCGACTCCTCCTAGAAGTGGCAGGCAAAATAAATCAATTAAAAATTCAACTTCCGTCAGCACAGCGTAATCTCTTCTTGCCCAATACGCACCTTGCGTACCTTGGCATCCGCAGCATTTTCTTCGCTGCGGTTTGCAATGCGTCTTTTACCTTGAGCGGAAACTTCAATACTTCCTTTCTCCCCAGATGAGGAAGCTCCAGTGAAGTAGCCTCGCTTTAGCGCAAACGCATTACGTTTAAAATTTTTTACTTGGCGCCTGTTTGGGACTTTTCTCAACTTCTGTGAGAAAGTTTCTTCAAAATCAAGCGCTTAATTTGCCATTTTGGCCACTGCTGGAATCGGCTAAAATGCCGAAACCAACACGAAAGACAAGGTTTGCCCAAAGCAGACCTCGTCTTACGAGGGCTCATTATAGACCTTAATATGGCTTCTGAGAATCAAAAAATCGTTAAAAAACCGAAAACTTCTGAGACTAGCGCCTCGGAGGCGTCCGCCACTGTTCGCTTCGTTACGATCGATGCGGCCCACGAGGGTCAGAGACTTGATAACTTCCTACTAAGTGCTCTTAAAGGTGTCCCAAAAAGTCATATTTATCGCATCGTCCGTTCTGGCGAAGTTAGAATTAATAAAAAGAGGGCAGCTGTTACAGATCGCTTGAATTTAAACGATATTGTAAGAATTCCTCCTGTGCGGGTTTCTGAGAAAAGTGACAGGACTCGCGTTCCTCCATTTAAGGCGGGTGACCTTAAGATACTCTTTGAAGATAGAGATCTTCTCATTGTTGATAAACCCGCAGGCCTTGCCGCGCACGGGGGATCAGGCGTCTCCTTTGGCCTAATTGAAAGACTTAGGGCAACGCGCCCTGAGGAGCCAATGCTTGAACTTGCCCACCGGCTCGATCGCGACACCTCAGGGGCAATCGTCCTTTGTAAGACCCGCAAAGCCCTTGTCCGTTTCCAAGAGATGATCCGTGAAGGGAAAATCGTTAAGTGTTACAGACTCTTAGTCGTAGGCGATTGGGTAAACGAGAGAGAAAATGTGAAACTTCCTCTTACAAAGTACACCCTTCCTTCTGGGGAAAGGCGCGTTAAGGTAGATAAAGAAAAGGGCCTTTTCTCACACACAATATTCACACTCTTAGAGCGTTTTAAGGTTGCAAGTTACCTCGAAGCGGAACTTAAAACTGGTCGTACACATCAAATTCGTGTGCACGCAGCCGCAATGGGATTTCCACTGGTGGGGGATGCGAAGTATGGGGACTACGCCTTAAATGAGAAAATAGCCTCGGGGATCTTCGGAGTACCCTTTAAAAGGATGTTCCTACACTCGCACAGGATTTCCTTTACGCATCCAGTAACGCACGAACCTGTGAGTATCATTTCCGAACTTCCGGAAGAATGCGAGCGCCTCCTAACATCGCTAAAAAGGTAATGAAATGAAGCCTCTTTTTGATCTTTGCATCTTTGACTGGGACGGAACAATGATGTGTACGACCCGGGCAATCATTGACTCGATCCGCTACACCTCTGGCGTTCAAGGCTATTCTGTTCCTGATGAAGCAACGGTTCGGGGCGCTATCGGCTTAGGGCGTGAAGACACGATGAAGACTCTTGTCCCAGAGTGCCCGAGGGAACTATGGCCCGTCTACGAAGCAACCTACCGGGAAAGGTATATTGCTCTAGAAAAAGAGATCTCCCTTGCTTCTGGTATGCGGGAACTTTTGTCAGACTTAAAAGAAAATGGCGTTCGAATTGCCGTTGCCACGGGAAAAAGTGACCGAGGGTTAAATCGAGTCCTTACTGCGCACAATCTACTTGGGGTTTTTGATGCGATGCGTACGGGAGCGGTTCGTAACCCCAAACCTGCACCAGAGATGATTCTTGAAATTCTCTCTGAACTTCACATTGCTAAAGAGAGGGCTGTGATGATTGGTGACTCGACGCTAGACCTTAAGATGGCAGAAAACGCAGGCATTGCAGCAATCGGTGTTACGTATGGCGCCTGCTACAGAGAAGAACTTGCAACGCTACCTAATTTTGGAATTGTCGATAACGTTGCAGAACTTCAAAGTTTGCTATTTTCTTAAAAGCTTTCAGCAAGTTAGTAGCAAGTTACTCTTAAGATAGAATCGCAAAAACCGTAGGAATCTTCGGTAGTTCCACATGGATTTTTTTCCACTCGGAAACTTTTTTAGTCCGAATGGACTCTTCTAGACCCGTGATGTCGACAGCAACGGTTAGTAATGTAGAGTCTTTTAGATTCTCAACGAGAGACGCAAGCATCTTATTGTTTCTGTAGGGTGTCTCGATAAAAAGTTCAGTTTCTCCCCCCGCACGGCTTTCTTTTTCAAGGTGACGGATTGCGGCGGCTCTTCCTTCAGTTGGAATCGGAAGATAACCCCAAAACCGAAATCTCTGTCCATTGAGTCCACTTGCCATCAGAGTTAAAAGAATCGAGCAGGGACCTGTAAGCGGTACCACACGAATTCCTGCCGCATGTGCCTCTCGTACGATCGCGGCTCCAGGATCTGCTACACAGGGAGAACCCGATTCACTCACAATAGAGGCATTACTCCCATCTATCACGGGTTTTAACCATTCGGAAACTTTTGATAAATCCGGTTCGTGGCCGATTTCTACGACTTTTAGTTCGCTTATGGGTTTTGGGTGTCCGATTGCCTTTAGGTAGGAACGAGCCGATTTGGCGTTTTCTGCCAAAAAGTAGTTGCAAGTTCTAGCTATCGTAAGAGTCCCTTCGGGGAGTTCCTCTTCAGGGGCACTCTCTGAGATGCGGTTAGGAAGTAGGTAGAGGGTTCCTGTCATTTGAGTCCTTTTATGGTAGAAACGCCTGCTTGAAGAAGCATCGTTGTAAGCCGCATGAGAGGTAAGCCCACAAGAGAGGTTGGGTCATCGCTTGCTACAGACCTCATGAGAGCAATCCCTAATTTCTCTATTTTTGCGCTTCCTGCACAGTTATAGGGTTCCTCGCGTTTTAGGTAGTCGACAATCGCCTCATCGGAAAGGTTTCGCAGTTCTACAACTGTGTCGCTTACGGTCTCTTGAATATTTCCCTCAAAATCAATAACGCAAAGTGCTGTGTGAAAGACGGCCTTTTTCCCTGACATTTCTTTAAGTTGCTTAAAGGCGTTTTCAAAATTGCCGGGTTTCCCAAGAGCCTTGCCTTCTAGTTCACAGACTTGATCTGAGCCTATGACAACCGCACTGGGTTCTGCTTTCTTTACGGCTTGGGCTTTCTCTCGCGCAAGTCTTTTTGAGAGGGCAAGAGGGGTTTCGAGAGGGCGGGCCCTTTCATCGATTTCTGGAGAAATCGAGCGGAAGGGTAATCCAAGTCTTTGAAGTAACTCACGCCGATAGACAGAGGAACTTGCCAAAATAAGATTGATATTTGCCATAATGGCACGATTCTAACGGATAAGAATTGAGTGAATCATGACAGAAGGAAATCTCTTTGACATCTTTCAATTTGCACGCACGACAAAAGAGCGAGTAGGGGAGCTCGGCCTTTCTGACATGCCAACACTTGCAGAGACTCTCGCAGGTGAGGAGAAAGCCGCTAAGGCAGAATTCACTCTTAAACCCACCACTGGGATAAAAGGTCTCCCTGCCGTTGAACTCACACTTAAGGCAGAGATGACGACGGCCTGTGTCTACTGTGGAGAAGCCTGCAGAATTCGAATCGATAAGGTTCTTCCCTTGCTTCTTGTTAAAAGTGAAGCTGAGGCAGATAAGCTTCCCATTGAAGAAGACGGCGACTTTGATGTCATCGTCGGAAGCACGCACTTTAACCTTACCGCTCTTATTGAAGAGGAACTTCTCCTGAGTCTTCCGCACTTCCCTAGGCACGATGCCTGCAAGGGTTTAACCACAGAAAAAGAAGCGGAAGACGCGCCAGAATCACACAATCGGCCGTTTTTAGGTCTAGCCGAACTTCTTACAAAAAAGAACTAAGAAATACCTCTTTAAAGGGGGATTTTGTTGCTTGCAAATTGTGCCGAGCGATTCGTATTCCTACTTCCTTGATTCTTAAAGGACTTTTTTCTTCTTTTTTTGAGTAAACATCCTCCCTTTCCTCCTGTAAAATGAAATTGGATTTATCCACGTAGAGAGGGGCTTTAACTAGCTCTCTTTACCTGTGATGCAATTCTCCCTAAATAAGGGAGAGTGTTGCTCATTAGTTGAGCAAAAAAAGAGGGGTTTGGAAAGACACTTCAAAGCGTGTTTTTCTAAAAAAGGGTAAGGCGCAAAATGAATAAGATTTTTAAGGTCTTGTGGAATAAATCACGTGGTCGTTTCGTTGTGACGAACGAAGCACAACATGTTCACGGCAAAGAAAAGAGTGAAAAGCGTCTTGCTACTGCCATAGGCTTTGCCGCTACCTTAGGCCTTGCGAGTCTTCCTAGTTATGCTGATGTAACCGCAACGGAAATTACAAAAGCCTCGGGTTGGACAAATACCACGATTACCACAACAGGTAATCTTACAAAGATTGAAACCTCCAAAATCCAGGGGGACACCGCCAACAATAAGGGTATTGGCATTAACCACTTCGATAAGTTCAACTTAAAGAGTGGAAGCATTGCCAATCTCATTGTTCCCGACAAGGCAAATAACCTTGTGAACTTTGTCAATCAGTCTGTCAACATTGATGGGACAGTCAATAGCCTTAAAGGAAGTAAGGTTGGCGGTAATCTCTTTTTTGTCACACCAAACGGTATGACCGTTGGCGCCACGGGCGTCATCAATGCGGGAAGTCTCACTGCGATTGTTCCTACCGAGGATGCCTATAAAGAATGGACAGGGGATATCGCTGGAAAGGTCAAACCCGAACTCTTAAACAAGATGCAAAGCGGAGCGGTACCGCTAAACCGCGCGGGCGTCATCACAGTTAATGGCAGTATCAATACCGGGAATCGCATTGTATTAGCGGCATCAAAGGTGGGAATCGGTTCCACGGCGAAGCTTACAAACAAACTTGCTGTAAAGGATTTCGAAACTCTAGTAAATATTCCTGCCTCCACGGGAATCGATGCAGTTTCTGCTGGCGTTGATGGAACGCTTGAAGCGAAAGATTCAACGGATGGCTCTGGCGACATTCTTCTTTACGCACGCACGGATACGAAAGACGCATCTTCAGTTGAAGCGAAGATTATCGTTGCAGGGACAATTGCTTCCCGAGGCGATGTCTTAGCAGTAGCTTTAGCTGGTAATGGTACTTACGACACAAGCGGTGAGACTCCGAAATTCGCTTCTGGTATCTCTGATGGCGTAAGAGATACTGGCGTGATTAAGGCCACAATTGGTGTCTTCGGATCGATTAACTCAGATAAAAACGTTGGTATCTTAGCCAGGGCCGATAACCAGGTTCTAAAAGGCGGAGCTCTCCAGAAAGTGGGTGACCTCAGCGCTAAGGTGTTTGGTTCAATCACAGGCATTAATGAAGATGTTGCTTACGGTAACCTCGTTACGGCCTCTACGGTCACAGTAGCAGAGGGAGCTACGATTAATGCGCTTGGAGACCTCACTATTCGAGCCCTCGCGGATACACGGCTACAAATTGGCGCGGCTTTTGCAAGTGTTCAACTCTTAGATCTTTTATCGAGTGGGGCAGATAAGATTCCTGCAATAGCTGCTGCAGTGGGGATGATTGACACGAAATCTAGTGTCGTTATAAATGGGTCTCTAACTACGGGGGGAGACCTTACGATTTCTTCTGAAGATAGCCTTAATGGCACAGTTTCCGCTGTTGCTGCAGAGGCTCTCGGTAAGGATAAAAACCCAGGCCACGTTGCCTTCACATACGCTAAGTTTAAAGGCGATAGTAGTGTCAACATCGGTAGCACTGCTTCGATAGAGCTTAAACAAAAGACGGGTTTAACTTCAGGCGGAGATATCTCAATCACATCAAAGCATAAGAGCCGGGTCAATACGACGGCAGATGCGAGTGTAGAAAGAGAAGCCTATGGCGCAATTGCCATTAACTACACTGAGCACAACAGCTCTTCGTCGGTAACGATCAATACGGGGCTAACGGACCTTGCTGCGAATACGCTAACCATCGCCTCCAATAACACGACAGAGCGTGAAAGCATGTATGCGCAAACACGCACGGGAGCTGTCGATGGTTTTAAGGTTAAGGTCGATAACATCCTCAAAGGCCTCTCTCAGGGCTTTGCTTCAGGCCTTCTTGGAAATGCCGCAAAGGCTGTGAATAAGAATTTTGAGGCTAAGAATCTAAAGCTTGTTGGTACCGCTGGCGTTATCACTGGGACGCAGTCTTCTACGGTGACAATCAATGCGCCAGAAAAGACTCTTAGGGCCACTGGAAATATTTCGATTTCTTCTCTTTCGAAGAAATACGATCACCACTACACGGTTTACGCACAAAGTGAGGGAGAAAAGTCTAAGGACGGAAATCAAACTGGAGAAGTTTCTGTAGCAGGCGCGATTGGTCTCCTCGTTGTGCTCCCTGACGGAAGTGACACCGTTACTTCCGATCTTACGATTGCTGACAAAGTAACACTTGAATCTACCGCTGGTACTGTTGTCATCAACAATAAGGCTGAGATTGGCTACAACCGCATCCAAACGATGATCGATGACCTATTGGAAAAGGTAAAACTCTTAAAAGAGGTTTACACATACCATAAGCAAGGAAGCGATGCAGATTGGACCGAAGTCGAGAAATCCGCAAAGGTTTTAGAAGACGCAAGTAAGGCAGAAGGTGCGAACCCCTCTACTCTTTTAAGTTACACGAATGAGCTATCGACTAACATCAAAACAGTTTTCAAAAATGCGGCGACTGCAATCGGGGGACTTGCTACGGTTTATGAAGTCGTAGAAAACGCTTGCCAATTTATTCAACTTGATAGCTACGTCAATAGTTATGTGACAGCCGCGGCATCGGCTGATAAAGATAAAACAGCCTTCGGTGGCGGCTTGGGTGTCATTCAACAGTCAACAGCCTCGAATTTAACGATTGGTAAGGGCGCAAAGATTTACGCCAAACCCACGGCGTCAACCGAAACTTTGGCTATCGACGTCGCCTCCGTAAGCGTCAATGAAACCGTTGCTCTGAGTGGCCACTTAAAGAGCTTTATGGGAGTAGCGTATCCGACAATTACGGATGCAAGTTCCTTTGGGGCAACGATTCTCGTGCAGTCACAAAGGACAAATAACGTTTTAACAATTCGCGAGGGCGCAGAGCTTATCGATAAGTCAGAAGCGGGTCTCGTGCGCGTCAGTGCTAGCGATAGAGTTGAAAACATCACGATTGGCGCAAGTGCTGATGTAAGTGGTGGTAGCTTCGGAATTTCCGCTAATGTCACAACGAGCCTCTCCGAGGGGAGGAACCTACTACGTATCGACGATGAGGCGACGATTTCTGGCGGAAACATTAAGCTTGAAGCCTCGAGAAAGGATAACAACCAAGCAATCGCAGGTACCGCGAGCGTTGGAACAGGGGATAAACCCTCCAATAACGTCGGCGCTTCGGTTGCAATCAATATTGTTGATTTTAAGAATAACGTAGCTGTCGAAGATAACGATATCCTCGATAAGTCGAAAGACCAGAATCTCTACTCGATAACAGGCCTCATGAGTGCAAAGAGGACCGCTACAAATAACGGCACGGGCGTTGACATTTCTGCCCACCAAGATACGACACTTAATGCTATCGGTGTCTCGGGCGGCATAGCGATGTCTGGTTCGAGTGAAGGTGGAATCTTCAGCGAGATTAAAAGTTGGTTCTCAGGTATTGGAGACGCTCTTAAAGACAAGTTCTCTGGTATCGGAGATTTAATCGATACGGTAGATGAGAATTCTGCAAACTGGGGTAATACTGCAGGACAGTTCGTTCGTAGAGTAAAAAATATTTTTCGCTCGAATAATGAAGGGAACGATAACCTAGATAATCCTGATAACCCCCAGGATGTCGCAGGAGATGAAAACAATAATCCAGGAAATGACCTCTTTGATGATGATGGTAATGCCAACCTCGATGATGGAAACAACGAGCCCATTCTCGATGATGATATGGAAAAGCATTTCCAACTTGGACTCGCCGCAAGCGTCGCCTGGAACGTCATTGATCTTGAAAATAAGGTCACGGTTAAGACAGACAATTTCAAGATTGAAACCGAGAAACTAAACGTTGAGGCTGCAACGGATAAGTGGATTGGCGCATGGGCAGGTGGCGTTGGGGCAAGTCTTGTTGATATTAACAATGCCTCGACCTCAAGTACCGCAGGCGTAGGCGGTGCGCTCGCAGTGAATTCTGGAACGCTTACAAATCAAATCGATATCGGTAGGGTAGGAAAGGTTACAGGTGCTACGGCCTCTCTCCTTTTAGATAAAACGACTGATGCCACAATACGAGCTGTTAATAATGGAACGATTATTGCAGAAGGCCTTTCAGCCGGTGTTGCTCGTTCTAAGTCCGATGATGGCGGAAGTCAGAATTCCTTTGATGTCAGTGCAAGTGTCAATATCTTAGAAAACACCGTGCGTGCGGATGTAAGTTCTGTCGAGCAAACGACAGATAACTACGGCATTGCCTGGGATCAAGCCGCTTGGAACGGAGAGACGCAGGTCACAGGGGGAACGGGGTTTGGACTCTCGCTACAAAATGGGCAGGATGCATCACGCTCCTTGGGGTTCCTTGTTGCCTATGGAAAGATCAATAACACGGTTGCAAGTACGGCTTCAAGTCTTACGCTTCGTTCCGCGACGAAGTTTGACCTAAGAAGCTTGACGAATGTTAGCCAAGTGACCACTTCAGTTGGCGCTAATGTGACAACAGGGGATACCTCTTTTGCCTTCACAGGGGCTGCGGCTGCGACAGATTTCATTAACACAGTTAACGCAGAAGTGAGTAATTCTAAGATTACGCTAACTTCTGATGGTGTATCGAGAATCCTAGCTACGGGCATCACCAATGAAGAGTCTCAGGAATTTAAGACCCTATCCAATTGGGTAGAAGAGTCTGGCGTTGCGAAAAAAGCCAATCTTGATAAAGAACTCAGTAATCAGGATTTCTATTCCGAAGTCACATTGCAGAAAAAGAAAGATGAAGCGAAGGCGAATGGCCAAAAACTCTCAGAATTAGGAACGAAAGTAGGCCTACATCAAACGACCGTTGTTGTTTCCGCTGCGGTAAGTACTAACGACACTTCAAGTGGAGCCGCAATTCTTGTAAACGACATTGATAACAATTTCAATACTGCAGTCACTTCTTCAGAATTTAAGCGACTCTCTAGCGTTAGTTCGACTAATAGTAGTTACACACAGCGCGCAGAGGCCAACGCGACAAGTGTCGGTGTTGCAATGGGCATTGCTGCCTCTCCAAGTTCCCAAGATAACGATCGCCATTATGCGGTCGCGGGCTCCGTGATTGTCTCTAACGTTGACCAGAGCGCTACTTCTTCTCTCACAGGGACAACTGTTGAATCTCATACGGTAGCCATTGAATCGGCAAACAAGGCTACAACCGTTAATGTCTCTGGCGGCGTGGGATTAAGTTTAAGTGACAAGGGCTCTGGTGGCGGCGCTGCCGTCACGGTGATGAACACCAATAACCGCGCAGAAGTCTCGATAACGGGTAATTCTCTAATTAATGCTTCAACGCTTACGGTAAAGGCTTTAAATAATGCTAGAGCTTGGGACGTTGCAGCTGACGTTGCAGTCACAAAGCAGGTTTCCTTTGCGGGTTCTGTTGCGGTAAATCGTGTGAAGAATGAATCTCTCGTTACTGTAAACGGCCTTACGCTTAAGGATTTAACGACGAGTAGTTTCTTATCTGATGACACAAGTAATCTTTGGACTCTCGCAGGGGCTGTTGCCTACACGGCCGACGACAAGGCGGGTATTTCAGGCGCCGTTGCATACTCCATTTCTGGGCGCGGGTCGAGTGATGGCACAAAGGTTGATGTAAATAACCTTACCATGCAAAAGACAAGTGGTAAGCAAGTTGGGGATTTGACTGTAAAAGCAGAAGCTACGGATAAGGTACATACGCTTGTCCTCGCAGCAGGTGTCGGAACCGATGCGAAAGTGGGATTTGCAGGGGCTGCTGGAGTCGGGGAAGTAAAGCGCAATACCACTGCGAGAGTTAATAATCTTAAGACCGAGACGATAAATACCGATGGTTCTCTCGTCGATACTGATTCGACTGCAGTTCTTGGTGCCTTAAGCATTAAAGCAATTGAAACGAGCGGTGTCTATAACCTTGGTATTGCCGCGGGCTACGGAGATAAAGCTGGTTTAGGACTCGGTATTGCTGTTAACCGCATTACAACGACGACGAATGCCACACTTGCGCGTGATAGTGTAGATAACACTCGCATTAAGGCAGAAACGCTTGAAGTTGCCGCAAAGACTGCGGACGATATTGAAAATATCGCCATTGGCGGCGCAGGAGCTAAGAGCTTTTCTCTCATGGGTTCTGTTGCTATCAATAAGTTAACAGATAACACAAAGGCTGAACTTAAAAATGTTAAGGTCGATCTCGCTGGGGGCGCTGCCTCAGTTAACGCACAAAGCGATGACGTGATTGGTTCCTATGTGGGACAAGTCGCAGGGGCTGAGACTGCCGCAGGTGGGCTTTCTATCCTTGTGAACATGCGCTATGGCACGACTGAAGCTCAAGTTACTGATAGCGAAGTTAAGCAGACCTCTACTCCTACAAAGACTCTTAAAGCTAAGGGCGCAGTAGATAAATCAAAGATTAATGACAAGATTGTTAATGATATTTCTGTTGCGGCAACACTGGAAAACGATCGCACAGAGAACGTGATTGAAGGAATCCGCGTTGGTGCTACAAGCACGACAACCTTAAAGAGCTTTGTTATCAATGGCGCAGGCGCAGGAACGGGCGCAGGCACGGGATGCGCCACAGTAAATTACCACGGTGGTGCAACAAAGACGACCGTTACGAATTCAAAGCTTGAAGCAGTTAAAGACCTCGTTCTTGAATCTGGAGACTACATCAATATCGATAACGTTCTCACGATTGGCGCCTTTGCTGGAAAGGGTGCAGGAGCCATTGCCGCTAACGTTGCAACAACAGAGCATGAGACAACAACAACGGTAAGTGGCGGTTCTCTTACGTCAACAGCGGGTGCAGTTAAAACGACCTCAGACGCAAAGGAAGGCGTCTCCTCACTTGCGATTGGTTTAAGTGGTGCACAGTATGTAGCTGGGGGCGTTCTTGTGAACGTAACCCGTGAACTTTCAGACGTTAAGACAGAACTCTCAAAGACAGCGAAGACGACAATTACGGGCAATACCGTTGAAGCGAAGTCGGATTACTTGGGAAGACTAAACTCACTAGCAATTATGGGTAGCGGTGCCCAGTACGGTGCTGGTGTTATAAACGTCATTGTTAACTATAACGATAACGCCGTTGCAACGAATTTAGGTGCTTCAGAGATTAAAGCTACTGACTCTGTGACAGTTACCTCGCTACGACGCATGGAAAATTCTGGCATAGGCGTTCAAGTTTCTGGTGCGAAGTACGGTGCGCTTGCCGCAACAATCGTCGTAAATACCGTTGAAGGCTCTTCTAACGTTACAACCGATGGTGCGACTATTGAAGGCAATGAAACAAGCGTCGATGGAAATACCTCGAAGGCTGCGCCTGCGATTACTTTAAGTAGTGCAGGTGAAGATATCTTCCACCTAGTGGATGTTTCTGTCACAGGGGCGCTCTACGGCAGTGCGGGAACTCTAGTTGTCGTAAATCGCTTCTTAGGAACAGCATTAACGGATGTTGAAACTTCAACGATTACGGGTGGCACGGTAACAATTGAAGCTAAGCAAAATCGCGATATTAATGCCAATAACACCTTTGTCTGTGGCTCGATTGGAACGCTTGGCGCAAATGTTCTTGCAACTATCATTGGTGGGTCGGGAGACCCCTTCGCGACTGCGGCAACTAATCTCACGAGTCTTGAAGAGACTGTTAAAGGCTATACCGACTCTTACGCGGGCGCGAGTACTGAGGATAAACCAGGCATTCTTGCTACTGTCATTGAAGGTGCGGGAAAGAATCTCACAGAAGATGAAAAGCGCGAGATGATTAAGGTTGCAGCTAAGTCCGCTGCAACAACTCGAGGAACAACGGAAGGCACCCAAGTTAGGGTTAATGGCAGTACTGTTAACGGGAGTGCTGTCACAATTGGAGCTAAAGAAGACACGGAGTCTTGGGCAGGGATTTCTTTAAAGACTGGAGAGTACAGCGTCGCTGGCGCTGCGGCTGCTGCCTCCGTTGGTACTTTAACTGAACATAGGAATCTCAAAACATTAGTTTCAGCTTCTACAGTAACTGCAACGAATAAGGTCACGATTGGTACAGAGATTGCCGGCCAATCTAAGCTACATAGTTACCAAGGGAAGGTCACAGTCGGTGCTGCGTCTTCTGCCTACACGGATGTGGATATCCAGGGCGGATCAAATGTCGTTTTAGACACGGCCGTGATTTCTGTTGGGAGCGATGGCGAAATTGCTATCACTGCAGAAGATAAATCAAAGACAGAAGCCTATAGCTTTGGAATTGACGTTTCTCTCTTGGGTGGCGCCTGTATCATCGCTAACACAGACGATAAGAGTTCTGTTGGAATTGAGATTAAAAATGGATCAACTACAAGTCGTGTAAGTGAAATTGCAGGTAAGACTAAAGTCAATGCGACTCGTGCAACAGAACGACACTCTGAAGTGCGAGCAGGCACAGGTGGCGCATTAAATCTTACGTGGTCTTATGCGACAGTCACGGACACGGGAAAGGCGAGTGTCACAATCACTGGGCTTAAAACGAGTGGGTCACTTTTTGATGCTAAAGCGCTAAACAAGGCATATCTCTATACGAAGTCTTACGAGGGGTACTGCTCTGTGCTAAATGTCGGCGTTCTTAATTCTGCGATAAAGGCGTCTGGGAAAACCACGCTTACGGCTACTTCCAATACGTTTGCTTCAGACACTGTCACTCTTGATGCTTCAACGGGAGCACTTAGTTTTGATAACGATGGAAATAGGAAAACTGACGATGCCTTAAGGTTAACGTCCATCGTGAATTCCTATGGTTCAAGCGTTGCCATCGGCTCGGTTGATAACTTAGCGTCGATTGAGAATACGACAGAGACGAACCTTACAGTTACGGGGAACGCCTATAAAACAACGATTACTCCGGATGAAAAGTACACAACACTTAATCTTACTGGTAGCGCTTATGCTGTTTATGAAATCACAGACGACCTAGGAACGGGTGGCGTAATCGGTGAAGGTACTGCAACCTCAGATCTTCTTCACGGCGCAAAAGTTACTACCAATATCAGTGCCACAGATGCGAAACTCGATAATTTCACGCTAGACGTAGATAACACCGAAAAGGCCACGCTTAAGGCTTATAGCGCAGGAGGATCTGTGATTGAAGCCACGGCAGAGGCAGCCTACGTGAATCACAAAGATACATCTTCGGTTGCAACGAACGTCTCTGGCACGTGGAATGTAGCGGGAAACGTTGAAATCTCGAGTACGGCTGATTTCGACCTTGACTTCCTCGCAGATAACACAAAAGGCTGTGTTTTAGGTGGGTCCTCTGCGAAGATTGATAACAATCTAAATGGGGCAAATACGCTCACTGTTTCTGGTACGTGGGCAAGTGGTGGCGACTTCTACGCCTCGGCCTTGACCGCAATGGATTTTGGCGCGGCCGACAATAAGACTTATGCAGTCGATACTGCGGTTTATGGTGTAATCGAAGGCGCGAACGGTACGATTAATAACACGGTTAAGCGGGATACGGTTCTCAATGTTTCTAAGAACACCGAGATTACAGCGACAAATGATTTAGACATTTCTTCTCAAACAAAAGAAAATAGTTCGCTTCGCGCCCGGGCTCGTACCGCTGGTGTTGCCGCTGGTGTCACCGCTTATAACGATAATACAATTGTTGAAAATACACGGGTCAATATAGAGGAAGGGTCAATACTTCGTAATCAAAGTGCGGATAAGGAAGTAACGATCTCAGCTTCAACTGCCGCTACACGCACGATTGATGCCATTGGCGACTTACAGGGCGCACTCATTGGTGGCGCAGGAGCGACTTCGGTTAATAGCATTACACAGACCAACGAAATTCAAACAGCGAAAACCTCCCAAATCACAGGCGCAGGTAAAGTAAATCTCTACGCGGGGCGCGACATTAGTGGGGAAGAAGAAGACTTTAACTTTACGGCCTATACGCACGCTTACGCGAAGTCGCTCGGTGGTACGAGTTCTAAGTTAGAAGATCGCTTTGCCTTAACGAATCGCTTGACGCTCAATGGCGACGTTCTCGCAGTGCGAAGCATTGATGCAGTAGCTGATATCGGTTCTTGGAGCGTGAGTGAAACGAGCCGCTATTGGGAACTTTTCTCAGATAAAGACGCAGGAAACATCCGAATTGCTTCAAGCGCCGCGGGGACAAAGCTTTCTAACTTTAATCCCGTTAATTGCATCGTTGTCAATGGAAAACTCACCGCTGGGACGCAAACGAAGTCTGTTATGACAATCACT
Source organism: Duodenibacillus sp. (assembly GCA_963661915.1). Taxonomy (GTDB): domain Bacteria; phylum Pseudomonadota; class Gammaproteobacteria; order Burkholderiales; family Burkholderiaceae_F; genus Duodenibacillus. The sequence goes on from CAVLDT010000009.1 coordinate 47,168, forward strand.
GGACTCGTCGATACCCCACAGAGTAATTACACCATCGAGGGTACGACGGTTGCTTCACCCATTGTAGAAAGTGAAGAAGGTAGCGTTCTTGGCACTGTTACGTCTGGCTCAGAAAGTATTAGTAATAACTACGTTAATCGCTATAACGAACTCGTAGGTCTTATCAGTGATTTTAAAGATAACGACACGAACCAAACGGCCGTTATTGCCTATCGTAAGGAGCTTGAACTCCTAAAGACAAAGATGGTAGAGCAGAACCTTGCAACCTTTACGAAAACCACAATTAATGGGAAAGAGGTTTCTGTTGCTTCGGTTGTTAGTTCTGAAAATCGGGGTTACGTTTCTGTTAGTGACATTGCGGTTGCAGGCGGTGACGTGAATCTCACAGCGGATTCTCTTACAGGAACGGGTTCCATTACAGCGAACGCCGCTGATAGGATTTCCATTGATAATCAGACCAACCTTGCTCTTAAGGTCGAGAATGTTCGCATCCTAGAGAAGGGGGGGAATCTCACCTTAAATGGCGTCACGCTCTCGAGTAAACCACAGGGCTTTACTGGCTCGCTTCAGTCTGCTACGAACACCAACAGTCCCTCTATGACCATTAAGTCGAAATACCTTGGCATGGGTGGCAGGGTGAAGGTGATTTCAACAGACGTTAATGGCGACAGGCATGAAAAGACGATTACGCCCGATAACTCAATCACGGTAAATGGCGTTGTTTCTAACGATGCGGGAGACCTGACAATTTCTGCGACTGGAGACCTTTTCGTAACAGGCACGAGGCTCTCAGCAGCGGGCGCCATGAATCTATCTGCAACACGTTCTGTGATGCAGACTTATAGCTCTGGAATGAAAAATATCGCAGGCGATATTGAAGGTCTTTGGGCTGCTGAGGTTACAGATTTCAAAAATAATGTAGCGACAAATCCAACGAAGAGTGCAGGAGATAGCATCAAAGCGCCTACGGGCGAAGGCATCATTGCAGGGAGTGATATTTTCATCTCCGCGGATAACATCAATTTAAACGGCACGGTTCAAAGTGGTTACGCAACGTGGACTGTTGATATAGAGAACACGGAGCTTGAAAGCAAGGTTTCACAACTTAAAACCAAGTGGAAGAATGAAGGTTCAAGGGCTGACGTTAATCCTATCTCGAACGACTACCTCATTAGCGCTGGTGGCCATTACAAGAAAGATGATGGGTCTTACGCTATGGCAGTTGCCGCTTGGTATGACCCTGTTAACGATCGCATCATCGTCGATGACATTACTCCTGAAGGCGGACACATCTACCTAACGGGTCGCATTGCAAGCACAGGTGGCGGAAAACTCTATGCGGCTTCAGCTCGAGCTGATGTCAATATCAATTCAGGCTCCCACTCGGTGCGTCTCGGGGAAATTACGACTGAAAACGGCAATGGCATTATTGAAATTACCGATACGACCTATCCGACATCAAGCGGGAATACCGATGCTGTTGCGCGCATTTTCAAATGGGTTAACGACGGCGAATCGACCGACCTTACCATAGAGCTACTTAATAAGGACGGAACGAAAACGGAGGCGACAGATATAACTGACGCGATTGTTGCATACGCAACATATGATTCCTTTAGCCCAACAACAAATCTCGCTTACGTTTGGTCTGAGGGTTTCCGCACAGGAACGATATCGAGTGCCTCTACGGAACAGAGATTTAAGTGGTGGGGAGCGTGGGATTCAGGAGATCCTTCAAGTTGGAGTAACTATAAGCAAGATATCACTCCTGAGCCTAATCTCTCTAAAGGAATTACGCTTGCAACAGAATGGGATTCATACGACAAGAAATTTAATGCCAGTGCGGTGAGCACAACTGAAACTGCTGGCGAGTGGAAGAAGACAACTTGGACGACATACGACAATTGGACACACTGGTCAGGTACTTATCACGCTTATGCAGAAAAGCGTGATACCGGTACAACGATTTACACCTATTCTGTGAAGGCAGATGAAGATGTCGGCGTGCAATTCCTAAGTGGTCAAAATAACATCACAGTTAATTCAGATGCAGATATCGTTTTAAGTGGCAGAGTTACCGCTCTTGATGGGACGGTTAATCTTACTGCAGGCCGCAATATCATTAATGAAACAAGCAATGCGGCTTTTCTCAGTGCAAGCAATGTGAAACTTGTCGCTGGTGGCGCAATTGGAGAGGCGGAATCAGCGATTCGTATTGCAAATACTACCGGGGAACTTAATCTAGAGGCTGAGGCTTCACTAAATAAATCCATCTATATTGATGCGAGTAAGCTTGATGCAGATACTTCCGTTTCTGCGAATCTCTTAAAGGGAGGGGATGTTAATCTCACCGCTCAGGGTGATGTCTTTGTCTCGAATCTCACGGCCTATGAAGCCAATATTGTGAGTAAAGGCGGCAAAATCGAAGTTTCTAACCTTGACCAGATGGCGTCAACATCTGAAGACAACATCACGCGTCGCTTTGATGCAACCGCGGCTGGATCTGTGGTTTTGGCTGCTACGAATGATATTGGTATCGGAAAAATTAAAGCCGGAACCAACGTTACTGTCGAATCTACAAACGGAAACGTTTGGGATGCTCTCATGCGAGAGGATTTGGATAACAGAAACGCAGAAGAAAAGATCTCTCTCTGGAAGGAAGCAGGAATTCTCGCCTCTGACGGCACTAACAATGGAATCTCGCGTTGGGAAGCGGACGTTACTGAACAAGAGGCAATTGTTAGGGCAGATTTTGAACGCTATTTAGGTTATGAAGCGCTTGATACAAAGGCCCAAGAGACTCTCACAAAAAATCAAACCGCTGACTACAACGCACTTAAAGAGCGTTTTGCGGGTATTACCACGCCTGAAGCGGCGGTAACGACTGAGAAGGCTAGGAGCGAAAGTAACCTCGCTAAAACCATCGCCGCAAAAGATAATTACGGCTGGTCTCAGGATGAACTCCTTTATGCGGTTTCTAAAGCCATTGTGAATCCCGATTCGGGCACAGTACTCGAAGCAGGTGACACGAACATTGAGGCAAAAGTCATCACAATTAATGCCTCGAAGAGTGCAGGTACGGAACTTGAAACACAAACTATTCAATTTAGCGAAATCAACTCCGAGGCGTACAAGGTTTTAGCTCGAGCCGATGTTGATGATGTGAAGTGGGGGAGCGATAGCGTCGAAGTCACATTAAAGCGTCCGATTAGTATCAAACTCACAGGAGAGAACGAAGAAAGTTACCTAGAAGGCGAAGCTGGCACGGGATTTTATGTTGCTAGCGATGAAATACTTCGGCTCAATTACATCCGCGCTCCAGAAGCTACAGTAAGACTTACAAGTGCAAAAGGTATTTATGCTCTTGACGACATCACGACAGAACAAAATATTTATGCCAAGAACATAACGCTTCGTGCTGGCGAAGGAAGTGTTGGTACATCTGAAAAGCCAATCTACATTAACTCTTCTAACGCAGTAGCTTTGTCTGGAAAGGCAGGAATTTATATCGTCGAACGAGGTGGTGTACTTAAACTCGTTTCTGCTTCCACCGATGGTGTCCTATCCATTGCCGCTGACGGGATTGCTCAGGTTGCCTTAGAGGGACAGGGTTCAGATGGCTATCTCACGGCGAAAGAAATCCGCTTAAAGGGAAGTTATGGTGCCGAATCTAAAATTGGCACAACCGATTCTGCACTTAAGGTTAAGGTACGAGATGATGGCTTAACTTCAGTCGTAATCGAGCCTAAAAAATTTGATACATTTAACCTTGAAATCTTAGGTGAGGCTAACTATTCCCTCTCACTAGAAGATAACACGCTTGAAGCTAGTCGATTCCTGGCGCTAAAGGGCGAGGGGAGTCTCACAATTGCTGATGGTACTAAGCTCATCAGTAAGGGTAGACTCAATTTAGAATCGGGAAAAACTCTAACAGTTAAAGACACGGTAACGCTTCAGTCTAATGACGTTCATTTGACTGCAACGGGAGGAGATGTTGTTGCCAACAATGTCACGTTTAAACCTACAACTGGCTCGGAAAATACGAATATCTCCGTTACTGCTTCAAAAAATGTAAGCCTTACTGGTGCAGAGTTTAAAGACAAAACCGTGACACTTAATGTTCTAGCAACGGAAGGGGCGGTTAATCTCAGGCGCAACACGCGTCAGGCAGCACTTGAAGTGAAGGATCTTTCGGTTAAAGCTGGGACGGATATTGATCTCTCCGCATCAAAAATCAAATCATCTAACGCATTAAATCTTGAGGCCGAAGGATCCATAATCGCTCTTGCTAGCGAACTTCAGAGTGAAAATTCACTCACTCTTAATGCTAATAATCTTCAGGCTACGAAAGCAACACTGAAGTCAACAAGTGGTTCTGTCACGATTAACACCTCTAAGAATGCATCTTTTAATGAAGCTAAAATCAGCGCAGAAAATGGTACGGTTGGGATTGCTGCTCAATGGTTTGTCACAGGGACTTCTTCTAACATAACGAGTAAAAACGCCTTAACACTTAGCGGAGCGCTTGGAGTTGACGTTACTAATGCAACACTCACATCAACAGAAGGGTCGATTTCTGTTACTTCAACCGATGGTGCGCTTACTGCGACAGGGGCAAAATTTAACGCGGCAAGAGGGGATGTGACTTTCGTTGCAAAAACAGATGCAAACCTTCAGAACGCAACATTTGTCGCCTCGAATGGTGCACTATCGGTTAAGACATCCACAGGCAATGTTGACCTTACTACTGGCTCTGCTAGTAATCCAATCGCTGTGAATACCTTCGAAGTGGATTCTGGAGCAAATGCCACCTTTGGAACGCGCTCTGTTACGACTTCAAACGCCCTAACAGTTAAGGCAAAGGGCGATATTGAAGGGGGAGGTACGTTTAATAGTGATACTTCGACTACCCTTGAAGCGCAAGGTAGTGTTCGGCTTAGTCACGCAGCAGTTTATAGCAATACTGCTCTTACACTGCATTCTCAAACAGCAAGCCTAGAAGGCGAAGGTTTGATACTACAGTCGACAAATGGCTCAATTGAAATTAAGACAAAAGGCAATGCCTCTTTACAGAATGCAACTATCTCGGCAGCAAATGGCAATGTTGGGATAACTTCAACTGCGGGCAAAATCAATCTTTCTGCCTCAACAGGAGAGTCTAGTGTCATTCTGGCAAAGACAGTCGATGTGAATGCAAAGGATTACATCTTAGCCATCGGTACTCAATTTACTGGCAAAGAATCGTTAACCATACAGAGTGAAGGCGATGTTTATGCCTTAAATTCAAAGTTAACCTCTTTGTCTTCCTCTTCAGATGCGACTACTTTGAAAGTAATTTCAAGTAATGGTTCAATTGTTGCGAGTGGGGCGGAGATTACATCGTATGGTGCTACAGAGATTAAGTCGAACTCGGTTCTTAATCTTCTTAATTCCACAATCGATTCCGAAAGCGGAACGCTTGCAATTACTTCTACCTCTAGCATAGTGAATCTTGCGACAGATGATGTTACTAAGAAGATTAAAGCGAAGACGCTTCTTGTTAATGCAGGTCAAAACGTAGATCTCACGGGGCGCGTCGCAACTGCTAACGATGCGATGACTCTTAGTGCGGGCGGGCTTATCACGGGCGTCTCTTCTAACTTAACGAGTAAGAACGCACTAACACTAAGCGGAGCACTTGGAATTGACGTCGGTAGTGCAACGCTTAAGTCTCAAACTGCGGCTCTTACACTTACTTCGACAGCGTCGGGTATTTCTGCTTCCAATGCGGCTTTCCAGTCCGCAGGCGAGATAAAACTAAATGCCTCATCAGATGTGAATCTTGCGAATACAACACTCACGTCAACAGGAGCATCGATTTCTGTTACTTCAACCGATGGTGCGCTTACTGCGACAGGGGCAAAAATTGATGCGGCAACAGGGGACGTTTCGCTAACATCGGAATCAAATGCCAACCTTAAGGACGTAACATTCATCGCCCCGAATGGTGCACTATCGATTAAGACATCCACAGGCAATGTTGACCTTACTACAAGCGCTGCTGGTAATCTAACCTCTCTAGAAACCCTCTCGGTTGATTCTGGAGCAAATGCCACCTTTGGAACGCGTTCTGTTACGACTTCAAACGCACTAACGGTAAAGGCAAAGGGCGCTATTGAAGGAACTGGAACGTTTACTAGTGAAACGAGTGCAACCCTAGAAGCAAGAGGCAACGTGCTTCTCAATCAAGCCTCGGTTACGAGTAAAGACGCTCTCACGCTTCTCTCAGAAAATGGAAGCATTGAAGCCCAAAGTTCGACTCTACAATCGACAAATGATTCTGTTCTCATAACTTCCAAGAGTAATGCGAACCTAAAGAATGCCGCTATTACTGCTTCAGCCGGGTCGATTGCTGTCAGATCGAAAGCAGCTAGCGTTAACCTTGCTACTACGGATAAGTCTCGTGCGATTAAGGCAGTTAACGTTGAAGTTGGGGCGGCCTCTGAGGTAAATCTTTCTAATCGCACCGTGGAGGCGACAAGAAACCTTAAGGTTACCTCCCAGGGCGCCATTACGGCTCCCACTGCAACACTGACTGCAGATGGCGGTATTAGTGTTGAAGCTAAGGATCAAGTTAACTTAACGGATTCGGCACTTAGCTCTTCTAATGGGGAAATTAAGATTCATTCGACTAAGGGTGATGTTCTCTTAGCTGCGGGAGCCTCAAGCATTGATGCAATTCGTGCGAAGAACCTAGTTGTTCGGGCGGGCGAGGCGATTGATTTCCAGGGGCGCAAGGCTTCTCTTCCCAGCGGCGCACTGCTCTTAGAATGTGAGGAATCCATCCTTGCCGATAGAACTGATATCGAAGCTTCAAGCATTAGTCTTACGTCAGAGTATGCTGACATCCTTGCTCGAAACAGCACCCTGGTTAGTACGACTGAGAACTTTACCCTTGCGGCTGGAGAAACTATCGACGTTAGTAATTCGACTCTTAATGCAACGGCAAAGAAGCTTAGTTTCACTTCGGATTTCGGAGAAATCAAGGCTGAGAATGCAACGCTAACTTCAGGAAGTGAAATCGCCCTTACTGCTAACGGAGATGTCTCGCTAACTGGCGCGACTCAGGTAACAGCGCCTAAGGTTAACGTCACATCAGAGTTTTCTCTTCTCGATTTCTCGGGAAATGCGAAGGTTGAAGCAGAGTCAATTAAGCTCACTGCTGAAACAGAAGATATCTTCTTAGCAGATAACGTTAAGCTTAATGCGACTTCAGACGTTACTCTCTACGCAGGAGAGGGCATCCTTCAGGTGGATAACTCCGTTATAACCGCGCCCAAGCTTTCTGCCGAGGCGGAAGACTCCATCCTATTGGAATCGGATTTAGGTAACAAGGTTCCAACTGTCGTTCTTAATTCCATTTATGGCGACATTGGCTTTAATACAGCGGTTGAAACAGCGTTTACGATTAACGATGCTTCAAATGGGCTTATCTTTGGAGATTTGAGTCTTTACGTAAAAGACAATCCCTTAAAGCTTACGGATTTAATCGTTTCGTATGGAGATATTTCCATTCACGCAAAGAGTCTTGAAGCGCGAGGCCTTGTTGCTTCTGATGGCGTTTACGTGAGTACGAACTTTAATAACGATGCGAAGGGGACATCAATCAAGATTACCGATGGAATCCTTGCCTCCGAGATTGGTTTGATGGCAGATAAAGGCTCTATTGAGGCAGAAAATCTCTACGCAATAGATGGTTCGATTTGCCTATATCGTACTTCCTTAACGACTGAAGGCAATATCAAGGTTGGAGCGTTTTACGCCGCGGACAATAGTTTCATCTACAACGCGAATGGGAACATCTCTCCAGGCCTAGTCGGGGAACAAGAAGTTCACATTGCATTTGGTAAGAAGGGTACTCTTAATCGAGCGACAATAAGCCCAGAATCTTCAATCTTCGTGATGCACGCCATGGGGCGCCTTACAGATACCATTAATTCCATGACTCAAGACATGGCACATGATTGGAAGTGGTTCCCGATGTTGGGATGGAATGAGACCGCTTACTCAATCGTCGAGTGTTCCACGCATGAAACTGCGTGGGTCTATCGACGCGAGGAAAAAGAACAGGTTAAATCTCCTATGAGCGAAAGCGATCTCATTCACGACTATTGGACTCGTGCTTACCCACAGGAAAAGATAGAAGGGCTTCTTTCTTTTGATTAATAGGGATAAATCGTAGTACTAGAAGCCGCAGGGGTCCTCTCCTGCGGCTTTAATTAGGGCTCAAAATCTTTCAAAAAAAGCGGAAAAGATTCGCTTCTTAAGCGTGAGCTATTTTTCTAGGGGTTATCCCTTGAAGTTCCCAAAAGAATAGGGGGTAGGACGTAGAATCCAAAGGTTCGCGATTTCTCTTTGACGAGGAGCCAAATCGTGAAAGTCACCCAGAAAAATTACCCTAAAAAATCCTTTTGGAGAAATCGATGAAGAAACTTACCCTCATCGCTGCCTGCATAACTCTTGCAGGTTCTGTTATTGCCGCTCCTATCACCGGTAAAGATGCTGTAACGAATCCTGATAAGTACTACTCCACACTTGATCAAACAGTTGACAGTGCCGCTCTTATTCCTCCGCCGCCGATGCCATTGAAGGCGGGCGACCCAGTTAATGATGCCGATCGTATTGCCTATAAAGAAGGTAAGAAACTTCGTACAGCAGAGCGTGGCGAGCAGGCTATCCTCGATGCAGCGGGTTCGAAAATCCACTTGGCTTTCCAGGATGCCTTTGGTGTGAAGATTACGAAGGAAGGGACACCGAAACTTTATAAGTTCATCAAGCACCTCCGTAGTGAAACGGGTTCTCTTGCTACACGTGGGGCCAAGCAGAAGTACAACCGCATTCGTCCTTTCGTTTATTACGGGGAACCGACCTGCTACAAGGATGACGAAGAACGCCTTTCAAAGGATGGCGGATACCCATCGGGACATTCGGCCCGCGGTTGGGGCATCGCTCTGATCCTTGCTGAAATTAATCCAGATAACAAGGATGCGATTCTTGAGCGCGGTATTGACATGGGCCGCTCTCGTGTAATCTGCGGTTACCACTGGGCCTCTGATGTGGAAAATGCACGTTTGGTCGGTGCTGCAAACGTTGCTCTTCTTCACGCTAATCCCTTCTTTATGAAGGATTTAAACGAAGTGAAAGCTGAATTTGCAGCGCTAAAGAAGGCCGGCAAGGTCACCTTCCACAATAAGAAGTAAGAGTCATTCAATTCTTTAGCGTCTTATGCGGGGTAAGTTTCCAATTTGGGGCTTATCCCGTTTTCTTACAGGGGTTTCTCTTAGAAGAATGCTTGGAAAATCTTAACCAAGATCCCTGCCGCAATAATCCAAAAGAGAATGGCACTTCCCTTATTGAGAATACGGGAGACGCCTGTGCCTTTTAGGTAGTGGCTTGCGAGGACAGTAAGGGAACTGTAGAAAACGTGTCCAGCGAAGCAAACAATGCCATAGATTGCTATGAGGAGACTCGCTTTTTGAACATAGTTATCCTCAGGGTGAATGAACTGCGGAAAGAGGGATACAAGGCTTACGATGAGAACTGGGTTCGTGAGGCTAATAAGGACACCAGTAAAAAAAGCAGTTTTTGCATCATCATTCGCTCTAGCCTCGGCGTGGTAGGTAGCGCTAGAGAAGTCCACCTCGGTCGCTGTCCAGTTTCTATATCCTAGGTAGAAGAGGACAATGCCGCCTGCAATCTGAATCCCCGTGTAAAGCGTCTGAGAGGTCGCAACAATGACGCCTAGCCCCGCAGCAGCTGCGATGTTCGTAATGACAACACCTATTGAAATAGCCGCTGGAGACAAAAAGAGATGTCTACGACCATAACGAAATCCGCAAGAGATTGTGTAGAGGACTCCAGGACCAGGAGTAAGCACAGTCACTACGATAAGTAGGAAAAATAGGAAGATTTCGTTATCCATATTTTTTGTAAATCAAAGGCCTGCAAATCTTCAGATTAGCGGCATCGTAACACCGCTAAATGGGAATTTTCAATCGCTTTGCATTGCGCTCGGTGAAGATGTCGCAACTGAGGTTAAATTCTCGCCCCGTAAAGAAAAAACGCTTGTTTTGCGTAATTTTCTTTATCCCAAGTAAGAGACGCTTTAGCGGCGATTTCTGAAAGGCGATTAAAGCCTTTTTTTTCATAAAAACCCCAGTTGCACCATGTGTCTGTCTGTAGAAGGATGTATTGCCCTGGGTTACTCAGCCCGTGGCGTATTTTAAATTCATCTAAGAGGATCGTTCCGATACCCGAGCCTCGGGCAGCTTTACTAACCATGAAAAGGTCAATGTAAGAGGCGATTTCTGCAACTTTCCCTAATTCTTTGTAGCGTTCTTCGTACCACGCGTAGATTCCTTTCCATTCGTTTTCCCAAGCTATTCTTTCGTTTTCAGTGGTGTATGCAACCCAATCCGATTTCGCTCTTTCAAGGCTCTCGGCTAAAAATTCGCGATTTTCATTCTGAGTGTGTTGCGGGATTCTTCCAAAGAGGAAACCCAAAATAGCCTCATCTTTCTCGGCAATAAGGATTTCCGTTGCGTCCTTTGCGTTCTCGAGTAGATAGAACAGTTGTAAAGCTTTAGTGGCCTTAGGATTTTCATATCTCCCGAAATCCCAGGTTTCTGCGAGGACTTCAGTCATTGCCTCAAAATCAGACTTCTCAAGGGTGCGGAGAATAATGTCTGCAGGAGTTAAGCGTGTCATTGAGAATCACCACTTTAGAAGAGGGGTGAATGCTAGTCCTTATCCTCAAGGACTTCTAGCAATTCCGTTTCGATTGCAAGGACCGTTTCTTCGTTGCGAAGCACGTCGCCATCGATTAAGAAAACATCTTCGACTCTTTCATCCAAGGTTGTGATCTTTGCACTCACTAAATTCACTCTGTGCCGCGCAAGGCATAGAGAAATTGCATAGAGGAGTCCCATACGGTCATTACAGGTAATTTGCAGAAGCCACCCGTTACCCGAAGCATCTGGTTCTATGTCAACAATGGGTTTTACGGGGAAGGTGCGAGATCTGCGGGAGAGTTTTCCGCTTTGCGCTTCTGGCAGTGGGTCAAGACTCTCAAGACTTACCTTTAGGTGCGAAATTAGCGTCGGAGTGAATTCTTCAAAATTACTCCGCTTTCTCTTATCCTCTGCTAAGAAGGTATCAAAGACCTTGCCACTGCGAGTGGTGTGAATCCTCGCTTCAAGGACTGAGAGCCCATCACGCTCAAAGACGCGCAATATCTTAGAAATTAGCCCTGCGCAGTCTTCTAGGTAAAAGAATACTTTCACGAACCCCGAATCTGTAACTTCAACACTAACGAGAGGCTCCGCAAGAGACGTGGCCTTACAGATAACGGATGCGTGCCAAGCGATATCCTCAGCGCTGTTACGCATGAAGTAAGTGATGTCTTGCGTTCTAAAAAAGGCAGAAATTTCTTTTGAGCTTAAGCCAGAATTTAGAAGAATCTTTTTAGCGCTTTCTTTCTTTTCTCGTATGTAGGATTCTTCCGATAGGAGAGACTTCTCGCCTTTTAGGTAAAGAAGCGTCTTGTTATACAAGTCTTCGAGAAGTTTTCCTTTCCAGCTATTCCATATCTTGGGATTTGTTGCTCGAATATCCGCGACTGTAAGAAGATAAAGTCCGTCGAGCCGCGCCTTGTTACGAACGACTTTGCCAAAGGCTTCAATTACCTTTGGATCTGAGGTGTCTTGCTTTTGCGCTACGCGACTCATCGTTAAGTGTTCTCTAACGAGAAACCTCACGTAATCGACACCTTCCTTATCTATTCCTAATGAAGCCGCAAAGCGCTCAGCAATCGCAGAACCAATTTCTGCGTGGTGACCTCCACGACCCTTACCAATGTCGTGCATGAGGGCGGCTAGCGTTAGGAGGGCAGGCCTCCTTATCTCGGAAGAAACCTGTGAGCAATGCGGAAATTCATGCGCATAACTGGAGTGTGTGAAACGCCTTGTGTAGCGAATCGTGAGCATCGTGTGTTGATCGACGGTGTAGGCATGAAAAAGGTCGTGCTGCATTTGGCCAACGATTGCGTCGAATTCTGGAATCATCTTCCCTAAAACACCCCAGCGATTCATAAGCTGTAGACAACGACTACAGCCGTAGCGAGATGTGAGAATTTCTCGGAAGATTCCCATACATTCAGGGCTTTCAAAACGCACTGTATTTGTAGCAATCGATACTCGGTAGAGAAGTCGCATGAGGCGGGCGGAGAAGTCACGCAACTCTTGATGGCGCGAGAACTCTAAAAAAATCCTAAGAAACATTTCAGGGTGTGCTTCAAGTAGGTTTTCGCCTTCGATATCAAGCATCGAACCTGTAGCGAGAATTCCAGGGGCGATTGCCTTAATGCGAAGGTTTACGAAATCGCCCGCAAAAAGCCTTTCCTCAATCGAACGCATTGCGATTTCATTTAAGAGTTCTACTTCATGGGCATTGCGGTAGTAACGCTTCATCAAAAGTTCAGCAGCATCAAGTCCTGAAGTTGCCGCTATCCCCAAAGCCTTCGCGAGTGTGAGTTCTTTATCAAAGAGGAGGCGATTTTCTCCTCGTCCACTCATTAACTGTATGCGAAGCCTCATGTCGCAGATCGTGCTTTGTGCGCTTTTAAGAGCAGCGGCTTCTTTTGCTGTGAGAATTGCGCAATCTATGAGTTCTTCGATAGAGCATCCGAACCCAGCTGCTTTAGCGCACCAAAGAATAACCTGGATGTCTCTGAGTCCCCCTGTGCTTTCCTTTAAATCGGGCTCAAGCTCATAGGGGGTTTCGCCGTGCTTTCGGCGCCGCTGTTGCATCTCAAGCTCTTTTTCTCGAAAGAACTTTCTAGCGTCAAAAACGTTTCTGAAAGCCTCCTTTGCTTCACCACTAAGTTTCTTACTTCCGAAAAGCCACTCTGACTCTAAGAAGTTTGTCGCAAAAGCAACGTCAGTTGTTGCGTCTTTTGCGACTTCCGCTGGGGTTCTTACCGATGCGCCAACCGTTAGCCCCAAGTCCCAGAGATCAGTGAGGTAGGTACTAATGTGATTTTTTTCTTCCTCACTTACTGCTTCATCAATAAGAAGGAGAACATCAATATCCGAGTAGGGAAAGAGTTCTTCACGGGCAAAGCCCCCGGCAGCAAGGATGGCGCAATTTTCGGAAAGGTTCGCTTTCTTAGCGCGAGTAGTGAGGATTTCTCTTAAAAGAGCGGCGTGTCCCTTAAGATAGTCGCGGCTTGTGATGGAGCCCTCTAGGAAGGCTTTCCCTAGAGCATCTTTCCCACTTAAGTATTCCTCGCGACTTTCTCTCACTTTTATTTACTTTCCTTATTTTTTACGGAAGCCCCGCGGGTTTCTTCCAGCCTTTAACCCAACTTGGCGCTTCGCGTGAACCAGCACTTACGGTGAGGATGTCGTACCCTGTTTCCGTAACAAGAACTTGCAACTCCCACTGCGCAGAAAGACTTTGATCCTTGGTAACAACTGTCCAACCGTTACCTAAGGTTGTGATATAGCGTTTACCGGCGTTAACCATGGGTTCGACTGTGAAAATCATCCCTGGCTCAAAGGTTGCCGTGGGAGCAGAAATCGGAAAATGACTTACGTGGGGCTCACCATGGAAAACCTTGCCGATACCGTGGCCGCCGTACTCTCGGACGATTGTGAGCCCTAAGGGGGAGACATAGTTGTAGCAAGCTTCTCCAATGTCATTGAAGTTTCCCCCAGGTCGTACCGCTTCGATACCAGCCCACATGCAGCCAAAGGTTGCTTCAACAAGGCGGTTTCCGGCAACGGAGGGTTTCCCAACTTGAAACATCCGAGAGTTATCCCCGTAGAAACCATCCTTTTCAAGGGTCACATCAATATTGACGATATCGCCTTTCTTTAAGATTTTGTTTTCACTTGGGATGCCGTGGCAGATAACGTGATTGACAGAAATGCAGGTTGCTGCCGGGTAGGGCGTCATCCCCTCAGGTTTGTAATGTAAACAGGCTGACTTCGCTCCAAGGACTTTTTCCGTGTAGTCAAGCATTAGGTCATCAAGCCGCTTTGTACTTATGCCACTTTTCACAAAAGGCGTAATGTAATCGAGGAGCCGAGAAGCGAGATTCCCCACATGGCGAATCGCTTCAATTTCTTCTTTTGTGTAAATCAAAATAGGTTTTGTCATTTTTTTCTAATTAATCTTTTGTTTCGCGCTTAAGCGTTAAAGCCTTACCATCGGCGCAGTAAAGCGTTTGAAGAAGCGCTTTTCTTTCACATTCAATTAGGGCACTTCCCATCGCAGAGTAAACGAGGGTTCCCTTTGGGCTCTTTTCGCTATCATAGAACTCTGTACCAGGGGTGAGGCTTTCAATAGGTCCTTCGTAGAGAGCAAGGCGCCTTGAAGGAGCCCCGAGATTTCTGATTCTGGAAATAACCTCTTGCCCAACGTAGCAGCCTTTATCCGTGCTTATTGCACCAGCGATGTCTAAATTAATGGACTGCGCAACGAAGCGAGAGGTGGTAGCGGCAAAAACCCATGGGAATAAGTTTTCTGCAGCGTGTTTCCACCACGGATCTTCTTTAAACGCTACTGCCAAGTCATCTTTACTTATCAGAATTCTTCCAAAGGGGAGGGTAAAGATGACTTCGGTGTTTGATGGAATGGGGTCGCCTTCAAAGCCTCCGTAAAGGGTAAATCCTTCGGCAGCATCAATTTTTACGTCACGCCTTAAGGCGTACATCCGTAGGCGTTTTACGAGGGTAGAGATCAAATCCTTTGAAGTAACTGCGTAAAAGATTTCCTCTCTTTTAAAGAGAATGAATGTTGCAAGGACTCTACCCTTAGCATCGCAATAGGCCGCTAAACGCCCTGACGCATCCAGCAATTTAGCGTCAAGCGTAATTTGCCCCTGTAGAAACGCACGGGCATCAGTTCCAGAAAACTGGAGCATGCCAAGTTTTGTGAGGCAGCAGAGTTTCTTATCCTTTTGGAGTACGGACATAGCAAGCCTTTTAACCGTTAAACATTGTATTATGGCGCATTAAGCCCCTTCTTTGGGGTAGTTGCGGGTAGATTTCTCTATTGAGGCGGGCGTGCAAAGTCAAGACGAAGAAAATTCGAACTGGAAAGCCAATAAGTCAAGAGGTCTTAAGGACTCAAAAGTGGAGGGGAAAAACCCTTCTTTGGCGTTCTTCTTTCGGCTTAAAGACGCTTTGCTTTTCTCCATTAAGGACGCAAGCCTCTTTCTTAAGTTAACCCTCGGGGGCGTATTCATCGTTGCCCTTGTGGTTTTCTACGTTGGTTACACACTTTTTGCTCCTGTTTCTTTCACAGATAACGAAGCCCTTCGCATCGATATTCAGGTCAATCGTGGAGACACAATGCGGTCAGTCGCAAAGAAAGTCTCTCAAAGCGGTATAGATGTGAACGAAACCTATCTATCAGTGCTTCTGCGCCTTTACGGAGACCCCTCGAAGATTCACGCAGGGCGTTATCGCTTTGAGCGCGGCATTACGCTTTCTGAAGTCGTTGATCAACTGACAACTGGCCTTGTTGCCCAAGGTCGCATCCGAATCCTCGAAGGGACAACATTCCGAGAATTGCGTGGCCTTGTTGATGCCCACTCAGACTTAATCCACACGACTGCAGCTCTTCCAGAAGAAGCAATTCTTCAAAAGTTAGGGGCAAAAGAAAAAAAGGCTGAAGGGCTTTTTTCTCCCGATACATATCACTTTAAGACAGGTGTCACAGATTTCTCTTTTTACACGCAGGCTTACGAAAAACAGAAAGAAATCTTAGAGCGTGAATGGAATTCGCGTGCGCCGAAACTGAAACTTAAAACGCCCTATGAAGCGCTTATTCTTGCCTCAATCATCGAAAAAGAAACAGGGATTCGTACGGATAGACACTTAGTGAGTTCTGTTTTTCACAATCGCCTTAGGATTTGGATGCCGCTACAGACTGATCCCACGGTTATCTATGGCCTCGGTGACGACTTTAAAGGGCGTCTTAGAAAGAAAGATCTCACTAAGCCCACTCCCTACAATAGCTACCTTAATTACGGGTTACCACCTACGCCAATCGCCATGCCTTCTGCGGAATCGATTCAAGCGGCTCTGCACCCAGCGGCGACGAAATATCTATACTTCGTTGCAAAAGGCGATGGCACGACCGAGTTCTCGGTCACACTTGAAGCCCATAACAGAGCGGTAGCAAAGTACCAAAAAAAGCGTAAATCCAAAAATTGATTCTCTTGCGGGAGTGATGATGAAGCGAGGCGCATTTATTACGTTTGAAGGCATTGATGGGGCTGGAAAAAGTACCCAGATTGAAGCGCTTTGTGAATTTTTAAAAGCCCGTGGGATTGAAGTTGTTCGTACGAGGGAACCTGGTGGCACTTCACTAGGGGAGAAAATCCGCAACCTCCTTTTACACGAAGATATGGAAGTCTCTACCGAAACGCTTTTATTTTTTGCCGCACGCTCTGAACACATTGCCAAAGTGATTGAACCCGCATTAGCTCGCGGTGCTTGGGTCGTATCTGACCGCTTTACGGATGCAACCTTCGCTTATCAGGTTGGCGCAAAGCATGAAAGCCCAAAGGCAGTGGAAACGCTCGAAGCGCTTATTCAAGGTTCGCTTCAACCCGACCACACGGTGCTTTTTGATCTAGCTCCCGAGGTTGCCGCAATGCGGCGCGCTAAAGCCCGCGCTGCTGACCGCTTTGAAAAGGAAGACCTTCTCTTTTTCTCTTCCGTAAGGCTCGCCTACTTAGACAGAGCTGCGCGCAATGCGAAGCGCTTTTACATCGTTGATGCTACGGACGCGCCTGATGCGATTACTGCAAAACTTCTTGGGGAGGCCGCATCATGGCTTTAGCGCAGTATCCTTGGCAAGAAAGCCTTGCGAATAGTCTTAATGATCTGCGGGGCTCGCTACCAAATGCCATTTTGCTTTATGGGCCGCGTGGCATTGGGACGTTTGAACTTGCGCACGCTTTTGCAAAGTCTCTACTCTGTGAGAGCCCAAAGGCTGATGGCGAATCGTGTGGCGCTTGTCACGCTTGTAGACTCACTGAAGCCTTTACACATCCCGATATTCGTTATCTTGTTAGCGAAGCGGAGGCTCTGCCGCGAGGGATTCCTTTTACCCCTCCTGAGAATGCCGCGAGTACCCGTAAGACACTTTATAGAGAAATTCTCATTCATCAGACGCGAGCGCTTGCTGACTTCTTAACACTCACAAGTCACGAAGGCGGTAAACGTGTCGTTCTCGTTTATCCTGCGGATAAGATTCGCGCGGAGGCCGCTGCTAGCCTCCTAAAGAGCATTGAAGAGCCGCCAGAAGGCCTTCTCTTCATCCTTGTCGCTGATGAAATCGATCGCGTCCTTGCGACGATTCGGTCCCGTTGTAGGTTAATACGTGCAACTCCACCAACGCATGATGTGGCTTTAAGTTGGCTTAAAGCACAGAAGATAGAAGCGCCAGAGAGAGCGCTTGAGGCCGCAGGCGGCATGCCGCTTAATGCCTTCGAAGTCGATGAAAGGCTAAGTCTTTCAAAAGAAGATGAAGAGAAGATTATCGTCTTCTTACTAAAGGGTGAGCAGGGGGATTTTGAAGACATCTCTAAGGCTATTGGTCGAGATGTGGCGCTTCCGGCAGTAAGTCGTCTCTTATCTCGGTGGGCTTGGGACTTAGCCGCGTTACGAGAAGGCGGGGAGGGGCGGTATTTTTCTACTTATGCGGCGCAAATGGCACCGATTGCAAAGGGAACGGATGCCGCAAAGCTTTACGCTTGGATTAATAGCGTTCGTGATCTCTCGCGCGTAAGCTCGCACCCATTAAACGCCCGAATGGTTTTAGAGGCGATGTTTTTGAGTTACATCCGCGCTCTTAGTTAAGAATTCAATTTAAGTTTTGGAGAAGTAAATGATTGTTGCTCGCACAATCGAAGAGGTACGGTGCGCTGTTAAGGCTTGGAAAAAGGAAGGCGCAACTGTGGGACTAGTTCCTACGATGGGGTACCTTCACGAAGGACACGCAAGCCTTGTGAAGGCTGCCAAGGCCTCCTGTGACCGTGTTGTCGTTTCTGTCTTCGTGAACCCAACGCAGTTTGGACCCAATGAAGACTTGGATAGTTATCCGAGAGACTTTGAGCACGATACTCAATTACTTAATTCCTTAGGCGTGGATTTGGTATTTCACCCTGCGCCAGAAGAGCTTTACGCAAAGGATTTTGGTACCTGGACAGAGGTTCCTGCTCTTTCTAAGAATCTTTGCGGTAAAACGAGACCGATTCATTTCCGTGGGGTTTGCACGGTTGTAAGTAAACTCTTTCACATTGTGGCTCCAGATAAGGCTTTCTTCGGTCAGAAGGATGCTCAGCAACTTGCTGTCATCCGTCGCATGGTGAGGGACCTTAATTTTGATATTGAGATTCTGGGGTGCCCCATTGTTCGTGAGGCTGATGGTCTTGCGAAGTCAAGTCGCAATAAGTATTTAAATGATGCAGAAAGGAAAGCTGCCCTCATTTTGAGTCAATCGCTAAAACTTGCGAAGTCGGTCTGCGAAAGCGGTACTACGGATGTTAAGACTATTCTCTCTGCAATTCGTACGAAGATTGAGTCAGAGCCTCTTGCAAAACTAGACTACGCAGAGGCTGTGAATGCGGAAAGTATGGAGCCCGTATCCACTGTTAAGGGGCGTGTGCTTTTTGCAATTGCTGTCTACATTGGAAAGACGCGTCTCATTGATAACTTCGAAATTTGTCGGTAAAGTTACGCCCGCGTAATGTTACGGGGGAGAGGATAAATATGGATTCAGGAAAACTTAAAGTCATCTTTGAGTGGATTATCCGTTTTGCCATCCTTTGTGTGCTGCTGAAGGTAGTCTTCGACGTTGTTCTAGCGGAGCACAATTTCTTCTCATAACAAACGTTACGTGTCAAAAAAAATAAGCGGAAGTGTGGCAGAGAGGTTGAATGCACCGGTCTTGAAAACCGGCAACGGTTTGCGCCGTTCGTGGGTTCGAATCCCACCGCTTCCGCCACAAAGTCACGCTGAAATCCTCTGAAAGTCACCCGAAACCGCATAAAACCCGAGTGGACAGGGAGTTTTTATCTCAATACACGCTAGCGCAGAAAAAGAACATAGCACATCACTGAATTAAAGTTTGTGTTTGTTAGTAGTGCTAGCGATTTTAAGATGATGTCTAGGACGAAAATTTAGACAACGCTTAACAGGTTCTCTCAATAACTTCAAGTTTGATTTCTTTTTTGCTTTTTAATCACATATACGTTGCGTTAGGGCAACGCTTACCATCCTAAATTATGGTGTAAAAAAGATTATCTGAAATATTCATCGAAATTAATAAGAATTAATAAGAGTATATTGTCTATAAAATCAATT
>CAVLDT010000010.1:0-1518 GCA_963661915.1 Duodenibacillus sp.
TGTCAGTAAAAGGAATCGAACTACGAGTCAACCGTTCCTGCCAAGTCGAAGGTGTCTACGGAATCACAAAATACAATATGCAATACAACCGAATCCGCAGGGCAGGAATGAATCGAGTGAAGGCAGAGTTTATGTTGACTCTCCTTGGACTTAATGCTCGCAAATTTTTGCGATGTCTTGAAAAGAAAACATCGCTTGATTATTGGAAAGCTCCAGAAGGTTTGCAGCCAGAGACGTTTAAAAAACCTTCAGCAAAACGACTGGCCAACAGGGTAAACAAGAGAAGAAATAAACAGCCGAATGAGATTGCTAGAGACTCTTATCGGCATAAAACTCGGAGAAGAAACAGGGGGCGTTAACTGACGTCGGATGAACCGACTTTATCAACACCCCCTTTCTTTTACCCGCAAGAGCCGCAAAACCTATCGCGATTGCCTTAAACTCAATTGCAAACGCGTTTCTCTTTTTTTCTCTTAAGGACTTCTACTATGGATTCCTGCGCTACGGACCCTGTCATTGGTTTAAAAGAATTCTTGGAACTTTCTCGAAAAGAAGGAACTATTCTGCTTGACTGCAGAGGCTCACAAACCGATTCTGCTGCAGGCGAACTTCTCTACGCCCAGGGGCATATCCCCGGAGCCCAAAGAATCGATATGGCACGCGACGTGACAGGAATTCGCACGGGGAAAAACGGAAGAACACCTCTAGCGGATCCCGAAACATTTGCCGCTCTTTTACGCCGCTTCGGTTTAACCGAAGGGGCAACGCTTCTCCTATATGATCGAGAGTTTCTCCCACATGCGCCTCGCGTTTGGTTTACCGTGAGAACCATTGGCTTTGCTAACGTTTTTGCTTTAGACGGTGGCTTTGCCACTTGGGTTAAAGCGGGCCTTCCTCTTGAAACAGAAGCGACCACGAAACCGACAGGGAACATCACTGCGAAAGGAAGTCTCGAGCGCGTCTTTACCGCACAAGAAATTGAAGAAAACCTCATGAGCAAAAAGTATCTACTCGTAGATGCCCGAAGTGAAAGCGCCTACCTTGGAAAAAACGCTGGAGCAGATCCAAGAGCAGGTCACATCCCAGGTTCTGTCTCCTACCCTGCCCGCCTTAACATCGCGCCTGATGGACTCCTTTACGGAAAAGACACCCTGCGGGAAAACTTCTTAAAGTTAAGCGAGGGCGCCCCGGAAAAGATCCTACACACCTGTGGCTCAGGAGTCGCCGCCTGTCTAAACCTTCTTGCAACGCGACACGCAGGACTCACCACCGCTGGGGTTTACATCGGTAGTTTCTCTGAGTGGATTAGCAATTCCAACCACCAGGTTTCAACTGAGGATGAAAGCTAGAAACCGCTGAGGAAAAAAATCCGTATCAGACGAAAATTGGTTTTTTTCTGAAACATTTTCCCCTTCTTTCCGTATTAAAATTTTCCGTTAAATTGCACGAGCCTTCGTGCTAAGAAGATAGGTTTTAAGTTTTGTATTAAAAAATACTTTCAAAGCTCTTCTTTAAAGC
>CAVLDT010000010.1:1528-17329 GCA_963661915.1 Duodenibacillus sp.
AGTCTGTGGCTTTATGACGAAACCAACTGAAGACAATTCCGCTACACGCCTTGCCTCGCTAAGGAACTGCAAAACCTTAAGTGAATTTGTTCCCTTGCGAGCCGCTCAGATTCCTGACGCCGTTGCACTGCGTCAGTACGACCGCAAAGCTAAGGCGTGGCAAAGCGTCACCTACTCGGAACTCAATAAGTTAATCACCGCTTGGCGTCGTGCCTTGGTAGCCCTCAACTTAGAGCGTGGAACACGGGTTGCAATTCTCCTAAATAACTCCGTGGATGCTGTGTTAGCCGACCAAGCAGTGCTCGCTAATGGACTTATTCCTGTTCCGCTTCATGCCATTGATACGCCGGGCTCCTCTGCCTTTATTCTTAACGACAGTGAAGCCACCGTGCTTATCACCAATAAGCTTGAACGTTGGACCTTGATTGAAAAGGCCAACATGCCAATTCCTGACTTAAAGCACGTCATCCTCACCGAGGAACGCGCTCTTGAGAAAGAAGAAGATGGTAAGAAGCTCTACTCAAAAGATGTCTGGCTTGCCAAGGGAAAAGACGTAACAGAACTTCCCGCAGGACCCTCCCCTGAGGACCTCGCTGCAATTGTCTACACCTCAGGGACGACAGGACGCCCGAAGGGCGTGATGCTCACGCATCACAACGTTGTTGAAAACGTCATTGCTACGCTTGTTCACATTGCACCGGCACCTGCGCCCGGCTACGTTTTCCTCTCTTTCCTTCCGCTCTCGCACACCTTTGAGAGAACCGCTGGCTACTACTTAGCGCTCGGCATGGGTTGCACAATCACCTACAACCGCTCGATCATGCTCTTAGCGGAAGACCTGAAGACGGTAAAGCCCGATGTGCTTATTTCTGTGCCGCGAATCTATGAAAAGATTTACGCCCGTATAAACGACATGCTTGGGAAAAAGCCCGCGATTGTGCGTTTCCTCTTTAATGCAGCGGTTAGCGTCGGTTGGCGTAAGTTCTGTGCAGAAAATAAACTCCCAGTTCCGCCCTCCCCTTGGAGTTTCTTAGATGGCATCACGGGGCCTGTCCTAAAGAAGCTTGTTGCGAACAAAGTTCTCGAGCAGTTTGGTGGGAACCTCAAAGTGGCTATCGCAGGTGGCGCAGCGCTTAACGGTAAAGTTGCCCGCGTCTTCGGTGGCTTAGGCCTAGCTCCGATTCAGGGCTACGGCATGACAGAGGCAAGCCCCATTATTGCTGGAAACTCTCTTACGCTCAATCAACCTGACACCGTTGGTTGCCTCTTTAAGAATCTTGAATTACGCCTAGCGCCTGAAACTAACGAGATTCAGATTCGTGGCTCTTCGATTATGAAAGGCTACTGGAAGCGGCCTGAAGATACCGCACGTGTTCTAGATGCAGACGGTTGGCTTAGTACAGGGGATGTTGGAGAAATTAACGAAGCAGGGCTCTTAAGAATCAAGGGGCGCATCAAAGAAATTATCGTCACGAGCACGGGTGAAAAAGTGCCCCCTGTCGATCTTGAACTGGCGCTTGAAACAGACCCCCTCTTCTCACAGGCCTACATCATCGGTGAAAACAAACCCTTCATCAGTGCCGTAACGGTTTTAAACCCTGAAGAGTGGAAAAAACTCGCAGCAGAATTAAAAGTGAGTGCCAACGAAGCAAGTCTTAAGCTTACAAGCGTTCGCGCCGCAATTCTTAAGCGCGTAAAGACCGCCGCCGCGGACTTCCCGCACTATGCGCTACCCCGCAAAGTGCTCCTTACTTTGAAACCCTGGACGATTGAAAATGGGCTTCTCACACCGACTTTGAAATTAAAGAGAACTCCGCTTGCGAAGTTCTTTAAGAAAGAAATCGATGAAATTTACGAGAAGCACGATAAGTAAGGTTTTCTAAATCCCCGATAACCCTTAAAGGCGAAAGGCAAGTTACTAAGTCTTTCGCCTTTTTTTCTGAAAGAAATATGATTGCTCTTCACATAACACTCACGGAAGATAACCCTGTCTTTCAAAAAGCACGGAGCCGCTCTAAAACGGGCGCCACGGGTCACATTGGTACGCATTTTGATTGCTACACGCTCGCGTCTTGCAGCTCGCACTATGAACTTTCTGGCATTGTCCTCGATTGCAGCGGGGGAATGCCAGAGGTTGAAGCCTGCCGCAAGCTTCCTAACTTAAGAGGGAAAGCGCTTCTACTTCACACAACAAACGAAGAAATGCATGGCTATGGGAATGAAGCCTATTTCAAGAAAGAAACCTCCTTCAGAGATGAGGCACTAAAGGAAATTCTCGATAACCACCACCCATCTTTCATCGTGATTGATTCTCATGGGATTGGTCCTTTGGGAGCAACTCATACAGCGCGAGACATTCTCTGCGAGAGCCACAATTGCCACGTCATTGAGAACACAAACTTAAGTGCGCTCAAAGGGAAAACTAGCGTAACCCTCATCATTGATGTTGACACAACGAACCCTTCGACAGGAAAGCCCTGCAAGGTTTACGCCAAAGACGCCAGCTAGGTTTCAAAAAACTTTTAAGGACACACGATGTGTTAAGAAAATCACTTTTTCTTAACGCATCTTTTGTTTATGGTCAAAATTTAAGAAAATTTCGACATGTCCATGCAAGTTTTCTAATTCGTTTGATGAGATCCCGATTAGAAAATAGGAAAACCTAACCGTATTGCGTCATGAGCCCTTGGAACAAAGAAGCCCCTTTTAACGAACTTCCAAATCTTCCGCCAAATGTTGAGCTTGAAACAAAGGAAGTTCTTAAGAAATGCATTACCGCACGTGTTGCGCTCGAGGGATTGCGCCAAGCCGTGTCCCTAATTCCTAACCAAGAGTTGCTTATCTACACGATTCCAGTTCTAGAGGCACAGGCAAGTAGCGCTATTGAAAACATCGTCACCACTGCTGATACGCTTTTCCGTTCGCTTGAAACTGAAGAGCACCTTGACCCAATGACAAAAGAGGCCATGCGGTATCGCATCGCTATGTTTAAGGGCTTAGATACCTTAAAGAAACGCCCCGTTTCTGCAAGAACTGCGCTTACCGTCTGTTCAGTCTTGCGAGGCACAAATGTAGATTTCCGCTCGATGCCAGGTACCTATATCGGAAACGCCGGAATGCACAGTATCGTCTATACGCCGCCTGCGAGAAAAGAATTCATTGCAAATAAACTCCAGAATTGGGCTGAGTTCCTTAACACTATCACAGACCTTGACCCTCTTATCCGTCTCGCAGTCGCTCATTACCAATTTGAGGCGATTCACCCCTTTAGCGACGGCAACGGTAGAACTGGACGCATCCTTAACATCCTTTATCTCGTTAGCGAGGGGCTCCTCGATAAACCCATTTTGTACTTAAGCCAGTATCTAATCGCCCACAAGAGCGAGTACTACTCAAGGCTTCTAGCCGTCACGGAAAGCGGTGATTGGTCTCGCTGGATTCTTTTCATGCTTGAAGCGATTGAAAGCACTGCAAACAAAACACGCGAAAAAGTCTTAGCCATTTCCAATTTGCAGCAGCAAGTCGCTCGTCAAATGAAAGAAACCCCACGCTTAAAGAAAATCTACTCGACTGAACTTCTTAACCTGATTTTCACGATGCCCTACGTGCGCATTCAGAATCTTGTGGCAAGAAAAATTGCCTCTCGGCAAACGGCTGCAAAGTACTTTACGGAACTCACAACCTTTGGCATCTTAAGAGAAGTCGCACAGCCAAAGACACGGCTTTTTGTTAACGAGAATTTACTTAAGATTTTGGGTCGGTAAGAACACCGAAAAAAAGCGGCTTAAAACCATTGAGATTGGAAACTAGTGATGCGAAAGAATCTTCTCCTTACCCTGTCTCTTTTAACCCTTCTTTCTTTTAGCGTTAAAGCAGAAACCTTCAAAGGCGTTGAAGCAGATCTTTACTTTTCTCCCAATGGCGGCGCAGAAGGTGCCGTCGTAGAGGGCATTAATTCAGCGAAAAAAGAAGTCTTAGTTCAGGCTTTCTTATTTTCCAATAAGCGAATCACCGATGCTCTCATTTCAGTTAGTAAAAGAAAGATTGACGTCAAAGTCATCGTGGATAAGGAAATGGAGCACCATCACCACAATACGGTGCCAAAGCTTCTTGAAGCTTCCGTTCCCACCTACATCGACGACAAACACCGCACGGCGCACAACAAAGTCATCATTCTCGATGAGAGCACGGTTATCACAGGAAGTTTTAACTTTACGAAATCAGCTGAAACGCGTAATGCCGAAAATCTTCTCGTGATTCGCTCAAGTGCCATGGCTAAAGCCTATAAGAAAAACTGGGAAGAGCACTTTAAGCATTCCATCGCGGCGACTAAAGAGTTAATCGTGCCTTCAAAAAAGAAAGGGAAGATGGCTGGTCACGACGAATGAAGCCTTAGAAAAAATCGTCATCGTCTCGGAAAGCATCAGGCTCTGTGCTATCTCTCCACCCAGCCTTTGCATAGGCTTCCCGCAAAACGTCCGTTCCGAAGCGTTCATAGGAAGCCAGGTTCGAGAGAAACCTTCTCCAAGCCTTCGCCCCAGCCAAGCCGTTTAAGAGGCCCAACATGTGGCGCGCCGTTGCACGGAGAAGTTTCGGGTCTTCTTTCTTACTTTCTAGATACGCGGTCATCGCTTCGATAACAGCTTCGCGCGTTACTGGCTTCTCATCGTCCCCAAAGAGCCTTGCATCCACGTCAGAAAGTATCCAGGGATTGGTATAGGCCTCTCGACCCACCATGACGCCATCGACATCTTTTAAGAGCTCTTCTGCGAGTCCTAAGTCGTGAATGCCTCCATTAATAACAATGGTAGCCTCTGGGAAATCGCGCTTAAGCATCCCTGCATATTCACGCCGTAGTGGTGGAACTTCGCGATTCTCTTTAGGGCTAAGCCCCTTAAGCCAAGCAGACCGCGTGTGTACGATAAAAACGCGGCACCCAGCGGCAAAAAGCTCTCCTACGAAATCACGAACAAAGCCGTAGTCGTCCCTACCGTCAACACCTACACGGTGTTTAATCGTCACATCAAGCGTTGTGGCGTCTTTAATTGCCTTGTAGCAGTCGGCAACAAGCCGCGGCTCTAGCATCAAGCAAGCACCAAAACTTCCCTTTTGCACCCTCTCCGATGGGCAGCCGCAGTTAAGATTAATTTCATCAAAGCCCGCTGCTTCAATCATGCGAGCTACCTTTGCAAGTTGCTCGGGGTCACTTCCCCCTACCTGGCAGGCTACGGGCTTCTCCACTTCGCTATGCCGAAGGAGTCTCTCCCTTGGACCAAATTCAAGCGCGGGAGCTGTGACCATCTCCGTGTAAAGACGTGCTCTCTTACTTAGAGCACGGTGAAACACACGGCAGTGCGTATCCGTCCAATCGAGCATGGGAGCAACGCAAAAGCGCCACTTACTGTAGGGGGACTCTGTCATTAGAACCTACTTCTCGGGTTCGTCATCAACGTAAAACCAGCGAGAATCACGCTGCTCAAAGCGAGAGACTGCGTGCATTCGGAAAGCCCCTGCGGCGCCTTTACGGCCTCGGGCGATAAATTCCACTGTGGCGTGGGCATCATCTATCGCGTGGCTTTCCAATACCTTCAAGTCAATCCACTTGATATCCTTATCGCAGGAGACATCCTCTGGGCACTTCTCGTGCGCCCACGTAAGGCGTATCCAGTTTAAGTCACCTAGAGCAAAAGCCGAGTAACGGCTTCGCATCAACTCTTCAGCGGTCGCGGGTAAATCTCCTTTGACTATGAAGCGTCCACAACACGAATCAAAAGATTTACCCGAACCACAGGGGCAAGCACGCAGGGCTTTCTTAGCCATCGACTAACCCTCTTCGCCGTTTTCTTCACGTTCCGCACGAGCAGCGCGGCGCCGTTCGAACTCTTTGAGCCAACGCTTACGAAGTCGAATGGACTTCGGTGTGATTTCGACGAGTTCATCGTCGTTGATGAATTCGACTGCACTCTCAAGCGTTAAAACAACAGGGGGCACAAGGCGGATGGCTTCGTCCGTGCCTGATGCACGAATGTTTGTGAGTTGCTTACAGCGGATGGGATTTACGACGATGTCGTTTTCTCTAGCGTGTTCACCGATGATCATACCTTCATAGAGAGGATCCCCTGGGCTCACAAAGAGGCGGCCTCTTTCCTGAATCTTCCAGAGCGCATAGGCAACCGCGGCGCCGTTATCCTGACTGATAATCGCACCAGAACGGCGTTCACCTACGTCACCCTGCTTAATCGGCCCATAGCTATCAAAAACGTGACTCATGATGCCCGTACCACGGCACATCGTAAGGAACATCGATTGGAAACCAATCAAGCCACGTGCGGGGATTCTGTATTCAAGGCGTGTACGGCCACGGCTATCGGAGGCCATATCAAGGAGGTCTCCACGGCGGCGCCCCAATTCTTCCATCACGGCGCCCTGATGCACTTCTTCCACATCAACTGTAAGCAGTTCATAGGGTTCTTGCTTTACGCCATTGACTTCCTTTAAAAGGACTCTTGGGCGACCCACGGCAAGTTCATAACCTTCACGGCGCATATTTTCAATGAGAATCGTTAGATGCAATTCCCCACGACCGCAGACTTCCCAAACGGTCTCATCTCCCGTCTCACGCATACGCATGGCAACGTTACTCTTGAGTTCTCTCTCAAGACGTTCACGAATCTGGCGGCTTGTGACGTATTTCCCTTCTTTACCAGCAAGGGGCGAGGTGTTGACCATAAAGGTCATCGTAAGAGTTGGTTCATCGACTTTAAGCATCGGGAGCGCCTCGGGGTGCTCCACGGAGGTGATAGTCGTACCGATATTTAAATCGTCAATGCCGTTAATAAGGACGATGTCGCCAGCTTGAGCGGTGTTAACAACCTTACGATCCAAGCCCTCGAACTGAAGGATTTGGCCAACCTTCACAAAGCGAGGTTCGCTCCCTGGACCATCCATGAGAGCGACCTGCTCGCCACCCTTAATGCGGCCACGGTGCACACGGCCGATGCCAATCTTTCCTACATAGCTGTTGTAGTCAAGGGAGCAGATCTGAAGCTGCAACGGTGCATCGGCATTATCTTCACGCACAGGAACGTACTTAATGACCGTATCAAAGATTGCCTTCATGTTACCAATCTTCTCAAGCTCAGCGACGTCGGTTGTGTAGCCTGCGTAGCCAGCAAGAGCAGAGGCGTAAATCACGGGGAAATCCAACTGATCTTCCGTAGCACCCAACTTATCAAAGAGGTCAAAGGTCTGGTTAACAACCCATTCAGGGCGAGCTCCAACACGGTCGATCTTATTGATAACAACGATGGGCTTCAGTCCCGCTGCCAAGGCCTTACGTGTCACAAAACGGGTCTGTGGCATGGGGCCTTCGACAGCGTCAACGAGGAGGAGGACGCCATCAACCATCGAGAGCACACGCTCGACTTCGCCACCGAAGTCTGCATGCCCCGGTGTGTCAATGATGTTAATGTGAATACCTTCGTATTCGACTGCGCAGTTTTTGGCGAGAATCGTAATGCCGCGCTCTTTTTCAATGTCGCCGCTATCCATTACGCGCTCGTCGACCTGCTCGTTCTCACGGAAGGTCCCTGCACATTGCAGTAACTTATCGACCATGGTCGTCTTACCATGGTCAACGTGGGCAATGATGGCAATATTGCGAATCGCTCGTGTCATAATTTTTCTTCTTTCTTTGCTATTCCGATTAAATCTCGGTATTTCCTAGAAACTTAATTAAGCGGCTCGGGTGAACAACACCACGTGCGTCCACTTGAACCACTCCCAATAATTGATTTTCTGGCCCATAGGCTCTCGCCTCGCCTCGAAGCGTGGCCCCTATGGCTAGCCTTTGCCCGTTTTGTAGCCTCTTAGCATCCGTAGAACTAAGACGTAAATCAGGCAAACTTCTCAGTAGAAAGTCCGCTCCCTTTAAGAGAGCACGACGCTCTTCAATTGTTTTCTCTTTATCATCTAATGCGGAAAAAGAGACTGCATCCTCGATTCTTAAGTCTCCAACCGCAATGCGGCGTAAGGCCGTAAGGTGCGCGTACGTCCCAAGGCGAATCGCCAAATCGTCAGCTAACACCCGTATGTATGTTCCCTTACTAACTTTCGCTTCAAATGTGAGTTCTTCTCCGTCAAAAGAAAGCGCCTTTAGGCTCTTAACCTCCACCTCTCGGGCTTCTCTTTCCACAGAGATTCCGCGTCGGGCAAGTTCATAGAGGTTTCTTCCCTCTCTTTTTATCGCAGAGTACATCGGCGGGCGCTGCAAAATCTTTCCTGTGAATTCTGGAATTACCGCCTCAATCTCTTCTAGGCTCGGACGAACAGCACTCACGCCAACAACCTCGCCAGTCTTATCTAGCGTATCAGTACGAACTCCAAATCGAAGCGTTGCGATGTAGGTTTTGTCTGCGTGAAGCAAATCCGTGGAGAACTTCGTAGCATTCCCGAAGGCAAGCGGCAAGAGGCCGGTTGCCATCGGGTCAAGTGTCCCGGTGTGTCCAGCCTTCTCTGCATTAAGTAGTCGGCGCGCAAGCTGCAAGGCCCAGTTGGAACTCATCCGCTCGGGCTTATCTAGTAGCAAAACGCCATCCACTGGCTCGCCTTTTTTACTCATACTATCTAAGCGTCCTTACCTTCAACTTGCTTCTCAGAATCTTCCGCTTGAGACTTCGATTCTCTTGCTTCAGATTCTCGCGTCACATCCATCGCTTCTTTAATCACCTGATCCATCGCAAAGCCCCGTTCAACCGATGTGTCGTGCGCAAAGTGCAGTGTCGGGACTGTGTGAATGGTAAGTTTCTTAAAGATAAGACTACGGAGTCTCCCTGCAGCGGCGTTAAGCCCTGCGAGAGACTCCTCGGGATCTGCTCCTAAGACCGTAAAGTAAAGCTTCGCATGCGCATAGTCAGGTGTGATTTCGCAACCCGTGATGGTTACAAAACCGATTCTCGGGTCGCGAAGCTCCTTGGGGATAAGCTCCGCGACGTCGCGAGCAATCTGATCTGCGATGCGAACACTGCGTCCAGGTTTCGATGCCTTCATCCGCGTCTCTCCTAAAGCGTGCGTGCGATTTCTGTGACTTCAAAGATTTCGAGTTGATCGCCCTCTTTGATGTCATCGTGGCCTTTAAGCGAAAGTCCGCATTCGTTTCCAGCCTGCACTTCACGGACATCGTCCTTAAAGTGCTTGAGACTTGCAAGTTCTCCAGTCCAAACGACAACGTTGTCGCGAATAAGCCGCACGTTGGCACCTCTCCGGACCACGCCTTCCATGACGCGGCACCCAGCAATAAGTCCCACCTTCGGAATGTGAATCGTCTGACGGATTTCGAGTAACCCAATACCCGTCTCCTTTCTCTCCGGAGCAAGCATGCCACTCATAGCCGCCTTCACATCATCGATTGCATCGTAAATGATGTTGTAGTAGCGGATTTCGATGGCGTTCGTTTCCGCTGTCTTCTTAGCCATCGCATCGGCTCTCACGTTAAAGCCAATGATGATTGCGCGGCTTGCGGCAGCAAGGTTAACGTCGGTTTCAGAAATACCACCCACGGCGCTGTAGACAACCTGCACACGGACTTCATCGGTGGAAAGTTTCTGCAACGCAGCAGAAATTGCTTCCTGAGAGCCCTGAACGTCAGCCTTAATAACAACAGAGAGTGTCTTCACATCGCCATTCTGGTTAAAGGCATTATCAAGACGTGCGCTCTGCTGCTGTGCCAAGCGAACGTCACGGTTACGGCTCTGTCGGAAGAGCGCCACTTCACGGGCTTTCTTTTCATCGGGAACGGTGAGGAGCACGTCGCCGGCCTGTGGGACGTCTGACAATCCTAAGATTTCCACAGGAATCGAAGGACCTGCTTCAGGCACCGACTTCCCAAGTTCGTTATTCATCGCGCGGACGCGTCCGTAGGCCTGTCCGACGAGAACAATATCGCCCTTCTTCAAAAGGCCTGCCTGCACCAAGACAGAGGCCACGGGGCCACGGCCCTTATCCAAACGGCTCTCGACTACGAGGCCTTTGGCGGGCCCCTCGGCTGGTGCCTTCAATTCGAGCATCTCTGCCTGCAATAGAAGGTTCTCGAGCAGCTCATCAACGCCCTGACCGGTCTTAGCTGACACGGGGATAAAGGGCACATCGCCACCATACTCCTCAGGCATCACGCCGTTTTGAACGAGTTCGTTACGGACACGCTCGGGGTTTGCTTCTGGCTTATCAATCTTATTGATTGCAACAACAAGCGGAACCTTAGCGGCCTTAGCGTGCGCAATAGCTTCTTTTGTCTGCGGCATCACACCATCGTCTGCCGCGACAACGAGAATGACGATATCGGTTGCCTGCGCACCACGGGCTCGCATTGCTGTAAATGCCTCGTGGCCCGGTGTATCGAGGAAGGTCACGATGCCGCGCGGAGTCTTTACGTGGTAAGCACCAATGTGCTGCGTGATGCCACCAGCTTCTCCTGCTGCAACCTTCGCACGACGGATATAGTCTAAGAGCGATGTCTTACCATGGTCGACGTGACCCATAATCGTCACAACAGGGGGACGGGGTGTCGCAGGATAATTCTGAGAGGCGCCTGCCAACTCTCCTAAGAGTGCCTCAGGGTCATCGATCTTAGCCTGTACGGCTTTGTGTCCCATCTCTTCGACGATAATCATCGCGGTGTCTTGGTCAAGCATCTGGTTGATGGTGACCATCTGACCCATCTTCATTAAGGTCTTAATCACCTCAGTTGCCTTCACGGCCATCTTACGCGCTAGGTCAGCAACGGAAATTGTCTCTGGGACACTTACTTCGCGAACAATAGGCTCTGCGGGAGTGGCAGCCACTGCTGCGTTACGATCGCGCTTTGGTTTTCTCGAGCGAGATCTCCAGCTCGTTTCCTCCTCTGAGCCATCATCAATCGCCCCACGAGTCTTCAT
The DNA here is from genome assembly GCA_963661915.1 of Duodenibacillus sp. Classification (GTDB taxonomy): domain Bacteria; phylum Pseudomonadota; class Gammaproteobacteria; order Burkholderiales; family Burkholderiaceae_F; genus Duodenibacillus. Next base: position 12,460 of record CAVLDT010000010.1, read on the forward strand.
CGCACGATGTGAGCGAGAATCCTCACCCCAACCGTTATCGTTCATAGAGCGATCGTTGCGGCCACGGCCTTTAAAGCCGCCTTTCTTGCCGCCATTTCCTTCGTTCTTTTCCGCGGTGTTGTTCTGAGAGGAACCCTTACGGTGTTCAGATTTCTTTTCTTCCTTTTTTGTCGCAGGCGCGGCTGCAGGAGCTCCCTTTGCAGCAGGGGTTGCCTTAGCCTTAAGAACAACCTTAGGACGAGCAAGCATCTGACGGATAGCTTCGGCCTCTTCCTGCGCCTTACGGCGAGCAGCGTTTCTCTCGGCCTCAAGGCGAGCGCGTTCTTCAGCACTTACTTCGGGTTTCTGAGGCTGCTTTGGTTGCTGTGCTCTCGCGTTAGTAGCATTAACGGGCTTAGCCGCCTTTTGCTGGTTTTCACCCTTACGTGGCTTATTCTGCTGCTGCATCGGAGCTTTCTTCTGCTGGCTCTTTGCTTCAGGCTTTGCTTCTGCCTTAGGATTGCTAGCCGCAGGCGCTTTTTCTTCTTTCTTAGGCTCTGTTGTTTTCTTTTCTACCGCAGGCTTCACCTCCTGAGGCTTTGCCGAAGCGGGCTTTTCTTCCGCGGTTTCTTTCTTCTGCTCTGCCTTTACTTCGGCTTTTTCACTAGTAGCAGGAGTCTCACTTACCTTGGAAAGAACTTCTTTTTTAACCTCAGCGGAGCTGGTTGATGCTTCTTTTACCTCAGCCTTTGGAGCTACCTCTGTCTTTACCTCAGTTGCTGCTGTGGGCTTTGCCTCTGGGGCGGGAGTTGCCATCTTCGGCGCCGCTGCAGGAGTTTCTACCTTCTTAGCGGTAGCGGCCTCAGCTGCGGCCTTCGCGGCGAGTTGCTCACGAGCCCGCGCTTCCATCTCTTCGCGTGCAGCTTTCATCTGAGCGGCTCTGTCAGTGGCGGCCTGTGTGTTCTTTACAAAGACGCGGCGCCTTCTTACTTCCACTTCAATCGTGTGCGCCCCACCCTGTCCGTCATGCTGACGGATTGTCGAGGTCTCACGACGCATAATCGTAATCTTCCGCGGCTTCGTATTCTGCGTACGCTCCGTGTGAAGATTCTCCAAGAGTTTTGCCTTGTCAGCATCGCTCACGGTTGAATTCTCATTTTCTACAGAGATCCCCGCCGATCGCAACTGCTCGACGAGCACCTTGGCGGGAATCTTGAGTTCCCGGGCAAATTCGGTAACTGTACTAATTGCCATAAATCGTTTGTCTCCCTAGCGGTGCTCTTCCTACTTACCCTCGGCCCAAGCGGCGCGTGCTGCCATGATGAGCTCTTTTGCACGCTCCTCAGTAATGCCCGCCATTTCAACGAGTTCATCCGTAGCAAGGTCTGCGAGGTCGTCTCCGGTCTTAACGCCCTTACTCACTAAGGTTGCCGCTAAGTCGTTATCCATCCCTGAGACAGCAAGGAGCGTTGAATCGGCCTGACGCAAGTTCTCTTCACGCTTTAGTGCGCGAGAAAGAAGTGCGCTTCTAGCTCTTTCACGGAGTTCTACAACCGTCTCGCGGTCGAAAAGCCCCAAATCGACGATTTCTTGCTCTGGGACATAGGCGAGTTCTTCTAAGCTGTAGATGCCACTATCGATAAGAGCAACTGCGGCTTCATCGTCCATGTCGAGCTCTTTCACGAATTCGGCTCGGGCCTCTGCGATTTCCTCTTCATGCTTCTTCTCGGCTTCTTCCGAGGTCATGATGTTGATCTGCCAACCGGTGAGTTCCGTAGCAAGGCGCACGTTCTGTCCGTGCGTGCCGATGGCAATCGCGAGGTTATCCTCATCGACCATCACATCCATCGAGTTGGTTTCTTCATCTGCAACAACCTTCGTGACCTTCGCGGGCTTTAAGGCTTCCACGATGTACTGCACGGGGTTGTCATCGTAACGAACAACGTCAATACGTTCGCCAGCGAGTTCATTTGTCACAGCCGTAACGCGAGACCCACGGATACCGATGCAGGTTCCAACGGGTTCCACACGCTTATCGTGGCTCATGACAGAGACCTTCGCACGCATCCCTGGGTCGCGTGCCGCGGACTTAATCTCCACAACACCTTCTTCGATTTCTGGAACCTCGAGTTCAAAGAGTTTCACCAAGAACTGCGGGCAGGAGCGAGAAAGAATCACTGTCTTACCCTTGGCGTTTTCTTCAATACGAAGCACATAGGCGCGGACGCGATCTGTTGTACGAAGATTTTCACGGGGAATCATCTCTGTGCGGGGAAGACGCGCTTCAAGGCGACCAATTTCAATGATGGCCCCTTCCTTATCGACGCGCTTTACTTGACCACTTACGATCTTCTCATCGCGCTCTAGGAATTCCTTTAAGACCTGCTCGCGCTCTGCATCACGAAGCCTCTGCAAGATAACCTGCTTTGCATCCTGCGCGAAGCGACGCCCAGAGGTGTTGATATTTTCCACGGGCTTTTCGATGTAATCGCCAACCTTAAGCGTTGGGTAGTCCTCCGTAATGTCAGAGAACATCTCCTCGCGGTCAGGCTGCTGCAAGCCTGCGGCATCGTCGACAATGAGCCAACGGCGTGTTGCTGTCCAGTCGCCAGTGTTTGTATCAACCTTGACAAGCACATCTGCATCTTCGCCTGGGAATTGCGCTTTTTTCACAGCGCTCGCCAAAGCAAGTTCCAGGACGCCGAAAACGGCACTCTTCTCAACCTCTTTCTCACGGGCCAGAACATCGACCATCTCGAGCATATCGCGGCTCATCGTTTATTTCCTTTAAAGTCAAGTTGGGCAATTAAGTTGGCACGGTCCACGTCCGCAAACGCGAAACGCACCGAAACCGGTTCTTTAGCTTCGAGGGCTTTCCCCTTAGCTTTCTTTGCACGAGCGGCCTCCGAGGGCGTACGTGCGAAATGAATTTCTTCGATGGAAAAACAGATGGCATCATCCTCTTCAGAAACAGCGAGAATCTTCCCATCGAATTTCCTTCTCCCTGCCTCAGGAAGCCCTTCGGCATGAAGTGGCTCATAGAGCTCCACATGCGCCACACGTCCCACGAAACGACGCCATTCGGAGAGGCGTTTTAAGGGACGGTCCACACCTGGGCTTGAAACCTCAAGGCGGTCAAAATCGATATCTTCCACGGTAAAAAGGCGCGTCAGTTGGTCGCTTACGCGTTCGCAGTCATCGACCGCGATGCCGCCGTCCTTTTCCGAGTCGATTGTCACACGCAAAAGCCCACGCGGAAGACGCTCGAATTCAACGAATTCAAAGCCAAGCCCCGTGACGGTCTCTGCGATGAGATTTTCAATTTCAGCACTGCTCTTTTGCATGCTTTTCCATCAAATAAAAAAGTCCAAAAAAAAGGACGGGCAACGTGCCCATCCCTAATTTCTCTCCCATTCTTTTGGGAGCCAATTTGTGAAGCAATCACAAATGGATATTAGCGATGTGAAAACAAAAGCAAGGCTCCTGATTCCTACGGGCGCGATTATAAGGAGCGATTGGGAAGAAAACAAGGGGTTTACACTGATTTTGGCGGATTTTTCGCTAAAAACCTAGGGAGTTTGCCTAGGAAAGTGATGTTTCTTTGCAACACGAGCATGAACTTGACGGGGCTCCATCGAAAAAGTCCGTCTTTACAGGCGGTAAACCGAGCATTTTTCCTTGCCATCATTAGACTCGTGCGTAAGTTTATGTTTCCCTGACTTTCCCATTTAGCAACCGCTGTTGCGCTGAGGGGCCTTTATGCAGATTCCAAATAATCAAAAGCCTAGTTTCTTTAGACTTCCAAAGGGACTCTCTTCATTTCCTGCCTTGCGAGAGAATAACTGCGTTTATGTTGACAAGACGGCCACGATTGCAAAGCTGATTGATGAGGAAAGTTTTGTCCTTCTTGCCCGCCCTCGGCGCTTTGGAAAGTCATTACTTGTCTCAACCCTGGAATCGCTTTTCAAATACGGGCTCCGTGATTTCAAAGGACTTGCTATTGAAAAGACATGGCAAGACAGAACCTACCCCGTCGTCGCCTTAGACTTTTCTCTACTTAAAGGCAAAAAAGACGAAACTGAATTTCGACGTGCTCTTGAGAGTCAATTGCTAGCGCGCTTTGCCTCTATTGGTTTTACCTATTCTGAAAAAGATAATTCCTCTTTTATGGATTATTTCTCAGGATTCTTAAGTTCGCCTCCTTGTGGTCCCATAGTTCTTCTCATTGACGAATACGATGCACCATTAACGGAGCAACTCAATAACCCAGCATTCTTTGAAGCAATCCGTAACATCATGGCTGACTTCTTTAGCCGACTTAAATCTGCTTCTGGAGCATTTCGTTTTCTCTTTATCACGGGCATTACCAAGTATCGACAGGTGAGCATTTTTTCAACACTAAACAATCTCACGGACATTTCATTAAAACCCAAGTACGGTGAACTTTTGGGCTACACGAAAGAGGAAGTTGAAAAATATTTCCCCGACTACTTGGAGAATGCCCTAACGCAACTCAATATTATCCAATGCGAAAATCACGAAAGAGACTACTCTCACCAGTCTCTGATGGACGCCTTGGTCAATCATTACGATGGTTTTTGTTTCGATGAGAAAGCGCGTACACACGTCTTTGCTCCGTGGTCGGTTCTTAACTTCTTTTCGTATCCTGAGGACGGATTCCAAAATTATTGGTTTGAATCGGGCGGAGTGTCTACCTGGCTAGAAAACTGGATCGCTATGCATGGCGCAATTAATCCAGAAAATTTTGACACGCCGACGACGGTAGATATCTCTATGCTCGGTGCCGCTTCGACGCCTTCGGAAATACCCGTAGAGGTTCTTCTCTATCAAACAGGGTATTTGACCATCGTTGGCACACGAAAAAATTATG
>CAVLDT010000010.1:17862-60960 GCA_963661915.1 Duodenibacillus sp.
GCGGAGATCCTAAAGGTTTGCGTGACTATCGAGTCAAAAGTTAGAAAAGCATTTGAGGGAAATTAACAGTGAATGGCAAAACAATTGCTTTTGATCCGGCACGGTACCTTGAGAGCGAAGCAGACATTGCTAACAAGCTGATATAGTGATTTCGCATTACTCAAATTTCCTCCCTCCTTCCTAGCAATCTCGCCGTACTCGGGGTATTGTGATGCCCGTCTTCTAGACGCACAAAAATACGAGATATTTAAACTGGAAAGTTGTCCTTTCAAGACTTCAGGATTTCTTTGGGGAGGGGAAGTCATGAGAATTCGTCTTCTGCGCCTTATCGGCGTAGCAATTCTTTTTTTGGCAATTCTTATTCTTGCTCTGTGTTGTTATCTTTATTTTTCGTATCCACAAGCAAGTGCCGATGAAATCCTCTTTGCACTAAAAGCCCCTGTTGGAAAACTCCCATTTTCTTACATTGAACCTATGTTGCGCTATTTTGTAGCGCCGTTAGGTGCATTGGCACTACTTTCTGCGATTGCATGGAAATATCTTCGCGGCTTCACTCTTTCTTCCTTTATCGTTCTCATTGCTGCGGGTGCTTTCTTTTTTGCTCGTTACGAAGTCCAAACAACGCATTTCGCTGAACTCTTTAAAAGCCAACAGAAAGTCAACCAAACAACTTTCATTGCAGATAACTATGTGAACCCCGACATGGTTGAGATTACTTTTCCTGAGAAAAAGCGCAATCTCATCCATATCTATCTTGAATCCATGGAAACAACTTTCGCAGACAAAGCGAAGGGCGGAGAATTTCAAGTAACCACCATTCCTGAGCTAACCAGTCTTGCCCTCTCTGGGGAAAGTTTTTCTGGCAACCCCCAGAAAATCAACGGCGCTCTCTGCCCTGCGGGTGCGACATGGACAATGGGCGCGGCCTTTGCAACAGAGACAGGATTGCCGCTCAAAATTTCCATCGATGGTAATGCCATGTCCTCTCAGAATCACTTCTTTGAAGACCTCACTGCCCTAGGAGATGTCTTAGAAGACGCAGGCTATCAAACCCTAGTTTTAGAAGGCCTTGATATGACTTTTTCTGGCGCAGAACTCTTTTACCGCGAACATGGCAACTACAAGGTCATTGACTACAAATACGCAAACCGCCACGGTCTTATTCCCAAAAATTATTTCGTCTGGGGAGGTTTTGAAGATAAGAAACTTTTTGAAGTTGCTAAAGACAAATTGACCATGCTCTCAAGCAATAAAAAACCCTTCGCTTTTACGCTTTACACGTACGACACGCATTTCCCTAATGGGTTTATCTGCGACATTTGCCCAAAAGACTTTCCTGATGCGTATTCGAATGTTTACCACTGTTCGAGCCGTCAGGTCACTTCCTTTGTCGAATGGATAAAAAAACAACCTTTCTACGAAAATACTACCGTCGTTTTGCATGGTGATCATCCCACTATGGCAAAAGACTATGCGGCGAATATCCCTAGAATTAAGCGGCGCGCTTTCACTCTCTTCTTAAATGCCGCTACCCCCCCCCTCAAAATTCCTCGCGAAAGAGAATACTCAACGTTTGATTTCTTTCCGACAATTTTAGCTTCTATAGGGGCAAAAATTCCTGGCGAGAAACTTGGTCTCGGCGTCAATCTTTTCAGCGCGCAACCAACACTTGTTGAAAGGCTTGGATTTGACAAACTCAATCAGGAACTTTCTGCTGGATCGAGTTTCATGGAGAAACTCGGAAAGATTGATTCAAGGGCCTCAAAAACAGACATTTCAAAATTCTGCATTCGAGATTTGAATTGCTTCTTAAAGTCCGTGAAAGATGTGCAATCCAAAGACACTCTTATTGTCTTCACGCTACAAGACAATGCCACGCGATACCTCAAAGAATCCGATATCGAATATCTTCGCTCATTTGGTCTAAAAGCAGATATCCTAGGAAAAGGGACCTTGGCTTATATCGCAGCACTCACAGATAAGCCTCTTCTTGAAGCGAGCGGAAGTAAATCCGTTGAAAAAGAATTCATGGTGAATAACATTGACGTTCTCGTTCGAAGCGCAACAGGAAGCAGCGATTTAGCGGCTGTTGCAATTAACTGCGTTGAACGAAGCAAGGCAGAAGATGGCTTTAACATTGTTGTCTACAACCTAAAGGAAAGAAGCCTCCTCGCACAAGAAGCCTTTGCAACGCACAAAAAGTTTAGGCGCCGACAACGATAGTAAAGCGCGCTTTGAGAAGATTGTAAAAGGGCTTTTTTACAGCACTTGGGAAAAATTATTCTCTCCAAGATCGGCAATTTCTTGAACAGGACCGATGCTAATCATGCTCGGGAGAGAAAGAGTTGAGGAAGTGTCACCCCTCTATGCGCATTTCGTCTTGGACAGCAATACAGAGTAGAAAGCACGATGGAAAAACGCATTCATGTTGGTCTTGTCTATAGCGCAGAGAGTAAGCAAATCGTAGCCTACGGTTAAGGAAGGTTGTGTAAACAGATTTGCTTTTGCGAGCGAATCCGTAAGTCACCTTTTCGCAGTCCCGCATGTGGAATGCAGGAGAGACTACTATTCGAAGATTGGCGCAAATATCTCAAGAGCCAAGAAAAGGCATTTCTTCTGAAGAGAATCTTCTTTAGCCTCTGATTGCGGACTGATCGTTTCTCCTCCAAAACATTGCCTTTTTCTTTCTTCGAGCCAGCCATCGAGCGCAGCCCTTTCTTCCAAAAGAGCCTCACAACCGTTGTCTTTTAAGAAAGCCTCGATTTCTTCTTGGCTGACTGGCATATTCTCTAAGTCTTTTTCCCGTGTCTTAAGAAATAGAAGTTGCAAAGAATAGAGTCCAATGGCACGCAACAGTTCTTCTGTCTTTTGTGTTTTTGCAAGCGTTTTATCTTTAGCAATTAAGGCTTGAGCGCTTCGAAGGTAAGCCTCAAAATGCTCCTTAAGAATGTCCTTTATTCGTTCTAGATGCTCCCTTTTGTCTAAAGCATCTAAGCCGCTTTTAGCTTCCAAATCCAATCCAAAGTCCTTTTCAAACTCAGCTGCCCTCAGGAGCCTAGCGCGTTCCTTGGATAATGAGGAAGATTTTTCTTCTCTTTCTTCCTTGAACCTTTCTTGCCCCGGGACATTTTCTGCTTGCGGGTGCCTTCTTTCAGTCAATTTATAGGCAATAAGGTAAAGCACAAGTTGCACTGCACCAAATATCTCAACAAGCGGTAATACGAGTCTATCTGGGTTCTCTTTGAGAGAATTGCCGTGCACGGAAAGTGCGGCAAAAGCGACATAAACTCCGAAGGCAAAAATTGAATAACGATTGACTAACTTAAGGTGTGACTTACCCGTTATATACCCAGCCTCGATTGCCTTCCATATGAAATAGGCAGCAAATGTCACGGCGATGAAACTCAAGACATCAGGCCCGTAGTAATAAGACGAATAGGGCGACGTATAGGCCTTGTAAATCTGATAGGCAATGACAAACTCAAAAACAATCACTGCGATAAAAATTAATAAATCTCGTATCTGCCTTCTCATGGTGAATTCGCCTTTCCCAAAGTTTCTTCCTCGAGTTATTCACAGTACAGAAAAACGCAACACAACTTAGTAGCGCCTTTTCTTAGAGTGGTGCTTTCCGTGGCCTCTATCCGAATTAAACCCTCCTGGCTGCGAATCAGACAGTCGCCTTGCAAAGAGCTTCGTGGATTCTCCGAGGCTACCGCTTGCAAGGTAATGAACCGTACTTGTCATGGGGTCAATTGCGCGCTGCTTGTTGCCGTTATGTTTATTGGGCTTATGGTGCTTACCCCCTTGCTTAGAAAACTTTGAGGAACCTTCTTTCTTCGCCGGAGCAATGTCAGTTGCCTGCACCCGCAAATCCGCCATCCAAGCGTTCACCCAATCGCCACGCAATTCCAGAGTCTTTCCACGCGCGAGTGTGCGAGGAAGTTGTATTGCACCGTACCGCACACGAATTAGGCGACTTACCGTAAGGCCAACGGCTGCAAACATGCGTCTTACTTCGCGGTTTCTTCCCTCTTCGATTGTGACGAGATACCAACGATTCACCCCTTCTCCGCCTTTATCTTCAACGGATGTGAAAGCCGCGGGGCCATCTTCTAATTCGATTCCCGTTGTAAGAGCCGTGCGGGCTTCCTCTGTGAGGACTCCTGCAGCACGCACCGCGTACTGTCTCTCAACGCCGTACCGTGGATGCATCAAGCGGTTTGCCAATTCTCCACTTGTTGTGAAAAGGAGAAGCCCCTCGGTATTTAAATCTAAGCGCCCAACACAGACCCAACGACCGTTGGAGACCTTCGGGAGGTGTTCAAAAACTGTAGGGCGTCCCTCGGGATCGTCCTGCGTGACGATTTCTCCTGCGGGTTTGTTATAGATAAGAACGCGAGGCGTCTTCTTTTTCCCGTCTGCTGAATTTGCCTGCTTAACAACGCGACCATTCATGCGAACGATGTCTGTCGGAAGAACGCGCTGTCCCAAGTGAGCGGGAACGCCATTAACAGAAATTCTTCCTTCGAGAATGAGTTGCTCCATATCGCGTCTTGAACCCATACCAGCATCAGCAAGCACTTTGTGAAGCTTCTCACTCTGAGCGACTAGGGCTTTCTTAGCGGCCTTCTTTCCGCGCTTTTGAACCATGGGGTCAAAATAGCGTTCTGCAGTAAAACTCTTTTCTGCCTCTTCTTCTGTGAGGCCCGTGACATCAGGAACTTCAATGATGGGGGTAAAACGCTTTTTTTCTTTTGTCTCTTCTTTTTCTTCTTTAGAAGGCTCTTCCGCTTCCTCTACTTCGACGGGCGTATCTACTTTTTCTTCTGCAACAGTTCTCTCTACGGGAGGCTCTTTATCCGTCTCTTCGAAGGAAACTACGACGTCTTCACCTGTTACGGATTCACTCTTACAAGAGACCTCTTCTTCTACTGCAGGCTCTTCGGTGAGAGGGAGAGTTCCTTCTTTTACGACCTCGACTTCTTCGGTTTTCGTCTGCACTTCCCTCGAAGTTTCTTCTACCTTGGGAAGGGCTTCACCACTTGGAGAAACTTCGACGACATCTTCTACCTTCGCCTTTGAGGCTTTTGCCTTTCTAGTGCGGGGTTTGGTCGTCTTTGTCGTTGTCGCTTTCTTTGTAGTAGTTTTTTTGGCTGCTACACGTCTTTTGCGAACGGTAGTCTTCTTCTCTTTAGTTGCCTCTTCGGAAGTAGCAGGCATCTCCGCCTCTTCAGCTAACTCTTCCTTCGGTGTTTCTTCTTCTTTACGCATGATGTTTTCGTCTCGTTTAAGAGTCACGCAGTTTTATTTTGTTTCACTCTGAGGTTCGGTTTCTTCCAAGCCTTTTTCTTCCCCTGTGAGGGCTTCACTAGGAGCGGCGTCTTCCTTCTCTTCACTTGAATCCGCTTCTCCTGAAACCTTATCTGCGAATTCGTTAGCGAAGAGTTCGAACTCTTCTCCCTTAGGCTCTTCACCCTTAAGCGCTGGGAGGTCAGCCAAACTCTTTAGCCCCAAGTCATCTAAGAAAAGCCCTGTTGTAGCAAAGAGTGCAGGCCTTCCTGGGCTTTCCCTATGGCCAATGACTTCAATCCACCCACGCTCTTCAAGTTGGCGGATAACATTGGGATTCACAGTGACACCGCGAATCTCTTCAATGTCACCACGGGTTGCAGGCTGTCTATAGGCAATGATCGCTAGCGTCTCAAGAACAGCGCGAGAGTACTTTGCGGGCTTTTCCTCTGTGAGCTTTGCAAGGTAGGGCGCAATTTCAGCCACGCTCTGAAACCTCCAGCCGCTTTCCGTTTCCTTAAGTCGCAGTCCACGTTCTAGCCAATGGGAAGCAACACGACCCAGTGCATCGTAGAGAGCATCGCTATCAAGCGAGCCATCGAAAAGCCGCGAGAGGTCCTCTACCTTGAGTGCCACGGGACTCGTGAGAAGCGCTGTTTCAATAACAATTGAGGGATCTATGGTATTAGCCACGCTCTTAAAACCTCAAAGCAATTTAAGAAAAAATATCTAAAACTCTTTTCTCCAGCACTTTGCCCTTCTCACTCTTTACGCATAAAAGAGAAGGGACGCACAATAGGAGAAGGCGTTTTTTCCTGATTAAAAAATTCTTGGACTCTCACACACAAGAATCCGCAGTACGTTTCGATATCCTTTAATCTACTCGCAACCCACAAGATACATTCCAATAGAGAAGACACTCCACGGGCAAGATGGCATTTTCTTTTTTCTGTCGAGATTTTTTCTGCTTCGATTCACAGCCAAGCAAGAGAACTCGAGAAATATGTCTCTTGGCGGAAGGGGTGGGATTCGAACCCACGGTACGGTATAACCGTACACCGGATTTCGAGTCCGGCGCATTCGACCTCTCTGCCACCCTTCCAATATAAAAAAACGGCAATCAGCGTCGCTAGGTCGCGAGAGAGCGGGGCGCAGTTTAGCAAAATAAACTTGGGGATTCACATTTTTCTTCTCATCGAGAGTCTTTTCTTGAGAGTCATTTCTTTTCTCCTATTCGATCACTAACTTCTTCGCATTGAACTGAAAATTTCCGTGGCTTCTCTTCTCACATTTTTCCCAGAAAACATTCCTGAGAAAAAACACAACCGACGCACAACAGAAAAGAAATGCGAGGAGAAATTTCGCTCTCTGATTCTCCTCGAAGAGAACCTCCCACGCGTGATTTAAAAAAATACGACGCAAACAGAGGAAATTTTTCTCAAACTTCATGCATTTTTATTGCCTATTTTTTTTCGAAGGTGATAACCTTATGCACGTAAGATTTTCTCCTTGGAGTCAGCACATGCCCATCACGAAAAAGACCGATGAGTCGCGTATTAAAGAAGCGACAGACAGACTCTTTAAAGCTGCCGTTGCTTTCCGTGGCGAATTGACGTCCGAAGCGCGACGCATTACAGAACCTGTTGCCAAGGAAATGTACGAAGCCTCGACTTCGTTGCTCTCGGAAATCCTCGACCTAGATTTATTCTCTCGTCAACCCAACGTAGCCGTGGCTACACAACCAAAGGAAAAAGTAATGACGAATGCTCCTGAGAAAGCGGCGGAAGTGGCCGCAAAACCCGCCGAGGCGGCTAAACCCGCTCCCGCGAAGAAAGCAGTTGCAAAAAAGGCGGCTCCGAAGGCTGCGGCAAAGAAAGCCGTAGCGAAGAAGCCCGCTGCGAAGAAGGCCCCGGCTAAGAAGGCCGCCGCTGCGAAGAAGCCCGCTGCGAAGAAGCCTGCTGCGAAGAAGGCCCCGGCTAAGAAGGCCGTCGCTGCGAAGAAGCCTGCTGCGAAGAAGGCTCCTGCGAAGAAGGCTGTCGCTGCGAAGAAACCCGCCGCGAAGAAGCCCGTTGCCAAGAAGGCTGTCGCTGCGAAGAAACCCGCCGCGAAGAAGCCCGTTGCTAAGAAGGCTGTCGCTGCGAAGAAACCCGCCGCGAAGAAGCCCGTTGCAAAGAAGGCAGTCGCTGCGAAGAAACCCGCCGCGAAGAAGCCCGCCGCTAAGAAGGCCGCGGCTAAGAAGTAAGATTCCTTCCTGAATCTCCATTTTTGCAGAAGACGCCCCGATTACTCGAATGAGTTTTCGGGGTTCTCTTTTCTGAAGCGAATTTTTTCTCTTAAGAAGAAATTTAACTTACTTCATGTGCGGCGCTTAAAGCCCTAAGAGCGAGGCTTCTTTTCTCCTGCGTAAAGCCCGTAGAACATAATCGCCAAGGCGATTGCAATGGAAAGAAACAGTGCGTCAGAACCTCCTAAGAGCCCTGCGAGCGCTGGGACTTCAGTAAAGAAGAGATCTACGAGTGGCGCAACGATAATTGAGGCAACAGCGTAGCGCCGTGGAACCCTCCCACGAGCCCAAAGTAAGAAACACAAGGGAGCAAAAACCGTAGCACCCCTAAGCGCCATCGAGAGATAGGCAAAGTTAAGGACCATATCCCCTAAGGGCCCTGAAGCTAAGACACAACCCAAGGCTAAGACAGCGAGAATAAGAACCCGAGTTACGTTTCCAGCGCCTAAACGCGAAACAGTACGGGTTGCAATACGCGCAAAAATATCGCGATTTAAGACACTTGCTACTCCCAAAGAAAGTCCTGCCCCGGTGCCAACACAGGCAATGAAAATTGTCCCGAGAACAAGACCTCCGAAGAAGGGACTTAAATGCGTCATTGCAAATTGTGTAAGTGCTGTCTTTGCTAAAAAGACCGCAGGATCTGTCACAGAGCGCATGTAAAGACCTACTAGGATTCCACAGAATCCCAAAGGTGGCATCATCATCCCAGAGAAAAGAGCTGCTAACTTTGCATCCCTGTCGCGGCGCCCCATGAAGATGGCCTGTGCATAAGTCTGTGTTGTGATGATCCCAAGAAGAACTGAAACGAGGGAGCCGAAGTCTCTTCCAAACCCTCGAGCAAAGGGATCTAAGAAATGCGTTCCTGCTGGCCCCTTAAAGTGCGTAAATGCCTCACAAACACCCGCACTTGCTCCAAAAGCGTTCCACGCAACAGCAGCACAAAGCACCATGGAAACATACATGAGGAAAAGCTTCACAATGCCAACCATCCCAGCGCCCTTTGTGCCACCAAAGACAACGTAGAGCGCCATGAAGAGAGCGCTCACTGCTATGGTTGTTACGACCGAGGCCCCTGGGAAGAAAACCAACACAACGGTCGAAGCAGCGATGAGTTGCGAAAGGATGTTAATAAAGGTCCCTAAGCTATTGAGAATAGAAGCGGAGTACCCTGCCGTTTCTCCATACTCATCGCGAATCATTCCAACGAGTGTGGGATTGCCATTCTTTCTTAGAGGGATCACAAAACCAAAGGCAAGGACAAAGAGCGCGAGGCCGCTACCTACCGTGTACCACATGGCAGAGAGCCCATAGACATAGGCAAGCTGCGCGGTACCCACAGTCGTAGCGCCCCCTCCTAAGGTTCCGAGAATAAGGCCTGCGATAACAAGGCTACCTGCTGACTGCGTAACCGATTTCTTTTTCACATAAAAGCCCGAAGCAATAGCAACACCTGCTATGAGAAAGACGGCTAAAAAGAACCCTAGGCTAAGCATAAAACCCACTTAAGATAATTAATGAATTTCTCTTTCAAAAAAAGGAAAACGTATCGATTAATTCAGTTGAGAATCCTCAAGCGCTCTCGCGGGTAAGAGGGCTAAAAAGGGGAGAATTTTTAGCCCTCCTACCGCGCGGAGTTCATTAAAGGATTAAATGAGGAAGAACGATAGGCAGTAGCCTACGAAGGCTCCGAGTAAGCAACTCGGTGCCGTGCGTCTCACAATTTCAAACGGAGACACCCCACTTAAACCTGCAATAGCGATAACACATCCTGCAATCGGGCTCATGGAGCGGATTGGCCCCGAGCAAATCTGCAAGGGCTGTAAGAACCAGTTGAGGTTCGCACCAAAGCTCTTTGCAATCTCAGGGATCATCGGCGCAAAGCTAAAGAAGGAAGCGTTACCAGAACCCATGAGGAATGTGCAAATCAATGTGATCACAAACATCACCGTAAATACCGCGAAGCATCCGCCCCCTGATGTCTTAGCGATTTCGATTAAGGCAGCGATACCACCAGACTTCGTTAAGCTTGCCGCAAAGACTTCCGCACAGACAATAAGCGCAACAGTTGAGGTGAAGACCTTACCCATGCCCTCGAAGAAGGCCTTTGTCTTAGCAAAACTCTCCTTGGGTTTACAGGTCCGGACGAAATCAATAACGAATGCAATCAGGACAGAAGTGATAATGGCTGAGACGACACTTAACTTCACGCCTTTGTAAACCAAGGGCGAGAAGACAAAGAGGAGAATAAGTGGAATGAGCGGCAAGATAGCGTACCAACTTGGGGCATCTTTCGCATCTTTACTCTTATCTTCCAACTCTTCGAGCTTGTAGTCGTCATCTGTGATGCGACCCGCAGCGATATCCTTCTTATCGAAATAACGCATCACGAAGAAGTGCGCAATGGCGATTGTGGGCATCATGAAAGCGGCCATAAAGAGTTGATAGTCAACGAAGACTTCCATCACGTGTTTACCAGTTAACTGCGCAATGAGGAGGTTATTACCTCCCGTGGGTCCAAGACCCAGGGCGCCTGTCAAGGCAATCGTTGCAGCAGCGGCCTTTTTATTTGCGCCTGCGGCAACAAGCAAGGGATACATCGTAACCATCAAAAGTAGCGCTAGGCCCACAGCAGACGTGAGAACGACGTTAAGGCACTGCCCCAAGAGGTAAGCAACAGCCATGATGAGGTACGGTGCTTTAATCGCAGAGAGGGGCTTTACACAGACGCTAACGAGAGCGCGCGTTGCCCCTAAGCGGGACATATAGACCGAGAAGCCACCCATGACCATGATGTTAAGGCCTAAGCCTGCGGTTCTCTTTGAGAGGAGATTCGAGAAAACCTGAATAACGTCGAAGGCAAAAAGGTTTGTGACTTGCTTACCTGTGACAAGCGTTGCTCCCATGAGGCCTGCGATAGTAAGTGTCACGAGACCCACTATCAGTAAACTCCACGTAGCGTAGTACTTTTTCACAATGAGATAAGCCACCGCCACGACCGCGAGGATGACGATGATGATTCCAGTCATTGTTAACTTCTCCAGTAAAGTTTTTTTTAGTTAAGGTTATTTATTTCTTTAATGCAACACGATGCGGTGAGAGACGTCTTCGGCTACGAGCGGCCCCTTTGCAACGCAGGCAATGCCACGCTTCTTTAAGTAATCCACACCACGCTCATCGCAGATGATCGTTGTGCCCTTACCTAAAAGGACGCCATCGCGCATAATGGTCTTACCACCCACGACTGTTGCATAGGCCTTCTGACGCTCGAAATCAATCACAGAGACGTCCGCGTCTGCGCCAACGCCAAGATGCCCCTTAGCGGGAAGGTTAAGCGCCTTAGCGCCATTAACTGAGGCCTTAAGGACATATTCATTTAAGGTAATTGCGCCGAACTTCACAAGGGAGAGACCGACATCGACGATAACGTTACGCGGATAGCAACCACCGTCCGTGGAGAAGGCGTCAACGACGAAGCTTCCGTCATCTCTCTTTGCCTTAGCAACGAGGAAGCGACTTGCCGCTGGGTTCACGGAGAAGCACCCCGTGGTATCCGCCTGGCTTTCCCAATACGCGACACCCTTCTCACCCTTAAGGAGAGCCCCTATGAGGCCATTGTCGTAGCAGACGCCTGCAAGCCCTTTAAGGATTGCCTCTCGCATTCCTGCGGCATCTGGCGTGCAGCCAACTTTCTTTAAGCACGTGCAAGTGACCTTAGAAACAGGCACACCATCTCTACACGTAAGGCGCGTACCGTTTAAGTCAGAAACGTAGGATTCAGAGAAAATCTGAGGATGCGTCTTTAAGAGTTCGATTGCTTCTAAAGACTCAGAGATTTCGTCTCGAACCTGGGCGCGACAATAGCTATTGATATGGGCGATGTGTAGGAAGTTCCCTCCTGCGGCTTCAACTGCGTCGCGCATCCCTTCGATATTAGATCCGTGTACGGTGTTTCCAACGTGCCAGGCAACCCAGCTCTTAAACTCGGCAGACTTCTCAATAAATTGGGCGCTGATATCTAAGTCCATCGGGAAGTGGCCACCTAAGAGCTTAATACCGATGCCACCGTGCTCAAGCGTACGGCTAATTAAGTCCCGTTGCTCGGCATCATTCGGGCGATTTGTTGTAAGCGTAACACCAACGCGTGCGCCTTCAATCACAGCAACGTTCACCCCAGAGCCGCTCTCGGGGATTGATTGAAGGATGTTCTCCAAGGGGCCTGCCATGTCAAGCGTCGTACAGACACCTGCCATCGCAACCATGCGTTGCGCATGTGGGTGTCCTTCAGCGGTACGCATATGCGTGTGCATATCAATGATGCCAGGGATTACGAGTTTCCCTTTGGCATCGAGCGTCTCCTTAGCTTCACCTGCAATCTCTTCTGCGACGGCAACAACTTTTCCATCTTCGATGGCAATGTCGCCCGTGAAGTCAACGTTGTTTTTAGGGTCGACAATGTGTCCGCCCCGAATCAATAGGTCGTACATAGAAAGTCCTCCTTTAAATTTTTTGGCTTACCACTTGAAGTTTTTCACTTCTTTTTTATTTTTTTTGGGATTTTCCCCGGAGACTAAAAAGCGGCAGGAAATTTTCCCGAATTTTCTCGATAAAATCGTTGCCAGATTGGAAACTTACTTTTCCCTAATAGAAACTTTTTTTGGATAGTGTATGGTTTTTGATGAGAGTCTCGTCACGTGGCAAATCTTTGAAATACTTTATAAAACAGGTTCTGTGCAATTAACAGCAAATGCGCTAGGCACAGATAAGTCTTTTGTCTCTAAGAGATTGTCAGCCCTGGAAAAGCACTTTGGTAGGCACCTCTTTAACCGAAAATCCCGCCCGTGGTCACCGACCACAGATGCGCAAGAAATCATTGGCTACGCGCGAGAGATTCTCGATGGGAGAAGAAAAATTGAAAACTACTACGCATCGATTCAAAACGATGACTCCCTTGTCATCCGCGTCATGATTGGAAATAGTTTTAGAAAGTTTGCCTCGGGCCTCATAGAGCCCTACCTTAAGCGCTACCCGAAACTGCGCTTTAACATGATTACTCCCATTGACATCGATGAATTCCTCGCGGGGAAAGCAGATGTCATGACTGTTAACGGCTCCGTTGCCCCAAAGGGTTGCATCATGGTCCCTAGAGGCCGCTTTGTTTTTGTCCCTTGCGCGAGTCCCGCATTCCTTGAAAAGCACGGACCGATTACACACCCTAAGGATCTGGAAAACATCCGTACCTTTGGTAACCCCTATCCAACGCGTTACTCCTTTGCTGCTGAGCGCATTCTCAAATTTAAAAACGAAACCTTCGTTTGCAATAAACGCGAGCAGATTCACTGGTCCAATGTCGATATTGTGAAAGAGTCCGTCTTAGAGGGTTACGGCGTTGCTCTTTCGTTACCTATTACGCAGGTTATCGATGAGCTAGAGGACGGCACTCTCGTTCCGATTATGAAAGGCTGGCACAGGCCCTGTATCGGTAATTTCCTAGTCTGTAAACCAGACGACTGGCAAATCCGACACATCCGACTCTTTACAACGTGGTTCGGACGAGAGCTTGACCGGCTTGAGACGCAAGTGGAAAAGCGCTTTAGCAGGCTTTTCGGAGCAAAGTATCTTGAAGAGCTCACAACCTAAAACGAGCGCGAGAGGGAAACCTCTTCTTCCCTTACTAACAAGAAGATTTCTTGCAACCCCTACTTTTATCGAAGGGGGAGAAACTACTTCGGGAAACCACCCAAAAGGGCAGAAAGCTTCGGCGCTTTTTTCTTAGTTCTTTCTGGGAACTCTTCTCTTTTCGGCGCTACTTCTTTTTCCTTCTTTCCTGTGGGCTCATAAGGCGCATCAAAAATCGGGTCATAAGAAGCCTTCGGTATTGGCTTTGCCACAGGAGCGATGCGTCCTTCGTGATCATCATCCCGCTCGCGCCGAGAGTACTTCGGAGCCCTGCGGTTTCTCTCTACCGCTTCAAATTGGATAGGCGCAAACTTTTGCTTTGTAAGGCGTTCAATCGCCTCGACATTACGTTCATCCTCTGCTGTTGCAAGCATGAGTGCTAAGCCTTTAGCCCCAGCTCGCCCCGTACGACCAATGCGGTGTACGTAATCCTCTGCAACGAAGGGAACGTCATAATTGATAACACACGGCAGTTGCGCAATATCGAGGCCTCGCGCTGCAACGTCTGTTGCAACGAGAACTTTGCAGAGGCCATTTTTAAAGCGCTCTAGAGATAGCATCCGCTCTTCTTGCGTTCTGTCGCCATGAATTGCTTCAGCTGCAAACCCCAAGTGTTCAAGCTTTCTAGCAAGCCTTCTACAAACAAGTTTGGAATTAACAAAAACAAGGACACTTTCTGCAGGATCTCGATCCTCGTAGCCTCGGCGAAGCAATTCAACAAGGGCATCTGTCTTTACGAACTCTTTTACCCGAAGAAGAATCTGCTCAACGGTTTCTGCGACGGAGTTTTCTCTTGCGACCTCTACGTAAACGGGGTTTGTAAGGAAATTCTTCGCGAGTTTCTTAATCTCCGGGGAAAACGTCGCAGAGAACATGAGGCTCTGACGCTTACTGGGAAGAAGTTTCAAAATCCGTGAAATGTCTGGCAGGAACCCCATATCGAGCATGCGGTCTGCTTCATCGAGAATCACAATCTCTGCTTGCGAAAGATTTACAGTGTGGCTTTCAATGTGGTCAAGGAGGCGCCCGGGAGTCGCCGTAAGAATCTCCACCCCGCGCATCAACTCTGCTTGCTGCGGCTTAATGTCAACGCCGCCGTAAACGACACCAACACGAAGCGGCGTGTTCTTGGCGTATTCCTTTAAGTTGGTATTCACCTGATCAGCGAGTTCTCGCGTAGGCGCAAGAATCAGAACTCGCACGGGGTGCCGTGCGGGAGAAACCGATGTGTTTGCCCAAGGAAGAACGCGGTGAATAGCGGGGAGTCCGTAGCCAGCCGTCTTTCCCGTTCCAGTCTGCGCCGCACCCATTACATCACGCCCCTCAAGCACAGCGGGGATTGCCTTAACCTGAATCGGTGTTGGTTTTACGTAACCCATTTGGGCAATCGCCGAAGCGATACGTTCATCTAGGTGAAATGACTCGAAAGTAATTGACTGCGAAGTCGCTGTAACTTTTTCTTCCATGCGGCGTTTTAGTGCGATAGATGGTAGGCCCAGCTGGACTCGAACCAGCGACCCAGGGATTATGAGTCCCCTGCTCTAACCAACTGAGCTATAGGCCCGAAACACAAATCTTTCTCATTGGTTTGAAAGGTGGGCTATTTTAGCGAATCGCCCTGCTCTGCGCTATTCTGCGGGCTAGAGAAAATAGCCTAACCGCTTTTAGGAGAAAATCCATGGCAAAGAAACTTGAAAAAACCGCTAAAGAGACAAAAAAGACTGTTGCAACACCCGTCACACGCTACGAAGTAGATGATGAGGGCGTTATCGCAGTTAAGAACTTCAAAGCACGTACCTTTGCCGAGGCATTGGATTTTGCGCTCGTGAAGGGCTGGGAAGCGAAACCTGCGAAGTTTGCGAGTGCCGTTGCAGCCTCTCCTGACTTACTCACGGTTGTTATCGGCATCATGAATAGTTTTGAAGAGTTCCTCGCAAAGGAAAGAACAAAAATTGAGGAATCTGCTTCAAAGCGCCTTGTGAAATTAGAACGAGAATGTGAAAAGAAGAAAGTGGAATTTGGTGCAACAGTTATCGAAGAAGATAACGAAATGCGTCTACTTTTTAAGACACTCACGTTCTTCGATACGATGCTTTACGCCTTAGAGACAAAAGCCCCTGTCGAATGGGTCAAGGGCCTTGGGAAAACAGAATTTAATGCCGTTATCGAAGGCGTTATCCCCTTCCTCAATGAGCGAGTAAACGATGCTTGGTGTGTTTTCTCCCCCGCTCAGGATACTGCCCACGGGAAAGCCGTAGAGGACATGAGAATGCTCGATGCCCGTACACAGGATGCGTTGGAACTTAAATTCTGTCTCGCGGATAACGCAAGCCTTCCACTTGCTGTAGCAACAGATCTTTCCGCAAAAGAAGCGGCAAAGATTGCTAAAGCTAGAAAACTTCCCATCACCTTTTCGGAAGTAAAAGTCACGGCCGCAAAGGAAGAGAAACCCGCAAAGAAGGCGAAGGCAGCCGTGGCTAAGAAAGAAATCAAAAAGGCGGTGAAGGTAAAGAAAGTCGCCGCAAAGAAAGCGGCAACAAAGAAACCCGCAACGAAAAAGACTCCAGCGAAGAAAGGGAAGTAAAGGCTTGAAGCCAATGTAGCAAGCATGAGGAGAAAGTCATGTTTGCTACATTTTTAGGCATTTTTGCTTTGCAATTTAAAAATTTTGATTGTAGAATGCGCTCCTCTCGCAAAGAGAGAAAGCGTGCGCCAGTAGCTCAGTTGGATAGAGTACCTGGCTACGAACCAGGGGGTCGCGGGTTCGAATCCTACCTGGCGCACCAGAGTTTTAAGGCTCAGTTGCCTAACGGCGGCTGAGCCTTTTTTCAAAACTTTCAAACTTTTTTGCCATTTTCTCGTTGCAAAAAGCCGTTTTGCAACACAGAGAGTTCCACACCGCTACAACCCTCGTGAAAACCTATTCCTTATGAGGGAATACCCCTATAATTTTTCAAAAATAGTCGCAAAAAAGATTGAAGACTTTACTGAAATTAATTTGATTTTTGGGAGAACCTCAATGAATAGACGAACTCTTCTCATCTCCGTTGCAACGCTTGGCATCCTTGCATCTTCTGCTGCTTGGTCCCGTAGTGCTGCCATACAAACTATTACATCGCCTATTTTTTCAACTAGTGAAGTAACTCTCGAGAAAGTGCGCACTGCAATTATCCGCGGTGGACTTGCAAAGAATTGGCAAGTTGTTGGAGAAAATGGGCAGAAACTCACCCTCAAGTATGTGAAAAAAGTTCACGTAGCCGCTTGCGATGTCACCTACGACACAAAGAGCTACACAATCACGATTAACCCGATGACAACTCTGATTCAAGGCCCCAACGAAGTTCATCCAAAATACAATCAATGGGTTCGTAACCTTGATAAGCAAATTCAACTTCAGCTCACGAAGTAAAGCGGCCTCGCGGCTGAGGTAGCCCGCGGGGCTACCTCAACTGCAATTTCTAGGTAGAAAGGTAGTAAGGGGGGAATCTATGAAACGCTCTGAGTCCAAAGACTCGGCTTTTCGCGCCATCGAAGAGGCGAACTTCCTTGCATGTTCGCCTTTTATATTTCAAGCAACCTACTCACTAAGAGAATTTGGGATCCTCGATTACCTCGATCGAGTTAAAGACGGCGCAACGCTTACGGAAATTCAAGCGAACATTCCCGTAAAACTCACAGACTACGCTCTGCGGGTTCTTACGGAACTCGGCGCTGCCTTCGGATTACTCAGCCTCAAAGATGGCAAATTCCTTCTTACAAAGAAATCTCTTTTCCTCCTACACGACGAAATGACAAGAGCAAATTTCGATTTTGCTCACGATGTTTGTTACGCAGGATTAGACCATCTAAAAGAAGCACTTCTCACAGGGATGCCCGCAGGGTTAAAAACGCTTTACCCAGGAGCGAAAACAATCTACCCTGTTATTTCAAAGTTGCCAGAACCCGCTCGTAAGAGTTGGTTTGAATTCGACCATTTTTATTCTGACGTCTCTTACGATGCCGCTCTTCCCGTGCTCTTTAAGAGGCCCATTAAGCACCTTTGCGACATCGGTGGGAACACGGGGAAATTCTCGATTAAATGCTGCAAATACGATGCTTCTGTTCGTGTGACAATTTTTGATCTTCCCGAGCAGTGTGCAATTGCAAGAGAAAACGCACGAGAAGCGGGCCTTTCAGAGCGCATTGATACCTACCCCGTAGATCTCCTTGAGGGGAAACCTTTCGCAGAAAATGATGCAGACGTTTGGTGGATGAGTCAGTTTCTCGATTGCTTTGGAGAAAATGAGGTCACCTCGATTCTTCGCCGCATACGGGCTGCAATGAAAAAAGATGCCCGCATTTGTATCCTAGAGCCCCTCATCGGAGAGCAGCCCTTTGCTGTCGGTGATGCCTGTCTAAGTGCCTTCTCTCTTTACTTTACGGCGCTTGCTAATGGAACAAGTAAGTTCTATACCTTGGATGACTTTAGGCGCTTTGCTGCGGCCGCAAATTTAGACCTTGAGGAGCAGCACGACAACCTTGGCACCGGTCACACACTTCTCATCCTCAAGAGAGCTGACTAATGGAACTTTCTTTTGACGTGCTCGACTGGTTGGCTGTTTCTCGCACAGAAGATGGGAGAGATACTGTTTTAGCCCCTGCGGGAGCCTCTTACCTTGAGACGCTTCCAAAGCGTCTACCGATGATGCTTTCTCGCAGGATGAGTCTTGGAAGTCGTTTTGCTGTTGAATGTGCTTTAGAGCTTTTAGAGCGGCACAAGATCGATGCCATCGTCAATGCAAGCCGCCATGCGGAGACGCCTCGCGGAGAGAAATCTCTTTGCTCTATCGCAAAAGGAGTACCCCCCTCTCCCACAGACTTTACGATGAGCGTACACAATGCGGCAGCGGGAATCCTAACGATTCATAAGAAACTCACTGTTCCCGTCACAAGTGTTGCCGCCCAAGGAAACACATTTGAAGCAGGGCTTTTTGAAGCGGCTTCCTTTCTCTCTGATGGGAAGGAAAGAGTCCTACTTCTTGACTATGAAAATACGCTTCCTCCAATTCTTGCTTCAAGGCTTCCTGCTGTGAAGGAAACCTTTGCAGTGGCAATCCTATTAGAGAAAGGGGAAAAGTTAAAAGCCTCTACCACAAGCATTGAAGAAACAGATCCTGAGACGCCCGATGCGCTGCAATTTATCGAGGGGCTCGCCTCAAAGGCAACACAGTTTACTGTTCGCTCAGGACGGCACCTTTGGACCTGGAGGGTTAAGGCGTGAAAGAGACTCGAGAATTCTTTCTTATCACGCTTTGGCGTTACGTTGCGACATACACGGGCTACGTCATCTTTGGCGTTGGGGCTCTCGGTCTTATGTTCGTTGGCTTTCCCGTTTTACGCCTAGTGCACAAAGATAAGCGAGAGCAGTTTCTCGCTTCTAGGCGACTGACGAGTCGCGCTTTTCGCTTCTTTGTTCTTTACGTTTGTTTCTCAGGGGCCGCAGACATTAATCTTGAAAAGATTCGCGCAACACCGCTCCCCAAAACCGGCGCCATCATAGTTGCGAATCACCCAACGCTCCTTGATTACGTCTTTATCGCTTCTGTCCTCACAGAAGTCGATTGTGTTGTTCGGACAACACTACTAAAAAACCCCTTTTTGGGACCCATTATTCGTGCCTGCGGCTATCTAACAAATGATGACCCCGATGCAATCTTTGAAGAATGCCGTAAGAGGTTTGCTAACGGAGACACTCTTCTTATCTTCCCTGAGGGGACGCGTAGCATCCCGGGAACTGAGATGAAACTCCGCAGGGGAGCTGCGCAACTAGCCATTCGCTGTAACGTCCCTCTGCAGGTAATCCACATTGACTGCAGCGAATGGTGGCTTGGAAAACAACTTCCCTGGTACTCGATACCACACAACAAACCACGCTTAACGCTCAGCTTTGTGGAAACGATTGAACCAGAGCGTTTTACGAATTCAGGTAAAACGATAACGGCACAAGCTGCCCGCCGTCTTACCGAACATTTACACTTCCGACTTACAACGATAAAACCAACGGAGAATCACCATGGGCTCACTTGAAAGCCGCATTAAAGAGTTGATTGTCTCGAGTCTCAATCTTGAAGACATAAAGCCCGAAGATATCGATACGGACGCCCCGCTTTTTGGCGAGGGTCTAGGATTAGATTCTATTGACGCCCTAGAATTGGGGCTTGCCATTAAGTCAGAATTTGGCGTGGCTCTCTCTGGGCCCACAAAAGAGGTGCGAGAGCACTTTAAGTCCGTTGCGGCCTTAGCCGCCTTTATTCGTTCTCAGCAGAAAGCAGAGTAAGGAGAAAGCACCATGTCTTTACCAATGACTCGAGAACAAATCTACGAAGAATTAAGCAAACAACTCGTCGAACTCTTTGAAATCGACGCGGAGAAGATTCGTCCAGAGGCAAAGCTCTACGAGGATCTTGATCTTGACAGCATCGATGCCGTAGACATGATTGTTCAACTACAGAAAGTGATTGAAAAGCGCTTTAAACCGGAAGACTTCAAAAACGTTCGCACGGTAAACGACGTCGTAGACGTTGTTGAGAAGATTCTTTCTGAGAAGTAATCCATGCAGGTCGCGAAAGTAACACAAGGCATACTAAGGGGCGTTTTTCTCCTTTGGCCTGTGTTGCTTCTTGCCTCCCTTTATCACGACGCTATTAGGCTTTTCTTCTGGGTTAGTCTCGCGCTTTTCCTCTTAAGGCTAGCCCTTGCTGGTAAGTCTCTTACACGAGGCCTTCTCATTGCAGATAAGGCGATGAGCTTTATGGGGGCGGTGATTTGCGCGGCCTGCCTTGCCTTTAATTTATCGGTCCCAATTCTTTGGTACCCAGTTGTAGTGAATGTTTCGCTATTGGTGGTCTTTACGGGGTCCCTTTTTACAGAGCACACCGTCGTAGAAAGCCTCGCAAGGCTTTCCTACAAAGATAAGCCCTTCCCGGAGGAAGCCATCGGCTACACAAGAAAAGTTACCTACGTGTGGATTCTCTTTTTCCTCATTAATGGCACAGTTGCAACTCTCACCGCTCTCATTGCAGATGCGAAGCTTTGGACTCTTTGGAACGGTTGCATAAGTTACGTTTTGATGGGCCTTCTTGCCGCAGGGGAATATCTCATTCGGAGGCGCGTATGCAAGCGCTAGGGTTCTCTGAGTGGCTCACAGGAAGAAAGCCAGGGGACATCGTCCGGGCAGGAGTAAATCCCAAAAGCATCACCGATCTCGCGGGCGATGCCTCACGCATCGCTTCCTACCTTTCAAGAGTAGAGGGTTCGCGGATTGCCATTGTCACAGATGACGGCTACCACTTTGTTGCGGCCCTTTACGCGGTTCTCTCTGAGGGGAAAACAGCCGTCCTCCTTGGGTCTCGGAAAAGCGTCCTTACGGGAAGAGACGCTCTCTTTGACCTTGCTCTCGTTGAAGAAGCAGGGGGAAGCGAAAAAGAAATTACCCTCTCCTCTCTCGTAGAAAAAGAAGAGCGAAAGAAACTTAATCCCGTTAAGGAAGATGCAAAGATTCTCCTTTACACCTCAGGCTCTACGGGGGCCCCTAAAGCCGTCTTAAAGACAGTCTCGCTACTTGATGCCGAAGCTCGCATTACGACAGCGCTTTTCGGTGCAGATCTCGCTGGAACAGCGCTAGCAAGTTGCGTAGATCCTGCACACCTCTATGGTCTTACCTTTGCCATTTGGATGCCGATGGCGCTAGGAATCCCACTTTTCGGTAAAAGGCTTCTTAGCCAAGAAGATTTCACAAAGTTGACTGGCCCTTTAGCCGTTATCGCAACACCGACTTTCTTACGCTACCTTGATACGAAACTTCCGCCGATAAACGCAAAATTTCTACTCTCCGCTGGCGGGAAATTAGAGGAATCAGCCATCAGCCACGCGCACACTGCCTTTCAGTGCGACGTCTCAGAGATTTATGGTTCCACGGAAGCTGGCGTCGTTGGCACAAGGCGGCACGCGATTGGACTCGCTGAGACGCTTTGGTCCTTTTGCCCTGGGGTTTCTTTAAAAGACACAGCAAACGGAATCGTAACAATCCGAACGCCTCTTACGGAAAGTGGCGCCTTTACGCTTGAAGACCGCCTCGCTTTCACGGATGAAACGCACTTCACGCTCCTAGGCCGCTTAGACCGCATTGTGAAAATCGGAGAAGAGCGCATAAGTCTTGATGAAATTAATAGCGTTGTTAAAGAAAAACTCGGATTTTCCGTCTACGCAGTAGGCGTCAAACGTGGCACACAGTGCCGCATTGGTCTTGTAGTAGAAGAAGCGCAAGACCACCTCTTTGTACGTGGCGCAATCCCAAAATATCTGGAAAGCTTACGCGGCGCAATACCCGAAGTTGCTATGCCTCGATTCTGGCGCACTGTTACGCACTTCCCAACAAATGATCGCGGAAAACTTGACCGCAAAAAGATGGAGGCTCTTTTCGATGATTAACCTTGCGGAAATTGCGGGAAGCCGATCCGTTTCTGAGGACGCATTTTCCGTGCGCTTAGCCCTTCCTAAAGATCTTATTTGGTTTTCTGGGCACTTTCCCGCGCAGGCTCTCTTAGCAGGCGTCGCGCAACTCGAGTGGGTAATGCACTTTGCAACCGTTTGGCTTGGAAACGTTCGCTTAGAAGAAATTCAAACGGTAAAGTTCGTGCAACCTGTTCTTCCCGAAGAAACGCTGGAACTACGCTTAAGGAAAAAGGAAATTAGTGAAGGAGAAATCGCTCTTCACTTTGAATACGTCCTCCTTCAAGAGGAGAAGGAAACCACTATTTCCCTAGGTCGCTTAAAGGTGACGCGATGACATACAAAGCGGCGGTTGTCATCCCCTGCTTTAATCACGCTCGTCCTTTGGGGGGCGTGCTGCGTGCCCTGCGGCCCCTAGGGCTCCCCATCTTTCTTGTTGATGATGGAAGCAGGAAGGATGAAGCCGACCTAATCGATGTAACGGTAAAGGAATTTCCTGAAGTAACGCTCGTACGCCGCAAGGAAAATGGCGGGAAAGGCGCTGCTGTCATTGATGGTGCTCTCGCTGCGGAGGCCTCAGGCTTCACGCACATTCTTCAAATCGATTCCGATGGCCAGCACGACATCGCTGATGCCGAAAAACTTCTTAGCCTTTCCAAGGAAAATCCCGAGGCTATCATTTCTGGCTTTCCCGTCTACGATAAGAGTGTTCCGAAGGGGCGCCTCGCTGGTCGCTACATCACGCACTTCTGGGTGTGGCTTGAGACTCTCTCCTCGACAATTGTCGATAGCATGTGTGGCTTTCGGGTTTATCCCCTGGAGGCGCTTCTTCGCATTGTGAGGCAGGAGAACCCAGGGCGGCACATGGATTTTGATCCAGAGATTCTCGTGCGCCTCTATTGGGATGGGATTCCCATGCGGTTTATCCCAACGCGTGTCATATACCCTGAAGGCGGTACATCAAACTTTGATGCCGTTAAAGACAATTGGCGCATTTCTAAGATGCACGCAAAACTCTTTTTTCGCTCCATCCCAATGTGGCCTAAGCTCATAGGACGAGAAAAGAGTGCTCACTGGTCAGAGTTAGAAGAAAGGCGGGGCCTCCTTGGGATGCAGTTTCTTCTTACGCTTTATAGGCTCTTTGGAAGAAGGGTTTTCAATGTCGCACTCCTAGCTCCTTTGTTGGTTTTTCGCTTAGTCGCAAAAGATGCTGTGAAAGCATCCGAAAACTATCTAAATCGCATCAAAGAAATCTATGCGGAAAAAGGGATAACACCTTCAGAACCTTTAACTGTCTTTAGACACTTTAGGCACTTTGCAGATTCGATCCTCGATAAGTTTGCAAGTTGGACAGAGGGCGCTTCTGATGACATCCCGCTAGTCTTTGAAGATGAGGAAACAAAGAGCATTCTTACTCAAAAGGCGGGAGACTCTGGGAAGATCCTCTTTGTCTCACACTTAGGGGCTGCGGAGGTTTGTCGCGCGGTCGCTGAGAACAATTACGCAGTGCCCGTAAATGCGCTTGTCTTTGAAAAGCACGCACCACGCTACAAGACGCTGATGGAAAAAGTTGCGCCCCGCTCTCACATTCACCTAATTGCTGTGGATGCGATAGGTGTGGAAACTGCCGTGGAACTCAAGGAGAAGTTGAATCGCGGCGAATGGGTTGCAATTGCCGCAGATAGAACACCTGTGAGAAGCGATGGAAAGATTGAGCGCTCGGTTACTGTTTCCTTCTTGGGAGAATCTGCACCATTTCCAATCGGGCCCTACGTACTCGCCTCCCTTTTAAAAGCCCCTGTGTGCGTTCTATTTGCAAATCGCAAAGGGGACGCAATCTCTGTAAAGGCGCATCTATTTTCCAAAGAAGTTACCCTAAGGCGCGCAACGCGTAATGCAGATATCCTTTCTTATGCATCAGAATACGTCCGTCTCTTAGAAGAAAGAACACTTAAATTTCCTCTTGAATGGTTTAACTTCTTTAACTTCTGGCGCAGGGAAGAAAGCAACACGGGAAACCCGAAATTTAATGGGGGAAAAGATAGCCATGAATAAAGAAAAAGTCTTCACTGCAAGCGTTGATTTCGTCCCCTCTTTTAACGACACAGATCCGATGGGAATCGTCTGGCACGGGACCTATATTCGCTTTTTTGAGAAAGCGCGTGAGGTGCTCTTCCGGGCCCTTAACTATGGCTACAAAGAGATGCGAGAAAGTGGCTACGCCTACCCTGTTGTTGACGTTCACATTAAGTACCGCCGTCCTTGGCTTTTAGAAGCGAAGGCGCGAGTGAAAGTGACTCTCACGGAGTATGAAAATCGCCTTGTGACAGAATATGAAGTGATTGATTCGGAAAGTAACACTCTTCTTACCACGGCTCGGATCGTACAGATGGCTTTCGACCTTAAAACACGCGAAGGCCTCTTGGTGTGTCCAGACATCCTTTTTGAAAAGTTGGGCGTAGCAAAACCTTAAAGAGAGCATTTGATGCAAATAGGACTAAAAATAAAATTTGTGCTTTTCGCTCTAGCTGGAATTTTTGCCACAAGCACTTCTTCTTTCGCAGGAGAACGTCTTACGGCTGATTTTACGCAAGAAAAGACACTTTCTGGCTTTAAAACACCATTAAAGTCTTCAGGAAAAGTCGTTATTTTTAGTGATTTTGGCATTATTTGGCATCAATTGCGTCCATTTTCGTCTATCACGAAAATTTCTCAAGATACAATTGAAACAGAAAGTAGTCCCGGGAATATTTCTGTTATTAAGATTGACGAAAAGGCCCCCGGCGCTTTAATTCAAGAGTTACTTCGTGCGATTTTTTCCTCTGACGAAGTTTCTCTCTCTAAAAACTTTATCGTTGCGAAAAATTCACTTGAAAAAGGAAAGACTCGCCTCACACTTACCCCGAAAAAAGAAGGGCAATTTAACCTTTTTAAAGAAATCTCCCTTGTAAAAGGCGAAAACCTTGAATCTGTCCTCTTAGAAGACCTCACAGGAAGTAAAACCACCATTACTTTTACTAACACACACCGCAAAGTCGTCGCGAAAGAAGAAGCACGCCGTGAATTCAAAGAAAGATAAGATACTTCTCATTTCTTGGATTGGAGCAACACTCGTTGCTCTAGTGGTTGCGCTTACCTTTTTCTTTCGTGTGGGACTAGAAGAAAACATCCTTACTCTCGTACCAGAAGATGCTGTTAATGTGCGCATTGAAGAGGCGAATCGCAACTTTCTTTCCTCTTTAGAAAGAAAAGTTTTCTTTGCAGTGTCAAAAGAAGATGCAGCCTCAACTCTCTCTCGTGAACTCACAGAATCCCAGCTCTTTACGCACGTTTACTCCCGCATAACGAGGGAAGACCAAAAAGCACTTTTTTCTTTCTTAAATACGCACCGTTTAGCCTTTGTGGATTTAGAAACAGAGAAGCTATTAAAAGACCCGAATGCAACGCTCTACAGCGCCTGGGTTTTAAGTCGTGTGTTTAGTCCTTTTGCTGCTGTTGGCGCGGCAGAACTTGAAGCTGATCCCCTCTTACTACTACGGCGCTCTGAGAAGCGTCTCCTCGGGAATACGAGAGGAGCAAATCTTCAAAACGGTTGGATTACAGCAAAGGATAAAGAAGGCGTGACGTACCGCTTAATTGAAGCGGAACTTAAAGGGAACGTTACCCTTACTAGTGGCGCAGAAAAAATCTCAGGGCTTCTCCAAAAAGTATCCGCCCAGTACCCCGAAGCCTCTATCGTTAAACAAGGCATCGCTTTTTACACAGCCTCTGGCGTCATGAGTGCGATGCATGACGTTTCTCTTCTTGGGTCGCTCTCCTTTGCGGGACTCCTTCTTATCTTCTGGTTCGGTTTTAGAAGCGTAAGGCCTTTCTCTCTTTGCCTTCTTTCTATCGCAACGGGACTTACCTTTGCGAGTGCTGCAACTTATCTCGTCTTTGGCTCTCTTCACGCAGCCACCCTTGTGCTCTCTACAAGTCTCATCGGTATTAGCGCCGATTACACCACGTACTTCTTAACAAGAAGAATGGAGGCCTCGGCGACTGAATCCCCCCTAGAGTCTCGAAACCTCTTAAAGAAAAGCCTCCTACACGCAGTCTTCACATCAAGTATTGCCTACGGTGTGATGCTCTTTGCCCCTCTTCCTGGGTTAAGACAATTTGCGCTTTTTGGCTCTGTTGGATTACTTACATCTTGCCTAACAGTACTCATCGTTTTCCCCTTCCTTGTTGCCCGGTTTAAAGCGCGTCCCCTTCCCTTACTTCAGATCTTTTCTAAGTGGACTTCTCTTTGGGAAGAGCACCCAACGAGGGCACGCGTGATTTGTCTAACGATGGCAATCCTTTGTACCGCGGGTATTGCTCGCCTTGAAACAAGCGACTCTCTCTCGGAGATGCAAACGCTTGACACCGCGCTTAAAGCGGATGAAGCAAAATTCACAGAGCTTTTTCATCGCGACATGACGCAGCACTGGTTTGTCGTTCTCGGGAGGTCCGCTGATGAGGCTCTAGCTCGCGAAGCAACTCTTGAAGCGCGATTAAATGAGGCTACAAAAGAAGGAGCGCTCGGAAGTTTTGATGCTCTCCCAATTGCCGGAGAAAAAACGCAGAAGGAACTTCTTTCCTACTACCAAAAAAAGAGCCTAAACGTACGTGAGGCTCTCTCTGAGGCAGGAATCCCACTAAAAGAATCTAAAGACCCTGCCATTCTTACGCTTAAAAGTTATGTAGAAAGCCCTCTAGGAAGGACCTCCGGCTTTAGAGTTACCCAACTTAGCGACGGTTCTGTTGCGCTCATTGTTACGGTTTCAAACGTAAAAGATGAATCATCTTTAAAAGCGATTGCGAGAGAAACGGAGGGCGTCACCTGGTACTCAAGGAAAGCCTCCTTTGAATCTCTTTTTCACACATGTCGCACGATGGTTTCAATCCTTTTAGCGGTGGCTTTCGCAGGGATCCTTCTCGTATTTCTAAAGTCCTTTGGATTAAAGGCTGGATTTGCGGCTGTTACGTGTTCTGCACTTTCTCTAAGCGCTTCCTTGGGCGCCATGGGGTGGTTAGGAATTCCGCTACACCTCTTTTCCCTTTTTGCTCTTATCCTTATCCTAGGAATCGGCATCGACTATGTCGTCTTCTTTCACAACCACAGAAATGCCGCAGCTAGTGTAAGTTTTGCCGTTACCATCGCGATGCTAACTACACTTCTTTCCTTGGGTATTTTGGTATTAAGTTCTACAGAGGCAATTTCAAACTTTGGTCTTACCCTCTTTTTAGGTATTTCGGCTTCTTACCTTATTGCCCCACTTGTACTTACAGTTAAGAAATGAAACGCGCAATTCTTCTTTTTACCCTCGCCGCAGTGCTTTCCTCTTGCTCAACAGTTAAGACGGAAACTGAGGCCGTTTACTTTGCAAAAGAAGTGACAGGATCAGTTATTCATTCTGACGTGGATTACGCGGAACGCCAGGCTCTTTTGGAAGTGAACTACGGGAAAAGAGTAGAAACGCTTCTTACGCAATCTATGAGTAAAGGTGGAGCGCTCAAGATTGCGCTCCTCTCAGGAGCAGGACTCCCACTACTTACGATTCAAAGTAAAGAAGGCGCTGTTAAGGCAACAAAGCACGTTCCCGCGACGCTGCCGTTTTCTCCCGCGCAGATTGTGAATGATTGTCTACTCTGCACCGCTTCAACGACTGCAATTGCGGAGGCGCTCCCCACAGGCTGGAAAGTAAAAGACCAAGGGAATTCTTTGGAACTTATAGGCGGTGATGAAACCCTCATCACACGAGTCGAGAAAGAGGGGGAAAATTGCACGCTAGAAAACTTCTCATTTGGCTATCGCATCCGTACGATTACGCTTAAAAGGGAGCCATGATGATTTATCTACATGCGATTAGTCTCGTAAACGCCTTAGGAGGCGATATCCACACGATTAGGGATAATTGGGCCCAGGGTATTGCGCCAGGGCTTAGAGAAAGCTCCGAGTGGCTTCTCGAAGGGAAAAAGTCAGTCTTTGGTGCTGTTTCAGAAAAGCTCCCTGAGTTACCCGTTGCCTTTAACTCAGAAGCTACAAGAAACAATAGGCTACTTGCTCTCGCTTGGAAAAAAGAAAAAGAGCGGTTTACTTCTCTTCTCTCTTCCTATGACCCCGCTCGCGTTGCCATTGCCCTGGGAACGAGTACATCGGGCTCAGATGAAGCAGCGAGGTTTATTGCTAAACGCTTAAAAAACGAAGACGACCCCGCGTACGACGCAAGATCTCAAGAATTCGGAAACCCTTCAGAGTTCCTTCGGCGTTACTTATCTCTCACCGGTCCCGCATACACCATCAGCACTGCCTGCACTTCAAGTACGCGCGCCATTGTGAGCGCGGCAAGGCTCGTTGAGGCTGGCATTGTCGATGCCGCAATCGCAGGTGGTGTTGACACCCTAGCGCAAAGTGCGATTAACGGCTTTAATGTACTTGAAGCTTTAAGTCCCACACTCTGCAAACCCTTTGCCGCGAATCGAGAAGGAATCACGATTGGAGAGGGTTCTGGCCTTCTCTGGCTTGATAAAAATCCCTCTCCTATATTTCTAGCGGGATTTGGAGAGAGTTCTGATGCCTATCACATCTCTTCTCCTGAGCCCGAGGGGCGGGGAGCTGAAGCCGCAATGCGAGAGGCTCTTGCACGAGCAGGACTTACCCCACGTGACATTGATTACATCAACGCTCACGGCACTGCAACGCTCTTAAACGATGCCTCAGAGGCTAAGGCGATTATGCGTACCTTTGGCGGCAAGACTCCCGTTACCTCAACAAAGAATCTAACTGGGCACACCTTGGGGGCAGCGGGGGCCACAGACGCTGGTCTTGCAGCGCTCCTACTCACGGAGCCTGAAGCCACCGTCTCAGGGCAATTTAGGGATGGAGATGTATTCGATGCAACGTTACCTCCCATCAATGTTTTGTCTGAGAAAACGAAGATCACGGCTAACTTCGTTATGAGCAACAACTTTGCATTTGGTGGCAACAATGCATCGATTATTTGGGGGAGAACACGGTGAGTAAAGAAGAAGAAAAGTACCTTACCCCAGAAGCCTACCTTCCACACCGCGCTCCGATGAATTTAATCGATAGAGTCGTTCGGATTTCAGGCGGTACTGTCGTCTGCGAAACGAGAGCAACTCCCGAGGGGAAACTCTCCCTTTTCCGAAAAGAAAATGGAAGCTTTACTTCCACACTTCTTATTGAACTCATGGCACAAACTGTGGGGGTTTGGGCAGGAGAGAGAAGGCTTGCGACAGATAACGCAGCTAAACCCGCAGGAGAACAGGACGCAGAATTGGGGCTTCTTTTGAGCGCTCGTAACCTTAAGATTAAGGTTTCTGAGATTGAAGCAGATTCCCTACTAACAACCACAATGAATCTACTCATTGATGAAAGTAGACTCACGTCCTTTGAAGGAAGCGTCTCCATTGGAGAAAAGGTTATCGCCACAGGTAGGTTAAATGTCTTTCAACCAACGAAAGATGAACTAAAAGCGCTTTTTCCAAAGAAACACGAAAATAAAGAAGCTTAAAGGAGAGCAATGATGACAAATCGAACCGTTTTAGTGACAGGAGCGAGTCGCGGAATTGGGAAAGCCTCAGCCATTGCTTTAGCTAAAGATGGCTTTGACATTGTTGTTCACTGCAACACAGGCATTGAAAAAGCCCGTGAGGTTGTAAAAGAGATTGAAGCCCTAGGTGGCAATGCCCGCATTCTCTCCTTTGATGTTTCCGATACCGCCGCTGCCAAAAAAGCCATCGAAAAAGACATCGCAGAAAATGGGGCCTATTGGGGAATCCTCTCTAACGCAGGCATTGCTCGAGATGGCGCCTTCCCAGCACTAACAGATGAGGATTGGTTTCGGGTTATTAACGTTGACTTAAACGGCTTTTATAACGTCGTTCATCCTGCTCTTATGCCAATGATTCACTTAAAGGATGGAGGGCGCATCGTAGCGATGAGTTCCGTTTCTGGCATCATGGGCAATCGCGGACAAACAAATTACAGCGCCGCTAAGGCAGGGCTCATTGGAGCGGCCAAAGCACTTGCCACCGAACTCGCAAAGAGAAAGATTACCGTGAATTGCATCGCTCCCGGCCTCATTGAAACTGAGATGACAGAGATGATCCCTGAAGCTAGAGATGCGGCTCTTGCGATGGTTCCTATGCGTCGCATGGGAAGACCTGAAGAAGTCGCAGGAGTAGTGAGTTTCCTCTTTAGTGAAAAAGCCTCTTACGTAACCCGCCAAGTGATTTCTGTTAACGGAGGGATGCTGTGACTGAGCGTCGTGTTGTTGTAACTGGGATGGGTGGCGTTTCTGCCTTTGGAGAAACTTGGAAAGAAATTTCTAAAAAGTTTAAAGAAGGAAAGAACGCCGTAAAAGCGCATCCTGCACTTAAAGAATTTGAAGGGCTTAATACCTTTCTAGCAGCGCCTGTAGAAAACTTCATACTTCCAGAAACCTACACGAGAAAAAAGATTCGTTCGATGGGCCGTGTCGCTCTCTTCTCAACACGTGCAACAGAACTTGCTCTTAACCAAGCTGGTCTCATCGAAGATCCCGTTCTCACGAATGGTCGCACGGGGATTGCTTTTGGATCTTGCACAGGAAGTTCTGATGCCGTTTGTGACTTCGCTCGCATGATGACAGAACACACAACACGCTTTATCACTGCGACAAGCTATGTGCGAATGATGCCCCACACAACGGCTGTGAATACCGCTATCTTCTTTGGAATCCGGGGACGGGTCATTCCAACGTCTTCAGCATGCACCTCAGGGAGCCAAGCAATTGGTTACGCTTGGGAAGCAATCCGTAACGGCTACGCTGATGTGATGGTTGCAGGGGGTGCTGAGCAGTTCTGCCCTTCGGAGGTTGCAGCGTTTGATACGCTTTTTGCAACCTCTGTAAAAAACGACACGCCAGAAGTTACCCCGTCGCCCTTTGACGCAAATCGCGATGGTCTAGTTATTGGCGAAGGTGGTGGAGCCCTCATCTTAGAAGAGTTAGAACACGCCCGAATGCGCGGAGCCCACATCTACGCAGAACTCATTGGTTTTGCGACAAACTGTGATGCAACACACATCACGCAACCTAATGCAAAGACAATTGAAATTTGCATGAGAGATGCCTTATCGATTGCAAAAATCACTCCAGCAGATATCGGCTACATCAACGCACACGGCACGGGGACAAAGCGTGGAGATGCTGCAGAGGGAACTGCGACTGAGGCGGTCTTTGGAAGCAACACACCGATTTCTTCCCTTAAGAGTTATCTCGGACACACACTTGGCGCCTGTGGGGCGCTTGAGGCGTGGTTCACAATTGAGATGATGAATGAGGGGTGGTTTGCGCCAACAATTAACCTTGTAAATCCAGATCCTGCTTGCGGGAACCTTGCGCATATCCAAGGGAACGGCATGGCACTACAAACCGATTGCGTTATGACAAATAATTTTGCCTTTGGAGGGGTGAATACCTCTCTAATCTTTAAGCGCTGGAACTAGAAAAAAACTAATAGTTCTTCTTACTAGGAATAACGCCACGTACGCCTCCTCGGGGATTGGCAACATCCCCTGTGTACCGTGGGATTACGTGAACGTGCACATGAAAGACAGACTGCCCTGCGGCCTCTCCCACATTGACGCCGATGTTGTAACCATCTGGCTTATAGAGGGCTTCTAACCTATCTTTGGTTCGACTTAGCATCTCCTGCAAAGAGGAAAATTCTTCCTCTCTCAAATCAAAGAAACCTGCAACGTGACGCTTCGGAATAAGAAGTGTATGGCCCTTAGAGACTGGGAAACCATCCTCTAGAGCAACCCAAAATTTGTTCTCAAGAAGAAATTTCTTCTCAGAAATCTTCTTACAAAAAATGCATTCGCCTGTCACGCATATCTCCAATTCGATTGGAACCCCATGTTTGAAGCAATTTCAATCATGGGAGAGAAATTACTACGAAGGCGGCTCTCAAACTCAATTTCTGGAATCTCGCAAATCTCTTCTACCGTTAAATGCAAAGCACAGTAGTCTTCGAGAAGTTTCGTCGCCTTTTTAGCCTCATGGTGCCGAATGTAAAACCGCAAAGCGTCATGCTGAAACGCAGCGTAACGTGGTAAGTAGAAATCAAGGTCGGGAAGCCTATCGCTCTTAGCGGCGTTGACAGAGGCGGCAGCAGGAATGAGATTCCACAGTTGGTCGTGAGAAACAAAACTCCATGGGACAAAGTGATCTACCTCGTAGTCACTGGGTCCAAGCATCACACCCGAATAAATGCAATGCATGGGGTGTGCCTTTAGGATTTCATTCCAAAACTTCGTTTGTTTTGTAAGAGGGGCTCGTTTTGCTAAGGGAATGATTTTCCCAGCGATGTTAGGGACATTGGGATTCTTTTTCTGAAGGTATTGACACAAGTGCCAGTAGGTAAAGTCTCGCAAGATTCCTAGGTGTTTCTTAAGGTACGTGACCCAATTGGGATTAATCTCAATTGAGTCTCCCTTAATGGAATAAAGGCAATTGTTTGTAAAGCTCTGAGACTGCCCTCGGACTTGTGCATCACTACTAGGAAGGTTCCACGCAGAAAGGAAGCGATACGGAACATAGCGTCTTAAGCTCTTTACCTTCTCTTTAAAATCCTTCGATGCCTGTGCAATTGCGTGAATTTCCGTGTGTGTTGGAGCATCATTGTTGTAAAGACGCTGTAGTTCACTTAAGACTGCGGGGATTGAGTCACTAACTCCAAAAGAAAGACGACATACCAACACAGGGTACCAAGTCCACTGCAACATTCTTTCCGTGAGCCGCTCCATTGGTATTGATGTGTTCCCAGCCTCAACTTCATCGAGGATGGAAAGAAACCAATAGAACTTATAACTCGAAGTAACGTCTCGGAAGAGTCCGTTGATTGGACCAATATCTAGACCGTTTTCTTGCGGAAGAATTAGAGGCGACATATCAAGGCTCACTCACTTGCAAGGGGAATGTACTGCTTCAAATATTCACGCATCCCCGGGTCAACTGCATAAACAAAGCATCCACGGATACCTCGCGTAAGCATAACCTTGTAACAGTTAATCACGTATTCGAGAAATTCTTCATCTCCTTCAGGTGTCCGTGAGATGCCGTTTTTCATGTTTGTGTCAAAAGAATTGTCTCGGACGGCAACAATCTTCTTTGTAGTTGAATCGTAATGAATGTCGGGGCCAATAATGACTCCAACATACGCCAAATCGAAACCCTGTGTTGTATGCACACATCCGATTTCTCGCACAGCATTATCACTTGTAATCCATCCAATCGACTTGGAATTCCAACGGTACCATTTTCCTTCAATTTGAATATCAAATGCTTTTTTATCGGCATTTGACTTCCACTCCCAAGCGTATCCTGCAACAACCCGGGAAAAGCCTTTCCCTGTTGAATCGTCACTCTCATTTTGGATTGCTTCTAACATTGGGGCAAAGTGCTCATACAAGCGAAAATCGTAATTCTTAACATCCCTTCTTTTAGCTGTTCCCCGAAGGATTTCATCGACATATTCAACGTAAGACGCTCCCCCTTCGCAACGCATCTGCGTTGTTAAAGTTAAATCTTCAAACTTTCCTTTTGTTTCAATCTTCCTTTGGAACTCTTTGGCAGGAATATCAGACGGGCGAACCGATTGGGCAGCATCATAAAAAAGAATCTGACCCTTACTTTGTTTCAAAATCCAGTCTAGCGTCGTTGTTGTCAAGGGATTCATGCCAAGAGTTTTCGCTGCGTTGCCGTACGATCCATACCAATTAATATTTCTTCGACGTTGCAGACGATGTGCTTCATCAACGATTAAAACATCAAATTTTTCTGTGGATTTCGCAACATCAGCAGGGCCAATAACAAGATCTCCCACACCAATTCCATTTGCCAAAAGTTCCGAATGTAACGTCTCATCAAAAGCTTTCTGAAGAGTTTCTCTGAGCGATCTCATCGCCACAACATACGCCATCTTGATGGGACGATTTCTCTTTTGAACAAATTCAAGAAGGCGCCTCTGAACACACAGGCAAAAATTATCATCAGGGTCTGTTTGGTCTGGATCCAATGAAAGATCCATAGGCTGCGTGTTCGCTTCCAAAAGGAGCGAAAGAATCTTAATTGCAACAATAGTTTTCCCTGTTCCTGCGGCTCCTGAAATCAATTGAACAGACTTCCCGTTTTCTTTACCTTCGAGCACATCGAGAATACGATTAATTGCCTTAAAACACACATCACGTTGCTCGACAGTAAGCGCTGTATAGGGAGAAAACTTATATTTGTCACTCGACGTGATATCCAAAAATGTCTGACTACTCAAATTAAGTCGAGTCCAAAGCGTCTCTAACTCGCTAACGTAAGTGAATCTCTGAAAATAATCGTGATGCGAACTTTGCCCGAGGTTTTTATTTTGTACGTCAAATTGTGGGTCGCACTTAAAGAGTCGGATAAGAGACTGCTCGACATCCAAAATGGCCGATTTGTTATAGCGGTCGTTAATAACAACTTTGATGATTGAGTAAAGATTGCATTTATTGGGATTGGCTAAATGCTGATTGAATCGCCCAATGAAGTTGCTGGTTTCTCCGATATAGATTGGGCAACGTTTTGCCCCCTTTTTTCCATGAATCAGATAAACGACAGGCCAGTCTGAACACTTTTCCTCGCCTTTGACCGTAGCGAGAACTGCCTTGTCGAAGGCAAATTCTTCTATTCTGATGTTTCCCCCAATCATCGTACTCACCCTAGTTCTGTGTATTTCTTAGCCGTCCCGCGGGCCTTTTCTACTGGATATTTGCGAGCATTTATTTCGAGCTTCTTTTGAATTATTGCTTCGATGTCGAATCCATACTTATCCGCTAGGAGAAACGCATAGTTAAAAACATCTGCGAGTTCTTCTTCTACCTTCTCACGATTGGCTTGCGAAGCATCCTTCCAAAGGAACACTTCAAGCAACTCATTTGCCTCAATACTCAACGCAAGAGCAAGATCTTTAGGATTGTGAAACTTGTCCCAATCACGGTCTTCTGTGAACTGACGGATTCGTTTTTTTGTTTGTTCGAATTCATTCATAACCACAATTACAAAATTTCTTAGGACTTAAAAGTAAAAAATAACAGCAAGCCACTCAGAGTACTTCTTTTCGAGTTTCATTGTACCGAGTCTGCTCCTGATGCATGAGGTTAAAAATTGCCCGAGGGACGTATCTTTCCCCTAGCTCGTTTAAGAAAGAAAAGCAAAACGACAAAAA
The DNA here is from genome assembly GCA_963661915.1 of Duodenibacillus sp. Lineage (GTDB taxonomy): Bacteria > Pseudomonadota > Gammaproteobacteria > Burkholderiales > Burkholderiaceae_F > Duodenibacillus. Next base: position 52,898 of record CAVLDT010000010.1, read on the forward strand.
AGTTCCGTCCCCATGAACTCTCGGCACGCAGGCGGCGCCCAGCGGTATTTACCTTGACGGGGTTAAACCTCTAACCAAAAGAGTCAAGCACGGGAATAAGTCGTAGCTAGGTTCCTTAATCGGGAAATTAAAAGGATCTTTCACCACTCCTCATCATCTTCTGCGGTAGCCGCAAGGGTAGCGGCCTCTTCCTTCTCTCTTCTTTCCTCTTCTCGGTACTTGCGGAGGGTTTCATAGACCTGTTTCATAAATTGCTCGTGGTATTGCTTCCTTTCGTTAGCAAGGGCGATACCCTCTTTGACCTGTTTGACGTTGTCGATGACGAAACCTTCTGCTTGTACGCTTCCAATGTACCAGGTCTCTAAGTCTCTTCTCTTTTTCCGCGTTAATGGCCAAACAGAGCGAGCGCCAAAACAAACAATCCGCGGCGTTTCATACATGCGGCGCCGTATGCGTTTATAAAGGTCCCAAGTTTCCCCCACGTAGACTGACTCTGCGTCTGTTAAAAGAATGTAGACCGCAGGACCAAATCTCTTAAGCTTATGAAGTTTCGTATAGGTAAAGACGGGGTCGAAATAGCGAAAGAGGTGAAACTCCAAGTAATTCCGAAAGTTCCACAAGAGTTCCCTGCGCTCTTTACTGCGGTCTATTTGATTTCCTATGTGAAAGAATGCCGAGTTCTCTAAATTGAATTCGTCCTCTGCCATTGGGCTCCCCTTCCTAATGGTGCGGTTCTGTCTTTGCGAAATATACCCAAAGCGAGAGGAAAATTTCCCCAATTTTTTTCTCAAGGAACTTGCGTCTTTTGCTTAGTAGATAAAGGTAGTTTTCTTTTTCTCGTAAATGCCCATCAAATCAAAGTGAGGTTTCTCTTTAGAGCCAGGGCTTTGCCTAAAGACGTAATACCTTTAAATGCGCTTTCTTCTCACCTCTTTTAAACCGCGAGAGAAAAGCGAATTCTCGGTATATTTCCAAAAGAGATGGTAAAAAAACAAACTTCGCTATTTAGAGGAATTCACGCTATGTATAACATCGATAGTACCCCTGCTTCTAAAGAGTTCCTGCAATGTTGGCAAGCCACAGGAAGACACATTCAATCTTGGGGAGGAAGAGCCGTTAACTGGATTAAAGCAGATCCCTATCCGCCCTTCTTAGAGCACTTCTCCTTTTTTTACGGAAACCAGGTTTACTTTGTTCGCATCGAAGATGCCGACGGCATTCTTGAGGTTCCTGGGAATCCCACGGGTTTTCTCTCGATTGCCCATGCTTGGGGCGGACACGCTTGCCGCATCGTAATGAGAAAGCGTGGCGCCTTAGGCTGGAAGCCTGTACACCCTGGGTGGGCTCTGCAAGATGTTGAAAGCGGAGAGTTTCTGAATCCCCGTGCACTTGCAACCGATGAGAAAATCGAAGTGGGCCCCTGGGAACTCTTTGACTTCGCAAGCCAAGTTGTGCGCGATGCCTTGGAGAAAAAAGGCTATGACATTCTCTCCTCGGGAAGAAATCCCGAGCTCCTTCCTTCAATCTGGGTCGATGGCCCTAAGGGGCGTGAATGGATTCTCGTGACGACTTCACGCTTTCCGGAACTCTCGGCTACGCTCCCCGAAAGTTTTCTTGATGTGAAAAAAGATCTCGAACTACGGGGATATCACGGAAACCTGGCGCACGTTGTCTTTAGGTCTCTTAATCCAGAGGATAAGAGAATTATCCGCGGCGAAGGTGCGGACGTTGATTTCAAGGGACTAAAACCGCTTTAATTTTCGTTCCAGTTTGACCCTAGCGAAACCTCTAAGCGAAGAAAGTAAGAAAGCGTCGCCGCCGAAACCCTTTTCCAGAATTGAGTTTTTTCTCGCTATTTCTATAAAGTGTTACTAGTAACACTTTTGGGAAATAGCGTTGTACTAAGAATTCTGAGAGCTTGCTCCGTACTAGATGCACATTTCGCCTAGATACACATCCTGCCTAGATGCACATCCTCCCTAGATACACATCCTCGCTAGATACACATCGCCTAGGAATGTAAGAGTGGCCGGAATCTCCGATTCGTTGCGGCAAAAAGAAACTCCCGAGAAATCTCTTAAGTCTTCTAACTTGTGAGATTTACGGGAGTTCTGTTAAAGAGAAACTTCTCGCCTGTTAGGCTTTCTCTTCCCCTTCTAATGCCTTTTGCCCGAGATTCTTAAAGTGGTTTGGATCAAACATCTTTCGCACAACAAGAGGCAGATGCTTGCTACCTTCTTTGTACATCTTCCTGGTTTTTTCACTTAACCCAGGAATGAACGGCCAAACTTTGTAGATAGAGAAACCGTCATCTTCCATTGCTCTGCGGATTGCATCGGCCTCGTCTGTGTAGTCTTCTTCTAGGGCAATATAAAGTTCCGCCGCAAGTGTCTTAAGGAAAATTTCCCCTTCAAGATCTTCTAGGCTTGGATACTCCTCTCGCAGCGCTTCCATAAGCGCTTCGTCTTGAAGAATCTCAGAGAAAGTTCTTTCAGAATCATCTGTTAAGAACTGATAAAGGTCAGACTCTTCCCAGTCATAGTCCGCCGAGTGCAGTTCCTCAAGGCGATCAAAATCTACCTCTGGAATCCCCATTTTTCGCCCACTGAGATTTGAAGGCATACAGTCGTAATCAAGCAAACATGGGCACAGCGACTCGCATATGAGTTGATCTGCCACGAGCATCTGCGGGGAAACGACAAGTTCGGGAATTTCGGCTACCTTATCTTTGTCCTCTCTTTCGATTACAAGTAAGAGATTCGTGGCAGCGCCAAGAAGCCCATACTCACAGCCAATGCGTTCCTGCGTCTTTACATCCTCTGCGGAATTCATCTCAGAGGCAGCAACAAGCTTTGCAATGTCTTCTGTCGCTACAAGTTCCGTGACATTGAGTTCTGCAGTGTGTTTAACACCTGCGGTCTTCCAGGTAAGTTTCGGTGTCCCTTCTGGCTTTTCTTTAAACCGTGCGTAAACGGTAAGAGAGTCTCCTGAGAAAATCGACTTGGGTAATTCACTTTGATACTCGGGTTCTGTCTTTCCCCAATCGATAGAAATCGATTTTGTTCTAAGCGTCCTCATGCGGATAAACATCCGAGAAATCGCATCTTCGATTTCACTTTCCGCATGAACAGCCTCAAAGGCGCCTCCGGAAAGTTCTGCGCAACCTGCAAGATACGCTTCCCCTGGGGCCATACCGATACCGATAATGAAAAAGCGACACTTAGAAGAGCGTGCGCGTTTAAAGAGCTTTTCAGCGCCCCAAACGTCGCCGTCTGTGATGAGGAGAATGTCACTCACTTCAGTGGAATCGACTTTTAGCTCCATTACAGCCTTCAGTGCTTCCCCCAATTCGGTGCCACCCATATCGGCATCCGTATTTCTTACCACTCGCGAGAAAACATCCCGAAGATTTTTCTTTGTGCAAGGTAGTGGTTTTTCAATCTCATGCTCGTACTCGGAACCAAAGCGCGTGAAGGTTACCGTATCTTCTGTCTTAAGGCCCTTAGCTAGCGTACGTAAGGCTTTCTTCGAATTCTCGATGCGATCTCCACTCATGGAGCCCGAGCAATCCACAAGGATTTTCAGTGCAAGAGGTCGTTCCTCAGTTGCTGCTACTGGGGAAAAGGAGGCTACTGCCGCCCACTTCTCTTTATCCTTTCCAATTGTGAGGCCTTCGCCAGAAACTTCTACAATGTTGACAGTGATGTCTCTATCAAGGGCCGCATCCTTAGGTAACGCAACGCACACTGCGCCAGAATCCTTCGCAGTAACAGCGATTGCGTGCGTAGGAGAACTGATGCGACCTCTCGCTAGGAACCCCGTAATCTCAATTTCTCCTTTGCAGGCGTAGCGCGCAAAGATACTTGTCGTAACTTCTTTTTCTTCTGTGGGAACTTCATCAGGATCCATCCCGTAACGATCGCCGATTACGGTTGGGATGTTGATTCGAACACAACCCTGCCGCACTTTAAGCGCTTCTGCAAAAGAGATTTTTACGTCAGCACACTCCCCAGGCTTAATGTTTCCCAAGGATGCCGAGCAAGTCCCATACTCGACTTCAAGCATGATGGGGGCATCTCCCTTCTCAAGGCTTTCTTCGTATTTTTCTTTTGCCTCGACTTTGGGAAAAGCCCGTGCCTTGCGTGTCGTGCCAGCAAGAGTCGCTTCAAATCCAGTGATTACTGCGTTCGGTGCAACAGGAAAGCTATAAGCGATTTCGATTGGCTTTTCTGTTGTGTTCTCATAGTGCTGCGTAATCGTGTAGGAAAGCATCAAGTTTTCTACACGCGCTTGAAGGTCCATTGATTTAAGTCCTGGCGCTGTCATTCCATCTCTCCCTTAAATGTGTTTTGTTTCGTGGTTACTTTTAGTGCGTTTAGTTGCAGCCCTTTCCCTTCTCTTTTTTCGCCTTTACCAAAGTGGCAACCTCTGCTGCGATATCTCGAATGTCTTCTGCGCTAAGTTTTGCGCTCTTTGCATCGATGACAAGTTCGATGCCATCGCCAAGCGTGATATGGCTTCTCAGTTCAATTTGGCCAATGCGCTTTTCTCTAAGTTTTGAGGGCTCTTCTTTGGAGAAGTCTCCCTCGAGTTCGGAGGCGATTTCCTCAAGTGGAACGTGTTCGGCTGCGAGCCTACGGATTTTGAGTAAGCGCTCTAAGTGACTTGCGTCATAGCGAGCTCCTCTCTTTTCTCCGTGAGGGCCATTTAGTAGGCCAATCTGTATGTAGTAGCGAATCGTTCGGCGTGTAAGACCCGTGAGACGAGCAAGCTCTTCAATGCCGTATGAGTTAGCTTCCTCTGAAGATTTATCTTTCATAGTATCTCCCTTTTCTTATCTTATAACGAACAGTAATACTGTCTAATAACACTGTCAATGATTAGACAAGGGAGATTACCGATTGTTTGCTTTAGGTCAAAAGAGAGTATTACGCTTTATTTTCAGTGTTTTACTTAAAAGTGAAATGTCAAGGATTTCAAATGTTCTTTAAAGATTTATTGGGGATTTTGCGACACTTAAAAGAATAAAGACGATAAACCTTTCTGCAGCCGAATACCGAAAGAAGGTTGCCATTCTTCCGATGCCGCAACCCAAATTGATGCGCCCGATTTACCTTGTGGCCCGATCAAGTGATGACACACGTTGTTTTGAAGAAGTGGCCCAATGCGCTGAAAAGATATTTCAGCAGTGCATCACGCCTTGTGCCCACCTACCTGCCCGTTTCTTTCTCTAGCAGTCGCACCCTCTTCAAAGTTTTTCGCTTTTAAGAGAGCATTTTTTCCGAATTTTCCCTTAATAAGGAGCATTGCCTTTTGCATGCGACGCTCTTTTTCGAGAGTCTTTTCCTCTTCTTCTAGAGTTGAAGCATCTCTGTCGCCGAGGGAGAAGAGTTCCCCTTGTATAAGCTCTTTTTCTTCGTCTCTCTCAAAAGTAATATCAATCGCTTCAACCGTAATTCGGCGAATAAGGAGCCCTGGGTCTACTGCTCGGTTAAAAAGAGAAACGGCACAATCCGTGAAAATCTTCCCAGAGGAATTTGCTCTCTGAAACATTGTCTTTGCGTGCGCTGGTTTCGGGGTAACTCGCCCATAGGCATCTCGAACAAGGGGGCCGTGATAGAACTTTTGCCTCTTTGCGTCTCGAATGTTTTCCACATCGTAGCCAATGGTAATTGCCAGGCCCTTAGCAACGAGCCCCAATTCGACAAGTTCCAGAGCAAGGCCATCTGCCATCTCCCAGAGAACAAGCTTCGCCTTCTCAAAGTCGTAGGCCTCGGAGAGAACCTGCCCCGAGAGCCTACTGTGTGTCTCTGATGTGTAGGCCTTAACCTCAGAAAGCGTGACATCTTCAAAACCCCAGGCATGATCAATTAAAAGTTCTGCATTCACACCAAAGGTATCAAAAAGCACTTGTGGGTTTGTAAGGGATAGTCTTGCAACGTCTCCCATCGTCTGTGCGCCAAGCGTTGCAAGGCGCGCCGCGTAGCCACGACCGACACGCCAAAAGTCTGTAATCGGCTCGTGGCTCCAGAGGCGACGTCGGTAGGATTCTTCCGTGAGTTCTGCAATCCGTACGCCATCGGCATCAGCCTCCTGGTGCTTAGCCTCAACATCCATCGCAATCTTCGCTAGATAGAGGTTGCTTCCAACGCCCGCAGTGGCGGTGATTCCAGTTTCCTGGAAAACCTCTCTAACCATCCGGAGGGCAAGTTCTCGCGCTGAGATGCCGTAGGTCGCAAGGTATGGCGTTGCATCGATAAAAACCTCATCGATGGAATAAGCGTAGATATCCTCTTCAGAAACAAACCGCAGGTAAGTACTGAAGATCTTTGCACTGATTTGCATGTAAGAAGCCATGCGAGGGGGAGCGACGATATAGTCAACTTCAAGGGAGGGATCTTCTTTTAACTCACGGGCATCACTACTCTTTCCCGTAAAGCGGCGTTTAGGAGCACCTCTCAGTCTTTCTACATTTACGCTCTTAACCCTTTGCACCACTTCAAATAGTCGCGCCCGCCCGGAGATTCCGTAAGCCTTAAGAGAAGGCGTTACCGCTAGGCAAATCGTCTTCTCTGTGCGTGTTGCATCCGCTACAACAAGGTGTGTAGTAAGGGGGTCGAGACCCCTCGCACGGCACTCCACCGAGGCATAAAACGATTTAAGGTCAATAGCAATGTATTGCTTCATGCCCGTTACGCCTCCTTCTCTTCCTTCATCCCTCTGAAGACATCTCCTGCGACTTCAAAAATGTCATCAAAAGAAAGAAGCGTATGGTTTTCACGTGTAACGGTGCGTTCTGCAAAATTCACGAGGCGAAGCCGCACGATTTCTCTTTCGTAGTGGCCCCCAACTTTCTTTGTGTCAGGAACGTAATAGGTAAGCGCAACCTCTGGTCTACTGCGGATAATCTGAGAAAGATAAAGAAGCTTTGCATTGAGTGCCTCACAATCTTCTTCTGAGAGTTCACGGCGAAGTTCCGTTGTACGAGTGACTTCGCCAATCTCTTTCTCGTAGCCACGCAGGGCAGAAAAAGGAGAAAACTGCGCAGCGCGCTCCCGCGGCGACATCTTCTTTCTGTGAGGAAATGTCGGGCGCGCGCAATTTAGGATATCCGCATAGGGAAAGGGTGGCGTTTTCTCAGTCATGCCTGAGATTTTGCCCTAGTTTCCCCTCGGGCGTGTGGTTAATTGAGTGAAGCGATTCGCGGTGGCACCTTTGGGAAAAATCAAACCCTCCCCTGTAGGTGCCTCACCTGCGTTTTCTCTTAAGACTTACTCGCAAGATGTTTGCGGTAGTTTTCTACGCCTTCTCTTACGAGTTCTCTTGCGTAGTCTGGGCCCTTCCATCCACCAACACGAACCCACTTACCGGGTTCCAAGTCCTTGTAGTGCTCAAAGAAGTGCCGTGTGGAATTACGAAGCGACTCTGGAACATCTTCAAAGTCTTGCCACTTGGCGTAACGAAGGCAAACCTTCGTCACAGGAACGGCAAGAATCTTCACGTCTCCGCCGTGCTCATCTTCCATCACTAAAACCCCTAAGGGGCGACAGGCGATTGCAACCCCAGGCGTGAGCGGGTACGGCGTAATAAGGCAGACGTCCACTGGGTCGCCATCGGCCGCAATGGTCTCAGGGATGTATCCGTAGTTACAGGGATAGTTCATCGACGTAGCAAGAAAGCGATCGACAAAGAGTGCGCCGCTCTCTTTTTCAATTTCATACTTAATGGGATCAGACCCTGCGGGGATTTCAACTACAACATTGAACTCCTCAGGGACGTTGTTTCCAGATTTAACACGAGCGATTCCCACGATTAGTTCCTCCCGTTTTGAATTGTTTCCCCACACTCTTAGGGGGCGAATAGCGCCATTGTATCGGGCGCAAGAAAAGGCGGCATCTTAAAGGATTTGCTTGGAAGTTGAAAAGAATGGGAAAAGTTGGTCCTGAGAGTGTTTCTATAAATAGAACATTCCCAATGAGTGAGACTATACGAGGATTCTACCCCGTACAGTTACCCTTCAGTTCCTGCCGTTGCAGTCGCCTTCTTCGGCTTATTCTTTGATC
>CAVLDT010000011.1:0-53972 GCA_963661915.1 Duodenibacillus sp.
ACTGCCAGGCTCTTCCTTTTAAACCCTCACTACCTTCTCGGGTGGTGGGGGTTTTTTCATATGCGCAAAAAAAATTTAGAATGCGGGGAGCTCATTTGGAATGTTCTTGCGCCTAAATCAACAATGAAAAGTAATGACTCCCCTGTTTTTGAAAAAGAAAAGCGAATTTATAAGCGCGGAGATTTGCGACGTGCTGAAATCATGGATGCTCTTGTTAGTTTGCTCGGAGAGCCAACACAGACGCGGTTTTCTACTGCAGAGATTGCCGTTAAGGCTAAGGTAAGTGAGGCAGGAATTTATCGGCATTTTTCTGGGAAAGCGGCCATTATTGAGGCAGTTTTAAAGCGCACATCTGAATTGCTAGAAAAGACTCTGCGAAGCGCGGATGCTTATCCAGGCGTTGGTATGCTCGAACGGGCCTATATTAAGTTAAATTGGCTTTTGGTTTTTTCTTGGAAAAACCCTGGACTTACGCGGCTTCTCACGGGCGAGGCACTTATCTATGAGGATAGGTCCCTTGCTGACGAAAAAGACAAAATTCTTCTAGCTATCCAAAACTCTATCCGCAATACTCTTGCTTTGGCGGTTGTTAATCGAGAAATTCCTGAAAACATAGACACAGAGGCACGCGCCCGTTTCATGGTTGACTATGTTCTAGCTCAGTGGTTGCGGTTTTCTCAGAGTGGTTTTAAGGCGAATCCCACGTTAAAACTCGAAGGTGTTGCGCCTTTACTCTTTGGATTTGCTTCCTAGAGAAATCCGCCCGAGGACCTTTCAAGGAGAGTTAGGTCGGAAAGTTTGGACCTTTCCCGGATAAGCGCATCTTTGCCCTCGAGAAGAAGAACCTCAGCGGGGGTGGGCCGTGAGTTATAGGTCGATGCCATTGCAGCACCATAGGCGCCTGCATTTGGCATGGCAAGGACATCGCCTTCTGAGACAGTAAGGCTTAAATTTTTTGCTAACCAATCGCTAGATTCACACACAGGGCCCACAATATCCCAAGAAAGAGAGGACTCGTTACGAACTAGACAATTAAAGAGAGGCATCTGTGCGTGATAAAGCGCAGGCCGAATCATCTCTGTCATCGAAGCATCAACGATGCAGAAGTTTTTAACCTCTGTTTTTTTCAAGTATTCAACCCGTGTTAAAAGGATTCCTGAGGAGGCAATAAGACTTCTTCCTGGTTCAAAAAACAGGGGTGTTGCGCTATAGCCACGCTGCTTAAGGGTCTCTCGCAGGGATTGAACGAGCCTTGCAACTACAGGCGGAACCTCGTTTGTGTAGCAGATACCGAGGCCACCCCCGAGGTCAATGTGATCTAGTTGGATTCCTTCTCGTTTTAAGTCATCAACGATATCGAGAATTTTCTCGAGAGCGTGAATAAAGGGGGCAAGTTCTGTTAGCTGACTTCCAATGTGCGCATCAATGCCACTTACAGAAAGATAGGGAAGAGAAGCGGCAAGCTTGTACAAACGCACAGCATCGGTGAACGCTACACCAAACTTGTTATTTTTTAGTCCAGTAGAAATATAAGGATGCGTTTTTGCATCAACATCAGGATTTACGCGAAGACTTACGCGAGCGATTTTTCCTAAGCGACTAGCCACCGAGTTAATCCGCAGAAGTTCGGATTCACTTTCTACGTTAAAGCAGAGAATGCCAACTTCAATTGCGTGGCGTATTTCCTCAGTGCTCTTACCAACACCTGAGTAGACAATGTTTTTTGGGTCTGCCCCTGCTGCAAGCGCACGAAAGAGTTCTCCTCCACTTACGATATCAAAGCCAAAGCCGAACTTCACGAGTTCTCGCAAGAGTGCCTGAGAGCTGTTGGCTTTCATGGCATAAAAGACGCGGTCTCTTGTTGCAGTTACTTCGTGAGCCCAAGATGCGGCACAGCGACGCAGTTCCGTTAAAGAATAGACATAAAGCGGAGTACCGTATTTTTCTGCCAAATAATTTAGATCACAGCCGTCAAAATAAAAGCGACCATTGTTTTGGGTTAGGCTACTTGGGAGAAAGGGGCTTATGGGCATGTTGTCAATACAACAGAAATTATTGAAGAGAAGATTCTGGAGGAGGCGTTGGAGCAGTGGTTGCTTCAGCGCTCGTGTTATCAAGGTATAAACTACCCTTTAGACCGCAACCAGAGAGGGCTGCGATTAGCAGAGCAACAAGTAAAGTCTTTTTCATAAGAAAATCGCTTTGTGTGCAGAATAAACTAGAGTGCAATTATATGAATGAAACCGAGTTTCTTGAGAAAAGCGAAGAATTGTTTTCTGAAATTGAAGATTCCGTTGATGCAAGTAGCGAAGAAATCGAATCACTAAGAACTGGAAACGTTCTCTCTCTTGAGACTGACACCGGGGAAGAAGTTGTTCTTAATCGCCACGAACCAAAGCAGGAAGTTTGGGTTGCAAGCCGTGCGGGAGGGTCAAGGTTTTACTACTCCAACGGTAAGTGGATTAGCGCTCGAGACAAGAAGACAGAAATTGCTGTAGAACTCAATCGAGCCCTAAATTACATCGGCATTAAAAGCGAAGTTTTCCACTAGAAAATCTGATCGCGAAGGATGTCACGGTCTAGATTCTTTTCGCCCACCTTTCCGTTTAGCGGAACATCACGCACACTCTGATCAACGCTATCTGCGTAGTAGTAGTTGCCGTTGATTAACACAACACTAGAGGGCTGAATGCGTCTGTAAGGCGGCTCATCAACGAGAACGTCCTTCATGTAATTGATCCAAATGGGAAGCACAAGGCCACCGCCCGTCTCCCGGTTGCCAAGAGGCTTCATTTGGTCAAAGCCCATCCAGCCTACGGCGACAAGTTTTCCTGCGTAGCCAGCAAACCAAGCATCGTACGAGTTGTTAGAGGTTCCTGTTTTGCCGCCCATGTCAGGTCGCTTGAGGGTGTTATAGGCTCTTCTACCTGTCCCTTCTCGAATTACACCGTTAAGCAGCGTGTGCATGATAAAGGCGTTGCGTTCATCGAGAGCGCGGATGGTTTCATCGCCTGCAGCGGGATTATGTACTCGCATAAGTACATTTCCGTCGGGATCCGTAACACGATCGATCAAATAGGGTTTCACGCGGAAGCCGCCATTGGCAAAGATACTGTAGCCAGCGAGCATTTCCCAAGGGGTTGCGCCACCCGCGCCGAGTGCAGTTGTAAGTTGCGCAGGGGTGCGCGATTTTGGGAAACCAAAGCAACGTGTGACAAAGTCCCGAGCGTAAGTTGCTCCAATGGCCTGCATGATGCGAATCGAAACAAGGTTCTTAGATTTCTTTAACGCAGTCGCAAGCGACATGGGGCCGTCGAATCGATTGTCGTAATTGCGAGGTTCCCAAAGTTCCCCGCCTGTGAGACGAGGATCGATGAAGATAGGGGCATCGTTAATGATGGTCGCTGGATTAAAACCTTTGTCGAGCGCTGCCGAGTAGATAAAAGGCTTAAAGGTGGATCCTGGCTGACGAATTGCTTGAGTTACGTGGTTATACATACTCAAGTAGAAATCAAATCCACCAACGAGGGAACGAACTGCACCAGTGTCGAATTCTGCGCTCACGAAACCCGCTTGTACCTCGGGAATCTGAGAAAGAGTCCATTCGCCTTTTTCTGTTTGTGAGATGCGAATTAGCGAGCCAACAGTGAGTTCAGGAACCTTTGACTTTTTCTTCCAACGGCTCTTCTTTTTCTGCAGAAGGCCGGCGAACTTTAGGCTCTCTTGATCGAGTATGACTTCTTTATCCGCAGAGATTGCTGCACGGATTTGATTGTCCGTAATCTCTGTGACAATCGCGGGGAAAAGATTCGGCGAGGTTGGCGCATCCGAGAGCGCAATAGCAATGTTACTTGCACGATTTTCCGCATCTGTAATGTCTACAGTGGCAGTCGGTCCTCGATAGCCGTAACGTCTATCGTAACTGATGAGCGTGTTACGCACGCTTTCCCAGGCGGCCTTCTGATCAGCGGCTCGGATGGTTGTATAAACATTAAGGCCAAGCGTGTAGGCTTCTTCCTTAAAGGTGTCGTAGACGAGCATTCGGGCTAGTTCCGCTGCATATTCGGCGTGCAGTCCCTCGGAGCCTTTAACGGCTGTAAGTCGCCGTTCGCTTGGTTTCATAGCAACGATGGGGCGAGCTAATTCTTGTTCGTAGACTTCTTCTGTGATGTAGCCTAAATCCCGCATGCGTTTTAGAACATAGCCTTTACGCATGTTGGCGCGTTTCGGATTGACAATTGGGTTGTAAGCGGAGGGGGCAACAGGCAGCCCCGCAATCGTTGCAGCTTCACCGATAGTCAGGTCTTCAAGTTCTTTACCAAAATAGATTTTTGCGGCAGAGGCAAAGCCGTAAGCGCGCTGACCAAGATAAATTTGATTGAGATAAACCTCAAAGATTTGATCCTTTGAGAGATTGTTCTCAATCTTATAGGCCATAGCGATTTCGTAGAGTTTGCGGGTGTAAGTACGCTCAGAAGAGAGAAAGAAGTTTCTTGCAACCTGCATGGTGATTGTTGAACCGCCTTGACCTCTACGGCCCGTGATGAGGTTCGCGATAGCGGCTCTAGCAATACCGGTGAACTCAATGCCCGAGTGCTTATAGAAACCATCGTCTTCTGCAGCGAGGACAGCATTGCGCACAAAAGGAGGAATCTCGTGCAAGCGAAGGAAGTCGCGATGTTCTTCGCCAAATTCGCCAATGAGAATCCCTTCAGCGCTATAGACGCGGAGAGGAATTTTTGGCTTGTAGTCTGTTAGCGTATCAATGGAGGGCAACTGTGAATAAACAATCGAAAAAATGACAAGACCGACACAGATACCGCTGGCGAGTGCGGCAAGACCGAGACCAAAACACCAGCAGACAAAGCGACTGATTTTCTTGGCAATTGCGTTGTTATTTTTCACAAAGAAGTCCACTTAGACGAAAAGCCAAACGCACTGGAAACTGCGGAACTTTTCATCAAAAACAAAATGAGCGATGTCCACGTGTGGCTCGCTTTTTTAACCGTAACGCGAAATCTTACAGCAAAAGCCCTTAAAACCCCTGATTTTTCCGAAACTTTTTGTTTCTAAATTGCCTTCGGTTGCGAAGGTTTCCCATTGCGAAAAAGAAGAACCTCTTTTGTTATTTATGCAAAGTAGAGCTGAGATAGAGTTGCTTTGCTTTTTGTAAAATGTGCAAAATATAGAAAAGGGGATAAAAAAGAGAGGTTTGAAAGTATTTCGGAGGCAGTGATGAGCAAATTAGACGACCTAAATTTGTGGCGCGTGTTTGTCAATCTTTCGCAGACGCGAAACTTTTCCTACACGGCCGCTGAACTTGGTGTTGATGTTTCAACAGTTTCGCGCATGCTTACAACGCTTGAGAAAACTATCGGTAGGTCTCTTCTTGTGCGTAACACTCGCCCGCTTGAACTCACAGAACTTGGCCAAAGAGCGCTCGATTTGATGGCCTCACAACTCGAAAGACAAAGGGAAATTATCGATGAGTTGCAGGGTCCGAATGCGGCAACGCAGGGCGTGATTCGCCTAGCTTCTCCCTATAGCCTTGAGATGGAATTTCTAGGAGAAGCTCTTCTTAGATTTCAAAAGAAATTCCCCGATGTGGAGTTCCGGGTTATCGGCGGTGGCGGCATCTCGGATCTTTTAAACCGCAAGGTAGATGTTATCTTTGTCACCGGGGAGGTCATCGAAAAAGAAGATAGCATGGTCTGCTTGCCGAGGCGCCCCAATTTCTTTATTCCCATTGCATCGCCAAAGTATCTGCAGACGCATCAGAAACCGATGTGTCCAGAGGAAATCAAAGAGCATACGGTTTATGCCTTTGAGGGGACAACCCGCAATCCCACGCGCTCTCTTTGCAAAGACGGAGAGGAAAAAACTGTGCAGTTTGGTCCTCAACTCTTTGTGATGTCTAACATTATTGCTATCAAGGAAAATGTCATAAAGGGCGCGGGAATTTGCATTGATATGCCATATTTCTTGTGCGCAACAGAAATTGCAGAAGGAAAACTCGTTCCGATTCTCGATGGCTGGCATCGCCCGCCAGCGCAAACGTACGTTGTCTGCCGTAAGGAGTTGTGGAATTCGAAGATTCATCGCATTTTCATGCGTTGGGTTCAGAAGGAATTGCAAGAATTCTTTGATGCGAAGGTCAAAGAGATTCAGCCCTATTGGAGCATTCCAGAGATGTTTAAAGATTGGGGGGAATGAAAGTGCAACTGTCCTGCAAAGCGCAAGCGGTTAGAGATGTCTATGCGAAGGTAGAAAACGTCTTAGCTTTAACGAAAAAACTCTGTTCAATCCCTAGCGTTTCCGCACAGGGTGACGGGGAAAACCAAGTTGCTCAATGTCTCTTAGAAACTCTCCGAGGTATAAAAACAGCAGAGGGGAACACACTTTACGTTAAAGAAATGCTCTGTGAGGGAGATGCTCTCGGACGTAAGGCCGTGTGGGCGCTATTACGGGCGGCAAAGAAGACAACGAAAACCGTTCTCTTAACAGGACATTTTGACGTTGTTGACACGCAGGGAAAACTCTCTTGCCTTGCTTTTTCTCCTGATAGCTATACGAAAGCCCTAGCGGACGAAGTCTTACCCGAGGAAGCTGCCAAAGATCTCGCAAGTGGCAATTGGCTTTTTGGGCGTGGAACAATGGATATGAAGGCAGGGCTTGCTCTCTTCATTGAGACGATTCGTGCCTTTGCCACGCGGGAAGATCTTGCAATCAATATTGCTTTCTTAGCTGTTCCTGATGAGGAAAGTGATAGCGCAGGTATGCGGGGTACGATTGCTGAATTTGCCCAGATTCTTACTGCGGAAAATTTGGATGTTTTAGCCGCTCTCACAGGCGAGCCTTGCTTTTGGACAGCAGGCGCACATCCAACGCGACCCTATTACACGGGAACCACGGGGAAAATCATGCCTTACTTTCTCTGTGTTGGGAGAGCAACGCATGTAAACGACTATGCAGAAGGAGCCAACGCGATGCTCCTTGCGTCACACGTTGTATCGCTTTTTGAAGGGAATGCGGCGTTTATTGACGGAGAGAAGGAAGATACGCTTTCTCCTCCCGCTTGTCTGAGGTGTGAAACGCGCACGGGAACGTATAGCGTTAGTTTGCCGGCGAGAGCCGTTTGTTTCTTTAACGTCCTCACGGATAGCCGCACTCCGGAGACAGTCATGGAAGAGTCTCTTGAAGTAGCACGGAATGCTCTGCAATTAAGTATCACGCAGATGCAGAAAACCCGTGATGCACTTAAAGAAAAAGGCGCAAATGTCCCGGAAGGCAAGATTACTGGTTGCGTTTATCGTTACAGTGATCTTGTTCAAAAATGTGTTGAAAAAATGGGTAGTAGAGAGGCCTTTTTAAGGGAAGAAGCCCTTTTCTACAAAACGCTAGAGGGCGTGACTGATGCTAGAGAAAAAGCCATCCGCGTCAGTGAATGGGTCGCAGATCAAAGTGCTCTTGCGGGGCCTGCAATTGTTGTCGGATTTCTTCCTCCGTACTATCCCCATCGTGTGAATCGGCGTCGAAATGAAAAGGAAAGAGCCTTGCGGAGCATCATTGAGGAAATGGTTGCAAAGGCGGCGATGCTCTCGGAGGATGGAGCCGTAAGTATCAAGGAAGTTTTTGGCGGCATTACAGACCTTTCTTTCTTAGGTTTCGAGGGACGCCGTGAAGCACTTGTTGCACTTTCAGAAAATATGCCCGCTTGGGGCAAGGTCTATAGCCTTCCGCTCGATCAAATCTTAAAACTAGATATCCCTGTGGCGAATATGGGGCCTGCTGGGCGTGATGCGCACAAAATGACAGAAAGGTTGGAACTTAAGTATTCTCTAGAAATTGCGCCGCGGCTTCTTGCTGAAACTATCACAAAACTTGCTAGTTCTTAGAAAGGAAGAACCTGGGTAAATTTGGGAAAAAATCGCTAAGTGTAATTACTTAGTTTAGTAGGCTATTTGCAAAAAGAGGACAAAAAAAAGAGGATTATTCCCCTTTTTATGCACTGTAAACCTCTCAGTCTGCTAGGTTACGCTTTGTAACACATCCTTCTCTTTTTTTTAGGGAAAAAACAATGGCAGAAAATATTGATGTCGCGGCATTGACTGCGAAGCCGAAGGCTGGTCCCGGTGCCTTCCTCGCGTTGATTCTCGCCGTCATTCTTTTCTCAGGCGTCTTCTACAAAATGGGGCCTGGATATGAATGGCTTGGCGCACTCGACTTTACGACAATCGCCGGTAAATTCGGTTCGATTTCTGGGACAAACTTCGTCGGTAAGGGTGGTGTTGGTGCACGACAGGGCTTCCTGTTTGCGTTGACGCTTTTTGCCCCAGTCACACTGGCTGTCGGTTTACTGACTGTTCTTGAGCACTACGGTGCTCTTGCGGCTGCTCAGGTTCTTTTGACACCGTTCCTTCGCCCAGTATTGGACATTCCGGGTTACACGGGTTTGGCCCTTGTAACGGACTTACAGAGTACGGACGCTGGTGCGGCTATTTCTAAGAGCATGTACGATAACAAGTTGATGAACGACAAAGAACTCACGATTATGGCAGCGTGGCAGTACTGCGGCGCAGGTTGTGTCGGAAACTATTTCTCGACAGTCTCGGCCGTCTTTGCGTTCTTCTTGGTGCCGGTTTGGAAGCCTCTTGCAATTATTCTCATTATGAAGTTTGTGGCTGGTTTCTTCGTCCGTGTTTGCTTGTCAACAATTTATAAGAAGGATTTCCACGATGGCTACTGCAGATAAGAAAGTAAGCAGCAATCCTTTCGATATTTTCATCGTTGGATGCCGCAAGGGTTTGCTCGTTTGCGCTAACTACCTTCTGCCGAACGTCATCATGGCGTTTGTGCTCACATACATCCTCCAGTTGTTGGGTGTAATGGACTTCTTGGGTCGTGTTTGCGGACCAGCAATGGCAGTCTTTGGATTAAAGGGCGAATGCATCTTGGTACTTTGCGCCACATGGCTTTCTTGCGGTGCTGGTGTCGGTGTTGCAGCTAGCCTTATTCACGCCGGTACTATCAGCAACGTCGATATCACGATTCTTGCGCCAGCCTTGATTTTGATGGCCTCGCAGATTCAGTACATGGGACGTTTGCTTGGTATGGCTGACGTGCCAAAGAAGTACTGGCCGCTTCTCATGTTTACGAGCGTCTTCATGGCTTGCATCGGTATGATCTTGATGCGTATCTTCATGTAAGGGCACTTTAGGTAGATACTGACGGCGGATGCCTTTTCTTTCAATAAAGAGAGGGCTCCGCCGATTGTTTATGGGGTTGGAAATTTCTGACGGAGAAAATTATGTCTTTTGATGTCGTTGAAATGTGGAAAGAATTGCACGCAATACCTGAATTGGGGTTTCATGAGTATAAGACGAGTGCTTATGCCGCTCAGAAAATGCGTGATATCGGTTACGAGGTTACAGAGGGCTTCGGGAATACAACGGCAGTCGTTGCCTATAAAAGAACGGGAGTTCCTGGACCTACATTGATGGTTCGTTGCGACATGGATGCGCTTCCCTTTAAGAACGAAGACGGTTCCATCACGGCAGTTCACGCTTGCGGACACGATTCGCATGTTGCTATGCAACTAGCGACGGCAGCAAAGGTTTTTGAAAGTGTGAAAAAGGGAACGCTTAAATTCCTTTTTCAACCAGC
Source organism: Duodenibacillus sp. (assembly GCA_963661915.1). Lineage (GTDB taxonomy): Bacteria > Pseudomonadota > Gammaproteobacteria > Burkholderiales > Burkholderiaceae_F > Duodenibacillus. The sequence goes on from CAVLDT010000011.1 coordinate 9,664, forward strand.
AGAAGAAACCTTGGACGGTGCTGTGAGCGTTATCAAGGCGGGAGTGCTTGATGATGTGGATATGGCTTTTGGTATGCATATTCGTCCCGAGCAAGACCTCGTTGCTGGAAACTTCTGTGCATCCGTTAATTACACCTCTAGCACATTCATCAAAATTGCCGTTAAAGGTGTTTCTTGCCACGCATCAAGACCACACCTTGGGGCAAATGCCGCGGAAGCTGCAGCGTTGATTACAAATGCAATTTGCGCAATGAAGCTTAATCCCCTCCTGGGTTGGAGTTGCAAGGTAACGCAGATTGAAGCCGCAGCCGCTGCCATTAATGTTGTGCCGGATACGGCGACACTATGGCTCGATGCGAGAGCGCAGACAAACGCACTGATGGATGAATTGATTGAGAAGGTGAGAGTCGCAGCGGAATTCGCCGCAAAGGCTGTTGGGGCGACGGCTGAAGTGATTCTTCCGCACTCTCCGATTCCGGCACCCAGCTTTAGCCCTGAATTGATTGCTGAAGCAGAAGAAGAAATCGTGAGGCTTTTCGGTAAAGAAAGGCTTTCTGCTCCCTGTGGTGGTGGCGGTGAGGACTTTAACTACTTCGCTAAGGAAAAACCGAGTCTAAAGAATGCCTATTTCGGTATTGGTGTCGGAGCTACTCCGGGGCTGCATAACCGTGCAATGCACTTCGATCCGAAGTACCTTGCAGGTGGCGTCGAACTGATGAGTGCGATGATTTTGAGAAAACTTGGTTAGTTTTCCCTCTCTCGCTTAAAAGGGAGTTCTCCAAGGGAGAATGCGCAAAAAGAGAGGTTTAGTTTCTTTTTCTGCATCGAACTCTATTTCGGTGGTCGTTTTCCCTTTGAGTTTTTCAGAGGTCGTCTGTGGGGAGCAGACGGCCTTTTTTGCTCGTTGCAAACCGGTAAAGTCGAAAAGTGTCTTATCCGCAAGTTGCGAGGGAGCAACGCGAGTCGTACTCATAAAAAGGTTATAGATACGACTATCAAAGTGTTTGTCCCAGTCGGCTAAAAGGGCTTTTATTTCTTGACGCTTTTTGTTTTCCGAAGCACCACAGAGGTGTTTGGGGGCAATAGGAAATTCTCGGATTTTTGCCCATTTTGCTGTTTCGTATTCCCTTACATAGACAAGGGGGCGAATGACAATATTTGTTTTGTCGTCACTTTGGAGAATCGGGGGCATTGCCTTGATTCGTCCACCGTAGAACATATTAAGAAGTAGCGTTGAAACGACGTCATCCATCTGGTGGCCAAGGGCAATTTTTGTGCACCCCATCTCCCGAGCAACACGATAGAGAATGCCGCGGCGTAGTCTCGCGCAAAGGGAACAGACATTTTTCCCTGTCGGAATAAGTTTCTCGACAATCGAGTGTGTGTCCTGAGACTCAATGTGGTAGGGAACGCCAGTCTTCTTTAAAAATTCTTCGATAGAGGCTGTGTTTGCCCCAGGGATATGTTGGTCCACGTGAACCGCAAGCAAGTCAAAATGCACAGGCGCTCTCTTCTGAAGTTTTACGAGTGTCTCCAAAAGAACGTAACTGTCTTTACCGCCACTCATTGCAACGAGGACTTTGTCTCCGTCGCAAATCATGTTGTAGTCTGTGATGGCCTGAGCGGTAAGACGCACGATACGTTTTTCGAGTTTACGTACGGAAACGGAGGCATGCGTATGAACACCAGGAGCGATTTCGATGGATTTCTTATTATCTCGATTGTTGCGAGGTGTTTTCTCTGGCGTAATGCGAAAAGTTTCTTCTGCCATGGTTACTTTTTCCGAAAGATTTCGATACCGATACTTTTTGCGTTAGCGATGGCCTCGGTTTTGCGTGTTGCAACGCGTAGGGCGTAGACAGAGTCATCTTTAAGGAGTTTCTCCGCAATGCGCTCTGCGACAGTTTCCTGTAAGTCAATGTGTCCTACGGAGAGAACCTCTTCAATTGCCTTAGGAAGCGCCCTGTAGTCGTAGACAGAATCGATTGAGTCTCCCGTTGGGCGATTGTCTTTTACCCAAACGTCGAGCGTAATAAGGAATTCCTGTGGATGTCCTTTTTCTTTGGGAAGAACACCGATGTCAGCCTGTGTTCGATAGTCATCGAGGCGGATGTGACGGCATTCAGTTAAGAGGAAATCGGTTAGTTCACTCATGGTAGGATTTTCTTTAACGCATTAAGACGAGCTTCGTGAATCTTCTCTCCGAGAGATTTTGAATCTTTCGAAGAGTTGGGATTATTGAGAATGCCCTCTAAGGGAACTTCCTTGTAGCGAGAAGAAAGTTTACAGAAGAGGTCTTTATTTAGGGCCTTGCCTGCTAGACGCATTGTGAGTAAAAAGGTCTCTAATCTTTCAGGACGGCGAAGAACGTCAAAGGCACTAAAAAGGGCGTGGAAATCCTCTGCAGTTTTCGCTTCGCTTGCCTTCTTGCGGAAACGGACAAAAAGTGTTGCAGCATCCGTTGCGTCAGCGGGAAGTTTCATGCTCTGGCAAAGTTCTTTGATGTTTTGAGTATTCGCGGAAGAAAGCAAAAGAGAAATGCGGTTTATAAGGGGCGCTCTTTCTTTTGTAGCCTGCGTAAGAGCAACCTTAATAGCTTCTGTTATCTCTAATTGCGGGAAGGTTCTTTGCCAAAACCCACAGGCCAAAAGTACGTCAACCATTCGTACGGGATCGCGTTGCATGAGACCGCGGGAGAGTTCCGAGAAAACGCGCTCTGCAACGAGGTGATCCGTTTCGCCCGAGGAGACCATCTCCTTTAGGAGCGTCATGGTTTCTGGGGCAACGGAGAAATCGGGAAGTCTGGCGGCGAACCGAGCAAGTCGTAGCACGCGTAAGGGGTCTTCAACAAAAGACTCGCTTACATGGCGTAGTGTTTTTGTTTCCAGATCCTGTACACCGCCAAAGGGGTCAATAATCGCCCCCTTGGCATCTTTTGCTATGGCATTGATTGTGAGGTCACGTCTAGCGAGATCTTCTTCGATTGTGACGCTAGGAGCCGTGTAAAAAGTAAACCCATGATAACCGTGTGCGGTTTTTCTCTCGGTACGGGCAAGGGCATATTCTTCATGCGTCTCGGGGTGTAAGAAAACAGGGAAATCTTTTCCAACAGGTTTAAATCCGAGTCGAATCATTTCCTCCGGTGTTGCTCCTACAACAACCCAGTCTCGATCCGTAGGGGCGATGTCTCGCCCCGCTTGCCTTAAAAGCGTATCCCGAAGAGCACCACCAACAAGAAAAATTTGCATTGTCACAGGGCTAATTTCCTCTGTTTGAAGTAGTTTCGGCTGTGTGTGTTTTGAAGAACGCTTTTAATGCAACGGCCGTGGCAGTCTTTTTCTTCGCAACGTCAATTGGGGCTCCTCTTGCAACAATGGTGCCACCATTTGGACCACCTTCGGGACCGAGATCGATGATGTAGTCGGCTTCGGCGATGAGGTCAAGATTGTGCTCAACAACAAGAACCGTGTGTCCAGCATCAACAAGCGTATGCAAAACGTCGATTAATTTTTTCACATCCGCCATATGAAGACCAACTGTTGGTTCATCAAGGATGTAGAAGGTTGGGATTTTGCGTCCAGTCTTTCGAGAAGTGGTCGCCTTTGCAAGTTCGCTTACGAGTTTGATGCGCTGTGCTTCGCCTCCAGAGAGCGTAGAGGACGGTTGGCCGAGGGTGAGATAGCCTAGGCCTACGGCTTGCATCATCTGTAGTTTCGAAGAGATTGCGGAGCTTGTCTTAAAGAATTCGGCTGCTTCGTCAACACTCATCTGCAGAACGTCTCCGATGGACTTTCCATGCCAAAGAGCGCTTAAGGTTTCTTCATTGAAACGTTTGCCGCGACAGACCTCGCATTGCTGTTGCATGTTTGGCAGAAAGTTCATCCCAACAGTGACTTGCCCCTGTCCCGAGCAGACAGGACAGCGGCCTTCTTCCACATTAAAGGAGAAGCGAGAAATCCCCCATCCGTGTTCTTTTGCGGTGTTTGTTTCGGCAAAAAGTGTCCGAATGGGCGTGAGAAGCCCCACGTAGGTCGCAGGACACGAGGAGCTTGTTTTCCCGATGGGGGCTTGGTTGACTTCAAGTACCCGTTTGATTTTTTTACATCCCGCAAAGGAGGCGTTACCGTAAAGAGAGCGGGGGACTCTTTTTGTTTTCCCTGAGGTAAGACAAGATTGAAGTCCAACGAGAAGAACATCGCAGGCAAGGGTAGATTTTCCAGAGCCCGAGACACCTGTGAGCGCGATGAGTTTTCCAAGCGGAAGTCGGACGGAGAAATCCTTGAGGTTATGCATCGTGACTTCGCGAACCGTAAGATATTCCTCTTTTTCTTTGGCTGGGTGGCGAGGAATTCCCGTGTGCGGCATCGGATGCGAAAGAAACTGTCCCGTGACGCTTTCGGGATTTTCGGAGATTTCTTTGAGTGTTCCTTCTGCTATCAGTGTGCCACCCTCTCGTCCGGCTCCAGGGCCGATATCAATCAGGTGGTCAGCCCTTCGAATCATCTCCTCATCGTGTTCAACGACAATCACCGTGTTCCCTTTGTCTTTCAGAGCGACAAGGCTCGTGATGAGGCGTTCATTGTCACGAGCGTGTAGGCCAATTGTTGGTTCGTCGAGAACGTAGCAAACACCTTGAAGGTTGTTTCCAAGTTGAGAGGCAAGTCGGATACGCTGCGCTTCGCCACCAGAGAGAGTCGGGGCGGAACGGTCCAAGGCAAGGTAGCCGAGACCAACATCTTTGAGGAAACGTAGCCGAGAAATGACCTCTTTAAGAGGCGCTTCACCAATTGCTTTGTTGCGGCCATGAAGTTCAATGCTAGTGAGTTTATCTAAAGCAGCATCCACGGGAAGCGCTGTTAAATCACAAATGCTCATCGATTCAAAACGGACAGCACGCGCAACAGGATTTAGACGTTTCCCTCTGCAGGCTGGACAGAGGTCATCGGGATTGTGGGGAAGATAGTTTCCGTTCTCATCGAATCTCGTAACAAAGAAACTGTCGCCAGTTCCATAACACGTTGGGCACCACCCAATGCGACTATTGTAGGAAAAGAGTCTTGGGTCGGGCTCTGGGAAGCCTCTTCCGCACACGGGGCAAGCTCTCTTAGAAGAGTAGGTAACCGAATCTGCTTTCCCTCGCGTCTGTCCGAGGGCGTTTGAGCCGAAGTACACAGAAATTACGCCGTCTCCAAGACGTAAAGCTTTGGAAATTGCACTTCGTAATTCATCTTCGGCAGTTGCTTTGATGTAAAGCGTAGCAACGGGGGTTTCGATTGTATGGGTGCTGTAACGGTTTAAGATTGGGAAACGTTCAGTACTTATCCACTTACCATCAACTCGCAGGAACTCAATACCCTCCGCATAGGCACGGCGCGCAATCTCTGCGTAGGAACCTTTTCTCGAAGAGATGGTCGCGGCGGCGATTGTTGCAATGTTGCCTTTTCTTTTCTTTAATAAATCCGAGAAAATAAATTCAGGACTTTGGGGCTTTACGGCGACTCCACAGTCAGGGCAGTACTGCACGCCTAGCTTCACATAGATGAGGCGAAGGAACTGTTGAATCTCTGTCATCGTTGCTACGGTTGACTTAGAGCCTCCCTGACTTGTGCGCTGTTCAATAGCAACCGTTGGTGCAATGCCAACGACACGGTCGACATCGGGTTTTGCTCCTGGCTGCACAATTGAGCGTGCGTAGGCATTGAGACTTTCTAGGTAGCGACGCTGGCCTTCGGCGAAGACAACGCCAAAGGCAAGGGTGGATTTGCCAGACCCAGAGACGCCCGTCACGACAGAGAGCTTTTTCTTCGGGATGACGACATCGATGTCTTTTAGATTGTTTTCCTTGGCGCCGAAAATCCCTAGGTCTCCTCGTTTTGCTTTGCGCCAAACAGACTGTAGCGATCGTCCCACTTCCCTTTGGGGTTTCTGAGACGCTGCAAAAAGGCCTGTCATCGTGGCATTGGGATCTGTGCGCGTTTTGCGGTAGGCCGCTAAGGCAAGACCAGTCCAGGTTTTTCCTTGGGAAATTTCATCCGGGGTTCCCGTGGCCACAATTTCTCCCCCCTTATCTCCTCCATCGGGGCCAAGATCAACAATCCAATCGCTTGCATCGATGACATCGAGATTGTGTTCGATGAGAATGACAGTGGCACCCGCAGAAACAAGACGACGCAGTGCAGTAAGGAGTTTTGTGATGTCATCAAAATGCAACCCCGTTGTTGGCTCATCGAGAATATAGAGGTGCCCAGCAACGGAGAGCATCGATTTCGTCCCAGCGAGTGTTTCCGCCAGTTTGATGCGTTGTGCTTCGCCTCCGGAGAGCGTGGCTATGGGTTGCCCGAGTTTAATGTAGTCGAGGCCAACGTCCTTTAACGGCTTTAAGGTGCGGCAAATTTCACGATTATCTTTAAAGTAATCGAGCGCTTCCGAGACAGTCATTTCTAGGACATCGGCAATGGAGAGTTCCTTCTTGCCATCGAGATTAATTGTCACTTCGAGAATTTCTGGCCGGTAGCGTTTCCCATTACAGGTTTCACATCGCAGGTAGACGTCGCTCATGAACTGCATCTCAACGTGTTCAAAGCCAGAGCCTTGGCAACTTGGACACTGCCCGAGGACGGAGTTGAAACTAAAGTGTCCTGTCGAATAGTGCCGTTCTTTGGATTCTTTGGTTGAGGCAAAGATGAGGCGGATTGGATCGAAGGCGCCCACGTAAAGAGCAGGAGTTGAGCGAGCTGTTTTTGTGATGGCGCTTTGGTCAATGATGTGAACATTGGCAAGATTTTCTTGTCCTGTCATCTCTGAGAAGGCTACCGCTTCAGCGGGCCTTCCAAAGTAGCGTTCGAGTGCCGCGAAAAGAGCGTCAACAATGAGAGAAGATTTCCCAGAGCCCGAGACGCCTGTTACAGTTGTTAAGTAGCCGAGAGGAAAGCGAGCATCGACGTCTTTGAGGTTGTGGATGCGCACCCCCTTCATTTCGAGCCAAGAGGTTCTTGCGTTTGGTACTCTCTGCGTAAGAGCCCTGGAAACGCTAAGCCTGCCGCTTAGATAAAGACCTGTGAGAGTCTCTGCTTCGCGAAGTTTCGATGGCGTTCCATCGAAGACAATACGGCCGCCCTTTTCGCCAGCTCCTGGCCCCATATCAACGATACGGTCTGCGGCAAGCATAACCTGTGGGTCGTGTTCCACAACAACGAGGGTATTGCCCACGTCTCTTAGGCGACGAAGAATTCCATCGACTCTATCCATGTCTCGTGGGTGCAAACCAACAGAAGGCTCATCGAGGACGAAAAGCGTGTCAACAAGGTTCGTTCCTAGGGCGGTTGTGAGATTGACGCGTTGGATTTCTCCTCCAGAGAGCGTTCGGCTCTGTCTATCAAGCGTGAGGTAATCCAATCCCACATCAATAAGATATCCGAGACGTGTGCGAATTTGCCCGATAACAACTTTCCCTGGCTCATCGGTTACCTCTTGAGCGTACAGGTTAAAAAACCGCACAAGGTTCGAGATGGGAAGAAGCATGAGGTCATGCAAGGTAAGTCCAGGGAGACTATCTATGCGTTTGGCTATCCCTGGGTTTGCCGCCGAGAGAAAGCGCTTTCGAGCTCCAAGGCCAGCATCGGCAGCTGCTCGACTTCCTAAACGCCAAAGTAGGGCATCTGGTTTTACGCGTGCTCCTGCACAATCGGGGCAAATTTGGTATGTCCGATATCGCGATAGAAAGACACGCACGGGCATGCTGTAAGTCTTTCCCTCCAAATAGTCAAAAAAGCGTCGAATCCCATACCAATAGTCCGAGCAATCCTTTCGCGAGTCTTCGTCGCCATTGACAATCCAATTTTTCTGGTGCTCTTGCAGGTCGCAGTAAGGCGTGGAAGTTGAGATACGCCGCAAACGTGCTATGCGAAGCAAATCATCAAGACACTGCTCATAGGCACGTCCCCTTGCCCAAGGTTTTATGCAGCCCTCTTCAAGACTTAAGTGCGGGTTCGGGATAATGAGATCGATATCAAAGCCTATGGTGCGACCGAAGCCATGACAGGTGGAACAGGCGCCAACTGCCGAGTTAAAACTAAAAGTCGCAGAATTTGGTTTCGAATAAGAAATACCACAATGTGCGCACGTAAGGCCTGTGGCATAGGGCCAAATGGCCTCAGTGCCATCTTCGGCAATTGCATGGACGGTAAATTTTCCTGCACAGCTTCCCTTCGCAGTTTTTAGCGCCGTTTCAATCGCTTCGATACCCCGAGAGGCTCCTGCTTTAGAAGCACGGAAGCGATCTGCAACAACAGAAAGAACGGTTCCCTCGCGTGTTTTACGTTCTGCATGAATTCGCGTGAAACCTTGAGCGGCAAGGTTCGCAATTGCCAATTCAGAAGAGATTTTCTTAGGAACAAGAACATCAAAGGTGAAAACGAGTCTCGGGTCCCCACTTAAAGAGGCTCTCTTTGCGATGTCTTCCCACATCGCTGCAGGCGTTTTCTCAGTTACGGCTTCTCCACAGTCGCGGCAAAAGAGTTTTCCCTCTCGAGAAAAGAGTAACTTGAAGTAGTCAGCAAGTTCTGTCATCGTCCCCACCGTGGAGCGAGATGTACGCACGGAGTTGCTCTGATTGATGGCAATAGCTGGCGGGACGCCTTTAATGTTGTCGACAGCGGGTTGATCACAGCGATCTAAGAATTGTCTAGCGTAAGAGCTGAACGTTTCAACATAGCGGCGCTGTCCTTCAGCGTAAAGTGTGTCGAAAGCGAGTGAACTCTTTCCCGACCCAGAAGGCCCTGTGATGACGGTCCAGGTGTTGGGCTCGATGTCAAGATCGATATTTTTTAAATTGTTTTGCCGCGCACCGCGAATAGAGATTTTTTCAATTTGCGTCGGTTTCATAGGACTAGAGTCTAGGCTTTGCCCAGCACGGGCAGCTTTCTTGGTAAATTCGTTTGTCAGAAATCCTCAGTGCCGTAAGGGCGCCGCCCCAGAGACACCCCGTGTCAACGGCCAAGGTGTTGGGCCGGATGACAAGCCCTAACATGGACCAGTGTCCGAAGCAAATGGGTTTCTTTATGCATCGAGGCGCTTCAAACCAAGGGAGGTAACCTGCGGGCATTTTCGCAAGTCCCTCTTTGATATCAAAGTCAGGGGTTAAATCGGGCTTTAAAAAGCGCATTCTTGTGAAGATATTCAGAATGCCACGAAGCCGAGCAGGGCCTGTTAAGTCATCGCTAAAAATATCTCCACCATACATCTGTTGCAGGTAGTCCTTCCAATGCGCTCCGGAAAGAATCGCTTCGGCCTCTCTTGCCAGCGAGAGGGATTTCTCTAGTGTCCACTGCGGGGCAATGCCTGCGTGAACGAAAATTACTTCGTCTGTTTCGATTAAAAGAGGTTGTCTACGGAGCCAGTTGAGAAGTTCTTCTCGGTCTGAGGCTTGAAGAATGTCTCCAAGGGTGTCCTTTTTGGGCGATGATTTTCCCATTGCGGCAAGCGCAAGAAGGTGTAAGTCGTGATTACCAAGAAGAGTCCTTGCCTTGCCTTTTTCGACCAAATTTTTAATTAGACGTAGCGTTTCCAATGACTGAGGGCCGCGATTTACGAGGTCTCCTAAGAAAATGAGTTCTGCTTGTGTGGGAAGTTGTTCTAGGAGTTCGCAAAGACTTTCGTAGCAACCTTGGATGTCACCAATTGCAATGAGATTTGTCCGCATAATCGAGCGTTCTCTGGATTCTATAGGCCCCATCAAAAGCAAAACTGATTTTTCTTTCCACGGGGATGTTAAACTGACTTGTGTGAGAGACTAGTTTTTTTAAGGGTCAATCGTTCATTTTATCTGAGTGAGTTCAGTTTTAGGGCAGAGATTGATGAAAACAGTTCGTAAGGTTGTGTTTCCTGTCGCGGGCCTAGGGACGCGGTTTCTTCCAGCAACAAAAGCAATGCCAAAAGAGATGCTTCCCGTTGTCGATAAGCCTCTCATTCAATATGCTGTAGAAGAGGCGGCAAGAGCGGGCGTTACCGAGATGATTTTTATTACAGGCAAGACAAAACGCTCGATAGAAGATCACTTTGACTATAACGGGGAACTCGAGAGCGAACTTGCACAGAAGGGAAAGGAAGATCTCCTAAAAATTGTCCAAGAAATTGCGCCTTCAGGAGTGCACTTTATCTACATTCGACAACCTGCCCCCCTGGGGCTAGGCCACGCTGTGTTGTGTGCGGAGCCTGTTGTTGGAAACGACCCATTTGGCGTGATTCTTGCCGACGACTTAATAGATGCTTCCTGTCCCGTTTTGGGGCAACTCATTGAGGCGCGTAGTAGTGTCGCAGGAGGCAATGTCCTAGCTGTCCGAGATGTGGATGCTTCGGAAACGCGTAAGTACGGTATTGTGGGTGTTGACAATGAAAAGGAGGCCACAAGTCGTGTGCGGACTATTGTTGAGAAACCCGCTCCGGAGAAGGCCCCGTCACACCTAGCTGTTATTGGACGGTATGTGCTCGAGCCAGAGATTTTCGATGCGCTTCGTAAAGTACAGAAAGGCGCAGGCGGGGAAATTCAGTTAACCGATGCCATTGCCTCGACACTAGACAGCATCCCGACTTACTCGCATCGCTTTAACGGTATCCGTTTTGACTGTGGCGATAAGCAGGGATTCCTCGATGCGACGGTGCACTATGCGCGACAGGCGGGATACAGAATCGCCTAAAAACTAGTTGCGGATTTTTTTCAAAAGTGCCGTGGTTGATCGCTGATGCTCAAAAGCAACAGTGATGGTCTTTGCGCCCCAAGTCGCAACAAGTTTCGCTTCTGGAAGGTCTTCAATGCGGTAGTCGCCGCCTTTCACATAGATGTCAGGACGAGCGGCTTCAATGACACGAAGCGGAACTTTCTCTTCGAATATTACGACCAAATCTACACTCTCAAGCGCAGCAAGGATTGCCGCGCGATCGGCTTGTGTGTTGATGGGTCTGTCGTCTCCCTTGCCGAGTAGACGCACGGAAGCATCCGAATTAAGCGCTACAACAAGGCTCGCTCCGAGGGCTCTTGCTTGCGCAAGATAGGTGACGTGTCCGCGGTGCAAGACATCAAAGACACCGTTTGTCATTACGACAGGGTGAGCGAGGGCGGCGGTGCGTTCTTTAAGGTGAGAAAACGCAACAATCTTGTTCTCAAATGCGGGAGTTGGGAGGTGTTCTGCCATGAAAATTGTCCTTTTAAGACGCATTCTACGTAAGAAGATAAGACATTCGGCTTGATTTTTTCAAACTGACGCTATATAGTTCCGACTCCTTTGGGGGTTTAGCTCAGCTGGGAGAGCGCTTGCATGGCATGCAAGAGGTCAGCGGTTCGATCCCGCTAACCTCCACCAAAATTAAGGTCCCTATCGTCTAGAGGCCTAGGACACAACCCTTTCACGGTTGGTACAGCGGTTCGAATCCGCTTAGGGACGCCAAACGTCGGAGAAACCGGAGCCTATCAGTCTTCGGTTTTTTTATGGCTGAAAAAAGTAGGCTAAGCGCCGCTAGTCGCAGTTTGGCTTGGCAAAAGAATCTCTTAATTACAAAGACATTAGAGAAAATTCAAAACAAAGGAAGAAGGCATGGATAGCAAGCCCTTTGATCGTTTTAATGACAAGCCTCCGCGCCGCGAGCAACGCAAGGGCGGATTTGGTCACTTCGATAGACGCGATGACCGTTTCGGTGATAGGTCGCGTCGCTTCTCCGAGGACTCTCGATTCGAAGATCGTGGTGCTCGTGAAGAACGCTTTGGCGATCGCCCGAGACGCTTCGAGGAGCGTCGCAACCGTTTTGATGGGGGGTCTGAGGCTCGTCGCTACGAGGATAGAGGTTCTCGGTTTAATCGCCCTGCGAGAAGAGATTTCGGCACGCAGTCAGGCCCTCGAGCACACGCTTTTGAGAAGCGCCGTCACACGGACTACGCAGCCTTTGTTAAGACCGCAACCGTAAGGCTTGACCCCGATGTTGCAGAGGTTTTTCATTCCTCTGAAGCGGTTAATGCAGCCCTCCGAGCTCTTATCGTAGCGGCGTCTCACATTACGCCAAAGACAGAGGCGGCAGAAGAGAAGAAAGTCGAGGAGACTTCGGAAGTCGCAAGCGATGAGGTTAGCGAAGCCGCAGAAACCCTCGAGGCAGATGCAGAGGAAAAGTCCGAGTCTTAAGACGGGCAAATACAAGGTTTTGTGAGCGCTAGGTGCTACTACGCCGCATTTAGTACTCCAAGAAAAGGAAAAAGGAGCAAGGCGAAGCATCTTCGGTGTTGTTTTCTCAAGATTTTTCGATTGACAACCCGGAGAGCACATGCCATAATGCGCACCTTTCCACGCAAGTGAGAAACACGCGAGCGCCTATGAAGGCGTTCGTCTTTCTTAGAACAAAAAGGCTTTGTCTACCGAACGAAAGTTTGGGCGCAAGGCGATGCGAGGTTTTTTAACATGTATGCAATTGTCAAAACCGGCGGCAAGCAATATCGCGTGAGCGTCGGTGAAACAGTAAAAGTCGAGACAATCAGTGCCGATGTCGGCGCTCAGGTCGTTCTCAGTGAAGTTCTTGCAGTAAGCGATGATGCTGGCCTTAAGGTTGGCGCTCCTCTTGTTGAGGGTGCAGCGGTTACTGCGACGGTCGTCAGTCACGGCCGTGCCGATAAGGTTCGAATCTTTAAGTTCCGTCGTCGTAAGCACTCGATGAAGAGCGCTGGGCATCGTCAGAACTACACAGAGCTCAAGATCGACGAGATCAAGGCGGCTTAATTTTTGAACGTTAGCTAAGAGGACAAGACAAAATGGCTCATAAGAAAGGTGGCGGTTCAACCCGCAACGGTCGCGATTCCCAGGCTCAACGTTTGGGCGTCAAGGTTTTTGGTAATGCGATGGTCAGCGCCGGTAGCATCATTGTTCGCCAGCGCGGTACACAGTTCCATCCCGGTGACAACGTCGGAATGGGACGTGACCACACGCTTTTTGCGAAGGTTGACGGCACAGTCGCTTTCGAAATTAAAGGCAAGTTGAACCATCAGATTGTGAAGGTTATCCCAGCGGCGGTTTAATTTCCGCGCGACGATTTCCTCACAAAATCCGTAAAGCCCCGCGCGTTTGTTCCGCTTTAGGCGTGAAACAAAAACGACACGGGGCTTTTTCTGTCTTAGAGAAAAGGTGTCGACGTGAAGTTCGTTGATGAAGCGAGAATCGAAGTTCAGGGCGGTAACGGTGGCAATGGGGCCGCAAGTTTCCGACGTGAGAAATTTATCCCGAAGGGAGGCCCAGACGGCGGAGATGGTGGTCGTGGCGGATCGGTTTATGCCCTAGCGGATCGCAACCTTAATACGCTCATTGACTATCGCTATGCCAGAAAGTTTTTTGCGAAAAACGGTGAAAATGGTAGAGGCGCAGATTGTTTTGGTGCTGGGGCAGAGGACATCACTCTTCGAGTCCCAGTGGGAACGCTTATTGTCGATGAGACCACAGGAGAGACGGTTGCGGACCTGACAAGACATGGCGAGAAGGCGCTTCTTGCGCAAGGTGGGAAGGGCGGCCTTGGTAACCTTCACTTTAAATCGAGCACGAACCGTGCACCTCGTCAGGCTACAAAAGGAGAGGCGGGGCAATACCGTGCTCTTCATCTTGAACTGAAGGTCTTGGCGGATGTCGGTCTATTGGGGATGCCAAATGCCGGGAAATCCACACTTATTACTGCGGTTTCGAATGCCCGACCGAAGGTTGCGGATTATCCCTTTACGACACTTGTGCCACATTTAGGCGTTGTTAGAGTCGGTAGCGAGCAGAGCTTTGTTCTCGCTGATATCCCGGGCTTAGTAGAAGGGGCAAGTGAAGGCGCAGGCTTGGGGCATCTTTTCCTGCGACATCTCTCGCGCACGAGTCTACTTTTACATGTTATTGATTGCGCGCCACTTGATGAATCTATTGACCCAGTTACGCAGGCGAAAGCTCTTGTCCGAGAACTTGAGAAATACAACCCAGAGCTTGCGAAAAAGCCTCGTTGGATTGTCCTCAATAAGACAGACCTCTTAAGTGAGGAAGATAAAGCCGCGCGCATTGCTCGACTCAAGAGAAAATTGGCTTCGGATGGTCGCCCTTTCTTTGCTATTAGCGCGGCAACGCATGAGGGAACAGAAGAACTTATAAAGGCCATTGCAACTGATTTGGATTTGGCGCGGAAAAGGTTTGAGGCCGAGACAATCACCGCAGAAGAAGATGTTCGTTTCTCTGCAGTTGACTCAGATTCCGAAGAAGGGAAGTGAAGCGAATGACAGAGTCTGTTTTAAAGAAGGCAAGACGCATTGTTGTAAAGGTAGGAAGCGCCCTTGTTACCAATGATGGCCGGGGCCTAGACAGAACTGCGATTGCCAATTGGGCTCGCCAAATTTCTTCCTTGCAAAAGGGAGGAAAAGAGGTAATTTTTGTTAGTTCTGGCGCAATTGCAGAAGGCGTACTGCGGCTTGGTTGGCAAAAGAGACCGCGTGCGGTTTCTCAACTTCAAGCCGCTGCTGCCGTTGGACAGATGGGGCTTGTGCAGGCCTATGAAGAGAATTTTTCTTCTTACGGAGTAAAGACTGCGCAGATTCTTCTTACGCATGCAGATCTTGCTGACCGCGAACGTTATCTCAATGCGAGAGCTACTCTCACAGAACTTACGGCTATTGGCGTTGTTCCTGTTATCAACGAAAACGATACGGTTGTCACAGATGAAATTAAGGTCGGGGATAATGACACGCTAGGTGCCTTGGTCACAAACCTTGTCCTAGCAGACGTTCTTGTCATTCTCACAGACCAAAAAGGGCTCTACACCGCAGATCCTAGGAAAGATCCTGCGGCAACTTTTGTTTCCTGTGCGCGGGCAGGAGATCCTGCGTTAGAGAAAATGGCAGGGGGCGCCGCAAGTGCGCTCTCTAAAGGCGGAATGATTACAAAAATTCTTGCCGCCAAGCGAGCCGCTCGGTCGGGAGCAGCCACAATCATTGTCTCGGGCCGAGAAGAGAATGTCTTAATGCGAATGGCATCAGGAGAGGCCATCGGAACGGAACTTTTAAGTGATGCAGAACCGATGCACGCACGGGAAAAATGGATCGCCGACCACTTGCGCAGCGATGGCGCCATTAGTGTTGATGCAGGAGCCGCAAAAGCCATTCGTGAACGGAATACCAGTTTACTTCCTGTTGGCGTTACAGCTGTTCACGGAGAGTTTTTGAGAGGGGATGTTGTTTCGTGCTTAAGTCCAGAGGGAGAAGAGATTGCCCGCGGTATTGTGAACTATTCCTCCGGAGAGGTTCGTCAAATTTCCGGTGTTCAGTCCGAGGAGGTCAGTTCGATTTTGGGTTTTGTAGCTCACCCAGAGGTCATTCATAAGGATAATCTCACGCTCATTCGATAGCGTCGGAGTTTTTTTGTAAGGGACGCCCCTCGCATGACAGACGCGAGCCTTCCTGCAACGGGTTCTATCGGCGGCAAAAGCGTAGGGGAAAGAGGGCGAGTAGCAGGGGAGTTCTTAAGATCCGCCACTATAGCCGTTTTGTCTCCAGGCCTCAAAGACTGTGATTGCGACAGCGTTGCTTAAGTTAAGAGAGCGGTTTCCAGGCACCATAGGAAGCCTTATGCGTTGTCTAGCGGGAAAACTATTACGGATTTCATCAGGCAGGCCGTGGCCTTCACTGCCGAAAATTAGCCAGTCGCCAGGGAGAAATTTTGCAGTCGAAAAGATGCTCGAACCCTTCGTTGTCATGGCAAACATTCGCTCTCGGTTGGGGGTTGCCTCCTCTAAGAAAGCTTCCCAACTTTTATGTACAGTCATCGTTGTCATCTCGTGATAATCGAGACCTGCGCGAATGAGATGCTTGTCGTCAACACTGAAACCTAGCGGTTCGACGAGGTGGAGTTTGCAACCTGTGTTGGCGCAAAGACGAATGATATTTCCCGTGTTGGGCGGGATTTCTGGATAAACAAGAACAACGTTAAACATCGATAGTTTCTTTGTGAGTATTGGATGAAGGCGCAACCGAGAGCATGCTCTCGCGCATTTTTGCTAAGGCCTTTTTCTCAATTTGACGGACACGTTCGGAGGAGACTCCAAGTTCTTCGGCAAGTTCCTGCAAGGTCATGGGTGTTGTGTTTCCGTTGTCATCTTCTGCGAGCCAGCGGGCTTCGATAACACGACGGGAGCGTGCATCCAAAGAGGCAAGAGCTTCTTTGAGTTTTGCTTTGGTGTGAGATTCCGTGTCCTTCTGTTCAACTTCTTCAAGCGGCGTAGGTTCGTCGCTTGCGAGGTAGTCCGCAGGAGCAAAGTTCGAATCTTCGTCTTCTGAGTCAGAGCCTTCCATGGAG
The DNA here is from genome assembly GCA_963661915.1 of Duodenibacillus sp. GTDB lineage: Bacteria > Pseudomonadota > Gammaproteobacteria > Burkholderiales > Burkholderiaceae_F > Duodenibacillus. The sequence goes on from CAVLDT010000011.1 coordinate 26,004, forward strand.
AGGTCCGCGCCTCCCATGCGTTGTTCCATCTCAAAGACTTCCTCTGGTTTCACATCGAGAGTCTTTGCAATCTCGTCTGCCTGTGAGGTTGTAAGCGACTTATCATCGGGCTTCATTTGCCTTAAGTTAAAGAAGAGTTTTCGCTGATTCTTCGTTGTCGCAACTTTCACGAGTCGCCAATTACGAACAACATAGTCTTGAATCTCTGAGCGAATCCAGTGAACGGCAAAACTCATCAGACGAACACCCTTATCAGGGTCGTAGTGCTTTACCGCTTTCATGAGGCCAATGTTTCCTTCTTGGATTAAGTCAGCATGAGGGAGTCCATAGCCCAAATAGCCTCGAGCCACAGAAACAACAAGTCTTAGGTGGCTAAGAATAAGTTTTTGTGCCGCAGAGAGGTCATTCTCATCGCGAAGTTTCACAGCAAGACTGTGTTCTTCTTCCGCAGAAAGAACGGGGGCGGAATTCGCCGCACGGATGTAGGCATCAATATCTCCAAGACTCGGAGGCAAGAGAGCAGGTACGTTTGCGCGATAGGGCACAAGCGCATCGCAGGAGGAGGCTTTTTTAGCCTTGCTCTCTAGTGGGCGGTCTTTGAGAATCTCTTCGGAACTCATGATGAAAGGACTCTATCACGGCTGCGGGGTAGCCGCGCAGTAGAAAACTGAGAAAATCGTATCAGAGTGTACTTCCCTTACGTAAGGCCTCTGAGGCAGCCAATGCTCCAACAATGGACCCTAAGAAAGCGGACCCAAGGACGTAGGCGATGCAGTAGACGAGAGCGGGCATTGTGGGCTGTAAAGTAATCGAGTATAGAGAAGCAAAGTTCTCCAGCGGTTTTGCCAGTAGATCGATACCAAGCTTTGTCACGCCGAGGCTTATGAGTGCAGCGCAGCCAAGCGTGATAAACCCACGCCAAATATAGGGTCGCTTGATGAAACTTGGGTAGGCACCGAATAGGTGCAATGCTCGAATCTCCGTCATCTGCGCCATCGTTGTGAGTCTTACGGAAGCAGCAATGACAAGAAGAACAAGGATACAGACGATGGACCCCAAAATGCCAGCGCAAATCGTGACCGCTTTAACAAGCGCTCCCATGTGCACGGCCCACTTATCATCGTAAGCAACGGAATCGACCTCGGGAAGCTTTTCGATAGTGTTAGCGATTCCTTTAATCTGTGCGCTTGTCGCTGTCGCCTTGCAGGAGGCGATCACGAGGTCGGGCAGTGGGTTGGACTTGGCTCCCTTGGATTTAATGCCGAGACTAGCGTTAACTGAGGCAAGGGCTTCTTCTTTTGTGATGATACGAACGCTTTCGATTACAGGAGAAGAAGCGATCTTTTTTGCGAGAGCGGCAACGGTTTTCTCTCCCGCACTGCGTTGGGTAAAAACGGTGATTTCTGTAACTAGGGGAACGGAGGCAAGTGGTTGCGAAAGCGACCAAGCAAGTGTCCCAAGGAAAAATGGAATTGTCAGGGTAAAGCCCGCTAAGGCAAGTGCCAAAGAGAACTGACCAAAGGCTCCGAAAATTCCACGCCATGTACGAGAAAATGCCCAACGCCAAGCGGTAAGGATACTCATCTTTCTCCCTCCGCAGATTTCAGTTGAATGGGTCTACAGGCAATCGAACTTGGTGCAAGTTCAAGGTGAGAAGCCAAAATGATTGCAACACCATAAAGAGAGAATTCGCCTAAGAGGTCCATGAGGTATTGCGCGTTATCCACATCGAGATTCGCCGCAGGTTCATCGGCAAGAATGAGAACAGGATGATTGACGACAGCACGCGCTAGACAGACCTTTTGCCTTTCACCAGCGGAAAGTTTTCTCGGAAGAAGACTTGCGAGTTTTTCAATCTTGCATCGGGCAAGAGCGGCCTGCGCTCTCTTTCTTGCTTCTCGGTAAGACTCCTCTGCGGCAATCGCTGGAAGCATGACATTTTCTAAAACGGTGCAATCCTCTAGGAGGAGTCCTCCTTGGACCATGATTCCCATTGTGCGCCGCATCCAAAGACGTTGCTTGGCACTGAAGGTGTTAATGAGTTCTCCTGCGACCCGAACCTCTCCAGAGGTTGGGGTGACAAGACCTGCGATGAGGCGAAGAGCGAGGGATTTTCCAGAACCTGTTGGTCCGTGAAGGCAAACGAACTCGCCCCGCGTCACGTTGAAGTTCAGTGGCGGAATTGGTCGCACATCTGGAAATTCGCAGACGGCATTGACAAGTTCAACAAGCGGTGCGTTTATCACAAATTGCCTTCTTCATCGATTCCAAGGAGCGCATTTGCAAAATTATGCGCATTAAAGGGTTGTAGATCGTCGATAGTTTCGCCAACTCCGACAAAGTAAATGGGAAGTGTTGCCTCTTTTCTTTCTTCGCAGATTGCAATGAGAATTCCGCCTTTGGCAGATCCATCGAGTTTTGTGACGATTAGACCCGTAAGAGGACAAACCTCGTCAAAGGCCCTCACTTGCGCTAAAGCATTTTGTCCTGTTGTCCCATCGACAACAAGGATAACCTCATGGGGAGCGCCCTCGAGGGATTTATCTGCTGCGCGGCGGATACGACCGAGTTCTGCCATGAGGTGTGACTGCGTGGGAAGACGCCCTGCTGTGTCAACAATTACTACATCAACGCCTCGAGCCTGCCCTGCAGCGACGGCGTCAAAAGTTACAGCGGCAGGGTCCCCGCCATTTTGCGCAATGACATCAATCTTGTTGCGAATTCCCCAAACATCAAGTTGCTCGCGAGCGGCGGCGCGAAATGTATCTCCTGCCGCAAGGAGCACTGTCTTATCTTGAGAAGAAATCCAACGGGCGATTTTTCCAATGGAAGTGGTTTTGCCAGCGCCATTTACGCCAACCATCATAAGGACAAGGGGCTTATCCTTATCGAGGGTAAGAGGGGCTTCTGCCTTCTTGAGGCGGGAAGCGATTTCATCTCGAAGCGCAAGGCGAACTTCTTCTGGGCTGCGAAGCCCTTTAAGAAGGACAGTATCGCGTAAACGCTTTAAGATATCCGTTGTTGCTCGTATGCCGATATCGGCAGAGATGAGAGACTCTTCGAGTTCTTCGAAGAAGGTTTCATCGACGACTGCACCAGAAAAAATTCCAGCCAAATGAACGCGCGAGCGTTCGAGACCTTGTTTTAAACGAGAAAAAAGACCCATTGATAGCGTAATAACAATGAAGAGAATAGCCCGAAGTCGGGAAAAAAATATCAGCGCAAGTTTAGCAACCCGAAAGAAATCAAGCGGTCTTGTGCGTATCGTAAGTGGCGCATTTCGTCGGACTCCTCTTAAAGTTATCGATTTAGAGGGCCTAAGACCGACACCTAATCGCGTCCGAGAGACATTTTTCGACTGGATTGCGCATCTCCGAGGAGGCTGTGAAGGGAAAGCCGTATGTGACATGTTTTCCGGTAGTGGCGCCTTAGGGTTAGAGGCTGCAAGCCGAGGGGCATCGAGAGTTCTTTGCATTGAAAGAAACCGAGAGGCTGCTCGAACAATTGCAGAAGTTGTGACGCGCTTAAACGCCGCAGATCGCGTGGAAGTCCTTACGGCGGATGCAATGCAAAGAATGAAGTCAGTGGAAGAAACTTTTGATTTGATTTTCATTGACCCCCCATTTGCCTCTGCGCTGCAATGCGAGGCAGCGTTGCTTGCAAGGAAGAGAATTTGCCCTGAGGGACTTATCTGCATCGAGAGTGATAAAGAGATTACAGAGGAGCGTTTCGCAGAACTCGGATTGGCAGTTTTACGTCAGGGGCGAGCAGGAAATGAGTTCTATTTTGTTCTTAAGCCTGTTTTTCCGTAGAATAGTCATTTAGCAATGAACACGAGGACGGCATGACCTGCGCGGTTTTCCCAGGAACGTTCGATCCGATGACCTTGGGCCATATGGATATTTTGCGACGGGCAACGCGGATTTTCGATCACGTTATCGTCGCCGTAGCCGAGAGTGCAGATAAGCACCCATGGCTCTCGTTATCCGAGCGCATCGCTTTGGCCCGGGAGTTAACGGCGGACATCGAAGGAGTTCGTGTTGAAGGTTTTTGCGGATTGTTGCGAGATTTTGTCCTCAAAGAGGGTGCACAGGTTGTTGTCCGCGGTGTGCGTCCACTTGGAGATTTTGCGGATGAGTATCGAATGGCGGGAATGAACCGTCAGTTGATGCCAGGGGTAGAGACCGTCTTTATTGCGGCCGATCCCAAGTTTCAATTCGTCAAGGGCTCTCTAGTTCGGGAGATTGTCAAAATGGGAGGCAGTGTGTCGGCCTTTTTAGCGCCGGCCGCGAGCAAAGCACTTGCGGCCAAGATTCACGACAACGTGAATCCTTCTTGAATTTCCCCTCATTTTGATTTGCCTTTTATAAGAGAACACAAAAATGCAACCCTATGATGCACAATGGCTTTCCATTGTTCCCCCTATTGTCGCCATCGGCTTGGCGCTAATTACCAAGGAAGTTTTTTCTAGTCTTTTCATTGGTGTTTTGACTGGCACGTTAATTTATGCGTGTGGGACAGGTGCCAATATCGTAATGGGTACCCTTGAGACCGCTTTTAAGTTAATGGGTACGAAGCTTGATTTTGACATTATTGTCTTCTGCTCCTTATTGGGTGCTCTCGTTTACATTATGAACATGTCGGGCGGCACGCATGCTTACGGACGCTTGGCAGCAAAGGCAATTCGGTCTCGCAAGTCCGCCTTGCTTTCTTCAAGTGGCCTTAGCCTGGCAATTTTTATCGATGACTACTTCAGTTGCCTTACGGTTGGTACTGTAATGCGTCCGATGACAGATCTCTACAAGGTTAGCCGCGAGAAGCTCGCTTATATCATTGATGCAACGGCTGCCCCCTTGTGCATCATCGCCCCAATTTCCTCCTGGGCTGCGGCAGTAGGGTCTTCTCTAAAGAGCACGGGCGCCTTCGATAATGAACTCGGAGCCTTCGTAGCAACGATTCCGTGGAACTTCTACGCATTGCTTTCCCTTTTAATGGTTTGGTTCCTTTGCTTTGGCGATCGCGATTTCGGACCGATGCGTAAGGCAGAAATCCGTGCCTTGCGAGGAGAACCCTCAGAGAGTGCTGTGCAGGAAGCCAAGGTTAAGGTTAATCCGCACGGAACTCCTTTGGATATGATTATTCCGCTCCTTGCGTTGATTGTCTTTGCAGTGATGGGACTTATGTATTCGGGTGGTTATTGGGGCACGGACGCGGCTTACCGCGGTTCATTCCAGGCCGCTCTCGGTAATAGTTCTGCTTCACCCTCTCTGGTTTGGGCAAGTTTTGGTGCACTGTGCGTAGCCTTTGTAATGTATGTGCCACGTAAGCTTGTGACGTTCCCAGAATTTATGAATGGCATCGTTGAAGGCATCCGTTTGATGCTTCCTGCGAACATGATTCTGATTCTCGCTTGGACGCTATCGGGTGTTTGTCGCGATTTGCTTTGCACACCGCAGTTTGTGCAATCTATCGTTGTGAATTCCGGTATGAGTGCGATGCTCTTGCCGTTCTTTATCTTCATTATCGCCGCCTTCCTTTCCTTCTCGACAGGAACGGCTTGGGGAACGTTCGGCATCCTCATTCCAATTGTTGTTCCGATTATTGTTGCCGTGGATCCTGCCCTTACAACGGTTGCTCTCTCGGCAACGCTTGCAGGCTCCGTCTTTGGTGACCACTGTTCGCCCATATCGGATACAACTATTTTGGCCTCTGCGGGCGCAGGGTGTAATCACATCGAACATGTGACAACACAGCTTCCCTATGCGCTTACTGTCGCAAGTTGTGCGGCCGTGGGCTACCTTGTTGCGGGTATTACGGATGGATCTCTTGTCTGTAGTCTTGGCGCCTCCGTGGTTTTGCTTATCGCAGTGATGCTATTCCTTCACGCGAGGTCCGCTAAGAGGGAACCGGCCGCAACTATCTAAAAACAGGTGAGAAAATTTTTCGTTGTCGGATTCGCTTGAAGGTCTTCTCTTGCGAATCCGCCTCGAAAGAGGAATTAAGAACAAGTAGAATCAGGTTAAAACTCGTTTTTATAGCAAACGCATGATTCTTCGTCGTAGTTTTCAAAGTGAACTCGCTAACAGTGCTGGCGGAGTTTTTACTGTAATCTTTTCGATCGTTTTGACGGTCGGATTGGTTGGCGTGTTGCATGAGACCGCAGGCGGAAACTACGATGCAACGTCTATTTTCGAAATCACGGTCTACACGGGGCTTGCCAATTTAGCCCCTCTCATGACGGCCTCCCTTTTTATCGCCGTTTTAATTGTCCTCGTTCGTGCTTGGCAGGACAATGAGATGATTGTTTGGTTTAGTGCGGGAGGACGTAGCCTTCTTGATTGGATTTTTCCTGTTGTGAAGTTTGTCTTTCCATTTGTCCTGATTATCGCCGCTCTTTCTATTGTGGTGAGTCCTTGGGCAAAGGCGCAAATGGAGCAGAGCGCGCGAGCTTTCGAGCAACGTGACGATGTTAGCCGCATTGCCCCTGGGCGTTTTATCGAAACAGATGGGGGAAGGCGCGTCTTTTTCATCGAAGAGGTTTCCGAGGATGGCTCTCACGTTAAGAATATTTTTATGAGCATCCGTGAGCCTGATAAGGAAGTCATCGTTGAGGCTGAATCTGGAGAAATTCGTCGTAATTCTTTAGGAGATCGCTATGCGGTTCTCTTAAACGGTCGCCGTTATGATTCGAGCACGGAGTCGGATGCTGCGTGGCGGGTCATTGAATTTAAAAGCTACGAAATTCGAATTGATGTTCGGTCTGCCGCAATGGAAAGTTCTTCGGACGTAGATAAGGTTCCTATTTCAAGGCTTGTCCAAATGCATTCGCCTAAGGCACACGGACAAATGCTTTGGAGGTTCTGTTGGCCCTTAGCCGCATTGATTCTTTCGTTGATGGCAATTCCTCTTTCCTGCACGAATATCCGAGCAGGAAGGAACTTTAATTTAGTTGCGGCGGCTCTCGTCTTTATCCTATATCTCAACGCGGTCTCAATTGGTGTATCGCGCGTAAAGACGGAGCGCCTTGATTGGGTGATGGGACTTATCCTTATCAATGGAACATTTGTGTTTCTTACGGTACTGCTTTTTGTGCGGCGTGTGTGGATGCAGAGGTGGATTCCTCAAGCCCTTGCAGAGATCTTGCATCCGTCTAGCCATAAGGTGCGGGTTACGAAAGAAGACAAAACTAGAAAGGATCCCAAGCTATGAAGGTCATAACCCGACAGCTCACTAAAGAGATTCTTCTTGCCGCGGCTTTCGTTGCGTTCTCGCTTTTGGCTCTTTTTGCATTTTTCGACGTTGCGGGCCAAAGTTCTCGAATCGGTACGCGCTACGGCATCGATATGGCCTTGCAGTTTGCCTTCCTCAATTTGCCGAGAAGGTTCTATCAGGTGATGCCAATTGTGGCTCTTTTAAGTGGAATATATACGCTCTCACGCTGGGCTTCTGAGTCGCAATTTACGGTACTGAGAATCTCGGGACTTTCTGCCGTGCGTTTGGCAAAGATGCTTGTCGTTCCTGCAATTGTGATGATGGCACTTACTTATGCTGTGGGCGAGTGGGTTGCTCCTTACACGGATAGAGCTTATACGGATTTAAGACGTGTGAATGTGTACAACACAAATCTAAAGCGTATTCACGGTTTTGAGTCAGGAGTTTGGGTTAAAGACATTGTGAAAGATGGCTCTGGCAAGCCACGGCTTGTTCGCTTCGTAAATGTGGAAAGTCTTCTCGTGGGGGAAGATATGAAGACAGGGGGCTGGCGAGTTTTTGAGTTTTCTGCGCCCGAGGGAGCATTAGAGCGCATCATTCACGCAAAAAGTGGCGTGCATGTACCGGGTCGCGGTTGGCACCTTGTCGATGCACAGGTTGAATCTTTTCCGAGAATCGATCGCAGTGAAGATCCAATGATCGAGAAGGTCTCCCTTCGTCGAGGGGTAGACCTGATGCTTGAAAGTGAGATGAAGCCAGAGATTTTGGAAGTTTTAACTGTAAAGCCAGCAGCGATGGGTGTATTCGAATTGCGCGATTACATCTCACACTTAAAAGAGATGCATCAGACATCCGAACGCTATGAAGTCGAATTCTGGAACCACCTTTTCTATCCCTTGGTTGTTCTTGTGATGCTAGCGGTGGCTATGCCTTTTGCCTATCTCAATGTGCGTTCTGGAGGGATGTCTCTGAAGGTTTTTGTAGGCCTTGTCATCGGCATCCTCTTTTATGGTTTTGATAACGCATTCTCTTTTGCAGGTGTTGCGGGGTTCCTTCCCGCTCCAGCAGTTCCTTTAGTGCCCGTTATTATCATGGCTCTTGCCACAGGCACGACGCTTTGGTTTGTTGAGCGAAGGTAAAGAGAAAGCCCCCTTTGAAAAGGGGGCTCTAAAACATCTTCAAAGCGAAAATCTCTAGTGAGAAAGAATCTGAGAGAGGAACTTCTGCGCACGCTCTGAATGCGGGGCGCTGAAGAATTCATCCTTCGGGACGTTCTCCAAGATTTCCCCTGCATCGACGAAGATGACGCGATCGGCCACTTTCTTTGCAAAGCCCATTTCGTGTGTGACAACCATCATTGTCATCCCTTCACGGGCAAGCTGCACCATCACGTCGAGTACTTCGTTAATCATCTCTGGGTCAAGAGCAGAGGTCGGTTCGTCGAAAAGCATACAGATGGGGTCCATTGCCAAGGCTCGGGCAATGGCGACACGCTGTTGCTGACCGCCAGAGAGTTGACCGGGGAACTTTTCCGCATGGGCAAGAAGCCCTACGCGATCTAGTAACTTTAGTCCGCGTTCTGTTGCTTCTTCGCGATTGCGGTTTAAAACCTTCATTTGCGCTAGTCGCAAATTATCAACAATAGAAAGGTGCGGAAATAGTTCAAAGTGCTGAAAGACCATTCCGACGTGGCTACGAAGTTTTGCAAGATTGGTTTTTGGGTCGCCAACACTTACGCCATTGACAAGGATTTCTCCCTGCTGAAATTCTTCAAGGCCGTTCACTGTCTTAATAAGTGTTGATTTCCCAGACCCCGATGGTCCGCAGACAACGACAACTTCGCCTTTCTCCACGTTCACCGAACAGTTCTTGAGGACTTGGAAGTCGCCGTACCACTTACTTACGTTGCGGATTTCAATCATTGCCATGGTCAGTACACCTTCAAAAAAAGAGAAGGAAACTGCTTTGCTGAAAATTCAGCGTGCAGAAAAAATGAGGGGCAAACGATAGCACGTGAAGCCCCTTGAGGTACAGCAAAGGCAAGGCAAGATTGGTGCGTCTTCATAAAACCCTGACAGAGATGCGACAAGACCAATGCACCAAAACAGTGCGCTTTGTGCACTTTTAAAGCGTGGCGTTGTTGCTGAAACCAAAAGAGTGCGGGTTTTTCTAGGTAGTACTGACTAGATTAGGGAAAAAATGTGCGGGTTAGGAGCTGGCACGAAAGTTGCTTATATAAAACGTAGAGGGCTTTTTAATGGCCCGCGAACAGAAAACGAAACATAAAAAGAACACATGCGCTGGAGAAAAACCATGTTTAAGAAAATCCTTCCCCTCGTCATCGCCGGATCGATGGCTCTTGCCGGAGCTGCGATGGCTAAAGATACCTTCGTCACAATTGGCACGGGCGGCATCACGGGTGTTTATTACCCGACAGGTGGCGCTCTTGCGAAGATTATTAACGCCAAGCGTAGTACGTATCACGTTCGCGCTAGCGTTGAGAGCACAGGTGGTAGTAAGTTCAACATCAACGCGATTGCCTCGGGCGATCTCGACTTTGGTGTTGCACAGGCAGATACTCAGTACATGGCCTATTTTGGTAAGGATGTTTGGAAAGACAAACCCGTTAAGAAGCTTCGTGCTGTCTTTGCCCTTGCTCCTGAAGCGGTGACTTTTGTTGCGGCGGAAGATAGCGGCATTCGCAAGATCACAGACGTTAAGGGTAAGACCATTAACTTGGGTGACCCGGGCTCTGGTCAGCGCATCAACGCAATGGATATCTTTAAAACCGTTGGTGTTGTTCCTGGTAAGGACTTCAAGGATGAGAAAATTAAGCCCGCGGATGCTCCCCGTATTTTGCAAGATGGTCGTATCGACGGCTTCTTCTACACGGTCGGTCATCCGAACGGCAACATCAAGGAAGCCACTGCTGGTAAGCGTCAGTGCCGTATCGTCCCGATCACGGGTCTAGACAAACTCCTAAAGGATGCTCCGTACTATGCGATGACAACAATCGATATGACGCAGTACCCTGATGCCACCAACAGCAAAGATGGCAAGGTTGAGACGCTTGGCATGTTGGCCACTCTCGTTACCTCTTCGGATGTTCCAGATGATGTTGTCTATGCCATCACAAAAGAAGTCATGGAAAACATCGACACCTTAAGAAAGCTGCATCCAGCCCTCGCAGGTCTTACGAAGAAGACGATGCTCGAAGGCCTCACAGCTCCGATTCACAATGGCGCATTGCGCTACTACAAGGAAGCAGGTCTTATTAAGTAAAAACAAAAAATAAAAGACCAATTTAAGGGTCGATTCCGAAGCGATTTCGGCATCGACCCCTCCTAGTCCTAAGAAGAGAAAAAAAGAAACAGGATTTGTTATGAGCGATACAGAAAAAATTGTCCTTCCCGACGATCACTACGGTAAAGAGGTTAAGAGAGACTCCAAATCGGACATTATCGGGGAATACCGACAGGAAGTGACCGAGGGAGATCACGGTCTTGTTGGCGACAAGTCAGGAATTTCTACAAAGATTACCTTCTTTGTGGCTCTGTGCTGGTCGCTCTTTCAGATGTCAACCGCAAGCTGGCTCTTGATTGACACACTCTACGTTAAGGCTTTCCACTTGGCTTTTGCTCTCGCGCTTGTGTATCTCAATCTGCCAGCGCTTAAAAATGCCTCTAAGGGGCGTTGGGATCTTCGCATCCTTCTTGCGATGAAGCGGGTGACCATCGTTGATTGGCTAATCGGCATTATTGCTGTTGCTGCGGCGCTCTACGTTTTCTATGACTACGAGGGAATCGCAGACCGTGCAGGCATGCCAAACGGTAACGACATCTTCGTTGGCCTTATCCTTCTTATTACGCTACTGGAAGCGACGCGACGCGTCTCAGGGCCTGCACTTCCTGTCATCAGCCTATTCTTTATTGCTTACGTATTCTTTGGTCCCTATCTGCCGGATCTTTTTGCATTTAAAGGCGTTTCTCTTTCCCGCTTTATTTCGCAGATCACGATGGATACGCAGGGTATCTACGGTGTCCCACTACACGTTTCTGCAACGGTGGTTTTCCTTTTTGTTTTGTTTGGGACGATGTTAGATAGAGCAGGCGGCGGTGCTTTCTTTACCCGTATTGCGGTTTCAGGCCTCGGACAGTATCGCGGTGGTGCGGCAAAGGCCGCTGTGGCCGGCTCTGCCCTCTCTGGCATGGTCTCAGGTTCCTCAATCGCAAACGTTGTGACGACAGGGACCTTTACGATTCCCTTGATGAAGCGCATCGGTTATACGGGAACAAAGGCCGCTGCTATTGAAGTGGCTTCTTCTGTGAATGGCCAGTTGGCACCACCTGTGATGGGGGCAGCGGCATTTATTATCGCTGAGTATGTGAATGTCCCTTATGTGGAAGTGGCAAAGGCGGCTGCAATTCCTGCATTTGCCGCCTACATGGGCCTTCTTTGGATTACACATATTGAAGCTTGCAAATTGGGTCTTAAAGGGTTACCTAAGAGTGAACTGCCGCGTTTCTGGGTTGAGATGCGTAAGGGAGTGCATTTCCTACTGCCACTTCTCATGCTTCTTTATGAGCTCATTTTCTTACAGCACTCCGCAGAATTAAGTGTCCTTCGTGCGATTCTTGTTTTGGCTGTCATCATGCTTTTGCAGCCTGTAGTTATCGCACACATGCATAAAGAAGCGCTCTTTCCTGCCTTTAAGCGTGGCGTCAAACTTCTCCTAGACGCCCTGGCAGCGGGCGCTAACAACATGGCAGGTGTTGCTCTTGCAACGGCATCAGCAGGCATTATCGTCGGTTGTGTTTCTATGGGACTTGGCCAGCAGATTACAAGTTTCGTGGAAGTGCTTTCGATGGGAAATATCTTCCTACTAATCATCATTACTGCGGTAGCAAGTTTGCTCCTCGGTATGGGACTACCCACGACGGCTAACTACATCATCATGGCCTCTCTTACGGCTCCTGTTCTTGTTGATCTCGCAACGGGCATGAACGTACATGGAATGGACATTGCGATTTCTCTTATGGGAGCGCATTTGTTCTGCTTGTATTTTGGTGTGATGGCTGATGCAACACCTCCTGTGGGTTTGGCCGCTTATGCAGGTGCTGCTATTGCCCGTGTTGAACCGATTCGTGTTGGTTGGCAGGCCTTTATTTACGATATCCGCACATTCCTCATTCCAGTGGCATTCCTATTTAATTCTGATTTGCTACTTGAAGGTGTGGATAGTTGGATTATCGGATTCTTCCTCTTTGCGATGACAAGTCTTGGCATGATGGCAATGACAAGTGCACTCGAGGGGTGGTTCCTCAACAAGGTGAACCCCATCGAACGTGTTATTTTGATTGCGGCCTCCATCATCATGATGTTCCCCTTCCTCTTGACGGGCTGGTTCATGCCCTATGACATGCGTTGGTGGGGATACGCAGCTGGCTTAGCACTGATTCTTTTGGTCTATGTTTGGCAGCGTTTCCGCCATCATGAAACACTTTTTTAGAGAAGTTTAGAAAGAGAAAAGAAGCGCCCGGAGAATTCCGGGCGTCTTCGTCTTTGCGTAGAAAAAAGTGGAAAAGTTATCTACTTAGCGGTTTTCTTTGAATCCGCATTCTTTTGCGAGGCTTTTCCTTCTTTTGCTGCCTTGGCTTTCTTTGTAGCCGCAGCTTCTTTCTTTGAGCGCTGCACATCAGCGTGTGTGATGACAGGTTTCCCTAGGAGGTGGTTGACAGCCTGCTTTAGCGGGAAGTCTTTTTCATCTCCAAAGGTGTAGCGAAGAGCCGGCACGGTGCTTTCGGTTTCTTCCTCCTCTTCTTTTATGGCTTTTTTCTTATCGGTGTTTTCTGCCTCAATGTGGCCAGAAAGGTCCGCTTCTCGAATAGCAAAAGAAGGGTAATTGCCTTCGGGCGTATCGTCAACGGCAATGTCAGGGACAATGCCCGTTGCTTGAATCGAACGACCACTTGGCGTGTAGTAACGCGCCGTTGTCATCTTGACCCCGAGAGTTTCTCTATTTTTCATTCGAAGCGGAATGATGGTCTGAACACTACCCTTGCCAAAACTACGCGTTCCCATGATCGTGGCCCGCTTGTGATCTTGTAGGGCGCCAGAGACAATTTCCGAGGCGGAGGCCGAGGCAGAATTGACTAAAACGACAAGTGGGATGGTTTTAGCCTTGGCAGGAAGCCCTTTGAGTTCATCGCCTTCTTTTGCGACAACGTAATCTTTATACGTGGCTTTAAAGACGCGGTCGGAGGATTTAATACGGCCCTTAGTGGAGACAACGGGAAGCCCCTCGGAAATAAACGCAGCCGAGACGCCGATTGCGGCATTTAGGAGACCGCCAGGATTGTTCCGTAAATCAAGGACAATGCCTTTTAAGGCGGAGTCTTTTAATAAGTCAGCAAGAGCGCGAGAGAAGTCGCCTGTGGTCTTTCCCTGGAATTGCGAGATGCGGATGTAGCCAACGTGATCCGCGAGTGCTTTGGATTTAACGGAACGAATTTTGATGATGGCGCGGACAAGTGGGATGACAATGGGTTTGTGAGCCCCCTTTCTTGCGATTGTCAGTGTGATGGATGTTCCTGGTTTTCCCCGCATCATCTTGACGTTTTCATCCAAGGACTGGTCTGCGCTCACTTTGCCGTCAATTTTGATAATGATGTCTCCGGCAAGGACGCCTGCTCGTGCTGCAGGTGTGTCATCAATCGGGGTGACAACGCGAACGCCCTGAGGGTCTTTCGTCACTTCGATACCAAGGCCCCCGAATTCCCCTGAGGTGCTTTCTTGAAGATCTTTGTAGCCTTTTTCATCTAAGAAACTCGAGTGAGGATCTAGTCCTGAGACCATGCCCTTAATGGCGTTTTCAATCAACTTTTTGTCGCTTACATCATCGACGTAATAGTTCTTAATACCGCCAAAGATTTCCGCAAAAAGTCTAACTTCGTCAATGGGTAGCGGGGTATTGTCCTCTGCTGCTGCGACAGGCGCCGCAAGTGGCACTAAAAGGAGCGGAGTAAGGCACAATGTGCGAAATGTTAGAGACATAAATTGAGTAAAAAATATTTCTTTAAACAGTTGGAACTCTTAAGTCTTGTGAGGCTCTCGATTAAATCATTGCGCGAGCCAACGTGCAGGATCAAAAGGCTTCCCTTTGTAGCGTAATTCAAAGTATAAGCCAGGACGTTCTTCGCCTCCGGAGTTTCCGACGCTTGCGATGGCTTCTCCCTGGCTTACGGTCTCGCCTACGGATTTAAAAAGAGATTCGTTGTTGGCGTAAACGGATAGATAGTTAGAGCCGTGGTCAAGAATTAAGAGGTTTCCGAAGCCACGCATCCAGTCACTAAAGACAACGGTCCCTGGTGCGGTGGCTAAGACATTTTCCCCCGTTTTCGCGCGAATTAAGAGCCCGCGCCACGGCAAAGAAGAAGCGGCGCCTTCTCGCCTCTGCCCGAAACTAGCGGCAATCGTGCCGTTAACTGGCATCGTGAGTTTTCCTTTTAGAGCACCGAAATTGCCTCGTACGGGGGCAACCGTGAGGCGAGTCGTGTCCATTTTTGTGCTTGCCGCAGAGGAGCTTCTTCTCGAGGAACTCTTGCTACGGGCTTTCTGAGCGGCAAGGCGACGCTCTTTTTCAAGCTGCTCCTGTGCTTCAGCCTCAGCAATGCGTTTATCGATTTTTGAAATAAGAACCGAGAGTTCACGGTCATTTTTCACAAGTTGTTCGTAGCGCTGCTGTTGCGTTTTAATTTCGCCCCGCAAGCGTTCAAGCGCAAGACTTCGAGAGTTTTTCTCTTTTTCTAGAGACGCGCGATTACGTCGTTCCTCTGATTCAATGCGGACAAGTTCTGAGCGCGTTTCCTCGGTTTTCTTTGCCACAGTTGCGATGTTCTTTTGGCGGTTTTCGAGTCGATCAATTGTGCGAGTTTGTTCTTGAGCTAGGTAACTTAAGACGGCAGAACGGCGCGAAAGTTCGTTGGGATTCCCGCCCGTGAGAGCTGTCTGCCATGGATGACGCATTGAGTTAAGAAATTGAGCTTGCCCGATTGATGTTACGACATCTTCCGCTTCTCCGACCTGTAGGCCAACAATCTTTGCTTCATTTTTTAAGTCTGCAAGGCGGGCATTGGCTGCGGTCTTCTTCTCCGAAAGTTCTTTAAGAGAGCGATTGCTCTTAGAGATGGCTTTTTCACTTTCTTTTAAAGCATCATCGGCCGATTGTGCTCGTGACTGCTTAAGTGCAAGGTCTTGCTTTAGTGTAGAAAGCTCGGTTTTTAGGTCTTTTTGCTGGTGTTCAAGTGTGGCTTTCTGTTTTGTAGCCTCGGCCTTTTTTGTTTTTCCAGAAGCCCTGGTCGTGGAGTTGCTTTTTACAGTACGTGTAGAGGTCTTCTTTGTAGAGACATTTGTTTTCTTAACTACTTTCTTCGCTGCTACTTTTTTTTGCGAAGTAGTTTTCTTTGCTTGAAGTCTTGCGCGAGCACTACGCAGGGCAGCGGCTTTCTTCTGTTCGACGGTCGTCTGCGCGGCCACTGCTTCCGTTACAAAGGAGAATTGGCCTGTACTAATCAGGGCCGCGCAGAGAAAGGTAAAAACAAGTCCCCGAATCTGAGCCATTAGCACATCCGTATGTTGCTGAGTGGACGAATTCGGGGCATAGGCAAGTTACTTCTTTGCCTTACCCTGGGCAGCAACAGCAGCCATTGCCGCAGCAATTTCTTCTGCATTACCCAAGTAGTAGTGACGAATTGGCTTCATATTATCATCAAACTCATAGACAAGGGGACGTCCTGTCGGGATGTTTAACTTCACAATGGCATCATCACTCATGTTGTCGAGATGCTTAACAAGAGCACGAAGGGAATTGCCGTGAGCCGCGATGATGACACGTTTGCCAGCGGCAACCTGTGGCTTAATCACTTCTTCCCAATAGGGCACAACGCGGGCAACGGTATCCTTAAGGCATTCTGTCAAGGGAAGTTCCGCCTCTGTGAGGCTTGCGTACCGTGGGTCGTGGCCAGGCCAGCGCGGATCTTCTGTCGTGAGTGGGTTGGGCGGTGTCGCATAGGAACGACGCCAAATGAGAACCTGTTCATCGCCGAATTTTGCTGCAGTTTCCGCCTTGTTAAGACCCTGCAATGCACCGTAGTGACGCTCATTTAGACGCCAGTTGCGGGTAACAGGAATCCACATCAAATCAAGGCCGTCTAAGACAATCCAAAGTGTGCGGATAGCGCGCTTTAGGACACTCGTGAAAGCCATATCAAAGGTAAAGCCATCGGCTTTTAAGAGTTCTGCGGCTTTCTTTGCTTCCGCACGTCCCTTTTCTGTCAAGTCGACGTCTGTCCAGCCTGTGAAGCGGTTTTCGAGGTTCCATTGACTCTCGCCATGCCGCATGAGTACAAGTTTATGCATATTTTTCTCTCCAAAAGAAAGGTGTTTTTATTGTTCGCCATTCTATAATGTTGCGCCTGCCCCCACCAATCGACGGAGGCATCATTTTTGTCGGAATAAAGACTGTGAATACTTTTCTTGTTAATAATATTCTCCTCATTGCGATTATTTTTGTGTGTATTTTCTCTTTGAGCTGGCCCGCAATCCAGCGTCGCAGAGGAGGTGGTGCCGAACTTAATAGTACGTCGGCAATTGATCTCATTAATCACAAGAACGCTCAGATTGTTGATTTGCGTGCGCCAGAAGATTTTAAGCGTGCACACATTGCTAATGCGATTAATCTTCCAGCAACAAACATCCAGAATTCGCTCGGAAAACTAAGTAAAGAGCGTCCGATTCTTCTTGTTGATGCCGATGGAAGGCATACGCAGACGGTTGCACAACTTTTGCGCGGTACGGGCTTTAAGGGTGTTTATGTCTTGCAGGGAGGCCTACTGGCTTGGCGTTCAAGCGGTGTGCCATTTTCGCGCTAATAGGGTTTAGAAACTACAAACGAATAAAAGGATTACCATGGCTGAAGAAAACACAAACACAGAGACTACGGATAAAGAAAAGGCCGCGGAAGAGGCTGCACAGCCCACTTTCCAACTTGTGCGTTGCTTCTTTAAGGATGCCTCTTTGGAAATGCCGCATGCGCCAGATATCTTCTTGGAAGATCACGACGAACAGCCGTCTTGTGATTTCAAGTTTGGCGTTGCTGCACGCCCCTTAGCTGTCAAGGACCTCTATGAAGTTGTGCTTCGCGCAACGATTACCGTTGCTTTCAAAGAAAAGACGATGTTCTTGGTTGAAGGGTCTCAGTCAGGAGTCTTTGAATTTAAGAATATTCCAGAAGAAGCTCTTGCCCATTTGACGAATGTGATTTGCCCCTCGATGATTTTGCCGTATCTGCGTGCAAATCTCGCTGACTTGATTAACCGCACAGGGTTACCAACAGTGAATCTTCCTGAGGTTAATTTCGAAGCCCTTTTGCAGCAACGTATTGCAGAGATGCAGGCTGCCAAAGAAAAAGAAGGCACAACGGCAACTGCCTAATAGGCAACTAAAGAAACGGTAAGCAACCCCCAGGGAGAGCAGCATGGAAAAGAAAATTCGCATTGCTTTGGTCGATGACCACGCACTTTTCAGAAGTGGCCTGAAGGCGTTGCTTAGCCGTCAGTCAGACTTTGAAATTGTCGGCGAAGCAGCCGACGGTCTAGAAGGCGTGAAACTTGTCGAGCAGGTGCAACCAGACTTGGTCCTTCTCGA
The DNA here is from genome assembly GCA_963661915.1 of Duodenibacillus sp. Classification (GTDB taxonomy): domain Bacteria; phylum Pseudomonadota; class Gammaproteobacteria; order Burkholderiales; family Burkholderiaceae_F; genus Duodenibacillus. Next base: position 43,920 of record CAVLDT010000011.1, read on the forward strand.
CTTGGATATGCCCGTGATGAATGGGCGTGAGGCGCTTGCCCAGATTCTTGAAACACATCCTAAGGTCGCAGTTCTCATGCTGACTGTGAGCGAAGATGGAGAGGACTTAACCGAGTGTATGCGACTTGGTGCAAGTGGTTATCTCCTAAAGAAAATTGATGCGGACTTCCTTTTACAGAGTGTTCGTCGGGCTGTCGCAGGGGACAATGTAATTTCTGCTGAAATGACAAGTGCTCTCTTGATGAAGTTGCGAGAGGATAAGCAGGTAAGTCAGACGCCAGAAATTGATTCTCTTACGCCGCGTGAGCGTGAAACACTGGCTTGGCTCACTCGAGGCGTTTCGAATAAAGAAATTGCGCGTGAACTTAATTTGGCAGAATCCACCGTTAAGGTTCATGTGCAGAGTGTTCTCAGGAAATTAAATATTCGAAGCCGTGTTCAGGCAGCGGTTTTCGCTGTCGAGCATCATCTCGATAAGTTCTAAAAATTTCCTTTAAAAGAAAGGTCGAGAGGTGCTCGCAGAGAGGGCGCCTCTTTTTTTGAGGGAGAGAAGTTCTTTTAGTTTTGTACTACGGCAAAGAAAAAAACGAAAGCCCTTAAAAAGCCAGTAGTATCAATAGGCTAGCAAGGAAACGAGCGGATTTTGCTGAAAAACTCTCAGCAGTAGGGTGAAGTCTTATGTCAAAAAAACGCGGTTTCCTTTAATCGGCTCATTAGGAAACCGCGCTAATGAGAATTTCTTGAAAAGAAACTTAGATCTGTTTACCGCCCAAATCGTGATCGACCATTGCTGCTACACAAGAGTCAGACCAAACATTGAGTGTTGTCTCAATCATGTCAATTACTGCATAGAAGGGAAGAATGACACCCATGAGGCCGATGGGAACGTTCATGCTCGCTAGCAAACTCGCAGAAAGGAAGAAGCATCCCATCGGGACACCTGCATTTCCGACAGCTGCCAGTGTAGAAATCAGAATCCACGCGATGACCGTTGTAAAAGAGATGTCAAGACCTGCGTTTTGCATCAAATAGATAACGGTAACGAGGATGAATGCGGCACAGCCGTTCATGTTAATTGTCGTGCAAATTGGCAGAACAAAACGGGCAACTTTGGGTTGAACCTTAAGATTGTTTTCCGCACTTTGCATCGTAACGGGAAGTGTTGCGGCAGAGGATTTTGAGAAGAATGCAAGAGTCAACGCTGGCAACATCGCGCGGGCAACCTTAATGGGATTTAAGCCACGGAGAATAAGGAGCGCAGGAAGGATCAGTAGCATCTGAACGAAGTTCGCAGTCAAGACTGTCGCAAGGTACGAACCGAGACCTCCGATATTGAGTCCAGCGTTAATTTCAACCATTAGTTGCGAAACAAAACCAAAGATGCCAAGCGGTAGGGCAAGGATAATCCAGCCAATCAATTTAAAGAGAGCAGCTTGGATACCATCGAAAAAGTTAAGAACTGTCGTTTTCCCTTCTAGTTCTGCGGGTAGCGCCGCAATCGCAAGACCAAAGGCGGCCGCAACTAAGAGTACAGCAAGCACATTCCCAGAGAGGAAGGGGGCAACGACATTGTTTGGAATCGCCGAGAGTAAGTATTCCATGTAGGAGTGCTGCACGACGCCTGCGGGTTCTGTGCCTGAAACCGCAACATTGGCAGGCGCGAAGAAGAAAAAGAGGGCAGCTGCAATTGTCGCGGCGAGAATCGTTGTCAAAAGCGTATAGAAAATCGTGTGACGGAAAATGCTCACAGAATCCTTCGCACGAGAAGTGCGACCGAGGGTGGCGATAATAGAAATCGCAATCACCGGAATTGCAATGAACTTAAAGAGCCTCACGAAAACGTTCGCAACAAGGTCTGCACCAGCGATGGTGATGTCGCCGCCGTAAAAGCCGTTGAGAACACCGAGAACAATGGCAATGATGTAGTAGAGAGCCATTTTCTTTTGGCTTGATGAGAAGCCAGGCGTAGCAGTTGTAGCCATTCTTTTATCCTAAAAGGCGATACGAAATACGAAAAATGAGCATTCTATGCGAGAATTCCACGTCTTTTTTTATGGGAATTCTGCAAATGCCTGGGTTAGGAACGCTCATCAACATGGTAGCTATCGTTTTTGGTGGTGCGATAGGACTCTTCTTCGGAAAGCGTTTAGGAGAAAAAACGCAGGAATCTCTTATGCTCGCCTGCGGTGTTTGCGTTCTTTTCATCGGTATCGCAGGAACTCTTTCTGAGATGCTAGTTTTCTCGGAAGGGCACTTTTCTACGAGCGGATCGATGATGCTTATTGTCTGCTTTGTTCTTGGGGCGGCTTTGGGCGAAATTATCGGCATAGAGGAGCTTTTTGAGCGCTTTGGTATTTGGCTTAAGAAAAAGAGTGGTAGCGAAAATGACACAGGTTTTCTCGATGCCTTTGTGAGTTCTTCTCTTGTTGTCTGCATCGGAGCAATGGCTGTTGTTGGGGCAATCGAAGATGGCCTGCAGGGGGACATTACGATGCTCGAAGCCAAGGCGATGCTCGATGCCGTCATCATCATGGTTATGGCGGCGTCCATGGGAAAGGGCTGCATTTTTTCCGCCTTGCCCGTAGGTATCCTCCAAGGCTCTGTGACACTTTTGGCTCTTTGGCTAAAACCCCTCATGACAGAGGCCGCTCTTTCGAACATCTCTCTTGTAGGGTCTGTGATGATTTTCTGCGTGGGAATCAATCTCGTTTTTGGGAAAAAAGTACGTGTTGCTAACACGCTTCCAGCGCTTGTCTTGGCTGTACTTTGGGCTTTTGTCGATATCTAAACAGCGCAAACGAGTAGACACAATTTTTGAAGCGAAATTCCTTTTTAGTGCAGCTGATTATTTGCTAGCATAGCGCATATGAGACAGAGAGAATTTCTCTGTCAGATAAAGAAATTGGACGAAGGGACGTTTGGAGTGGAGGCAAAAGTGGACGACTGCATTTTTTGCAAAATTATTCGCGGGGAAATTCCGAGCAAAAAGGTTTACGAAGACGAGGATGTTTTCGCTTTTCATGACATTAATCCCGCGGCTCCAATTCATTTCTTAATCATTCCGAAAAAGCACATTGCTTCATTGGCGCATGCACAGCCCGAGGATGAGGCGCTTCTCGGAAAAATGCTTTCTCTGGTTCCGAAACTCGCTCGAGAAAACGGATGCGAGGACGGATTCAGAACCATTATCAACACAGGAAAGAACGGCGGGCAGGCCGTTGCACATCTTCATATTCACGTCTTGGGAGGCCCCCATCCGTGGAAGAAGGTAGCCTGAGATTAAATAGACAAAGGAGCAAGTGATGGGATCTATGTCGATTTGGCATTGGCTGATTGTCCTTCTTGTAATTGCCTTGGTTTTTGGCACAAGTAAGCTCAAAAATGCAGGTAAGGATTTGGGAAGTGCAATTAAGGGATTCAAGGAAGGAATCAAAGAAGGCACAAAGGAAGATGAGGCGAGCGAAAAGAAGGCTGCAGTAGCGGAAGAAAAGCCTGCAACGCCAGTTGCAGCGCCTGCAGAAGTTCCCGTGGCTTCCCAGGCGGTGTCCGCCCCTGCGGCAGTGAGTGCTCCTGCCGCAACAACAGTGGCGCCCGCTGAGGAAGTAACGCCCAAGGAAGAGCCCGAAGAGGAGCGAGAACCTGAAGAGACTGCTGCCGAAGAGAAGAAAACTGTTGTGAAGAAGACACAGCGTAAAGTTGCTACGAAGAAACCCGCAGCAAAGAAGGCGGTAGCGGCTAAGAAGACTGCCGCCCCCAAGAAGGCGACCGTAGCGAAGAAGACGACCGCCGCGAAGAAACCCGCCGCTACTAAGAAAGTGACAGCGGCGAAGAAACCAGCGGCGAAAAAAGCCACTGCAAAGAAGACAGGGAAGTAGCTGTCGCTCCTCTGAAATAAATCCGTTCCGAGTGGCGTACGCGAAATTGTTCTTTCGCGTGCGCTCTCTTAGCCTTAAATGTTTGACCTCGGTTTTTCTGAACTCATCGTTATTGGCATCGTGGCCTTGGTTGTCCTTGGCCCCGAGAGACTTCCTGTCGTCGCACGAGTTGCGGGGAAATACTTTGCCAAGGCTCGCCGTATGGTCAATCAAGTGAAGGAAGATATCGAACTTGAGAGTGAACTTGCGGAGATCCGCTCGATTGAAAAAGAGACCCGAGACATCGCTCGAGAGGTTTCCGAGAGTGTCACTAACGAAGTTAATACCCTTAGAAGCGAAGTCGATTCCATTCGAGGAGACGTAGATATCTTTAAAGATGACTCTCCGAAGGGTCCCTTAGGACTACCGTGGAAAGAAAAGGAAGATACAAAGGGCAAAGAAGACGGGGCAAGTTGGAAGCCTGATGCGGATGATTTTGGAAGCGTTAAAACAGTTCACGCAAAGCCCCTTACGCGTCGTTATCGGGAGGAGCCTGATTTAGAGGATATCGTTGAACAGTTAGAAAAAATTAAACGAGAAATTGGTGACGCGTCTCCGTCACTTACTCGGGCGCGCCACAAGAGTTATGCTCCACGCTCTCGCTCGAACCGCGTGCGGATTTATCGTTGAGGATTGTCCATGTCGAAAACTGACGAAACTGAAGATAAACTCGACGATCCGGCAAACGAACAGCCGCTCATGGCGCATTTGGTGGAACTGCGCCAAAGAACTGTGCGCGCAGTGATTTCTATCCTAGTCGTCTTCGCGTGCCTCTCTCCTTTCATGAAGCAGATTTTCGACTGGATTTCTAAGCCGTTGATGGTGGCGCTTCCTGATGGGGCAAAGTTGCTTTCCACTGGGGTCGTTGCGCCTTTTATGGTTCCACTTAAGGTAACGCTTTTCTGTGCCTTTGTTATCGCTCTGCCATATGTGCTTTATCAGTTTTGGGCATACATCGCTCCTGCGCTATATAAGAGGGAGAAAAGGCTTGCATTTCCTGTGATTGTTTCCAGCGTCGTGATGTTCGGCGTCGGGATGGCCTATTGCTATTTTGTTGTGTTTCGCATGGTCTTCCAGTTTATCGCAGGCTTCTCGCCGGATTCTGTGAACTTTGCGCCTGATATCGATAGTTACTTTGGTTTCGTTATTACGATGTTCTTTGCGTTTGGACTTACCTTTGAAGTTCCTATCCTTGTGGTTGTACTCGATCGCGTTGGGGTGGCTTCCGCAAAGAAACTTGTTCGCGTGCGCCCTTACGTGATTGTTGGTGCGTTTGTCCTTGCGGCAATCTTTACGCCCCCAGATGTCCTATCGCAACTTCTTTTAGCGTTACCTCTCGTGGTTCTCTACGAATTGGGCATTATTCTTGTAAAACTTTTTGGACGTAAAGAAACAGAAGAAGAAAAAGAGGATTAAGAGCAGGGTTTTCGCGCATTGCTCTTAAGATTTTCCATGGAAAAGTCGATGCAGAGAAAGAACTTTGAACCCACATTTACCCATGTGGCAATTTTGGGTTTTACTTGTTCTTTAGGACCTTTTGCAACGAACGGGATTGTTCCGTCTTTCCATGCGATTGCCACGCAATTCGCCCTCCCTCTTACAGCCGTGCAAGAAGTTCTCACGGTTTATCTCATTGCACTGGCCTTGGGGTCCCTTATCGTTGGAGCACTATCGGATGCCATTGGAAGAAGACCCGTGCTCATTCTTGGTATGGCACTTTTTGCAGTCGCATCCGTTGGAGCTCTTCACGCAGAATCAATCACGGAGATGGAGTTTTGGCGCTTTTTGCAGGGGCTCGGTGCCTCTGTTGGCCAAGTTGTAACCCAGGCAATGGTTCGTGACCGCTGGAGTGGACTCTTTGCCACGCGGGCGATGAGCATTATCGGAATGCTTTTTAGTATTTCTCCTGCAGTAGCGCCAATCGTTGGCGGTTGGCTTGTTGTTGGTTTTGGTTGGAAGGCAACATTCTGGTTCCTTGTTCTCTATTCCTTAAGTGTTGCAGCGGTGACAGTGTTTTTCGTAGAAGAAACACTCGAAAAAGAAAGCCGTCGTAAGTTAAATGTCGTCACGCTTTTCCGAGGATACGCGGGGTGTCTTACGAATCGCGCCTTCTTCTATGGAATCGTCTCTAACGGTTTGAGTTTTATGGGGATGATTCTTGTTGTCGCCGCAGGGGCTGACTTCGTTGTAAACGTCATGGGTTTCGGGGTTAACGAGTTTGCCTATCTCTCGATTCCTCTGGTTGTTGCTTCTGTTGTTGGGTCCTCTTTGGCACCTGCTATGGTGCAGCGCTTCGGGGCAAGAAATTTTGTCGTTGGTTCTTTTCTAGTTCTCATCGCCTTTGAAGCGGTGATGACAGTTCTTTTCTTGGGAAATTCTCTCGGATACTTTGCCACGGTGCTTTTAGGGTTTGCGTTTAGCTTTATTGGAAATCTTGTTCGTCCTGTTGTGATGACTATGAACTTGGACTACCACCCAAAGAGTCGAGGACTAGCAGCCTCGGTTCAACAAGCCTTCCACACGCTGGGATTTGCCTTGAGTTCTTCAGTTCTTGCGCCCCTTTGCGCAGGAGCTGCGTGGAAATATGCTCTTGCGATGGTTGTTGTGGCCATTCTTTCTCTGGTCTTTTGGCTCTTAGCGCTTTCTAAGAGAAAGGCCTGTCTTCCCGAGGGTACAGCGTAGTGCGAGCTCGCGGCGTGGAACTTTTAGAGCTTCTCTCTAGTTAAGAAAAGTTTCAGGCTAAGAACGGACAAAATCACGATAAAAAGTGCGGAGAAAATCGCACAACACTCAGCCATATTTAGCCACTTTAATGGGGCAATGAGATACCAACCACCTGCAGCGTTATAAAGATCAATCCAATAGGACTGAAATGCGTTAAGCACAGCATTTGCAGGAACAACAGGCGTATCGATTCCGCATTCACCGGTGGCGGCAAACCATTCTGGGAACCAAGCATCTAAGGGAAGCCCCAATGGATAGTGCACATTGGTGGAACAGCCTTCTAGACCAAAGATGGCATCTAAGTCATCTGAATGCATTGCCGCATGAATTTTTGCAAGTTTAAGGCTACAGAGGAGCCCGTAAATTGCACCATATAGAGAAAGAGCAATCCCTACGATTGAGGTTGCAAGTGAGGTGGGTTTCAGGGCGACAATCAGAGCCCCGAGAGAAATCACTACGAAGGCAAATCGAATGTAAACGCATTGTTCACAGGGCTCCATGAAAAGCCACTTCTGAAATACAGCATGGGCAAAGACAACTAGAAAAGCGGTAAAGAAGGCAAGAAGTAGCCAAGGTTTTCGCTTTGAAGTGTTTGAGCCTTTTAAAAGAGCCATTTTTTTGGGCCTTAGGGCATTGCAGCAAGTTTTGCGACAAGGTCGGAAAGTTCGTTTTTGGAACGGACAACCTTATTGAGGATAAGGTAGCGACCATTCACTACGTAAGAAGGAATGCCCTGGATAGCAGCAATAGATTCCGCTGAGCGCCATGCATCACGCAAGGCAAGGACTTCTGCGTCTTTACTGTGTTCTAGGAAGGTTTCTTCGCTAATCCCAGTTGCTTTCGTTAAGGTACGAAGGAAATCGCTTGTGCCACCTTCCCAGCGATTCTTTTCCTTGAGATAGGAAAAATACATCGCATTTTTCGCGCGAGAAAATAGGCTTTCCTTATCTGTCACAGCGTGCCCTGCCTTTTTATCTTCAACGGCGCAGTATGCAAGAAAGAGCGCTGCTGTTTTTCCATATTTTGCGCGGTTCTCAAGGAAAACGGGATTAAATTTCAAACCTGCAACATCTTTAGCTTTTTTTGCTAGTTCTCCGTCAACGCCGGAGTCGTAGCGGTAGCAGAAGGGGCAGTCGTAAGAAAAGATTTTCGTTAGTGTTCCTGTGGCATTCGGAAGGGGTGTATCAAGCTTCATGTAAGCGGCCTCTGCGGCTATACCCCCTGTGCAGGTAAGAGCCAATGCAGCAAGAACGAAAAGGCGTCGAGAAACTGTAGACATATGAAAACATCCCAATAAAACGATGCAATCATACTAATTTTTTTAGCAAGAGTTTCAAACTTTGCTAGAGTTTCGTCCAATTGAAACGTTGTGGAGTTTTGAATATGGCTGTACGTGTGCTCACAGGGATTAACACAACAGGGACATTGCATCTAGGAAATTATTGCGGGGCAATTCGCCCTTGTATCGTTGCCTCGAAGAAGCCTGAGGTGGAAAGTTTCTTTTTTATGGCGGATTTGCATGCCCTCATTAAGTGCCAGGATGCGAGTCGCATTGAACTGAGTCGCATGCAGATTGCCGCAAGCTGGCTTGCTGCGGGTTTGGATCCAGAGCGTTGCACGTTCTATCGGCAAAGTGATATTCCAGAAATCCCTCAGCTCAATTGGCTTTTAAATTGCGTTTGTTCCAAGGGATTGATGAATAGAGCTCACGCCTACAAAGCTTTTGTTGAGGCGAACGCTGCCTCTGCGGAAGATCCTGATGCAGGAGTTTCCATGGGGCTTTTCTGCTACCCCGTGCTGATGGCAGCGGACATCTTGATGTTTAACGCAAACTTTGTTCCAGTTGGCCGTGATCAGATTCAACACCTTGAGATGGCCCGCGACATCGCAACGCGCTTTAACAATCTTTACGGCGTAAATGGGAAGCCTTTCTTTACGCTTCCTTATGAGCAGATCGATGAGAATGTTTCGATTCTCCCGGGGCTCGACGGCCGCAAGATGAGTAAGAGTTACAACAACGTCATTCCGCTCTTCGATGGCGGGAAGAAGGCGCTCGAAGAAGCCATTAGTCGAGTGGTCACCGATAGCCGCCTACCCGGGGAGCCGAAAGATCCTGATAGCACGTCTCTCACGCAGATTTTTGATGCATTTGCCAGCCCTGAAGAGAAAGCCTCTTTCCGAGAGGAATTGCGAGGCGGACTTGGTTGGGGCGAGGCAAAGAAGAGATTAGTTAGCCAGATTGAGCGAGAAATCGGACCGATGCGTGAGAAGTATGCTTACTACACGACACATCTTGAAGAACTCGAAGAAATCCTTCAGTCAGGAGCCGCTAAGGCAAGAAAGATTGCCGTTCCTTTCTTAGAACAGTTGCGTCAGGCTGTTGGCTTGAGAAGATTTCACGCTTTAGGGAAAGTTGGGAAGGCAGCAACTACAAGCGCTAAGAAGAAGGAAACTGCCCTCTTTAAGCAATATCGCGAGGCAGACGGAAAGTTCTACTTCAAATTGACAGATGCCGCAGGAAAACTTCTCTTTGTGTCCGGCGCTTTTGAAAGCGGACGCGACGCTGGAAAGACTATCGCAGAGATGAAGCGTGGTTGGAATGCCAAGTTCTTAGAGGTTCTTAATCTTTCCGAAGGTGTGAAAGAAGAGGACATCATTGCCGCTCTTGAAGGCTTCAAAGAAGAGTAAAGCGCCCTAGAGCGCAACGGAAAAAAGAGCAAAGCCCGCATAAGCGGGTTTTGCTGTAAGAGAGCCATTTAACGGCGATGATGATGTCTTGGCGGTGGAGGTCTATGAATGGGTCTCGGTTGCATGGAGCGCATCATCGCCTCGGTTTCAATGGCATCAATGACCTGTTGCTGTTGTCGCAATTGCAGAACTTGGTTAGCGTTTTGCATGTCAGTCTGAAGATTCGGATCATTCATATTGCGACGAATGACGCCAGTGATGCCGTACTGGAGCATCTCGCCTGAGTAGGTAAAGTTCGTCGTTGTCTTAGAGCCACTGGGCCAAATAGCCGTAATCGCTGTTGTTTGCCAAACATTTGGCGCAACAGCCGTAATGGACTGCGGCATCCACTCGATGTTAATAGGCTCTTGCCCCAAGAGTTTTCCATCGCTATTGACGAGCATTGCTCCCTCAGGGACAGTAGAGACGCAAATGACTGTGCGGTCTGTGGGAATCATGCAGGATGTAAGAAGCGTGATTGCACAGAGCGGAGCTAAAAAGAGAGATTTTTTCATGGCCTATCCAAAAGGAAGTTGCGTTAACTCGTTGCCAAGCATTGTACTAAGGAATTCACTACTGCCAATTTGTTGCAGGAGCCCTTCGTGGAAGGGTAATAAAATAATGACGGTTATAATTAGAACATTCCCAATGAGTGAGACTATACGAGGATTCTAACCCGTACAGTTAC
>CAVLDT010000012.1:0-50037 GCA_963661915.1 Duodenibacillus sp.
GAAAACGAGATTCTATAGAATACGTCTTTTCTCGTCAAGATAATTTTGTCCCTTTTAAAAAACGATGCAATACGAAACCGTTAAACGCCTTCTACTGACTCTCGGGCCTGCGAGAGCGCATCGGCTTGTGATGAAAAATCTTGACTGGTTCACGATTTTTAATTTTCATGCAGCTTGGCGCGGAGAACTTGCTGAGAGCCCTGTCACTGTGATGGGACTACGCTTCCCGAATCCTGTGGGACTTGCTGCTGGATTCGCAGTTAACGGTGAACGCATTAATTCTTTGGGCGCTCTTGGATTTGGTTTTATTGAAGCGGGGCCCTTTACTGCCGCTCGCTTAGATGGCTCTTTTCCCATTAGAGAAGAAAAAAGCTACCCTACTCTCACGTTTTCTTCCGATGGGCTAATGCCAAACGTCGGAATCGATGCGGGGCTCATTAATCTAAAAAGTGATGATGGTTTCCACATCTGTGGGGGCGTTCTTGGTATAAGTCTCGTTAAAGACTTTCGGGAAAAACTAAGTAACTTCGAAGACCTTAGGATTGCGATGCGGAAAAGTTTTAAGAGAGCGGATTTCTTTTCCTTTGATACAGTGGGTCTCGGGGATGCAGAAATACAAAATGGACTCCTCGCCCTCGTAGAAGAACGTAAAAAGGTCTCTGAAGCGCTTTCTCTTCCTTTGAAACCCATTGTCGTTAAACTCTATTCAGGTAGAAAGAGCGAAGCGCTTTTCCCCCTCCTAGATAGTCTCATTGCCGCTGGCGTCGATGGACTACATGTTACGGGTCTTGTAAAGGATCCATTAACGGGAAGGCGCCTCACAGGAGCCGTCCTACGGGACGCAACGATGCAGTTTCTTGCGACTACTAAGGGCTACATCAAAGAGAGTGTTCCGCTAATTGCTTCTGGCGGCATTTGCTGCGCTAAAGACGCCGCAGAATGCATTGAATCCGGAGCAAAACTCGTAGAACTTCTCACTGGCTTTGTCGACCAAGGCCCTGCGCTTGTAACCGAAGCCGTTCGAGCAATTGCTAGAGAAGAAAAAACCTCCTCTCAGGAAGCAACGCTAGACAGAAAAACCCCTTTGCGCTAATGTAGCCACATATAGCCAAGTTTCAAGCGGAAAAACAATCTCCCATGGTTTCAACAGAGACAATTCTTCGCCCATATTTTTGGAATGTTCCCTTTTGGGCACAGGTAGGTCTTTACATCCTAGGCATCGTTGCCGTTGGCATCTTTGTTGCAGGCGTCTTCCGTGCGCGGCAGATCCTTCGAGAAAACCTCCCTAAAGAGGCTAAATCCAAGCCCAAGATGTCGCTTATTAAGACGCTTTTCCTTGTCCTGATACAAAGGAAGGTCCGAGAGACACGTTGTGGTGTTGCACACTTTGCAATCTTTTGGGGATTTATCCTCCTTTTCTTAGGCACTGTACTTGCAACAATCGATTGGGACATTGCTTGGCTTGCTTTCGATAAGAGACTTTTAAGTGGTCGCGTTTATCTAATCTACAAACTCGTTTTGGATATTGCAGGCGCCGTGGCTCTCCTTGGCCTTGGCTATGCCGCACTTCGCCGCTATGTTTGGGGCGACCCTAAGGTTGAGCCGACACAGCGCTCGGGCATAATCTTAGGGAGTCTCGCAGGAATTATCGTCATAGGCTTTTCCCTTGAAGCCCTAAGATTTGCCGCTGAGAATCCTCCATGGGCTGTTTGGTCACCTGTGGGATTTTTATTAAGTAAATGCTTCTCCGGGATGAGCGTTGAGGCGATTCGCATCACACACGTTTTTGTTTGGGTCATACACGCAATTACCTCTCTATGCTTTATTGCAGCGATTCCCCTTACCTTCTATGCCCACATCTTTAAGACGCCTGCATCCATTCGACGTGAGAAACCCGGGGCGACAGCTGCAATTGCAAAGATTGAAGCCATTGAAGAGCAAGAACACTTTGGCGTAAGTGACTTTAACGACTTTACACTTGAGAATCGCGTGCAGATTGACGGCTGCACAGAGTGCGGGCGTTGTAGAGCCGTGTGTCCGGCTTTTAGAGCAGGAAGCACGCTTGATCCTAAGTCTCTTATCTTCGCCCTACAGACTCGCCTTCGCGGAGAAAGAAAAGATGAGTCACTCATTGGAGGACTTGTCGGTAAGGCTGCTCTTTGGGATTGCACAACGTGCAATGCCTGTGCTGAGGTCTGCCCTGCGCGGATTCCAATACCGGACCTTATCGTATCGATGCGCCGCCACCTTGCACTTGAAGAAGGAGATTTCCCAGCGGGCCTTGCAAAGACACTAGAAAATACCGCTGGCCTCGGTAACCCTTGGGCGATGGATCCTGCCACGCGTTGCAATTGGGCAAAGGATTTAGCTGTTCCCTTTGCAAAAGAAGGGGAGCACTACGATATTCTTTACTGGGTTGGTTGCGCCGCCTCTTACGACAAGCGGGCGCAGCGGATTGCACGGTCTGTGGTGAAAATCCTTCGCGCCGCGAATGTCAAATTTGCCATCATGGCTGAAGAACGGTGCCACGCCGATTGGGCAAGGCGCGCTGGAGAGGAATACCTCTTTCAGCAAGCCGCAGAAGAAAATATCGGAAACTTCAGCAAGTACGACTTCGAAGAGATTCTCACAGCCTGTCCACACTGCTACAACACGCTTAAAAACGAGTATCCACAGTTTGAAGGCGGCTGCTACGTCGTACGTAATCATGTCGAGTACATCCTCTCGCTAGTTAAGGCAAAACGCATTGTCCTTAAGAAAACGGATGCTATAAAGACTGTTTTACACGATGCCTGCTATCTGGCACGAGCCAACGACATTGTGCGTGAACCCCGGAAAATTCTCCGTCAGACTGGAGCAAAACTCACCGAGGCAAGCGAATCAAGTAAGACTTCTTTTTGCTGTGGAGCGGGTGGTGCCCAGTTGTTCTTGGATAAGCCCCTTCGCATCAATGCAATTCGTATTAAAGAATTAAAGGCCACTGGAGCAGAAAGGATTGCCGTTGAGTGCCCGCACTGCCTCTCGATGCTCTCTGCTGCGGATACGGATAAAGATCTTCCCATTGAAGATATCGCTGAGATTGTTGCCGCCTCTTTAGAAGAAGCGACAACCACAACGGACAAAAAATGACTGAAGCAACGCCCGATGGCATGACCCAATCTCCGTGTTCTCAAACTAACCAGCGAATCGAGGCGATTCTTGGAGCGATTTCTGAGAGCGTAAAACCCATTGGGATTCGGGCGATTGCACGGCGTTCTGGCCTCGCACCCTCAACCACACACCGTATTCTTCTTAGACTCGAAGAAATTGGCTTCGTAAAACGCAGCTCTCGTAGTGGTTGGCTCCTTGCAGAGAAACTCCTTTTCTTGGGCGCCGTTGCAAGGCGTCAAAATCAGCTTCCCTCGCTTACCTCTCCTGAAATCCTCACACTTAATAAAGAAACTGATGGGAAGGTTCTCTTAGGGTTTAGACTTCAAGATGCAGTTCTTCTTTGTGAAGAAAATACCGAGAGGACGCTTCCCCTACACGACTCTCTCATTGGGAAGGTTTTTCTTGCTACCTTTACTGCCGAGGATTTGAGTCTTTATCTCACACGGAGTGGAATCAGGGGAGCAGAGCGCGAAGCAATCTTCCTAGATCGAGAGAAATTAAAGAAAACTGGATGGCTTCAGAGCGCCCCAGAGGATTTGCCTCAGAGTATTGTGGCAGCGCCCATCCGACGGGGGCCAACGGAACCCGCTAGAGCCGTTCTTGCTCTTTCTTTTGCGGCGGGAAGCGCAATTGAACCAGTTGTCGTACGCGCACTCCTTCATGCCACAAAGCAACTTGCGGCATGAGGAATTCGGAAGACAGACTAGCGAACGCCGTTCTTCTTATTTGCCTCTAAGGCAAGGCGAACAACTTTACGCGCGAGGGCACTTGTCGGATCGATGACAAAGACTTCTTTTCCAGCACAAAGAAGTGGTCCCTCAGAAAGGATCAGTGGCAACTCTGTGCAGCCCAAAATAAGAACGTTGCAATCCTTTTCGCGCACGAGGTATTCCGCAGCACTCAGGAGATCTTCGCGGCAGATACCATCTGTTTTACCAGCCTTGGCGCCTTCGGGCCCATAGATAGCAGCCATCACACGTTCTTGATGGGCATCGTCAGGAGTAAACATCGGCACTCCCATCGCTTCGGCCTTCTTTGAATAGATTCCCGTCTTCACAGTTCCTGTGGTTGCCATCAGACCAACTCTGGCAGAATCACCAAATTTTTCCTTAATTTCATCGATTGTTGCCTGTTGCATATTGATGAAAGGAATCTTCAAGTGACGTTCCATCGCAGGGATGAAGGCATGTGCCGTGTTGCAGGGAATGATGATTGCGTCACAGCCATCATCCTCTAGACGCTTGGCACAGTTAAAGAGCGCAAGGGTTGGGTCTGGACCGCCCGCAAGGAGCGCTGCCGTCCGATCTGGAATCTGCGGATTCTGTTCGACAACAAGCTTAATGTGCTCCTGATCGTTCTTTGCAGGTGTCGCCTTCACGATTTTGTCATAAAGGTCAACCGTTGCCGCTGGTCCCAAGCCGCCAATCATGCCAATCTTGTAGCCTTTAACGAGAAGGGGCTTTGCGGCGGCTTCAATAAGAGCCGCTGCCTCGACCTTTAAGTCCGTTGTCGGGATGACAAGGTTCGCGCGACACTCAATCTGTAGTTCGCTAATAAATGTTGCAACGACATCATCAGCAAACGCAACAGCTGTTGCGCCCGCTTTCTCTAGACGCATCACCGCTTCAAAAATGACAATCTTTAGTTCCTTCTCACAAAGGTCATCTGCAAGGACATCCAAAGACTCTAAAAGGACTTCAACGTCGGGGGCCTGAACAAGCACCTGCGCTTTCATTTCAAGCGCTTTGGGCGAAAACGCCCGTGTCGAAACAATACCAACGCGTTTCATAGGAAACCTCCGTTCTGTTTCATTTGCGAAAATGGTTGTTAACTTCCATTTTATAGAATGAGGATGCCTCTGGGTCTATCGGGACGTAACATTTACCTTACCAATTTCCCCTAGTTCCCTCTAGCGAGCCTTTTAGAGACGACGAATTGATTCCCAAACCTTCGTGAGGCGTTTCACACTAACGGGCATCGGTGTGCGTAATTCTTGAGCAAAAAGGGAGACCCTCAACTCTTCTAACATCCAGCGAAACGCTGTGAGTTTCTCATCTGCGAGGCCTTTGCGGGAAGAAACTTCCCTTGCGTACGGGACATAGAGCTTCTTTATCGCCTCCATCTGCGTGGCGTCCCGTTCTGGGGCGTTCCGCAACTTATCGAGTCTCACATTAATCGCCTTTGCGTAACGCTCGTAGTGACGCAGTTCAGTTAAAGGCGTTTTTAGGAGAAACCCTCGCGGGAAGAGTCCTTTAAGTTGCTCTGTGACATCACTTACTACGGCTGGGAATGCCTTTACCCCAGCAAGGCGCTTTTGCGTCGTGGAAAGTTCATCGATGACGGCTTCAAGCATGCGGGCAAGTTCTCTACCAACAAGATTTAGTCTTCCTTTAGCCTCTTCGCGCCTCTTACGGAATTCTGCTTCATTCGCAGGCCACGGCTCTTCCATCGCGACAGCCTCAACCGTTGCGGCGACAAGGTCGCTACGAAGAGCCTCAAAACTATCAAAAGCCGCGGCAATAGGAGCGATGACCGAGGCTCTCATCTGTACGCGTTGCAATCCTGAGAGATTCTTTTCTAAGAATTTCACTTGCTCTTTTAACTGTAAGAGGAAAAGTCTCCTGAGTCCCCCTCTTTGGGCATTCTTAGCTTCCTCGGGTTCATCGAAAACCTCCATGTCGCAGAAAGTTCCCTTATCGACCAAAGCAGGGTGCCCAATGAGACTTTGCCCCTTGCGACGAATTTCCATTAGCTCAGGGAGTTCTCCAAAGGTCCAATCCGTAATACCGCTACTAGCCTCGGCTTCAAGCGTTTTATCGGCCTCCGCAAGGCTTCGGAAAACCTCCTGCGCTTGGCTGCCGAGTTCACTACGGAGTTCTGCGAGGTTACGGCCCACGGCAAGTTGCCTTGCGTGTTCATCGATAACCTTAAAGTTCATGAAAAGGTGCGGGGCTACATTTTCAACCTTAAAGTCTTTCTTTTCACATTCGCAACGCGTCTCACGCCGTATGTCCTCAGTAAGGACATCCAATAGAGGCTTTGTTCCTGCGACTGACCCAGCGGTTCTTTCAAAAAAGCCCTCTGCGTAATCTTTAAGGGGAATACAGTGCCTACGAATCCGCTGCGGAAGGCTCTTTAGTAGCGCCTGCACTTTCTCACGAATCATCCCAGGGACAAGCCACTCAGCACGAACGGGGTCGACTTGATTCAAAATATAAAGCGGAACAGAAAGCGTAACGCCATCTTTGTAAGAACCTGGCTCAAAGTGGTACGAGAGAGCCATCGCGACGCCTGCCATCTCGAGCGTCTTAGGGTAAAAATCGATTGTCGCGCCCGTTGCATCGCGCCGCATTAAATCTTCCCGCGTTAGGTAGAGTAGTTTTGGTGTCTTCTTCTCAGCCTTCTTTCGCCAAACTTCAAAACTTGCGGCGTCGACAACTTCTTCTGGGATTTTTTCCGCGTAAAAGCCATAGATAGTCTCATCATCGACTAAAACGTCAGGGCGCCTTGTCTTATGTTCGATTTCTTCGATTTCTCGGATAAGACGTCGATTTTCCGAGAAGAAAGGCGCACGCGAGTCAAAGTCACCCTCGACCAAGGCACCCCGAATAAAGAGCTCTCGGCAAAGTGCGGGGTCGTGTTTTGCAAAGGATACGCGGCGGTTACCATAGACAGCCATCCCGTAGAGAGTTCCCTTCTCAAAGGCAACGACTTCGCCACGGTTTTTCTCCCAATGTGGGTCGCTGTAACTTCTCTTAATCACGTGGCCTGCGACGCGCTCAATCCAGTCGGGTTCAATATCAGCGACACAACGGGCAAAGAGGCGACTCGTCTCGACAATTTCTGAGGCGAGAATCCAGCGACCTGCCTTCTTTGCGAGTGCAGAGCCAGGCCAAATCCAAAAGTGAATCCCTCGGGCACCAAGAAAAGGCGGGGCCTTCAAATCTGCATCGAGTTGCCGCATGCCGACATTACCCAAAAGGCCCGTTAAGAGCGCTGTGTGAATCTCTTCATAGGTTGCGTCTGCGGCATTTGCTGTCCAGCCGAGTTCTCGCGTGAGTTCTCCGAGTTGTCTCCACACATCCCTCCACTCCCGCAAGCGCCGTGGAGATACAAATTTTCTCTTTAAAAGCGCATTTAAAAGACGATTACTTTCTTTCTTGGCATTGGCATCAATAAACCAATTCCAAAGCTTCACGTAACTCATGAAGTCGCTTCGTGGGTCGGAAAACTCCTTATGCGCAGCATCAGCCGCTGCCTGTGCTTCAAGAGGCCTCTCTCGAGGATCTTGCACAGCAAGGCCAGAGACAATAATAAGAGCCTCACGCAGAGCACCCTTCTCCTTTGCCGCAAGAAGGATACGAGAAAGCTTAGGATCAATCGGGAGCCGCGAGAGTTCTCGCCCAACGGCGGTGAGATTTCCCTCTGTGTCAATAGCGTTTAACTCAGAAAGGATGGAAAGGCCGTCGGAAATCGCTCGGGGCGGTGGCGCCTGTACGAAGGGAAATTCCCGCACATCTCCTAATCGCAGTGCCTTCATACGAAGAATAACTGCCGCAAGGTTCGAACGAGCGATTTCCGGATCTGTGTACGCAGGGCGCCTAGCGAAATCCATTTCATCGTAAAGGCGAATACAGATTCCTGGTGCGACTCGACCACAACGCCCTGCTCTTTGGTTAGCCGATGCTTGGCTTGTAGGTTCAACAAGGAGTTGTTCGACCTTATTGCGGTACGAGTAACGCTTTACACGCGCAAGGCCCGTGTCGACAACGTAGCGAATCCCAGGAACGGTAACGGAGGTCTCAGCTACATTCGTTGCAAGGACAATGCGTCTTACAGAGGACCTCTTAAAGACGCGCTCTTGCTCTTCAGCGCTTAACCTTGCGTAAAGAGGGAGAACCTCAACGAAGCCCGGTCTATGGCGTTTTAAGAGAACATCTGCCGCTTCGTGAATTTCCCTCTCGCCAGGTAAGAAAACGAGGATGTCGCCCGTACCTGCCATTTCGAGTTCATCGACAGCGTCTGCAACCTTTTCCATGAGAGTCGTATCGTCTTCTTCATCTTCATCCTCAAAGGGCCGATAACGAATTTCCACCGGATAGGTGCGTCCTGAAATCGTAAAGATGGGGGCGTCTTTGCCTTTTCTAGCAAAGTGATGGGCAAAGCGCTCGGAATCGATGGTTGCTGATGTGACAATAACGCGTAGGTCGTGGCGTTTTTCTAAAAGCCGCTTTAAATAACCCAACAAAAAATCAATGTTAATTGACCTTTCGTGCGCCTCATCGATGATGATGGTGTCATAGCGTTTTAGGAGGGGATCGCCTTGTGTTTCAGCCAAGAGAATGCCATCTGTCATCAGTTTGATTTTCGCAGTAGGACTCGTGTGGTCTGTGAAACGCACCTTGTAGCCCACGAGTTCTCCAAGGGGCGTTTTAAGTTCCTCAGCGATGCGCTTAGCAACAGAACTCGTTGCAATTCTTCTTGGCTGTGTGTGACCGATGATTCCCTTTTGTCCTCGGCCCGCTAGTAAGCAAATCTTCGGCAACTGCGTTGTCTTCCCTGAACCCGTTTCCCCACAGACGATAATGACCGGATTCTCGCGAATGGCAGAAATAAGTTCCTCTGCCCTCTCGCTTACGGGAAGCCCAGGGGTAAGTGTGATTGAGACGGACCTCGCAGGGGAGCGGCTATTCTCTTGCTCTTGAGGCAGCACTTTTGGGTTTTTCTTTTGAAAATTTGCAGAAGACTTTTCGACTTTACCCTCTTTACTTAAAACCTTACGATGCTTCGGAGGGTCTTCCTTTTTTAGAAGACCCGCTTTGCTAACAAGCGCTCGTAAATCTTTTAGAGAGTTTTCCTGCTTCATAACCACGTGTTTTTGCTACAAATTGCCTCTTGAAGTTGCGTGCGAATTTTAAGGCATTGAAGGCTCTCTGCCCCCTATAATGGCGCCTAAAGAAAGTTTGGAGAAACCCATGACAAGAAAAGTTTTCTGCATCAAACTCAAAAAAGAAGCCGACGGCCTTGACTTCGCGCCCATGCCGGGAGAGCTCGGAAAACGCATCCTCGAAAATGTCAGTAAAGAAGCTTGGGAGGAGTGGAAAAAGCTCCAAACCATGATTATCAATGAGTATGGCCTTAACTGCGCGGATAAAAAAGTGCGCGCCCACGTCGCTGAGCAATGTGAGCGCTACTTCTTCGGTGAAGGGATTGCTCCTATTCCGAACCACGTCCCCGTGGAAGGGAATCCGAAGTCTTAACCCGTGCCTACACGGCGCATCTTTAACGCTTAAAGGTCTTTACGCCTGCGTCAGTGCCAAGGAGCAAGACATCGGCTCCACGCCTTGCAAAGAGCCCCACGGTCACGACGCCTGGAATCTGGTTAATTTCTTGCTCCAAGGCCACGGGATCAGCGATTGAAAGCCCGGAGACATCCAAAATACGATTGCCGTTATCCGTGGTGAAATCTCTTTCAACGGGGTTACCACCCAAAGCGCGTAGCGCACGGGCAACCGATGCTAGCGCCATCGGAATCACTTCCACTGGGAGTGGGAATTTCCCTAAAACTTCAACTCTCTTACTCTCATCCGCAATGCAAACAAACTTCTTTGCAACGCTTGCGACAATCTTCTCTCGAGTAAGTGCGCCGCCACCGCCCTTAATCATAGAAAAGCCGTGGTCAATTTCATCTGCACCATCGATATAAACCGAAATCGAATCGATTGCATTTAAATCCACGACCTTAAAGCCGTAGCCTTCGAGCTTCTTTGTTGAACGAACAGAACTTGAAACGCAGGCAGGAACCTTAATTCCACTTTCCTTTAAGGCATCAATGAAACGGTCCACAGTGGATCCCGTCCCCACACCAAGCACTTCGTTCTCTACGACATATTCGAGTGCGGCTTCTCCAACCTTACGTTTTAATTCGTCTTGTGTCATCTTCTACCCCGCGCGGATATTTTTTTTAAATTGGGGAAAACGTCCCCCTTTTCTTTCTCCCCTGCATTTTAGGACTTGTTATTATTCTGTTACGAAAAAAGAGACTCCCCTTCATGCCAAAGACGAAGCAAAAACCCATCGGAGACTTGTTACTCGAACTTGTTCAAACGAATAAGTCCAAGGCAAGCCGTTTTGGTATGGGTGCGCTTCTCATCCTAATTTTTTCTGCTATCGCTCTTTCTATTTTCGTCTGGCGAATGGCCTCGGATGAAACCCGCCGTAACGAACTCGAGTCGCTTTACGTCGCAGGGGAAAATATCGCCACCCACGTCGAAGACCGCCTCACGGGCATTTCCGCTCAGCTCTCAGCCCTTAGGCACGTCGAACAAGGACTCGTTGGACAGCACCTTGCAATTTCCTTTTACATGTATCCGGAATTGCTCGAATTCACCGTAATTGATAAAGACTACCGCGTCGTTGAAAATTACGTCAACACTGAGTCGATGGCAGGTGTCTCTCGGTCCCTCGGTAGCACTGTCTCAAGCCAAATTTCGATTCTTGCAAGCCTTCATGCGAAGAATTCCAATGGCCCCATTTATTCAGCGCCCTACCTTGACGATAGTTCCACGGGACCCTTTACAGATTTAGCCATCCCGCCTAGAACAGATGGCACTTCTTTTATTGCAAGGATTTCTCTACCTGTCGTACTACGAAACGCATCGGCGGATACCTTAAATCGCTTTCAGCACTACTATCTACTCGATGCGAAGAATGTCTTTGCAACAACCTTTATTCAGGGCGACCTCCCAGACCTCAATGCCATGGAAGTCTGTCTGCCGCTCCCACCACTGCCCTCTCGTGTGGAATTGGGTCTTACTTCCTCTCTTTTGAGTTCTTTTTACAGTAACAGTACCTACGCTTGGTCCTCTCTTGTTCTTCTTGGAATTATCTTTACCTCCCTTTTTCTCCTTTGGCGATTCCAAGGCCGGCAACTGCGGGCAGAACAGTCAATGAGGGCTCGTATCTTTGTGCAGCAGGCCGTGAGTGAATCCCTCCTTGACGCACTCTGTGTACTCGATAGAAAAGGGAAAATCCTCTACACCAATGACGCCTTTGAAGAACTCTTTGGCTTTAGTCCAGAGGAAACCTTGGGGCTTACGCCTCCCTACCCCTATTGGCCCGCTGAGCATGATTCAATTTCTCACGACTTCAACGCAGCCCTTAAAGAAGCAGATCACAGTCACAAGAAATACTTTGAATTTGAAGCCGTCCGTAAGGATAAAACACGCTTTGACTGCGCCGTGCAGGTCTTTCCTCTGCTCACAAGCCAAAGCACCCGCCTAGGATTCATGATTACACACAGTAACGTGACACAGGCGAACCGGACTGCTCGAGAACTGCGCGCAATGCAACAACGCTTTACACGCGTTTTGGAAACGATGGATGCGGCCGTGAGTGTCATCTCGCTCAAGGAAACGGAACCCACACTCCTTTTTTCTAATAGCATCTATCAGGAGCTTTTTGGCGATTCTGCCAAGGAACACATCAAACTCTGTTCCCTCCTTAAGGATGGCGCAACGGAAGTTGACGAAGTTCACGATGCTGAGAGAAATCGTTGGTATTCGATTCGCATGAAGAAAATCTCTTGGATCGACGAGAGTGAAGCGCAACTTCTTACGACCTATGACGTCACAACACAACACTTAAATCGCGAGGCTCTCGCTAAACAACTCGAAAAGGCAGAACTCTCCTCAAAACTCATCAATATGGGCGAAATGGCGAGTTCCTTAGCGCACGAACTCAATCAACCTCTTGCCGCTGTTCAAAACTACGCAACTGCCTCCAAGCTGATGCTCGAAACAAAGAGGCTTGCGCCCAAGGAAACTGTGCAGATGTTTGAAAAAATCATCGCACAGACTAAGCGCGCTACACAGATTATCCGTCGTATCCGTAATTTCGCAAGGCGTTCCGACCCAATGCACACCGCTGTCGCTGCCTCTCACCTTGTGACAGAGGCTCTAGAACTCGTAAAGCCCCTTGCTACGGAAAAATCCGTTCGCCTTGAAACACACGTTGAAGAGGGAATCCCACAGGTACTTTGCGACGCGATTCTCGTTGAGCAGGTCCTTGTTAACCTTATGAAAAATGCCGTGGAGGCGTCCGAAGAGAGCGAAAACAAACTCATTCTTGTGAAAGTTTATTGGAAAGGAAGCGCTGTTTGCTTTGAGGTCATTGACCACGGCTCTGGGATTCCTGCAGATAAAAAGGAAGATGTTTTTCAGCCGTTTTACACAACGAAATCCTTTGGAATGGGCATTGGCTTAAATCTTTGCCGCTCGATTATTGAAAGCCACAACGGTCACCTTGCCTTCCATGATAACCCTCAAGGAGGAACAATCTTCACATTCTCTTTGCCGATTGTGCAATAGGCTAGAATGTTTCAAAAGAACGAAGGTTTTCCCTTTTAGTAAGATTTTTTTGACACTTTTAGATTTTTTACGACTATGCATAGCTACTCGGAATACCAAAAATATCTAGGAACCGTTTACGTCGTCGATGATGACGAGGCCGTACGGGATTCAATTCGCTGGCTTTTGGAAGCGAGCGACTACAAGGTTGAACTCTTTGAAAGTGGCGAGAGTTTCATTGCGAACTTCGACCCCGAGGCGATTGCAGTGCTGCTACTCGATGTGCGCATGAACGGCATGAGTGGACTAGAAGTGCAAGAACTTCTTCGTGCAAGAAAAGTCGATATTCCGATTATCTTCATCACCGGTCACGGTGACGTGCCGATGGCGGTGAATGCTTTAAAGAAAGGTGCGGTTGACTTTATCGAAAAGCCTTTTGACTTAGAGGCACTTAAGCAGCAGGTTGAAAAACTCCTTGTTGCGGCCCGTGAAAGCCGCTTAGAAAACGAAAGACGGCATCTTAATGCAACGCTTTTAAGCCGTCTTACCCCCCGCGAGCAGCAGGTTCTTGAGCGCATCGTCGCAGGACGGCTTAACAAGCAAATTGCTGACGACTTAAGCATCTCCATTAAAACCGTTGAAGCGCATCGCGCTTCAATTATGAGTAAGACAAATTCAGGGACTATCGCAGACCTGATGCGTGTCGTGATGAGTGCGGAAAACTAATCAGCACTTTCGATTAGTATTCCTCATTGGATTCCCTTCTTTTACAAAGGGAATCCCGAGGTGGGTAGTTTCATGACACAGGCGTATTTCATCATCCCTGGGCTCCTTAGAGAAAAAAAAGGAGTCTCCGATGCTTTAGACCCAACGGCTCTAGCCGCTCTTAGCACTCTTTTAAAAGGGGCAGAGGCCCCTGCCGAGCAAACTCTTGTCCCAGAGCACATGAGCGGCAGTACACACCTCGCTTGGAGTTGGCGTGTTTTGACGCGCAGCAACGAAGCATTTGCCACCGCCCCCTATCGTTGGACGATGCTAGGAGGTCCTAGGTTCGCAGGGGAAATCTGGCGCCTTTCCATCCTCACAAAAGACGAAAAGGGCCACGTTGCAGGTTTTTTCTCTGGAGATGAGAAAGCCTCGGAGGCAATATCCGTCGCTCTAAGAAGTGAACTCCAAAAAGAGGGCTTTACGCTACAGCGTTGGGATTCTTCTTTCTTTTTAACGCGAAAAAAGCCCTGGGGCCTTACGGCGCGCGAGGCAGAAACCCTCATTGGGAGTTCGCCTGCCGAAACTGACCTTCAAGTGTCCGCAACAAACAGCACGGCCACTGAGGCTTATGCCGAAATTGAAAAATTAAATAAGATCTTGGATGATCTTTCAATCCCAGGCGCCGCCTCTCTTTGGATTGATGGCGGAGGACTTCTACAAGATTTCTACCCGCCAACTCAGATCCGTAGCGTCTTAGCTGACGATGCGGCAATTCTTGGTTGGGCCGATGCCGCTGGGATTCTCTGCCATCGCGTCGCAAAGGCGACAGGAGCAACCAATTGGCCTGCGGATGCCCCAAATGGAGCAGTTCTTGCCGTTTTTAGTGACCTAGTCAGAGTAGCGCCTCAAGGAACGAGCCCCGATTACACCAAAGCCATTCTTAGCCTTTGTGCACAAATTGCAACGCTAAAAGAAGCAGCCCGCAAACGCGGTTGCGAAGAGGCACTCATTGTTGCCTGTGGCAAGAGAAAGACAAAAACATTTTCTGTAAAGCTAACAAATCCAAAATCCCTTCTCGCAAGGTTTGCTACCGCGAAGAAAATCGACTTCGCTCATTGGCTTTACGAAGAAAGCGATTGAAGTATGAAAACCCATTTTGAAGAGCGCCCCTATGATAGGGTTGTTGCTAAATCTCTAGAAGAAAGGGGAATTCTTCGCCCCATTGCCCGTGTACTTACCTCTCGTGGCGTTACCTCTGCAGAGGACCTGCGAGAGGACTGGAAATCCCTTGTTAACCCCGAAGCACTCGAGGGTCTTAAAGAAGCAGCTCAACTTCTTTCAAACTTAAGAGAAAAGAAGGGACTTGTTACCATCATCGCTGACTACGACTGCGATGGAGCAACTGCCTGTGCGATAGCGATTCGTGGACTACGTGCTATGGGGATCTCTGTCAATTATTTGGTACCAGATCGCTTTAAATATGGCTACGGGCTCTCGCCGGAGATTGTTGACCTAGCCGCGAAAATGGAAAAGAAGCCAGACCTTCTTCTTACTGTAGATAACGGCATTGTGAGTATCGAGGGCGTGGCACGCGCTAAGGCCCTTGGAATTTCTGTCATCATCACCGATCACCACCTAGCAGGTGAGACGCTTCCTGAGGCTAATGCCATTGTTAATCCCAACCTAGCAACAAGCACTTTCCCGAGTAAGGCGCTCGCTGGGTGCGGTGTCATGTACTACCTACTCTTGGCTCTGAGAAGTGAATTGCGGCAGCGTGGCGTCTTTACCCCTGAAACACAACCTCGTCTTGACGTTTTAAGTGACCTTGTTGCCTTGGGGACTGTCGCCGATGTTGTTTCTCTTGATAAGAACAATCGCATCCTTGTCTCCCAGGGGCTTAACCGCGTCAAACGAGGAATTGCCTGCGCAGGGATTCAGGCGCTTTTTGAAGTCTGCGGGAAAGACCGCGCCAAGGCAACTGCCCACGACTTTGCCTTTAGCATTGCGCCGCGCATTAACGCCGCAGGGAGACTTACCGAGATGAGTATCGGTATCGACTGTCTTCTAACCGATGACAAAGACGAAGCGCACCACTACGCAGAAAAGCTTGACGCCTTAAATAACGAGCGTCGTGAATTAGAAGAGGCGATGCAGGAAGATGCCGTTGCTGCGCTCAAAAAAATGGACTTCCAACACCTTTCAAGCATCGTTCTTTTTGATGAAAATTGGCATCAAGGTGTCGTGGGCCTCGTTGCAAGCCGCATAAAGGAAAAGGTTTACCGTCCAGTGATCGCCTTTGCCCCCGACGAGGGGGGACTCCTTAAAGGCTCGGGCCGCTCGATTGAATCCGTTCACCTCAAAGATGCTCTCGAAGAGGTCGAGAAGGCCGCTCCTGGTCTCATGATGCGCTTCGGAGGACACGCCATGGCAGCGGGCCTCACGATTCGTCGAGAGAGCCTAGCGGAGTTCACAGAACTTTTTGATGCGGCAGTAAGAAAATTTGCACGCGTAGAGACGCTCGAAAACACCATTGCTGTCGATGGCCCCCTTCTCGCTAGCGAAATTAATTTCCCTCTTATTGATGCAATTTCCACAAGAATCTGGGGGCAGGGTTTTGAAGCGCCCCTCTTTGCAAATGAATTTAAAGTCGTAAGCCAGAAGGTTCTTAAAGGGAGTCACCTAAAACTTTGGCTTGAACTTGATGGCACACGGTTTGATGCGATTTTCTTTCGGCATGCGACGCCACTTCCGACTTACGTGCGACTCGCTTATAAACCAGAAATTAATGAATTCATGGGGCGCCGTTCTGTGCAACTTGTCGTCATCGCCGCTGAGGACTAGAGAAAACCGCGAGGAAAAATGCATTCCGACAGTGGATACTCCGTATAATGCGCTTTCAATCTAACGACCGCATTTCCTAAAGAAAATCAACAATGGAAGCTGAACGCATCAATTCGACAAAACACTGCTCCGAGGACCTCCTACGGCGTCTTGCCGAACTTCGGGGGTATCTTTGACGTCGACAAAAAGAAACGGCGTCTCGAAGAAGTAAATCGCGAGATTGAGAACCCTAGTCTTTGGGACAATCCACAACACGCTCAGGAAATCAGTAAAGAAAAGAAAGCTCTCGATACGCTCGTAGGCGACTTCGAGCGGTTAACGCAGGGAATTTCTGACGCCGAGGAGCTCTTTACGATGGCTCTCGCCGAGGGCGATGAAGCAGGAGCCGAGAGCATCGCCCAAGAAGTTGAGGGGTACGAAAAAGAGGTCGAAAAGCTTGAATTCAAACGGATGTTTAATCAGCCAATGGATTCAGCGAACTGTTACTTGGAAATCCAGGCTGGAGCCGGTGGCACTGAGGCGCAAGACTGGGCAAGTATGCTCGAGCGGATGTATCTTAGGTTTGCTGAGCGCTCTGGCTTTACGGCAAAACTCACGGAAGAAACCCCGGGAGACGTTGCAGGAATCAAGGGCTGCACAATCTACATCGAGGGCGCTTGGGCCTATGGGACACTACGCACAGAAACTGGCATCCACCGTTTAGTGAGAAAGAGTCCCTTTGATGCAAATGCAAGACGCCACACCTCCTTTGCAAGTGCCTACGTCTACCCTGAGATCGATGACTCTATCGAAATTACGATTAACCCTGCGGACTTAAGAGTCGATGTCTTCCGTGCCTCGGGCGCCGGAGGACAACACGTACAGAAAACAGAATCTGCCGTCCGTATTACACATATTCCAACCGGGATTGTCACAGTCTGCCAAGACGATAGAAGTCAACACAACAACCGTGAACAAGCCTTGCGGCAGTTAAAAGCAAAACTCTATGAAGCGGAACTTAGAAAACGCATGGCGGAGCAAGAAAAACTTGAAGACGCCAAGAGTGATATCGGTTGGGGCCATCAGATTCGCAGTTATGTCCTCGATCAAAGCCGCGTCAAAGACCTGAGGACCAATGTTGAAACAGGCAACACGGGAGCTGTCCTCGATGGAGATCTTGAGATGTTTATCGAGGCAAGTCTCAAACAAGGCGTCTAGACTCCCTAAAACAACCTTTTAGAACCAATTTATTAAACACATCGGAAACCACAACAATGAGTGAAGTCAATAAGAATTCCAAAGAGCAACAGGAAGATATCAACCACGTTATCGCTGAGCGTCGTGCAAAGTTAGAAGCCTTGCGTGCGAAAGGCGTTGCCTACCCCAATGACTTTAAACGTAAAGACCTCTTTGGAGACTTAAGAAAAGAATACGGCTCTAAGACCAAAGAAGAGCTCGAAGTGCTAGCTCCTGAGGTTACGGTTTCTGGCCGCATGATGCTCAAGCGCATCATGGGCAAAGCGAGTTTTGCCACCGTCACGGACTTCACAGGAAAAATGCAGTATTTCCTCACCCCCTCTGAAGTGGGAGAGGAATCCTACGCAGCTTTTAAAGGCTATGACATCGGTGACATCGTTGCAGCGCGCGGTACGCTTTTCTTAACGAACCGAGGAGAGCTTTCTGTGAGAGTTAAGGAGTTGCGCCTTATCACAAAGAGCATCCTTCCCTTGCCAGATAAGCATAAGGGCCTCGTTGACCCCGAACAGTGCTGCCGCATGCGTTATGTGGATCTGATTATCAACGAAGAGAGCCGCGCTCGTTTCGCAACACGCTTTAAGGCTGTCTCTGCTGTGCGTCACTTCATGGAAGCCCACCGCTTCGTAGAAGTCGAAACCCCGATGCTTAACACGATTCCAGGCGGCGCTAACGCAAAGCCCTTTGTCACGCACCACAATGCCCTCGATATCGATCAGTACCTTCGCATCGCACCGGAACTTTTCTTAAAGCGCTTGGTCGTAGGCGGTTTTGAACGCGTCTTTGAACTCAATCGCTGCTTTAGAAATGAAGGCATCGATACGCGTCACAATCCAGAATTCACAACCATTGAGTTCTATGCGACGTACTGGACCTACGAAGATCAGATGCAGTACACAGAGAGCCTCTTACGCTACGTAGCAAAAGAAGCCACAGGGAGCGAAAAACTCACGTACCAGGGTACCGAGATCGATCTCTCTAAACCCTTCGCTCGCTTAACGCCCGAGGAGGCAATCTTAAAGTACGCTCCAAATTACACCGCCGAGCAACTCAAGGATGAAGCCTTCCTTCGCGCTGAGTTAGCTCGGCTAGGCGCAAAGCAGCCTGACTGGGTTGGCCTCGGCGCGCTTGTGATGGCGCTCTTTGAAGAAGTCGCTGAGTCGAAACTTATCGAGCCGACATTTATCGTTGATTACCCAGTGGAAATTAGTCCCCTGGCACGTGCTTCGGATACGAAGCCAGGAATCACGGAGCGTTTCGAACTCTTTATCTATGGCCGCGAGACCGCAAACGGTTTCTCGGAACTTAACGACCCCGATGATCAAGCTGCTCGCTTTAAGGCACAGGCTGATGCAAAGAGTCGCGGCGATGACGAAGCGATGTACTACGACGCAGACTACATCCGCGCCTTGCAGTACGGTCTTCCCCCGACAGGAGGTTGCGGCATCGGTATCGATCGCTTTGTGATGCTTCTCACTGACGCCTCATCGATCCGAGAAGTGTTGCTCTTCCCGACGTTGCGTCCAGAAAAGGATATCTAAGCTAGATGCGTAAAGCAGAAGAACTTCTTCGTACCCTTGAAGTTAGAGCCAGAGAAGAGCCCCCTGTGGGCTCACGAACACTATCTATCTGTGGCGTTGACTGTGGGGTACTCGTACCACGTGTCTATGAAGTTCTTCGCTCTCCAGCTTTTTATGATGTTTTTGAAGAAACATCCACTGGTCTTGAACTTTCTTATGCGGCAGACACTGCCGCACAGAGGCTTGCTACGCTTGCTAGGACGCTTTTCGATAGCGCAATGATCTTTCAGTGGCGTAACGAACTACTCGATGTCGTAAGTTTTGACTTCTCGCAGAAATTAACAAAAGCCGAACGAGGAATCTTTCGATTCTTAGGACTCACAACAACCTGTGTGCACGCTGTTGCTAGAGATGACACTGGGCTATTTTGGCTAGGAAAACGCAGCGCTACAAAGCAGGTTGACCCCAGCCTTTGGGATACTCTCTCAGGAGGCCTATCTAGCGCAGGAGAACCTCCGCTTGAAACGCTCGCCAGAGAAACTCTAGAAGAAGCAGGTATAGAGCCTACTTCTTATACGGTTCATGCTCCCACTGAGTTCCTCGTAACGCGCCCCGTGCGGGAAGGCTGGATGCGAGAAAGAACAGTGGTCTATCCGATTACTCTAAAGAAGGGAACGATTCCAAAGAACCAAGACGGTGAGGTAGAGAGGTTTGAAGCAATCCCGAAAGAAGAACTTCTCAACCGCATCGCCTCCGATGGCCTCACGCTAGATGCAGCAATCGGGCTACTGAAAACTCTAGAGAGATAAGACAAAAAAATGAAACTAGCCACCTTTAATGTCAATGGAATCAACGCAAGAACGGAGATTCTTTGCGAGTGGCTAAAAAGTGCGGCTCCTGATGCTCTTGCGATTCAAGAAACAAAAACCGTTGATGCGGGGTTCCCTGCTGAGGTTTTTAGCCCACTTGGCTATGAGTCCTTTTTCTTCGGACAGAAAAGTTACAACGGCGTAGCTATCCTCGTAAAGAAAGATGCATTCAAAGAGGCGCGGCTTCTTACCAAAAATATCCCCAATTATCCTGATGATTCAGCGCGAGCCATTGCCGCTCAGATCACGGAGAAAGACGGAACTTCATTTCTCTTTATCGGGGGCTACTTTCCAAACGGGCAAGAAGTCGGGACAGATAAATACCTCTACAAACTCGATTGGATTGCCTCAATGACGCAATGGGTAAGGCACCTTCTTGCGGAAAAGAAATCTCTCGCTCTCGCTGGTGACTTTAACATTGCTCCAATGGATAGCGATGTTTGGAATCCTAGTGAGTGGCAGGATTGCATCCTAGTTTCTGCTCCTGAACGAGACGCCTACGCTGGGTTAAAAGAATGTGGCCTCACGGACCTTTGGGAGAAAACTCCCCACGAACCTGAAACCTACTCTTGGTGGGATTACAGGCAACAGGGTTTTGAAAAAAATCACGGCATGAGAATTGATCACATCTTTGCAAGCCCCGCCTTAGCGAACCGCCTTCAAAGCATTACCGTGGATAAGGCACCGCGTGCAAAGGAACGGCCGAGCGATCACACACCTGTTGTTGCAACATTCTCATAAAGCCCACACTGCTTCCCATGCGAAAAAAACGGCGCGGATTGCTCTGCGCCGAAAAAGATTTTGAAGGGGAGGAAATCTTTATTTGATTCTGTGTTCAGCAAGCGCAATCTCTAAGAGGAGCTTCCCACTCTTTTTCACATCTGTGAGCATCAAGGGATCAAGGAACTTCTCAGCCTCTTCTCGGGTGAGATAACCAGAAAGCACTACAGCATCCTTAATTGTGAGATTCTTCTCGGAGGCAAGTTTTGCAACCTCTGTTCCCTTCTTGTAACCCAAAAGAGCAGAAACAACCGCACCTGATGCCAAAGACTTCTCAGCATCTTCAAGGCAATGGGCTTTATTAACTTTAATTGTCGCAACGCACTTCTCTGCGAAAAGCGGCATCGCATTGATAAGTAACTTGCAGGAGCCTAAGAGATTCACAATGATGACAGGTTCCCAGACGTTAAGTTCGAGTTCTCCAGCTTCAGCAGCCATCGTAACTGCGGCATCCTGTCCACAGATTTGATACGCAACAACGTTCATGAGTTCAGGCAGAGCGGGATTGACCTTCCCGGGCATAATCGACGAGCCGTTTTGCACCGGGGCAATCTGAATTTCCATAAGGCCAGAGCGTGGACCACTACTCATTAAGCGAAGGTCACGGCCCATCTTGGATAAACCCGTTGCAAGAGACTTCAGGGCTGCAGAGGCACGAATGTAGAGGTCTCCAAACTGCAAGCCATCAAAGAGGTTTTCTTCCTGGGTAACCTTGGCGCCAAAAATTTCACTTAACTCAGAGAAGACTGTTTCATAGAAACCTGCGTAGCAATTAAGTCCCGTGCCAACGGCGGTTGCACCAAGAGGAATCGCAAGGCACTCTGGGAGAAGCGCTTCGAGAATCTTAATTTGACGCGCAACAAATGAGGCCGCGGCATCATAGAACTGTCCAAAAGTCTCAGGCACCGCATCTTGAATGCAAGTTCTAGAAACCTTCACAACATCTCGATATTCATCGGCTTTCTTCGCATAGGCATCTTCAACGGTCTTTGCCGCACGAATAACAGAGACCAAATCCGTGTAGAGCGCGAGTTTCATCGCCGCTGGAAGCGTGTCGTTTGTAGACTGACCCATATTAACGTGCGTGTTGCCATGAACAGCGCTATCACCCTTCATTCCCGTCACAATTTCGTTTGCTCGGTTGGCAAGCACTTCGTTGACATTCATATTGATGGCAACACCGCCACCACCGGCGATGATGTCAACAGGGAACTGATCTATATATTGACCCGCAAATATTTCATCTGCGGCCTGTGCGATGGCATCGGCTTTTTCTTTTGCTAAGACACCGAGCTTTTTATGTGTTAGGGCACAAGCTTTCTTAATCGCCACCTCTGCATGGATTAACTCTGGGTAGTCAATTAGCTTCATCTTTGACATTTCGCCCAAATCTAGAGCTCTCTGTGTCTGACCTCCGTAGTAGGCCTCATCAGGAACAAAAATTTCACCCAACAAATCGTGATCAGCACGCATTGTGTTGTCTCCTCTTTGAATACTTTGCATCCGCCAAAATCAAGCGTGTGGCGAGAGTAAAAGTCGCCGCATCGAGCGTCAAAGACCATAAAGAGAAACGTTGGATGTCCATCAATTTCTTTTCTGCATGTGTACAAAAGAAAACACCCTCTAAATAATCCCGATACCTGCTTAGCGGAGCGTGCTGTATTGATTCGATGCCATAAGCGGGGTCAAAATAAAAAAACGGAGGTTTACAGTGGATTTCATGTTTTTCTTGGAGACGGTTGTCGTCCTCTTGACGATTCTCCTCGGCGCTAAGCTCGCAGGTATCGGTCTTGGTATGGCAGGCGGTCTCGGCTTATTTATTCTCACATTTGTTTTTGGCTTAAAGCCTGCTTCTCCCCCTGTGGACGTGATGCTTATCATCACGGCTGTTGTGGCAGCGGCTGCTACACTACAAGCAGGTGGCGGTCTTGACATTCTTGTCAACTGGTCTGAAAAGCTTCTTCGTAGTCACCCGAATCGCATTACGATTTTGGCACCGATTACAACTTATCTGAGCACCTTCTTCTGCGGAACAGGCTACGTTGCCCTCTGCCTTTTCCCCGTGATTGCTGAAGTTGCAACAGAAGCAGGTGTCCGTCCAGAGCGTCCCATGGCAGCATCTCTCACAGCGAACCAAGCCGCCATCGTTGCAAGCCCTCTTTCGGCTGCTGTCGCTGCAATGTGCGCCATCATGGCTCCCCTCGGAGTTTCTTTAGGTCAGATTCTCCTTGTGACAATTCCCGCAACTATCGTCGGTAGCATCGTCTCTGTCATTTCTGTCTACAACATGGGTGTTGAATTGAAGGATGATCCCGTCTATCTCGAGAAGGTTGCCCGTGGTGAAATTGAACCTCCGAGAAATAAGGTTGGTGAATTCGTTCCTCGCCCAGTGACAAAGGAAGCCTATCGGTCGCTTTGGATTTTTGCCCTGGTAATTCTCGCTGTCGTTTTCTTTGGTTCCTGCCGTAGTATGGCTCCGAGTTGGGTTGAGAACGGCAAGACCGTGATGATGAACATTCCGACAATGTTGGAAATCCTGATGCTCTCCGCAGGCGTTATCCTCGTTCTTGCTTGCAAGATTAACGTTGGTAGCATCATCCGCACAACGGTCTTCCAGTCTGGCATGATGGGTGTAACGAGCGTCTTCGGTATCGCTTGGCTCATGGATACCTACTTTAATGCGCACATTGCCTACTTCTCAGAGCAACTCTCTGGCGTTGTTCAGGCTTACCCAATCCTCTTTGCTATCGTGCTCTTCATCGCTGGCGCTGCATTCTTCAGTCACGGTGCTGCTACACGTGCCATGATGCCCTTAGGTGTTGCTTTAGGGCTTGCCCCCGCAACACTGGTCGGCGTTTTCCCGGCAGTAGGCTCTTACTTGTTCATTCCGGTTGGTGGCCTTATGATTGCCTGCATCGCCTTTGACCGCACGGGAACAACGAAGATTGGTAAATGGATTCTTAACCACAGCTTCATGCGCTCTCTTATGACAAGCATGGTCGCAACGGTTGCAGTTTCCTATGTCCTTGCTCAGATTGTTATCTAGTAAAAGACGTTAGTTGTTTCCCCCCAATAAGGCGCGCAGGCCCCCAATGGTCTACGCGCCTTTTCGTTAAAGATTTAAAAGAAAAAGAGACTTTGCATGAATGAAGTATTTCGACCAGTGATTGTCACACTTGTAAAAGGATTGGGAATCTCCTTTTGGAAGACCGAATCTTTTGCAATTCCGATTGTCCTTGTCAATAACTCAGAGGCAGAAGAAGCGGCCGCTGCTCTTGCCCTTTATCGGGCAAAGAATCGCAACGCCCATATTGTCTCGATTAATTTATTTCAGTCCGCAGGGTCTGCTCTCGCCTTGGGATTAAAGGAAGCTGTGAAACTTGGGTTTACTCACGCCGTTACCCTCACACAACCCTTTGAAGACGAGAAGGCTCTAGAAGTTCTTCTAGATACTGCAAAAGAAAATCCTACTTCCCTTATAGAGGCTAGTGCTCAAGACACACGACGAGTATTCCCTTTAAAGGAAGCAATGCAATTTATTGAAAAACATGGGAGTGGTTCTGGATTTGAAGCACGTTTTGCGCAAGAATTCCCCGGCAACAAAGTAACCATTACACTACCAGGAAGGCCAAAAAAGCTTCCCTTTACAGAAAAAACTGCAGCATTCCTTAAATCACTTTTAAGTTAAAGTCTGCAGTCGATATGGAGGTTCTCATGATGCAAAAGCAGTCCCCTGCGAACGCACAAGACGAAGACATTGACATTGCGGCGCTGAGAATCTTTCTTACAGTAAGCGAAACTTGCAACATGACTACTGCGGCTGAAAATCTCAGGATTACGCAGTCAGCAGTCTCCGCTTGCATTCATAAGTTAGAGGAAAACTTCCAAGTATCTCTTTTTGACAGAACAAGTCGTCCGATGCGGCTGACGACCTATGGAAGAATCTTGCGAGAGCGTGCCAGAGAGAGCCTTCTTCTTTCCGAGAGAACTATTCGGGAAATGAATTGCGCGCGCAGGGGAGAAAACCTCGACCTGCGTGTTGGTTACTCAGACTCTATTGGTGGAATATTTGGCTCTGCAATTGTTGAAGATATCATCCGCTCGGTTGCGCATTTTTCTGCCTACGTTGGCATGACCCCTCGCATCACACAGATGCTCATTGAAGAAAAAATCGATGTCGGCATCAATACGGATGTTGTTGGATCAAAGAAGACCATACAGAACATTCCCGTTTTCACTGAAAAGTTTCTTATCGTTGCCCCCTCTCAGTACAAAGACGAATTGCAAAACTATCGAGACATTACGAAGGTAGCAAAGAAAATCCCACCAATTCGCTACAACAGAATGTGCCAAAGTTACATCGAGATTGAGCGTCTGATGCGGCGCCTCGATGTTGATTCTCCAAGTCTTATAGAAACTGACAGCAATAGTATGATTTTTAGAATGGTCGGCAAAGGCTACGGCTGGACCATCATCCCCATCCTCGCCGTCGAACACGCATGGCGTGAGTTTCACGATGTTTGCTTTAAAGAAATAGAACTTGACGGTGCCTCAAGAACAACCAATGTCATTTTCCAAAAGCCAATCTATGAAACGCTTGCAGAGCGCGTAGCCAGCAGAATGAAACAACAACTTCGCGAAGAGATTTATCCCCATCTCAGAGAACTCGACCCAAATCTTGCCAAAGCGCTTATCTTGCACTAGAAAAAATTCCCTCGTGTTGCCCATCTAATGAGCATATAAATCGTTAAATTTTATTTAACGATTAGTTTAAGAACTTTCGATGGATTTTGTTTGGAAATCGTTGCATGATTCCTTCCGAGATTAATCCCCCTCCAGGTTTTTCTCAGAAATACCTCCTAATTTTGAGCATCTTTTTCTCCTTCCTCGGTGCTCTTTTTTTGGTGGCTTAAGGGCAAAGAGAGCGAGTCTTAGACTCGCTCTCTTTTTAATTACGTGTTCAATTTAACTTAACAGCAGTGACGTTCTTCTACTCACGCTCATCGAGCCAAGCTGTGAGAATTGCTTCGAGTCTTGCTTCGTTACTCTTCTCGGGATTATCCTTAAAGTCCGGTAGTTTCGTGACAAAGTCATGAAGTTCCGTAAAGCGCAGTTTCAGAGGATCGACTTCTGGATACATCTCTGTGAGTTCTATTGCAATTTCTTCCGCATCAGTCCAGGTAAGTGCCATTCGCCCTACTCCCCAACAATGTTGCGATTGCGTACTGGAATTTCCACTTCGATATCTTCTGTGCCAATCTTCGCCTGACAGGCAAGCCTTGACTCAGGCCTCGAATCAAACGCCATATCAATCCTATCGAGTTCCGCATCGCTTGCCTCTGAGAGGCTATCAAAGCCCTTCTTCACATAGACGTGGCACGTTGCACAGCCGCCGTTAAATTCACATGCATGAGGTAGTTTCACGCCATGAGAAACCATGGCGCGGCCAAGATTCTCTCCTGGTGCGGCAGTAAATTTTGCCCCCTCGGGGCAGATCGCATTCGCGATAACTGTAACTGTCGGCATGGCTCGTCTCCTTTTAAATGTTATTGAGTGTCTGTCCTGCGAGAGCCTGTCTGATGGATCTATCCATACGGCGCGCAGCGAATTCACTTGTTGCCGCAATAAGGGCCGCGTTTTGTGCCTTAATCTTTTCCGCATCGCCGCTGGCAATCGTAGCACGCAAGAGTGCGATTTCTTTATCAATGGCACTACGCTCCTTATCGTTAAGCAAATCGCCATCTGCCTTAAGAGCAGAGTCCGTTGCAATGAGGATGCGTTCTGCTTCGACTGTCTCTTCTCGGAGTTTTCTCTCCTCTAAGTCAGAAGAGGCCGCTTCATTTCCCTCTTTTAACATGCGGACAATATCTTCATCCTCTAAGCCATAGGAAGGCTTTACGCGAATAGAGGCTTCAACACCTGTTTTCTGCTCGCGAGCAGAAACCGAGAGGATTCCATCTGCATCGATGCGATATGTCACGCGGATTCGGGCGTTTCCTGCGGCCATTGGGGGGATGCCTCGCAACTCAAACCTTGCTAAAGAACGGCATTTATCGACAATTTCACGCTCGCCTTGCACAACATGCACGGCTAGCGCTGTTTGATTATCTTTAAAGGTCGTAAAGTCCTGCGCCATAGCCACGGGCACAGGAGTGTTTCTCGGAATGATTTTCTCAACGAGCCCACCCATCATCTCGAGCCCAAGAGAAAGGGGCGTCACATCAAGAAGTAACCAATCGTCTCCCCTGGCGTTTCCTGCGAGTTTATCTGCCTGTAATGCCGCCCCGACAGCAACCACTTCATCAGGATTAATCTCCGTAAAGGGTGTTTTCCCGAAGGCTTCTTTCACGGCACGGCGCACAGCAGGCATGCGTGTTGCGCCTCCCACGAGAACGATGCCTTGAATATCTGTAACTTCCGCATTCGCATCCGCAAGTACTCTTCTAACGACGTCAAGTGTGCGACGAATGAGGAATGCGCTCTTCTCTTCAAATTCTTCGCGAGAAATGACTGCGTGCGTAAAAGAAAATTCTGCTGCGTCTCTTTCCGTGAGGGTTTCACGCGTAGCACGCGCTGCAAGGATGGCTTGGCGCTTTTCCTTTGCGCTTAATGTTTCAAGCGTAAAGCCTTTTTCTGAAAGCATCACCTTTGCAAGGACGTCATCGAAGTCATCTCCCCCTAGGGCAGTATCTCCTCCGGTTGCAATCACCTCAAAAACGCCTCTCGTAAGCCTTAAGAGCGAGACATCAAAGGTCCCGCCCCCGAGGTCGTAGACGAGATAAAGCCCTTCAGCTCCCGTATCAAGTCCGTAGGCCAAGGCAGCAGCTGTCGGCTCATTTAAAAGCCGAAGGACCTCAAGCCCTGCGAGACGTGCTGCGTCCTTTGTTGCCTGACGCTGTGCATCATCAAAGTAGGCTGGAACGGTAATCACGGCACCAACGAGTTCCCCATCGAGACGCATCTCCGCACGGCTCTTTAGTTTCTTTAAAACCTCAGAACTTACTTCAATGGGAGTTTTTACCCCTGCCACAGTTGCAAAACGGATAACACTGCTTCCCGCTTCAAAGCGATAAGGAAGCGCCTTCGCATCAACCTCAGAAAGGACCCTTCCGATTAATCTCTTAGCAGAGGCTATGGTATTTTCTGGGTCTTCTGCGACGTCCTTGAGAGCATCCCTGCCAACAGCAACCATGCCGTCTTTTTTGTAGCGAACAACGCTTGGGAGAAGTTTCTCTCCCGCTTCATCAGCGATAACTTCAACGGAGCCATTTACAACCGTAGCAACTAGCGAATTGGTCGTTCCAAGGTCAATACCAACGGCAAGTCTTTCCTCGTGAGGTGCCGCAGAAAGCCCTGGTTCTGCAATTTGCATGAGTCCTGACATGAAAACTTTTTCCTACGAAAAAAATTGGAAATTTCTTTTAGCGGCTTTCAAGGTCCCGAGAGAGCTTCTCGACAAAAAGGAGTTCTCGCACCGCCTCTCGCGCCTTTGCATCGTCTCGAGCGACATCAAGAAAAGTACGAAGCTTCTCAGTGAGTTCTTCTCTTTCTTTTGCAATTTCGCGGAGAACCTCACCACGCTCTCCAGCTTCCGCCCTCTCTCGAAGGCTAAAAGCCCGAAAGAGAAAATCGGGTGGCATCCGCGTATCGCTTTCTTCTCCGATGTCCACTCCACGAGCGGAGAGAAGAATTTTCGCTCGAGCCACTGGGTCCAAAAGAGACGTCTTTGCGTCATTTAGACGCCCTGCCCACTGCTCTGCAACACGCTTAGCAACCGCCCCTGCGGCAGCAAAACGGTCTGGATGCACGAGAGCAATACGCTCTCTCCATGCCGCCTCAATCTCAGCCTCGGCTAGGGAGAACCTCTCCGGCAATCCCAAGAGGTCAAAGGCTGTTTCAAGCTTACCCATCATCTAGACCTTAAAAGACTTTCCGCAACCGCAGTGCTCTTTCTCATTGGGATTTTTGAATTTAAATCCCGACTGCAGTCCTTCTTTGACAAAGTCAAGTTCCGTACCATCGATGTAAGGTAGGCTCTTTGTGTCAACAATCACCTTTACACCGAAGCTTTCCCAAACCTGATCATCGGCTGCAATGGCATCGGCAAATTCGAGTTTATAGGCCATCCCAGAGCACCCTGAAGTCTTCACGCCGAGCCGAAGCCCCACGCCCTTACCTCGACGCGCAAGAAAGGCCGTGACGTGTTTTGCTGCGGCTTCTGTTAACGTAACCATTAGGGCTTCTCCGACTTTGCTTCGTGCTTAGACTTGTAATCATCGATTGCGGCTTTCACCGCATCTTCCGCTAGGATCGAGCAGTGAATCTTCACAGGCGGCAGGGCAAGTTCCTCGGCGATGGCCGTGTTAGAGATTTTCCCTGCTTCTTCTAGGCTCTTTCCCTTGACCCATTCGGAGACAAGAGAGCTCGAAGCGATGGCGCTTGCACAACCATAGGTCTTAAATTTTGCATCTTCGATGACCCCTGCGTCGTTTACTTTAATCTGCAATCGCATCACATCCCCACAGGCAGGGGCACCGACCATCCCAGTGCCAACAGAAGCATCATCCTTATCGAGTGTGCCAACGTTACGGGGATTTTCATAATGCTCCATTACTTTTTCGCTATAAGGCATCTTCGAATCTCCTAGTTTTCGTTCCACTTGACATCTTTAAGATCAACACCCGACTTGTGCATTTCCCACAGGGGACTCATCTCACGGAGTTTTGCAACCTTCTCCGTTAAGAGGGCGACGGTTCTATCAATGTCTTCCTCTGTTGTGAAGCGGCCAAAGGTAAAGCGAATTGAACTGTGGGCCAGTTCCGGGTCGCGCCCCAGGGCACGAAGCACGTAACTTGGCTCAAGAGAAGCAGAAGTGCAAGCCGACCCAGAACTCACTGCGATATCTTTTAATGCCATCATGAGGCTCTCCCCTTCAACGTAGGCAAAGGAAACGTTAAGGTTCGTAGAAACACGATGCGCCATATCGCCATTGACGATGACATCGGGAATGTTTTTCAAAATGCCCTGTAAGAGCCTCTCACGCAACGCAAGGCAGTGTGCGATATCTTTTTCTTGCTCAAGTTTTGCCAAGCGATAGGCCTCGCCCATACCAACAATCTGGTGCGTTGCAAGCGTCCCAGAACGCATACCACGTTCATGTCCACCACCGTGAATCTGCGGCTCAATGCGAACGCGAGGCTTACGGCGTACATAGAGAGCGCCTATTCCCTTCGGGCCATAGACCTTATGAGAAGAAAGGCTCATCAGGTCGACCTTAAGTTTTTGCATATCAAGTTCCATCTTCCCAGGAGCCTGTGTAGCGTCACAATGGAAAATAATTCCGCGAGAGCGGCAAAGTTCACCGATAGCCGCAATATCTTGGATTACGCCGATTTCGTTATTAACAGCCATCACGGAGACAAGCGTTGTATCGGGGCGCATTGCAGCTTCCAAGGCTTTCAAATCCAAGAGGCCATCTTCCCCGACATCCATGTAGGTCACTTCAAAGCCTTCACTTTCAAGGTGACGCATGGAGTCAAGAACTGCCTTGTGCTCCGTCTTTACCGTGATAAGGTGCTTACCCTTATCCTTGTAGAAATGCGCCGCACCCTTTACGGCAAGGTTATCGGACTCGGTTGCCCCAGAGGTCCAAACAATCTCCCTAGGATCAGCGTTAATGTAGGCTGCGACCGCCGCACGCGCTTCATCGACCGCCTTCTCGGCTTCCCAACCGTAGGCGTGTGAGTGACTAGCGGGATTACCGAACTTCTCGCAAAGGTAGGGAATCATCTTTTCCGCAACTCGGGGGTCAACTGGAGTCGTTGCCGAGTAATCTAGATAAATAGGATGTTGTGCGTTCATTTCTTTAACTTCCTTTTTAACCACGTTTATTCTTGAAAATAACAACAGCCTCATCGCCACGTGCAGGATGCGCATTCGCATACCGTGTTTTGATTTCTGCGAGGCTTTGTTTGTCTAGAAAATCTGTCATCAGTCGGTTCATATCCGACCAAAGCCCATGCGCAAGGCACTCAGCCCCGCCTCGGCACTGCCCTGTGCCGTAGCAATTTGTTGCGTCAAGGCTTTCTTCAACGGCTCGAACGATTTCTCCGGCACTAATCTTCTCTGGCTCACGGGATAGGCGATAACCGCCCCCAGGGCCGCGATTGGCGGAAACAAGTTCAGCACGGCGTAGGCGCCCGAAAATCTGTTCGAGATACGCCACTGAAATCTGCTCGCGGCGTGCGATATCCGATAAGCGCACGGGACCATTTTTCCCGTAAAGCGCAATATCAATCATGCTAGTGACGGCAAAGCGCCCACGTGTCGTAAGCTTCATTGTTTAAATTCCGAGTCTTTTTGTCAGGAATAGGGAGTCTATCGAATAATTCCCGACTATAAAATAAGGAAATTGGGCGTTTTAGGTAGTTCCGCCTGTTTAATTTTTACAACAAAAATACTAAAACACTGTCGAGTTTCCCCTTGAAGCGTTTCATTTTCTTACAATCAACCCCCTTATTTTTCAAATTTAGTCGCGCCCGGAAAACCCGAGCGTTTCTCAATCCTCTTTTAGTAGGAGTTTTTTATGATTAAGAAATTGCTCTTTGTTTCTGCTTGCGGCGCCATGTTATCCGTATCTGCCGCTCAAGCCGAGCAACTCATTATGGGTACAGAAAGCACATACCCACCTTTTGAATACACAGATACGAAAAATGGCTCCGAAGTCATCGGCTTCGATATCGATATGGTTCGCCTTATCGGCAAGAAAGCTGGCTTTACCGTCAAAGTTGTCTCCATGGGCTTTGATGCATTGATTCCGGCAATTCTTAGCCGACAGATTGATATTGCGGGTGCTGCGATTACGATTACCGAAGAACGCGCTAAGCGCATTAACTTCACACATCCCTACTACGATGGTGGCTTGTCTATTTTGGTTCGTAAAGAAGACAAAGACACCCTCAAAACAGAGAAAGACCTCACGAACAAAGTTATCTGCGGGCAGATTGGCACCTCAGGAGCGGCCTTCGCGAAGTCGATTTCTGGCACAACCGTGAAGACATTCAACGGGATGAATGATGCCTACATGGAACTTCGCAACAAGGGTTGCTCGGCAATCATTGGCGACCGTCCGACCATCGGCCACTTCATGGCGAGCAATCCGAAGAATGATGACATCTTCACACATCAGCCCCGTGTACTTGCTGTTGAGCAGTATGGCTTTATCGTCTCGAAGAAGAATAAGAAGCTCCTTGACCGTATGAATAAGGCCTTAGAGGAAGCCAAGCAGGATGGCTCTTACCAAGCTGTCATGACAAAGTGGTTCGGAAAGCAGTAAACCGAAACATTCGGAAAATCTCTAAGTACGGGAGTTTCTAATGGAATTCGATTTTTCGATGGTATCCCTGTCGATGCCGCTCCTGCTCGCAGGAGCCGCAGTCACGCTCAAGATTACGGCTATGGCCGTGGGTCTTGGTATGGTTTTTGGCTTAATCGCCGCAATCGGAACCTTATGTAACAACCGCGTAATTCATTGCATTGCGCGTGTCTATGTGGTTTTTATCCGAGGCACGCCACTGCTTGTTCAGATCTTTATTCTCTACTTTGCGCTTCCCGTTATTTTGGGCACGCGTATCGACCCCTTTACGGCAGCGGTCGCCGCCTGCTCGATTAATTCGGGCGCTTATGTAGCGGAGATTTTCCGCGCGGGCATTCAGTCGATTTCCATCGGACAGCGCCGTGCTGCTCTGAGTCTTGGAATGACAAACTATCAGGCCATGCGCTATGTCATTCTTCCTCAGGCCTTTAAGCGCGTGATTCCGCCTCTTGGCAATGAATTCATCGCAATGCTTAAAGACTCCTCGCTCGTTTCTGTCATTGGCTTTGAAGAACTTACCCGTAAGGGGCAGCTCATCATCGCCGACACTTACGCTTCCGTTGAGATTTGGACTGCAGTTGCACTTTTGTACCTTGCGATGACATTTACGATTTCGCAGCTTGTCTCCTACATGGAAAAGCGTTTCCGTACAGGGGATGAAAACTAAAGAAATCAAAACAAACCCACGAGTGAGCGCCGATAGGTCGAAAGCACTTATCGGCGTTTTCTTTTCTCTACTTAAAGCCTTGGAACAGAAGAAAGAAGTTTCTTCGTATATGGATCCTTTGGCCTCTGCAGAACCTCCGCGGCAGGACCACTTTCCACAATACGACCCTTCTGCATAACAGCGATGCGGTCTGCGACGCATTCGACTACGGCAAAGTTATGGGTGATGAAAAGGTAAGAGACGCCTGTCTTTAATTGAATCTCTCGCATTAGGTTAAGAATCTGAGCCTGCACGGAAACATCAAGTGCACTTGTCGGTTCATCGCAGATAATGACTTCGGGCTTTACAGCAAGCGCCCTAGCAAGAGCAATCCTCTGCCTCTGGCCGCCAGAGAATTCATGCGGAAGCCTTCGGGCGGAAGTCCTTGGCAAGCCAACGATTTGCAACATACTAGCAATGCGGTTTTCGATATTTTCCCCTGCGTGAGAAACGCCTAATGAGAGGATCCCTTCTGCAATGCACTCGCCGATAGTCATCCGAGGATCGAAAGAACTAAAGGGATCCTGGAAAACAATCTGTGCGAAACGGCGTAACTTCTGCAGCGCCTCCCCTTTTGCGCCTAAGACGTCAATCCCGCCTAAAGTGGCGTGGCCTGAGGCGCGGATTTTCCCCTCTAAAAGTCTTAAAAGTGTCTTCGCAAGTGTGCTCTTTCCTGAACCAGATTCTCCAACAAGAGCAAGAGTCTCCCCCTTTGAGAGTTCCAAAGAAACATTGTCAATTGCTCGGAAATACTTCTGAGGCTTTAAAAAGCCGCCGGAGGTCTCATAATCAACCGTA
Source organism: Duodenibacillus sp. (assembly GCA_963661915.1). Lineage (GTDB taxonomy): Bacteria > Pseudomonadota > Gammaproteobacteria > Burkholderiales > Burkholderiaceae_F > Duodenibacillus. The sequence continues at coordinate 33,327 of CAVLDT010000012.1, forward strand.
AGATTTTCTACCCGAAGAACAGCCTCTCCCTTCTCTCTATGGTAAGACAGCCCTTCCCCGAAGTCACCCTCCGTAGAGCTTCCCGCCCTGTGTAAGCAACGCACTAGGCGATTGCCACCTACAGCAAGAAGAGGAATCTTCCCTCTCTTACAATCTTCCCTGCTGAATTTACAGCGAGAAGCAAAGGCACAACCCGAGAAAGTCTCTCCTGCCACAGGGACGACGCCTGCAATACCCTTTAAGGGTCTTCCTCGCGACGCAGCATTTGGCACTGCCCGCAGTAGCCCCTTGGCGTATGGGTGCAAAGGGGATGTAAAGAAATCCTCTACGCTTGCTTCTTCGACGATTTCTCCTGCGTACATAAGACCGACACGGTTGGCATAGTGCTTCACAAGAGCAAGGTCATGCGTAATAAGCAAAAGCGAAAGACTCTTTTCTCGCTTTAAATCATCCAAGAGGTCAAGAATCTGTGCCTGTAGCGTCACATCAAGCGCTGTTGTTGGTTCGTCGGCGATAAGCACCGCAGGGCCCGCAATAAGCGCCATTGCTATCATCACCCGTTGTTTCTGCCCGCCAGAGAGTTCATGCGGATAGGCTTTTGCTATTCGGATGGAATCTTCAAATCCCACACGCCTTAGAGTCGAAAGGACTTTCTCTTTCGCTATCTCTTTTGTGACTTTTTTGTGTAGTAGCAGGGCTTCAAGAATCTGATCTCCCGCACGGACCACAGGGTTTAAGCTCGTTGCAGGCTCTTGGAAAATAAGAGAAATTTTTGAGCCTCTTACTTTGCACATTTCCTCTTCAGTTAGAGAGAAAACATCCTCTCCCCTGGTAAGCACTGCACCACTCCTAATCTTCATTCCTTCAGGAAGTAGACGCAAAGCTGCAAGTGCCGTCATGGACTTTCCAGAACCAGACTCTCCTACGAGTGCGTAGGTTTCCCCTGGCTTCACAGACAAAGAAACATCCTTGAGAAGGGCTTTCTCCCCACTCTTTGTAGCGATATCAACAGAAAGATTTCTAATTTCAAACATCGCTAAGCCCTTTTCTTTGAACGAGGATCAAAGACATCGCGCACACCTGCGGCAAATAGGTTCGCAGAGAGCACCATCGTGACCATAAAAAGGAAACACGCTAGAAGATTCCACCAAACCGAAGGAGTCCGACTCATTTCTGAAGCGGCCAAATTAATCATGCTTCCAAAGGAGTGCATCGTGGGATCCACTCCAACACCCACGTAACTTAAGACTGCCTCATAGAGAACGATTCCTGAAAAATCGAGCACTGCAACAATGAGAACAATGTGCGCAACATTCGGGAGGATATGTCGCCTCATGATCCCGAAGGGGCTCACGCCAAAGGCACGAGCGGCCGTGATGAAGTCAGCCTCAGAGAGTTTCATTGTCTCTGCCCGAAGAAGTCTTGCAAGGCCGGCCCAGCCTGTGATACCGATGATGACAGATAAGAAGAAAAGCCTAATGTCCGCTCTCTCGAGTCCTGTCTCATAGAGAGCTGGGTTCTTATCGATATAAACCTGAATCATCAGGACAGACGCTGCGATTAAAAGAACGGAAGGAATCGATGTGATTGTTGTGTAGATGTATTGGATGATGTCATCTACTTTCCCTTTAAAGAAACCTGCCGCAATACCAAAACCAATGGCAAGAGGGACGGTACAGAAGGTCGCGAGAGATCCAATAACAACAGCCGTGCGTATCGACTTCACCGCAGAGAAAAGTACATCGTTACCAACAGCATCTGTTCCAAAGATGTGCCAACTAGGCCACAAAACAGAAAGCAATCCTACAAAGAAGAAAAACAGAGCCCAAACTGCAATAAAGGGCTGGTATGGGTTCTTTGAACTAAGAATTGCCCTAGTAGCCTCAGAAAGGGATTTCTTTCGCATTGCAACAAGGCCCACGCAAAGCCCCAAGAGTCCCGTAGCAAGAGCAGAGCCTAAAGCCGCCCCTTTAGCGCAATCCGCAAGAAGTTTTTGACTTCTCTCCTCTTCCTTTAAGTTTGGCTGTACCCCCCTAAGACGCGCGAAAACGCGCTCTGTCCGTCCATTCGTTACCACGGTTGTTTTATCAAAATCCCGTAGAGCAAAGGGCGCTGAATAACTACGCTCCGTTCCTGCGATATTTTCTGAAACGAGGAATTCCAGCGCTGAGATGGTTTTAGGAGAATACGCCTGCGCGAATCCCGCCTCGCGCGGAAGCGCCAAACGGAAGTGCACGCTATCGAGAAGCGCTATGGCAAAGAAAACGGAGAGGATTCCAGCAGAGGCAATTGCAACTTTATTTTCCGCTAGCCGCGTCCATTTCCGACGCCACTCAGGGCTGACAAAGGCATAGCGAACGCAACTCAGTATGACGATTAGAAGTAGCCACACTACGGCATCTGTTAAGAGGAAAACGAAACGAGGCATCTCTCTTTTTCCCTCCCCTTAACGCAAGCGAATGCGTGGATCTGCCACGGCATAGGTTAAATCGGTAAGCGTCAATCCAATGACATAGGCAACCGTCCCTAAAAAGACCATTGCACGGACAATGGAGAAATCCTGTGCATTAATCGCATCGATTGTGTAGGAACCGAGCCCAGGAATCCCGAAGAAGTTCTCCATAATAAGAGAACCCATAAAGAGCATCGGAATGACCGAAACCGTGCTTGTGAGAATCGGGAGCATTGCATTGCGAAGAACGTGAGAAAAAAGCACACGCACTTCACTTGCACCTTTTGCGCGCGCGGTACGAACGTAGTCCTTTCCGACCTCCTCTAAGAACATCGAGCGGTAAAGAAGCGTATCGCTTCCCAAGCGAGAAAAGACACCGATTGCCACGGGAAGAATGAGAAATGCGGCCATCGCAGTCCCTTCAGAAAAACCAGAAACTGGGACAAGCCTTAGCGTCCGAGAGAAAAGCCACTGGCCCAAGATGATGTAAAAAAGGCTCGATACACTCATCACCATTACACTAAGTGCCACGCCTATCCACTCTAAGCGCGTTCTTCTTACAAAGACCAGTGCAAGCGAAAAGGTAACCATCACAAAGATACCGAGAATAAAGGTCGGCACCGCCAAGGCTAACGAGGGGCCAACACGCTCAGAAATTTCGCGATTAATACTTTTCCCCGCGTCCGATAAACCGAAATCTCCCTTTAGCATTGGAACAGAGCGTTTATAGAAGACTGTCTCAGTTACCTTTTCGGCTCCCTCCTTTGCCTCGTTATAGATAAGAGGAAGATCATAGCCGTGTGCAACTTTCCAACGCTCGACAACTTCTGCGGTGACGTACTTTCCTCCTAGAGAGAGACGCGCCATATCCTCTGGCGTATTCACAGAGAAAAAGAGCGCAAAAGTTAGGAGATTAACCCCAAGGAGAATCAAGATGCCGTAAAAGAAGCGGCGAATTACGTAGCCTGTCATCGCGACTTCTCCTTTACCCTCGCTTTAGCGCGCCTTGAAACCGTCACACGGACAAGAGCGATGAATCCACCAATAAATGCCACAGCAACAAAAAGTGGCCAAAGCACGGGTTTATTCCACGCACGCACCGCCGCATAACGCTCTTTTGCATTGATTCCGACATACATCAATCTGTCCTGAATAATCTGCACGGGCTTCATATTCTCGACCCAATTGTGTAGAGCCGCTGCCGAAGTTGCAAAGGTTCCAAAACTCCATGGGGCATCTTCCTGGGCGATGCGAATAAGGCCATCGATAGCCTTCAATTTCTCTGGCCCATCTTCCAAGTACCGCATCTTCTCAAAGAGAGCGTCATAGGTAGGATTTACGTAATTTGAAGCGTTTTCTCCACCATAAGCAACTTTGCCATTTTTCCCGTAAAGAAGGAAAAGAAAGTTCTCTGCATCAGGGTAGTCAGCGAGCCAACCCCAAACGTAAATCTGCTCAGCACCCTTTTGCATCTTATCCTGAAAGCGGTTGTAGTCTGTGGCGCGGATTTCAAGTTGAATCCCGAGTTTTGCAAATTGTCGAGCAATCCATTCAAGGTAAGAGCGAGAGCCGGCTGCCGCCCCCTGCCAATCAAAATTAAGTACTAGAGGTTTTCCTGTCTTTGCGTCACGCCCATCGGGGTAGCCTGCCTCTCGAAGTAACTTCTTTGCCTCTTCAATCGAACGACGCTTCTTCGTGCCGTCTTTTCCCTTCTCATAGACAATGGGGTTAAAAGCAGCTGGGGCGCCGGCTCTATAGCCAAAAAATCCTGGCGGAAGGGGCCCAGAGGCCACCTCACCCTGCCCTTGATTAAAGATGGAAAGTTTCTCTTCCCAGTCAAGGGCAATAGAAATCGCTTGCCGTAGTTTCCTGTGCCGAATCTTTTCTTCCTTTGTCGCGCCGCCACCGAGAACAGGATCAAGCCAGTTAAACCCAAGGTAGGTGATATTCGAACCCACGGTTGTTGGAAACTTGAGTTTCCTATCCCGGTAGAGTTTTCCCTTTTCTGGGTAATCTGTTGCAGCAACGATAAAGCCCTGACCAACATCCAAGCGCGTGATTTCTGGACTGTCGTAGAAACCCTGCAGGAACTTCGAAGTGATAGGAACAGATTCCTTCTCGATTGTAAAAACGATGCGCCCTGTAAGAGGAAGTGGTTTCCCGCAATCTTTAAGAAAACCTGCGGCCGCATCCGTCTCCTCGCCCTCACAAGGGTAAAGATTCTTTCGATAAAGCGGGTTTCTCTCTAAGACGTGCTCTCTGTTAGTCCGAGATTTTGCTAAGTAGTAGGGTCCAGTCCCAACGGGCCAGGCGGCGAGCGTGATGTTGTTCTTTTTTAGCGCTGGGTTTGCATAGAAAACCTCCGCCTCCCAAGGGACGGGCGCAAAGAAACTCATCGCAAGCCAATTGGCAAACTGTGGATATTTCCCAGCAATTTCAATTGTGAAGGTTCTTTTATCTAGAGCCTTTACGCCTTCCAAGGTCACATGTCTGAGGTCAAGCCAGGAGTTCTCTTTGCCTAAGTTTTTTTTAAGCGCGGCATCTTCCCTAGAGAGTTCTGCGGCAAGTTTCGGTAGCCCTGGCATATGTTCGCCTAAGATTTTGAGAACAGGAGAGACAATCCGTGGGCTTGCAATGCGCTTAATCCCGTAGACGAAATCCTCCGCTGTAAGTTCCCGAGTCCCCTTCTCAGGGAGATCTAAGGGGCTTTGTAGTTTGGAAGCCTCCGTCTCGCTTAGGTTGTGATAGAGAAAATTCCCCTTCGTATCTTTTGCAAATGCAGGATGAGGCGCAAACTGAATGCCCTCTCTAACGGTTAGCGTGTAGCGACTCTTGGCAATCTTCTTAGGGTCTGCATTTGAGGCTAAGCGATGCCCACTAGCATCGAAGTACTCTGGGGTTGCGACCTTTTCAACGGCATTTGCCTGCAACTCAAAGGGCCGCTTCAAATAGTGATAACTATAGGGAGTCTCGTAAGTGAGATAGACAAAAACACTTTCTCCCTGCGAGTACGAGACCTGGGGATCGAGCGTCTTGGGACTTAACGAGAAAGGCGTAAAAATCGTGTTTGTTGCATACTCGGAAAGGGCCCGAGGAGCATTCCAAACATCCTCGCAACCCGTAAGAAGCGCAACCATTGCAGAAAACGCTAGAACAAGTCCGCTTTTTCTCTTAACAAAAAATCGCTTCAAAATATTGCTCCAAGCACACAATCCAAGGTCTATTCAATATACTTTCGCTTTCAGCTGAATGCAATGCAATTCGGCAAAAATTGCCGGGGAAACACCCGGTATTTTTGTCAATTTGTGTTGCTGAGGCTTTTCTATTTCTCTTCGAAATTAAACCATGTCCAAAACGATTGCGCCTTATAGCACTTCGATTTATTGGGAAGATACCGATGCAAGCGGCATCGTTTATCACGCCAATTACGTGCGTTTCTTAGAACGCGCAAGGTCCGAGTGGGCTCGCGCTCTTGGAGTCAATCAAGAGGTGCTCCGCGATAAAGAACGCAAGGCGCTTGTTATCGCCAATCTTGAGATTGACTTTAAGAGACCCGCGAAGCTTGACGACAAAATCACCGTTACAACAGAGCTCGTCACACTGAAGAAAGCCTCTTTTATTGTTGTACAGAAAATCTTTCGCGACACAACACTTCTTGTAAAGGCGCATGTGCGCTTAGGCTTTATTGATATCGATAGCGGAAGGCCCATTGCCTTTGGAGATGATCTCATTGCTGCCTTTACGCCTTACCTCACAGAGGAACCTACCCCATGAATGCATCCGCTGATATGTCCATTGTCACCTTGGTGATGAACGCCTCGCCCGTTGTCAAATGCGTGCTTGCTGTTCTCGTCCTCGCAAGCCTTGCGAGCTGGGCGACGATTTTCAGTAAATGGCTCGTCCTCTCACGCACCTTGCGCGAGACCGATACGTTTGAACAGCGTTTTTGGTCGGGAGCAAACTTAACGCAACTTCTTGAAACCGCAACTTCGAGAACAAACCGTACAAGTTCTGAAGAGAGGATTTTTGCCGCAGGGATGACTGAGTTTTTAAAACTCTCCGAGAAGCCCGAGGCGGAGATGCTCTCTGGTGTGCGTCGCGGTATGAGTGCGGCGTTTCAGCGTGAAATTGATGACTTAGAAAAGGGACTTCCTCTCTTAGCCTCCATTGGCTCTGTCTCCCCTTACATCGGTCTTTTCGGTACCGTTTGGGGCATCATGAATGCCTTCACAGGGCTTTCTACGCTAGAAAATGTTTCCTTGGCGGTTGTGGCTCCTGGTATCGCAGAGGCGCTGGTTGCAACAGCAATTGGCCTATTCGCGGCAATTCCAGCAACGGTTGCCTATAACTCCTTTGCCACAAAACTCGATCGCATCACAAACCGCTTTGATAGTTTCTCTGAGGAATTCATGAACATCCTCGCCCGTCAACGTTAATAAGTAGGGACGGAGACAAACTATGGCATTGAGAAACCTCGGAAAACAGTCTAGACGACGCATGATGAGTGAGATTAACGTCGTGCCCTATATCGACGTTATGCTCGTGCTCGTTGTCATCCTCATGGTTGCGGCCCCCTTTGTCAACCCCTCGGTGGTGAATCTACCGAGTGTGCAGAAGGCCGCTAAAGCGCCAGAGAAAGCCGTAGAAGTCGTTGTACACGCAGACGGAAAAATCTCTGTTCGCGCAGGAAAAAGCCTTGTTCCCGTAACGATTGGAACACTTCTAGATAGAGTGCAAGCCTTGGGCTCGCTTGATTCCACGCCCGTTGTGATTGCTGCTGACAAGGATGTCAATTACGGGAAAGTCATCGATGTTATGAAAGCCCTGCAGAAGGCCAACGTTTCCCGTGTTGGGCTTTCAATGGAAATTGAACACTCGCGCCGCTAAAAGGAAAAAAGTGTGACAGAGCCAGAGAAAAAAGAAATGCGCCTTAAGCCACGCAATGAGCGCTTAACCGATAAGCCCTTAGGGTTTATCGCGGCTCTTCTTGCGCACGCAGTTCTTATCTTGGGTCTTATCACAGTTTTCCAGTGGAAAACGGAAGCAGAAACTTTTTATGCAGAGCTTTGGGCGCCTGAAGATTTAAGTGGCACTGGCTCTCTTACAGACGCTGCGGCCCTCGCTCCGGAGCCCGCGCCTGAAACCGTCACTCCCACGAAGGCAGACCTCGAAGCGCGTGTCAATCGTGAGGCAGAAATTCGACTAGAGGAAGAAAAAAAGAGTGAAGCCCTAGAGAAAGCCGCAGAAGAAAAAATGAAAGAAGAGCGTGCGGCGGAGGAAGCCAGGAAGGCTGAAGAAGAAAAGAAGCGGCTAGAGAGGATAGAGAAAAAACGCCAAGATCAACTGCGGAAAGCAGAACTAGCCCGTATCCTTGGAGCTGCGAACACGGATAAAGATGCAAAGCGTGTTGGCCGGACTTCAGGAGATATGCGCGTCACGAAACAAAACTACAGCGGAAATAACCAAGCCCGTTACATTGCAAAGGTTATTTCTCTTTTGCGCTCGCAGATTATTTACCAAGTCCCTGCTGGCTTAAAGAGTGGCGAACACCTTGCCATTTACACGGTGCACTTACTTCCTGATGGCACACAGTTAAAGGCGCCGACACTGGAGAAATCCTCTGGGCTTCCCGCCTTTGATGCAGCGGTTGAAAGTGCCATTCGACGCGTGAATCCCTTCCCGCCAGCAGATGCTGGGACGGTGCTTCCGAAGACAATTCAAATTACCTTCGACCCAGTAGACAATTCTCGCTAAGGCTACACAGAATAGCATCCTTAACTATCGTCACAGGGATGCCATGTCTTCCATTAATAGTAGCAACGCGGAAAACTCACCGAATCCACAACAGAAATCCAATCGGAAAGTGGCTTATTTTCTTTAGCGAGAGGGCGAAGATCATCGATTTTCACAAACGCTTCATCGCCCCCTTCTAGTTTCGTCGAAGGAAGAGCCGCCTTTATTGCAAAGGTCTTCGTAGCGTTTTCCCTCTCTGCATAACGAATACCGTTCTTTTGTACCATGCGGCACTTGTACGCGTCAGAAACAATGTCGTCATCAATTTCAACGGAAGCCGCATCCCGCCTTGTTACAAGCCAAATCCAAAGGAAGGGCCACAAGGCAAATGCAATCCAAAAGGGCGCTGTCATCATCCACGTAAGCCACCCCGTGCCGCCCTGCGTATCTTCAAAGACAAAGATTCCGCCAATTACAAGCCAGGCGCTCCATGCGAGCCACATCGTGCGGGATTTTTCTCGACTAAATTTCTGTTTGCGTCGCGTCATAGAAATCCTTTCTTTTCTTCTTCAAGTCGTCTTGCCCTCAATTGTCCACAACCGCCCTCGATATCCTGCGCTGCACTCTCACGCAATGTCGCAACAAAACCTCGCTCTCGAAGAATCGTGATGCAGTCTTGCATATGTTGCGGCGTTGGTCTTGTAAAGCCCGTGTCTTTAACAGGATTCACGGCAATGAAATTAATCATTGCGTAGCGGGGATCTGCGAGAGTGGCTAACCTTGCAATGTCCTTTTCGCTATCGTTAACGCCTGCGATGAGCGTCCACTCAATCTGTGCTGGGTACTTGGTGTCTCGTGCGTAGCAAATGGTTTTCTCAAGAAGTTCTTCCACGGGGATGCGAGGTGCTTTAGGAAGAAGCTTCTCCCGCAGGGCGTTATCTGTCGTATGTAGACTCAACGCAAATGCTGGCTTTACAGACCACGTAGGCATCTCAGAGAAAAGTCTCCTATCCCCCACGGAAGAAACGACAATCTCCTTATGGGCAAGGCCCGCAATGTCTCCTAAGAATTCTGTTGCTTCCCTTACGGCTTCTCGATTGTGCGAGGGTTCGCCCATTCCCATAAAAACTACTTTCTTTAGACTGGGGTTGAATTTGAGAGCCGCGACAAACTGAGAGACGATTTCAAGACTTGTAAGTTGCCGAATGAGGCCGCCTTTGCCTGTCATACAGAAGCGACACCCTACGGCGCACCCAACCTGAGTTGAAACACAGAGTGCATCGCGCGGCAAGAGGACAGATTCCACACACTGCCCATCAGCGAGGCCCACGAGAAACTTAGCCGTGCCGCTCTCTTTACTTTCACTCACAAGAACGTGTGTAAGGCCCTCTAGTTCCTGGCGGATATCTTCAATCTTTTCCGCTAGTGCCTTCGGGTACGCCGCAAAAGAAGGTGCATCCCAAGAAGAAACACCCATCCAAGCTCGAAAAATTCTTCTCACATGCGCCGCCTTTGCCCCAAGAGCAACAAGAGAAGCAACAAAGTCAGCTATAGAAGGCGCTTTACTCTGGCTCATCTTTTGCAATTCCGAGTTCTTTTACTTTGCGTGTGAGGGTATTTCTTCCAACACCAAGCGCTTTTGCTGCCAAGATGCGTTTCCCTGCCGTAGCCTTAAGCGCCTCATCATAGAGAACCGACTCAAAGTCCTTCGTAAAGGAATCCATCACATTCGCCTCCCCTTTGAGGAGCGCTTTCTTCACAGTCTCGCTTAAGAGTGCCTTCCAGTCGGAGCTGTTTTTTGGCGTCTCTAGGGAAGAAGCAATAGCCGCGCCCCTACGGATTTCCTCGGGGAGGTCTTCAGCTCGAATCGTCTGAGAAGGTGCCATCACTGTTAGCCAGTTGCAAAGATTCTCCAACTGTCGAACATTGCCAGGGAAGGGGAAAGCGGCAATCTTGGCTGAAGCCTCCTCGGTAAGACGCTTTTTCTCCGTTTTAAGACTCACGGAGGCACGCGCTAGGAAGTACTGAGCGAGTGCCGGAATGTCATCTGCGCGGTTACGCAGGGCAGGAAGTCTCAAGCGGATTACATTGAGTCTATGGTAAAGATCTTCTCGGAAAAGCCCCTCTCTAACACGTGCTTCTAGGTTCTGATTTGTTGCGGCAATCACGCGCACATCGGCGTGAACAAGGGTTCTTCCGCCCACGCGATAAAAACTTGCATCCGACAGCACGCGCAGCAACCTCGTCTGCATCGGCATTGGCATGTCGCCAATTTCATCTAAGAAAAGTGTGCCGCCTCGGGCCTGTTCAAAGCGGCCAATGCGTTGTTCGTTTGCGCCTGTAAAGGCACCCTTCTCATGCCCGAAAAGTTCACTTTCAAGAAGCTCTTCAGGAATTGCCGCAGTGTTAATTGCAATGAAGGGAGCAGTCTTTCTTGGGCTGTGCTTGTGAAGGGCTCTTGCAACAAGTTCCTTACCTGTTCCGCTCTCGCCTGTGATAAGGACTGTCGCATGGCTCTGCGAGAGGCGCCCAATCGCGCGGAAGACTTCCTGCATAGCAGGAGACTGGCCAACGATTTCACTTGCAATCTCTGGGGAAGTATCTGTACTTTCTTGCTTTACCTCTCCTGACTCCTCACAAGCACGCTTTAAGAGGCTAACAGCAGCGGTGATATCAAAGGGCTTTGCTAAGTACTCATAGGCTCCTCCCTCAAAGGAAGAGACTGCACTTTCTAAATCTCCGAAAGCTGTCATGATGATGACAGGAAGTTCTGGAGCGAGCCTCTTTACTTCTCCTAAAAGCTCTGTTCCACTAATCCCTGGCATGCGGATATCCGTAAGAAGCACCGCGGGTCTTTCTCTTTTTAAGGCCTCGAGAACGCTTTGTGCATCTTCAAAAAGACGATGCTCCATCCCCTCTCGCTCAAGAGCCTTACCGAGTACCCAGCGAATGGAACGATCATCATCTGCAATCCAAATAGAAGCCATTGACTCGTCTCCTTAATGCGTCTCTTTACGAAGGGGCAAGAGGACACGGAAAACCGTACACCCGGGTTCACTTTCTAACTCAACTTCACCGCCGTTTCTTTCCACATAGGTCTGCACAAGAGAGAGCCCCAAACCCGTGCCGTGCGCTCGCGTTGTCACAAGCGGATAGAAAATCTTTTCTCGAATTGCGGGGTCTACCCCGGGGCCGTTATCGATAACTTCCACGGATACGGCAAGTCGGCAAGACTTACGCTGAATCGTCACGTGCCGCGTAACACGCGTCTTAATCGTAATCTGGGCCGAACCAATGGAGATTTTCTCAGAGAGTGCCTCAGCGGCATTGCGAAGAAGATTTAAAAAGACCTGTGTGAGCTGCTCTTTGTCGGCTGCAAAGTCAGGGACAGAAACGTCATAGTCTCTGACGATTGCAAGACCAGCAGGGAATTCTGCAAGAACGAGATTGCGGACTCCCTCGAGGATTTCATGAAGATTAACCGCTACTACGTGTCTTTCATCACGATAGGGCGTAAGAAGCCTATCGACAAGGTTACGTAATCTATCCGCCTCACTCATGATGACAGCGGTGAATTCGCGCTGCGTTGCATCGCTTAACTCTGCGTCCAAAAGTTGCGCAGCTCCTCGAATGCCGCCCAGGGGATTTTTAATTTCGTGCGCGAGATTTCTCAAAAGCACGCGGCTTGCATCACTTAGTCCCTCTTTTTGCTCTTGTCTCTCTAAGGTAAAAGCCTGTTCTGCCTCAGTCATTTCAAGAAGAAAGTGGCCAGTAGCTGGCACTGAAAGAGCCGCAAGCACTGCTTTCTTTGGCGTTCCTGCAACTGGAGTCAAGCGAACAAGGGCGCCACAACTTGTGGCCTTTTCTTTCTCTTTTCCGAGTTTTGTAATCCACTCATGCAACGGTGGGAAGAACTGCGAAGCATCGCTTCCAAGAAGATTCTTCCCTGAGGCACCGAAGAGTGTCTCTGCGGCTTCATTACACCATAGGATGATTCCAGCATCGTTTAAAAAAACAACGCCCGTTGTCATCGACTGCGTGAGAAGTGTCTTAGCCTCAAAGGGAAGCGGCGTTTTCATACGTGAAAAAGGGTAAAGAAAAATCTCCCAGAGACAAAGCCTAAAAAGGCCTTGTCTCAAGAATCAATCTTTTTTATCAAAGTGCGAAATACATCGCGTATTCGCAGGGTTGTACTGTCATGCGGTACTGCTGAATCTCACGGCGCTTCAAGGCAATGTAACTATCGATTAAGTCGTCCGAGAAGACGCCACCGCGTGTTAAGAATTCACGGTCAGCATCTAAAGCGTTGACCGCTTCTTCGAGGTCAGCGCAGACAACGGCAATCTTCGCATTTTCCTCTGGCGGCAAGTCGTAGAGATTCTTATTGGCAGGTTCGCCCGGATCAATCTTATTCTGGATACCATCGAGACCTGCCATGAGCATTGCGGAGAATGCGAGGTAGGGATTTGCCTGCGGGTCTGGGAAGCGAACCTCAACACGGCGAGCCTTTTCGCTAGCAACGTGCGGGATACGAATCGAAGCGGAGCGGTTGCGAGCAGAGTAAGCCAACTTCACAGGAGCTTCAAAACCAGGGACTAAGCGCTTGTAGGAGTTCGTTGTCGGGTTCGTAATTGCGTTAAGTGCACGGGCGTGACGAATGATGCCGCCAATGTAGTAAAGCGCAATTTCAGAGAGCCCTGCGTAACCGTTACCTGCAAAAAGGTTCTTTCCGTCCTTCCAAACTGATTGGTTAATGTGCATGCCAGAACCTGCATCACCTGTGATGGGCTTAGGCATAAAGGTTGCTGTCTTTCCGTAGGCCGCCGCAACATTCCAAACGGTATATTTGAGAATTTGGTTCCAGTCGGCACGTTCAACAAGTGTCGAGAAACGTGTTCCGATTTCACACTGTCCTGGACCACCATTTTCGTGATGATGAATCTCGCAAGGAACACCTTGCTGCTCAAGGAGCGTCATAGCCTCAGAGCGAATATCCGTGAGGCTATCAACGGGAGAGAGGGCCAAGTAGCCGTGCTTAGCACTCGGACGGTGACCGATATTGCCCGCTTCATAATCAATCTTACTTGACCATTCACCCTCGGCACTGCGAATCTTAAAGAAGGGGTTCTCGGGGTCTGTGCTCCACGTAACTCCATCGAGGATGAAAAATTCAGGTTCAGGACCAAAGAAGGCCTGGTCGCCAATCCCTGTGGACTTAAGATAATTCTCTGCGCGATGCGCAACCGAGCGAGGATCGCGCGAATAGCCATTTCCTGTATCAGGCTCAATCACATCGCAGGTAAGAACAAGTGTGTCCTGTTCGCGGAATGGGTCCATATGCGCTGTGTTTGCATCCGGCACGAGGAGCATGTCACTTGCTTCAATTCCCTTCCAGCCGACCATAGAGGAACCATCAAAGGGCTGCCCGTCTTCAAAAACACTCTCAGTTAAACGAGAGGCAGGAATTGTGATGTGTTGCTCTTTACCAAGCGTATCCGTGAGACGGAAGTCCACAAACTTCACATCATTATCTTCAATCATCTTGATTACTTCTGCTGGCGTTGTCATCGTTGATTCCTTTTTGGATTCAAAAAATTTTCTTCAAATGAGATTTTTATATTGGCAAAAAACACGTTTTGTCAAAGTAGTAGGCGCATTCTAAAGGCTCACGCCCCATTTTGGTGCATAAGTCTTGGACGTAGATTTAATTCTGTTGCTCAATTAGCCACTCTAGAGTGTTCTACTAGTGAATTCAATCCAAGTCTATTTCTAAATCATCGTTTGGGGTACAAGCGCTTTTCAGCATTTTCACCTACTGGGAAAAATTTATGGTTTGAAAGCGTGAGAAGAAAGGATCTTCTCTTTATAATTTCTTCATTCGTGGGGGTGTCCTGGCTTCGACGGGGCGTAGGACGCTGCACGGTGCATGCCGAGGTCTGGTTCCTCGTTAAACAGCTAGAAAAAATATAAACGCCAATAACGAGCGTTTCGCTCTCGCCGCCTAAGAGCCGCGAGCGGTGCACTAGATGGTCCCTGGTCTAGCTTGGGTAAAACCAAGAGCACCGTCATATACAGAGACTAAGGAGCGTTGGAGTCACGACGATGCTCTCGAAAATCTTAGTGGCTGGTTGCTGGTAGGCCCGTCCATTGGCAGTATTGGCAACGAGATTTAAATGATTGGGCTAAGCATGTAGATCTGGCGGAAGAATCGTTTCGGACAGGGGTTCAACTCCCCTCACCTCCACCATCCATCAATATACGTAGCATCTCCTAGAGAAAATCCCCTTGTTTTTCAATACAGTGTCTAGAGTAATGCACAAGAATGCGGGTTTGTAGACGTGTTTTATGTGTAAGTTGATGTGTAAGTTATAAACGTGTTTTTTCGTGAATTTCCATTTTTCCGTTTCATGCAGAACTTGGGGTAAAAAATGGCCCGATGCGCTGGCGGCGTTGTTTGAACGCAATTGATTCAAACTTTTAGAAAAGCGCAGGAAAGCTTGCACGACTTAATAACCTTAGGAAAGATCTAAAGAGGGCATTGTTGTCGCCTCTAGTTTCCATCTTCTAAGAAAGTCGCATCACGCAAAAAATCATAAAGTCGAATAGTTGTAATTCCGTTTTCATCTTCTTTTCGATGAATTGAATCACCAACAACAATAACTTTTCGGAAGTGATCGTGGATGGCAAGCAAGGAACGCTTTTCTTGAGCTTCTTTTTCTGCGTCTGGTATATGTAAAGCCGACTGAATATAGATTTTCTCAGGCGCTCGATTCAAAACAAAATCTACTTCTAGTTTTCGACGGGAAAATTTCCCTGTGGCATCTTTTACTTTAACGTCTACCGCACCCACGTCAACCAAATACCCTCGCGCGCGCAACTCGTTATAAAGAATGTTTTCAACAATATGAGATTCTTCTTGCTGGCGGAAATCAAGGATGGCCGCTCGAATACCTAAATCCGTAAAGTAGTACTTCTCTTCTGCGCTGATATACCTTCTTCCCTTCAGGTCAAAACGTTGGGCGCCCTCAATTAAGAAGGACTCTTTTAAGCATTGAATATATCGCTCAATCGTGTCCCTTCCAATCTCAGACTTACCCGTTGAGCGAAACGTATTAGCAATCTTGTTTGGATTTGAAAGCGCACCAATTGCTGAAGCCAAAACACGTACAAGTTCTTTTAAACCATCAGGGTTGCGCAAACTATGACGCTCAAGAATATCTCGCAGATACGTCATTTCATAGAGATTACGCAAATACTCTTTTTTCTTTTTTTCTGTTTTTAGAAATGCAACCTGAGGAAGACCACCGTAGGTGTAGTAATCGAACCAAGCATCATCGATATCTCCACCGACACCATCAAAGTATTCGCTAAACGTCAGTGGCCAAATGCGAATTTCCTCGCCTCGACCACGAAATTCAGTCACGATATCACTCGAAAGAAACCGTGAGTTTGAACCTGTGACATACAAGTCAACATTTCCCATATGCGTCAAACTCAACATGACTTCGACAAAGTTTTCGACGAACTGAACCTCGTCAAGAATGACATAGTATGTACTGTCGCGGTCGAGAATTCTGGAAGAAATGTAATCAAGCAGTACAAGAGGCTTCCTTAACGGACTGTTATAAATGTTATCTAATTGAATCTCGATAATATGATTTTCGTCAGTTTCGTGTTCAAGAAGCCAATTGTGCCAAAGACGAAAAAGTAAAAAAGACTTCCCTGAGCGCCGAATACCCGTAACGATTTTTACGAGTCCATCGCAGCGACTATCAATTAACTCTTTTACGTATTTAACTCGATTAAAAATCATATTTATCTGTAAAAGTTGGAAAATCGTTCCAATTTTACAGATTTAAATCGCAAAAACACAAGTTAAATCTGTAATTTCGTGCAAATTCTCAGATTAGAGCTTCCTCAACAAATTCCTTCACAGGAGCGATGCTCTTCGGCTCAACAAGCGTATCAATAACCTTTCCTTCTTTAATGATGAAAAGTGTCGGAATAGACCGCACGTTAAAGCGCTCTTTTAGCCCCTGAGCAGAATCAAAATCTGCGTGAGCAAAAAGTACTTTCCCTGCATTTTCTTTTGCGAGCATCATCATGAGCGGTGCAATTCTTTTGCAGTCGACACACCATGTAGCCCCCATGACGAAAAGCACGGGAATTTCACTCTTTCCAACGACTTCATCAAAGTTTTGATCTGTTACAGAAACCATTCCAGGAACTTCCATTTTTCTTCTCCTAAAAGAAAATCTTGAACTGATTATAAGTAACATTGCTCGCACACATGGTGGTTAAAAGGACCTATAAAAAAAGCCCCGCAAAACTTTCCTGCGAGGCTTTCTTTGACGACAAACGATGCGTCTTAGCACTCAATTAAAAGAATCATCGCAGTGATTACAACAATCGCAACGAGGTTAATAATCAAACCAGCGCGGAGCATGTCGATGATTTTGAGTTTTCCTGTTCCAAAGACAATCGCATTGGGCGGCGTGGAGATCGGGAGAATAAAGGCAGCCGATG
>CAVLDT010000013.1:0-49590 GCA_963661915.1 Duodenibacillus sp.
GTAGAGCATTGCGGGGATTTTTTCACGCATTTTTCCCCTAAAAGTCGAGAATTTTCTCCCTCTTTGCCTCACTAAGGTAATGCGTAAGAGCCTCTTGCCAAGGAGGAAGCAGCTTAAAACCCTTTTCCAGCAATTTAGCCTTTGCTAAGCGACTGTTATTGGGGCGTTTTGCCTTCGAAATTCCGTACTCAGCAGTTGTCACGCGATGGATTTTCACATTCTGCTTAGTTTTGCGGAAGATTTCTTCGGAAAAATCTGCCCAACTGATAAAACCACCTTCATTTGTTGCGTGATAAGTCCCATATTTCTCTGTCTCAAGCATATCCACTAAGAGACGGGCAAGATGGAAAGTATAGGTTGGCGTACCAATTTGGTCGTCGACGATGCGAAGTTCTGGGTGTGTCTTTGCGAGATTTACCATCGTTCGCACGTAATTCGCGCCATTTAGACCAAAGACCCAGGCGGTACGGACGATAAAGTAAGAGGTAAGCGTCTCTCGGACTCGCTCTTCACCAGCGAATTTCGATGCACCATAGGCATTTAGTGGAGCGGGTTTTGACTCTTCAGTCCAAGGAGCGGTCCCCATGCCATCAAAAACATAGTCTGTGCTGATGTAAACCATTTTTGCGCCGACAGCCTTTGCGGCTTCGGCGATGTTTTTTGTTCCTGTGACATTGACAGCATAGACTTTGTCGTGATTTTCTTCTGCCTCTGCTGCATCAACTGCAGTCCAGGCAGCGCAGTGCACAATGGCATCTGGGCTGGCGGCACGGATTGCCCGAGAGACATCTTCGGCTTTTGTGATATCTAGTGAAACGTAGGGCGCCTTTGCCACAAATGTTCCATCCGCAAGCCCAGAGTAGACTGGCTTTAAATCCGAAGCAATTGCTTCAATCCCCCGCGCATGCAGTTCATTGATGACATCGTGACCTAATTGACCATTGACACCTGTGACAAATACTCGCATCCGTTTTTCCTTAAAGTCGTAACCCACTTAGCGGTTCGCGTACATCTTCTCGTAGTAGTTCTTGTATTCGCCTGAAACGATTTCCTGCCACCAGGAGCGATTCGCAAGATACCAAGCGATTGTCTTTTGAATTCCATCGGAAAACCGAGTCTTCGGAAGCCATCCGAGTTCTTCATGAATCTTCGTTGGGTCAATTGCGTAGCGCATGTCGTGACCCTTACGGTCTGTGACGTGTGTGATAAGCGACTCGGGTTTCCCGAGGGCTTTACAGATTAACTTCACGATGTCGATGTTACGCATCTCGTTGTGGCCACCGACGTTATAGACCTCTCCGATGCGTCCGGCGTGAAGTACCGCATCGATTGCCTCACAGTGATCTTCCACATAAAGCCAATCGCGCACGTTAATCCCCTCACCGTAAACGGGAAGGGGTTTGTCATTTAGGGCGTTAATAATCATGAGCGGGATAAGTTTCTCTGGGAAGTGGTACGGCCCATAGTTATTTGAGCACCGTGTAATCGTCACAGGCAACCCATAGGTTCTATGGTAGGCAAGGACCAAGAGGTCAGCCGAAGCCTTGGAACTACTGTAAGGAGAACTTGTGTGTAGTGGCGTCTTCTCAGTGAAGAAGAGATCAGGTCTATCAAGCGGCAAGTCCCCGTAGACCTCATCGGTTGAGACCTGGTGATAGCGGCCGATACCAAACTTACGGCATGCGTCCATAAGAACAGCCGTGCCAAGAATATTGGTTTCCAAAAAGACCTGCGGATTCTCGATAGAGCGATCCACGTGACTCTCTGCTGCGAAATTCACTACAACGTCAGGCTTTTCTTCTTCAAAAAGAGAAAAGACAGCCGCTCGGTCGCAGATATCTGTCTTTGTAAAGCGAAAGTTGGGATTCTTTAATGCCTGAGCGAGGGTTGAAAGATTACCCGCGTAGGTAAGCTTATCTAAACAAACTACGCGATCCTCGGGATGTTTTTCCAACCAATGGTAAATAAAGTTAGAGCCAATAAAACCTGCTCCGCCCGTAACAAACAATTTCATAGTTGAAACTCCATGCCGCATTCTTTGAGTGTTGGGTGCCTTTTGTCTTTTTCGCTTAGGTTAAGGGGCCCTGCATCTGGCCAAGCAATCGCGATATCGGGATCATCCCAACGAATTCCCCCCTCATCCTCAGGATGGTAAAAATCATCGCACTTGTATGCAAACTGCGCCGTCTCACTTAAGACAAGAAAACCGTGTGCGAAGCCTCGCGGAATAAAGAACTGTCGATTGTTTTCCGCAGATAGGATAACGCCAACGTATTTTCCATAGCTTTTGGAAGATTTCCTCAGGTCCACTGCAACATCAAAAACTTCTCCAGAGAGAACGCGGACAAGTTTTGCCTGCGGGTGTGTCTTTTGAAAATGCAGTCCCCGAAGCACCCCCTTCGTTGAAGAGGACTGATTGTCCTGCACAAAGTTCACGCGGATGCCTACCTTCTCGAAATCCTTTTCATTATAGGTTTCCATAAAGTAACCACGGTTATCTCCGAACTTCTTCGGCTCAATAATGTAGACACCGTCAATCTCAGTTTTCGTAAACGCAAATTGCCCCATAATCTCAAATCTATCTTAACTGTTAGTAGCTAAATTTCCCCTGTGCAACGTTTCTTAAATGCACTCCATAGGGCGATTTCCCATAGCGCTCCGCTGCCTTCAAGAGTTCCTCTTTCGTAACCCAACCATTTCTAAAAGCGATTTCCTCAGGAGCTGAAATCTCCACACCCTGTCTATTTTGCACGATACGAATGTATTCAGATGCTTCCGCAAGGCTTTCCATTGTTCCCGTATCTAACCAGGCGAATCCACGACCCAACAATTGCACATTGAGGCGTTTTTCCTGTAAATAGAATTCATTTAGCGTTGTAATTTCCAATTCACCCCGCGCAGAGGGCTTCACTTCCCGGGCCTTCTCAGAGACACCCTTCGGATAAAAATAAAGTCCCGTTACCGCATAGTTACTGCGAGGAACCTTGGGTTTTTCTTCAATCGAAATCGCATGCCAATTCTCATCAAACTCCACAACACCAAAACGCTCAGGGTCCTTAACGTAGTAGCCAAAAACCGTAGCCCGACCTTCCTCTTGGGCAAGGTGGGCGGCTCCCTTTAAGGCTTTGACAAATCCGTGACCGTAGAAAATGTTGTCGCCAAGCACCATGGCACAGGCGTCCTCACCAATAAACTCCTGCCCCAAAATGAAAGCCTGCGCAAGACCATCTGGGCTTGGCTGAACCTTATAGGAGAGCTTTAAACCGAACTGCGAACCATCCCCTAAGAGACGCTCAAAATTCGGCAAATCCGTTGGCGTTGAAATCACGAGAATTTCGCGGATGCCCGCTAGCATCAACGTTGTAAGCGGATAAAAGATCATGGGTTTATCGTAAACGGGTAAAAGTTGCTTACTCGTTACGAGTGTTAGCGGATAAAGACGTGTACCCGCGCCACCAGCTAGGATGATTCCTTTCACGGTTCAGCCCCTGTGGAAAGCATTGTTTGTCGATTAGTTTTTGCGCTTGTGCTGCTCTAAGGTGAAAGAAGAAAAACCTCTTTCCTTCTTACAACTAGCGACGCATTGTCGAATGATAGCAACGATGGAAAAGAAGCTTTTCAAAAAACACAATAACCCCCCTAGTAAATACAAAAAAACCTCTGTATGATTCGCGCCCATTAAAAACTAACACAAATCGCAAGGAAGGTTTTTATGTGTGTTCTTTTGAGTTTAATCGAAGAGCCGAAAACCAAAGTGACTGCGACAAAAAAGAACGTGGCGGTGAAGGACGTCACGCTCAAGCCGCATGCTAAATCACATAGGATTCTCTCTCGATTGGTTCAGAGCGTCCATTTTGGGCGTCATGCAGTTTTAGCAAAGTAAAAAAGCGGAGGCTTCAAGCCTCCGTTTTTTTATTGCAACATCAACTAGTTATACGCGAAAATTCCTCTTTTAGTAGTTCTCCGCGCGAATCTGCTGCCAGGCTTGAGCATGGCCACAGACTGGACAAACCAAAGGTGCCTTCTTACCGATAACTAAGTGACCGCATTCACGGCACTGCCACATCACTTCCTCGCTCTTCTCGAAGACCTGTTGCATCTGAACATTACTTAAGAGTTTCAAATAACGTTCTTCGTGGGCTTTTTCAATAGCGCCTACTGCACGGAAACGTGCGGCAAGTTCTGGGAACCCCTCTTCGTCTGCGGTCTTGGCAAACGAATCATACATATCGGTCCATTCATAGTTTTCCCCGTCTGCAGCTGCCTTGAGGTTTTCAGCTGTCGTACCGACACCTCCCAAAGCCTTAAACCAGATCGAGGCGTGCTCTTTCTCGTTAGCAGCGGTTTCTTCAAAGATTGCTGCAATCTGCTGAAAGCCTTCCTTGCGAGCAACACTTGCGAAGAAGGTGTACTTGTTGCGCGCCTGAGACTCGCCTGCGAAAGCTGTCGCCAGGTTCTTTTCTGTCTGCGTTCCCTTTAGAGATTTCATTTCGAGTTCTCCTTACTCTGAAAAGTTAATGGTTATTGCTTGCTTGTCTTTTCGAGACCACATTTACTTTCTACGAAGTATTTTCTCTCGGCGAATTCTCCCTTTTTGCCAAGATTAAAGTGCGACACGGGTCTGTGATAGCCCATGACACGCGTCCAGACCTCACAAGGTTGACGCTCACTATCTTTCAAAGAAATCGTAGCATTTTCTTGAGGCATCGTATTCTCCAATTCATTTATTAAGGCTATTATACTTAAGATTTCGATTGATTTGTTCTATCTCTCTAATAAAGAGAGCGCTCACAAAAAAAGAAAGCTCTTTTTCTGCATTAAACGAGCGCTAGGAAATCTTTTCTAGTTTTGCAAAGCAAAGCATGAGTTCCTTTTTGCCGCATGAGAATTGAACCCAAGCGGTTGCAGTCTCTTCACTCATAGCATTGGCTAGGCTAATGACAGTCCCGTCGCCAAACTTACGGTGCCGGACTCTATCGCCTTTCTTTAGACCCCACGGGTTCTCTGCTTCCTTCCTTTTCATAGAAGGCACACCAAAGAAACTATCCCGCATGGCGTCTCTTCCCGGTCTTCCTCGGTAACTCGTATCTCGGTCATACCCACCGCGTTCATAACCGCGAGAATACGATGTCGTTCCTCTGTCGGTAAACGTCCCTAACTCTGGTTGCTTTTTAATCCAAACTGCCTCAGAGGCGGGAATTTCCTCTAAAAATTGAGAAGGACCCGTAAATTTCAAATCCCCATACTGCCGACGCAACGCGCAGTAACTAATGCGAAGATACTTTTTGGCCCGCGTCATAGCAACATAAAGTAGCCTTCTTTCTTCGTCATCGCTGCGGGTACGATCTTTCTCATTGGGGCTATTCGCAGGATGCGGGAAGATTCCCCTCTCGAGGCCCGTGAGGAAAACCGAATTAAATTCCAAGCCTTTACTAGCATGCACGGTCATCATCTGTACGGCGTCTGTCCCGTTTTCTTCCTTGTGCCCTTCACTCTCTAAAACGGCTTGAGAGATAAAGCCATCTAGCGGAGGCATAAGAGCTGAATCATGAGTGGCAAAAGCCGATTCTGTCTCTTCGATATCGTTTTCTTCGCAGTATGCGGCAGCGGCTCTTATAAGTTCGTCGAGGTTTTCCAAGCGAATCGTTTTATCAATTTGCTTTTCGTAGTACTCGCGCAGCCCTGAGGCGGCAATGACGTTTTTAACAAGGTCAACCAAGTTACTATCGGCATTCTTCTCGCGGATATCCTCAATTAACTTCACAAATTTTGCGGCGCGTCCCAAAAGAGCTTTGGCTTCTTCGTCTTCGAGGCTTCCCGTTAATGCGTCCCAAAGGCTAACGCCCAAGGTCTCTGCCTTGACTTTAATCCTCTCAACTGTTGTTGTGCCAATTCCTCGCGGCGGATGGTTAATCACGCGTTCAATGCTCAAATCATCAGGCTTTGAAACGACGCGAAGGTATGCCATCACATCTTTAATTTCCTGTCGATCAAAGAAGCGCAGGCCCCCATAGATACGGTAAGGAACGGAATTACTTGTGAAAAACTGTTCAATGACTCGGCTCTGCGCATTGTTGCGGTATAAAACAGCAAAATTGGCGTATGGTGTTCCAAGTCGATGTTGGATTTGAATCTCCTGCACAATCGACCTTGCCTCGTCGTTATCATCCGCAGCCGCATAGACACCAATGGGTTCGCCCTTTCCCGCACTAGTCCAGAGCTTCTTTCCCATGCGTTCTTTGTTGTGAGAAATCACCGCATTGGCTGCATCGAGAATATGCGAAGTTGACCGATAGTTTTGTTCCAACTTAACAATATGGGGAACTTTATAGTCTTTAACAAAGTCACTCATATTGCCTACACAAGCACCTCGGAATGCGTAAATCGATTGATCGTCATCGCCGACACAAAAGACTGCACCCTCGTTTTTCCCAGGAGCAGAAAGTGCCTTAATCCAACGATATTGCAACACATTTGTGTCCTGAAACTCATCGACTAAGATAAATTTAAAGCGATTCGCATAATGCTCGCGAATAAGAGCATTCTTCTCAAAAAGTTCAACCGTTGCAAGGAGCAACTCAGCGAAATCCACCAATCCGTCTCTCTTACAGCGAGCCTCGTACTCCGAGTAAATCATAGAACTCGGACCCTGAAGATTGATGCGGCTAAATTGCTGAGCTCGCACCCCTTTTTCCTTAGCCCGATTGATTTCTCCCTGAATCTGCTTGGCGTCCTCTTTTTCTGAACCAAGGCCCTTATCCTTCATGATGGCCTTCACAATCGAGAGCTGATCGGTCTGATCGATAATCTGAAAGGTCCTCGGTAGCCCAGCCTCTGCGGCATGTAGCCTTAAGAAACGATGCGCAATACCGTGAAAGGTTCCAACCCACATACTGCCAACACCCGCGCCCAACATCGCCTCAAGACGGGTCTTCATCTCACGAGCGGCTTTATTCGTGAAAGTTACGGCAAGAATCTCTGAGGCGCAAACGTGCCCCTCTGAAATTAACCAAGCAATTCGTGTAGTGAGCACTCGGGTTTTACCCGAACCGGCACCGGCCAAGATAAGAGCGTGTTCGGCAGGGAGAACCACAGCCTTGCGCTGCTCAGGATTTAAAGAGGCAAGAATATCCATATGAAAAAACTCAATGCAAAACGGAGGAATTCTACAGGCTTAGGTCCCGAAGAAAAGAACAAAAAACTCAGCAAAATCCACGCCGCATACGACAAAGTGCCTAGGACGTACTAGCCCAATGCGGAATATACTTAATACTTTCAATTTTTTAGCTTTTCTTCCGACAGGAATACGCATCATGCGCGAGACTTATTCACCGCAAGAAATCGAAGCCTCTGTACAAGAGGACTGGCAGAAAAAGGACGTTTATCGTGCCGTTGAACACGCACTAGACGCCAAGGGCAATGAGAAGCCCAAATACTACGTCTGCTCCATGTTGCCGTACCCTTCCGGGAAACTTCACATGGGTCACGTGCGTAACTACACGCTCAATGACGTACTCTATCGCTACCGTCGCATGACTGGCTACAACGTCATGACCCCAATGGGCTGGGACTCCTTCGGTCTTCCCGCAGAAAACGCCGCCCTCAGCAAGAAAGTTCTTCCCTCCGAGTGGACGTACAACAACATCGCCGATATGAAATCGCAGATGAAGCCCTTGGGCTTGGCCTTTGACTGGTCGCGCGAAGTCACGACGTGCAAACCGGAGTACTACCGCTGGAATCAGTGGATTTTCTTAAAGATGCTCGAACGTGGCATCGCTTACCGTAAGACTCAAGTTGTCAACTGGGATCCCGTGGATAAGACCGTCCTCGCAAATGAGCAAGTTATCGACGGCTGCGGCTGGCGCTCTGGCGCTAAGGTCGAAAAACGTGAAATCCCTGGTTACTACCTTGGAATCACACAGTACGCTGAAGAACTTTTGGCTGACCTTGATAAGCTCCCAGGCTGGCCCGACCAAGTTCGCCGCATGCAACGGCATTGGATCGGTAAGAGCACGGGTGTGAATCTTTCCTTCCCCTATGAACTCGATGGCGAAAAGAAGCTGCTGAATGTCTACACAACACGTGCAGATACCTTGATGGGTGTTACCTTCGTTGCTGTTGCAGCCGAGCATCCCATCGCAAAGAGACTCGCACGCGATAGAGCCGACTTGAAAGCCTTCTGCGAAGAATGCGCTAAGGGTTCTGTTTCTGAAGCTGATATGGCTACGATGGAAAAGAAAGGCGTTCCCACAGGTTTCTACGTACGCCACCCCTTAACGGATAAGCCCGTTGAAGTTTGGATTGGTAACTACGTCCTAATGAGTTATGGCGAAGGCGCTGTGATGGGCGTTCCCGCACACGATGAACGTGACTTTGCCTTTGCTAAGAAGTTTGGTATTCCCATTATTCAGACCTGTCAGGTCGAAGGAAAGACCTTCACAGAAGAAGCCTGGCAAGAATGGTATGGAGATAAGACTCTCCCACTTACCCTTGTTAATTCTGGGAAATTTAACGGTCTTGGCCTGCATGAGGCAATCGATGCGATTGCAGCAGAGCTTGCCTCCAAGGGCTTAGGGCACAAGCAGACACAGTTCCGTCTCAGAGACTGGGGCATCTCTCGCCAGCGTTATTGGGGAACACCGATTCCCATCATTCACTGCCCGAAGTGCGGTCCGGTCCCTGTTCCAGAAAAAGACCTCCCTGTGTTACTTCCCGAGAACTTGGTTCCCGATGGCTCAGGCAACCCCTTAGCAAAGTGCGAAGAATTCTTAAAGTGCACCTGCCCGAAGTGCGGTGCTCCCGCTCGTCGCGAAACTGACACGATGGACACCTTCGTCGATAGTTCTTGGTACTACATGCGTTACTGTTCACCGGATTGCGACACCGCAATGGTCGATGAGAGAAACGACTATTGGGGCCCGATGGATCAGTACATCGGTGGTATCGAGCATGCGGTGCTACACCTTCTCTATGCTCGCTTCTGGACCAAGGTGATGCGTGACTTAGGACTTGTGAAGTTTGATGAACCCTTCACGCGACTCTTCACACAAGGAATGCTCACTGCGGAGTGCTTCTATCGAGATCTTCCCGATGGACACAGACGCTGGTACTACCCGTATGAAATCACCGTTGAATACGATGAAAAGGGTCGTCCCTCGCGTGTTACGGCAAACGATGACGGCCAACCCGTCCTCTCTGGCGGCATTGAGAAGATGAGTAAGAGTAAGAATAACGTTGTCGAACCCAGAGACATCATTAAGAAGTACGGTGCCGATACAGCACGCACCTTCGTGATGTTCGCAGGTCCCCCCGATCAGTCTGCTGCATGGTCTAATTCTGGCGCTGAAGGCACCTATCGCTTCCTTCGCCGTCTTTGGAGTTGGGCCTATGCGCACCGCGAGACAATCGCGGCAACGAAGGAGGCAGGTGACTTCTCGAAGGCAAGCGCGAAGGTGAAGAACTTCCGTCGTGAGATTTATCTAAACCTCAAACAAGCGGAAAACGACTTTGACCGTATGCAGTACAACACGGTCGTCTCCGCAACGATGAAGATGATGAATCTCATTGAGGATTTCGAGGCAACGGATGGGGATAGCCATCGTGCACTCTCTGAATGCTTTGGCATCCTAGTTCGTACGCTCTACCCGCTTGCGCCGCACATCACAACGGCCATTTGGAATGAGTTGGGTTACGCAAAGGCCTTCGGCACAGATCTTCTTGATGCCCCGTGGCCTAAGATTGACGAGAAGGCACTCCTTGCTGATGAGGTGAAACTTGTCGTGCAAGTCAATGGCAAACTCCGTGGAGAAATCCGCGTTCCTGTGAATGCGGAGAGAGCAGCAATCGAAGCCGCGGCTCTTGCCAACCCCGATGTCATGCGTTTTGTTGGCTCGCTTAAGGTCTTGAAGATTATTATTGTCCCAGGAAAACTCGTTAACGTCGTGGCGAAATAACCTTTAAGCGTCTTTTGACTTAAACACCGCTCGGTATGCAAACCAAGCGGTGTTTTCTTATGGGCTAATGGGAGGCTTTCCCTCTAGGCATTTACCAGTTCTCTCGATATTCGAGCCTAGCATAGGTAGAGTGCTCCGAGGCTGCGGCTCTTCGATACCCGAATTTGAGGTCGAGATGCCAATCACGCATTTCTTCCTTACCCGTGTCTTTACCGCCAATGCCAAAGAAACCTCCCTGCTTTATTGGAACCTTCGAAGAGGAAGCGATATTTAGTCCGACTTCTGCACGCACGGACCAACGAGCCGTGGAATGGAATTGATCGTAGTCTGCAGCGGCTCCCTCTGTTGCAAGCCGAGCAGTTGCCTTCCAATCCCTATCACCAAAAGCGGCTTTCCCAATGAGCGATAAGCGAGGCCTAATAAAACAATCCACAAAAGGCTCCCAAGAGGTCTCTGCAGAGATGCCTGCTGTGATATCAGCCCAACTACGGGCCTTAGCCTGAGTCTTAAAACCCGTGCCGTAAATACCACTATTCTCCCCAGAATCAATCACTTCTCCATCCTCTATCTTGGCGTAGTAACCATTTGCCCCAAGAAAAGGCCTTGCAGCCCACTTGGCGCTTCCAAAATGCGTTGCAAATTGAAGGCCAACTCCAGCAAGTTTCATCTTGGGCTCTGTTTTGAGTCTGCGAGATAACCCTATGCGCTTAGCCTCCGCTTCGGATTGTCCTACCGTTAAACCAAAACGCAGTGCGCTGTCGGAAAAGAGTTTTCTCTCTAAGGCTAAAGAGGCAAGAGCTACGGTTGCGTCCCCGTTAATACTGCTTGAAGCAGCCTTCGTGTGAGAATCAACCTTGATGCCTGTGACAGCAAGAGATCCCGTCCAATTTTCATTAAATGTCCTATCAAACCCAAAGGAAGCCGTTGTGACAGTCCCCTTAAGGTTAGAGGCAGGGATACGGTGTTTTTCTCTACTTGCAGAAGCCCACCAATGTGTACGTTCTGTCGTTCTAACAATGGGCCGAGTCATGGCATTGGCGTGCGTTGCATCAAAAGCTCTTTCTGAGAGAACGAGAGTGCCTGATGAGAATGGCAAAAACACCGAAGAGTCAACGAAATCAGCAAAGATATCTTTCCCAATTTTTTCATTTCCAATTGCCTCGCGAATGAATTCGACCCCAGGAGACGCAAGCGTTCCCGCATAGAGTCCATCTTCGGCAATCTTCACTGCGTTACGAGATTTAAGACTAGGAAGTTCCTGCATTAACTGCCGAGTAATACGAATCCCACTATCGGTAAGCACGGCCTCTGCTCGTCCCAACGTTGTATTTTTGAACCTTACGTAATCTGGATTCCACGTAATACCAAGATTAAGATCTTCTCCACTCCACCCACTGATGACAAGTTCTGCGCCCTCTTGCGACGCAACCGAAAAATTTGTCCCAACAGAACGCAATCGCGGTGAAGCGTCCTCGCCACAGAGAACAACCCAACGTGCATCGCTACCAAAAAGGATGGAAGCATTGGAGCCTGTTGACGTGGCTGAATCCACTGACCCAACTTTAATTGTTAGCGTTGCACCCTCTGGTAAAGAAACCCGTGGTGTCGTGTTACTCGTCACAAGCGTCGGACGAATAGCGCCTCCTGCGACCTTGCTCTCGCCCAAAAGACGGATAACCTCCTCTCCGACAAAGGATACATCTCTGTCTCCCACTGGGACTTCTCCAAGAACGAGCGCTCCATTTCCAGAGACCTCTATAGAACTCTCGCTTGGCTCCTCCCTCAGAGAAGAAAGATTTATCGCTTGAAAAACACTTCCGAAACCAGTACCAGTACCCGAGCCCGTGACTTTTAGGATCCCGGAAGAAAGTTCCAATTCTTCCGCACGAAGGAAAGATCTCTTTGCGCTCGCTGGGTCTTCTGTAATATGAAGTGTCGCTTTGTGTCCCTCGATTGTTTCATTAAGAGCGAGTGTCCCGATAGAACCCTCTCCAATTATTGTGGCATTGACGGAATCGAACTCGAGACGACCTTCTGAGAATCGATAGTCACCCGTTAAGTTAACCGTTGGAGTCCATGCTGATTCTTCTGACCTCAAATTAGCAGGATCTCTTGCAGTAAACCGCAATGTTCCAATAACACCACCATCTTCTTTAATAACGGTTGGTGCTTTTATATAAACATCGCAATCCGTAACGAGACTACCGAGCCCAGGGTCGGTTTCATCTGTTCTTACGAATGCAATACCAACATCCGCGGATTCAATCGTAAGCTTCTTGGGATAAATAACAACTGAGCCTCCCTCTTCACCCTGTCCAGCAAACGCACTTCCATCCAGGGCATCCGAGTACTCAGCGCTATAAACAGCATACACAGCGCCGTCTCCCGTCACCTTAGTCATGCGAATAGCGAAATCATCCTCCTCTTTCCAACCGGTAGTCTCTGCCACCGCTTCTATTACCTCAGAATAGATAAATGGTTCCTCTCCCGCGCTAAGAGAAATTTCTCTTGCCTCAGAGCAGATTCCTTGTGTTGTAAATAAAGCGAGCCCTGCAGAACACAAAAGCTTACCGAAATGAAACTTATGGGACAGTGTCCCTTCTTGGCTAGTTATAGCCCTCCTTTCCATTGGTGACCTCCTCTAGGTTGCCAAAAATAAAAAGCCAAACAAACAACACGTGTCTGTCTGGCGACTAAAACTACGAAGTAACGGACAAATCTAGAGGATTATTCCCTGGACTATATTTTTCGAAGACAAAACTTCCAAAGCTTACTAAAAGCCTCTCTTTCACGGTCAATTCTCCCCAATTAGGCCGTTAATGAAAAAAACTAAGGCCGTCAAACAAACACGGGGTGCCTATCTGGCGGCCTAGTGAAAAATAATTTATTTGACTAGACGAATAACCAAACAACGAGGGCGAATGTCGGGCAGAGAATACCCACTGACCACGCCATATAGCCAAAGAAGCTTGGCATCGCAAAGCCACGCTGACGAACAATCGAAACTGTCATCAGGTTGGGCGCATTTCCAATGTAAGAAAGTGCTCCCATAAAGACTGCCCCCATGGAGACAGCCATCAAAGTCTTAGCATGCACTGTCATCAAGGTAGCTGCATCACCACCTGCGAGGTTAAAGAATGCGAGATACGTCGGCGCGTTATCGAGGAAGGCCGACAGAGAACCCGTCATCCAGAAGAACATCGCATTGTTGAACTGGCCATCTGCGTTCGTCACGAGTGCAACGAGGGGAGCGAAGACGCCAGAGGAACCTGCACGGAGCATCTCAAGCACCGGGACGATGCAAACGAAGATGCCAAAAAAGAGTTTTGCAATCTCAATAATCGGATCGAAGTTAAAGTGGTTAACTTCGTGAACACGCCTCGGAGTTGTAAAGTAACTTAAGAGAGCGAGTGCGATAAAGCAGCAATCACGGACGATTCCCTGCAGAGAAAGGTGTACATCAAGCACTGTGAACTCAATGCCTGGATTCCAGATACCACTCATCAGAACGGCACCAACCATGCCGAAAAGGTATAGGACATTAACCGATCCTTCGACCTTAAAGGGAACGCGTTCCTCTGGATGCGGAATAAAGGTGTGGTCTTTCTTCTCTAGGCGATAGAAGTACTCATCGATAGCCACGTAGATAGAAAGGAGAATCGCTAGTGTCACTCCCCAAGGAAGAATCAAGTGTTGGGCAGTCCAAAAGAACTCCACGCCACGAAGGAATCCTAGGAAAAGAGGAGGATCTCCTAAAGGCGTCAAGCAACCGCCAATGTTGGCAACAATGAAGATAAAGAAGATAAAGGTATGAGTGGCGTGTTTACGACCCATGTTGGCGTGAATAAGCGGACGAATAAGAAGCATTGCCGCGCCCGTCGTTCCCATCACATTCGCAAGAATCGCGCCAACTGCAAGGAAACCCGCGTTAAAGACAGGGCGTCCTGCGAAACTGCTACGAATGTGAATGCCGCCAGCGATAATAAAAAGAGCGCCAACGAAAAATAGGAATGGGATGTAGTCCCCAATCAAAGCGTGAGCGATTTCTTTTACGGCGACTTCGGATCCGAAAACGAAAAACATCGGAACCGCGCAAATCAAAGCCCAAAGGACGGCGACCTTACCGTAATGGTTATGCCAAAAATGTTCAGCGAACATCGGGCAAAGTGCCAAACTCAAGAGGATTCCCGCAAAAGGCAACGCCCACCAGATGGATAGTTCAGCACCATTTAAAGACGAGGCGAAGGCAACTGTGGGGAAGATAAACATCCCCAACACGCCAACCGCATGTGTGATTCTCATGCTTCTTCTCCTATGGAAGTATCTCTACTCCTTCACCTCGTTTTCGATTGTATCTGAAAGTTACCGCATGTCAATTGCGTTTTTAGGCAGGTTTTGAAAAAAATCTTTAGTTATTTCCCCTAAAATCACTCCAATTGGGTATTTTTCAATTGAAATTTCCAAAATATTGCCTTTTTCGAGAATCTTCTAACCCGAGGACCTTCGTATGCTTGATAGTGAGAATCGCCCCTTAATCGCTAAAAATGACAAGACAGAGTTATTCATCCGCCCTGAGATGATTAATAGACACGGCTTGATTGCTGGCGCGACAGGAACAGGAAAAACCGTAACGCTGCAAACAATGGCCGAGACATTCAGTGCCATGGGCGTTCCTGTGTTCATGAGTGACATTAAAGGCGATCTCTCCGGGATCAGTAAACCCGGCGCTCCCAAGGGAAAAATCGCAGAACGAATCGCTTCCCTAAAACTTCGTGAAGCTGGATACGTCAATCGCGCCTACCCCGTGTGCTTTTGGGATGCCTTCGGAAAAAATGGCCACCCGTTACGCATTCGCGTAAGCGACATGGGCCCTGTCATCCTTGCCCGCATGCTTAACCTCAATGATGTGCAAAGCGCACTCTTAACACTCATTTTCAAGATTGCGGACGATAAAGAACTTCTTCTCATTGACTTTAAAGATCTCCGCTTGATGATTCGCTACGTCGGAGAAAACAAAGATAAGTTCACGACCGAGTACGGTCAGATTGCCTCTGCGAGTATCGGTGCGATTCAGCGAGCTCTGCTTAAACTTGAAAACGAAGGGGCAGATGTCTTCTTCGGAGAGCCCTCCTTGGATATCTTCGATTTGATGCAGACTGACGAAAATGGGTTTGGCGTCATCAATATTCTTGCCGCTGATAAGTTGATGAATTCTCCTCTGACCTATTCGATGCTCCTTTTGTGGCTCTTAGCCGAACTCTATGAAAAGATGCCTGAAGTGGGCGACCTAGAGAAGCCAAAATTCGTTTTCTTCTTCGATGAAGCGCATATGCTCTTTTCTAATGCCACGCCGGAACTCTTAGAGAAGATCGAACAGATTGTTCGCCTCATTCGCTCGCGTGGCGTTGGCATCTACTTTGTCACACAGTCTCCTGATGACATTCCTGATGATGTTTCCGCGCAACTTGGCAACCGTGTACAACATGCCTTGCGTGCTTTCACACCGAAGGAACAAAAGGCAGTCCGTATCGCTGCAGAATCCTTTAGAGCAAATCCTGCGTTTAAGACTGCCGAAGTCATCGGGGAACTCGCCGTAGGCGAAGGCCTTATTTCTTTCCTAGACCGCAAGGGATCTCCTTCAATCGTAGAACGTGCTTACGTTCTTCCCCCTTCTGCGCAGGTAGGTCCCATCACCCCTGAAGAGAGAGCCACTCTCATGGAGAACTCTCTTGTAGCGGGAGTCTATGACAAAGCAGTCGATAGAGAATCTGCTTACGAAAAGATTCAGGTGATTATGCAGGAAGCTAACGCCGCTGCCGCCGCTGCTGCGCAGGCAAAAGAAGAAGCTAAGCAGCAGAAAGAAGCCGCCAAGCTTGCCGCCGCTCAGGAGCGAGAAGAACGCCGCCAGAGGCGAGAAGAAGAACGAGAACGCGCCTCAAGCATCGGTGGAATTGCAACCGATATTTTGGCGGGTGCAGCAAAGAGCGCTGTGCGTAGTGCCGCAACAAAGCAAATGAAAAAACTCGGGGGCTCCTTCCTCCGTGGGCTTCTCAATACGCTTATTAAGCATTAAAAGACACTTTCTCGACTGCGGAGCCATCCTAGAAACGCTTCTATGATGGCTCCGTTTAATACATGGTTTAAAATCGCCCTCAACTTACCAGCAGAGGCTGTTTGAATTACTTTTTCTTCATTCTTCTGCGTGGAAAAAGCCAAGATTTTGAGGTTTTATTACTATGAAAGAAATCCGTACCCGCATTGCTCCCTCTCCAACAGGGATGATGCACCTTGGAACTGCTAGAACCGCTATCTATTGCTGGGCTGTTGCCCGTCACCTTGGAGGTAAATTCCTCCTTCGCATCGAAGATACAGATCAGAAGCGTTCCACCCCCGAGGCCACCCAGGTCATTCTCGATTCTATGAAATGGCTTGACCTTGACTATGACGAAGGTCCCATCTACCAGATGGATCGCCTGGCTCGGTACCGTGAAATTGTCGAGGAAATGCTCGCTGATGGCCGTGCCTACCGTTGCTATGCAACTCCTGAAGAGCTCGACCAAATGCGCGCCGAACAGAAGGCCAAGGGTCTTAAACCCCGTTACGATGGCCGTTGGAGACCAGAGAATTGCATCGGTAAACCCATCCCTGAGGGCGTCACCCCTGTGATTCGTTTCCGCAATCCCGATGATGGCGAAGTCACTTGGGACGACGCTGTTTATGGAACGATTACCGTTGCCAATAAAGAGCTAGACGACCTCATCATCATGCGCGATGGTATCCCAACATATAACTTTGCAGTCGTTGTCGATGATTGGGATATGAAGGTAAGCCACGTGATTCGTGGTGCAGATCACATCAATAACACGCCGCGACAGATTAACCTTTACAGAGCGCTTGGCGCTGAAGTTCCCGTCTTCGGTCACCTTCCGCTTATTAATGGCCCCGATGGTCAGAAACTCTCTAAACGCCACGGTACAGTGTCGATTTTGGAATATCGTGATCAGGGCTTTTTACCTGAGGCTGTCTTTAACTACTTGGCTCGCCTCGGTTGGGGTCACGGCAATATGGAAAAATTTAGCCGCAAGGAACTTGCCGACGTCTTCAATCTAAAAGATTGCTCGAGAGCTGCAGCCCGAATCGACTTTAAGAAGTTCGAGTGGCTCAACTCTCAGTACATGAAAGAAGCCGATGACAACCGTCTAGCGGGCCTAGTTAAACCACGCCTTGAAAAGCGAGGGGCCATCTTCGAAGGACACGCTGACCTCGCTGGCGTCTGTGCGCTCTTAAAGAGCCGCGCCGCAACGCTTGAAGCGCTTGCTGACGCTGCAATGCTCTTTTATAAGCCCTTAGATCGCGATGCCGAAGCGGTTCGCGCGGCTCTCGCAGGAGAAAACAAAGCCGCCCTTCTTCGCTTCCTTGAATTGATTCGTGCAATTGATGCCTTTACACCAGAGAATATCTATGGTGCTCTAAAGACCGTCATGCAAGAGATGTCTATCAAAATGGGACCAATTGCAACCCCATTGCGCGTCCTTGTCTGCAACGCACAGACCACGCCGCAAATCGACAAGACACTTGCGCTCTTTGGGAAAGAAGAAGTGATTTCTCGTATTGAGTCTGGGCTGAAACTTGCCGAATAACGAAAGGCAAAACACCCCAGGAAGAAAAACGCGGTCGAAATGGCCGCGTTTTCTTTAGGACTTTCTCTGTTGCGCTCGTAAACGAACGATAGTGGCTCCAGCGCCGCCATCTCGTTCATGGGGCTCAGCGAAAGCGACAACTTCACTACGCTGTTTAAGCCAACGCCTTACCTTCTCCCGCAGGATAGAAAGCCCCTGCGGAGAGCCATTTCCCTTGCCGTGAATGATGCGTACGCAGTAAAGCTCTCGAGCGACGGCATTCTTTAAGAAGTTTGAAACCGCCTCCCGCGCCTCTTCAACAAACATCCCATGTAGATCAAGTTGCCCCATAACAACCCAGCGCCCGCGTCTAAGGTCGCGTGGCACATCGGGCCCCACTTCAGGGCGGCGAAACGAAAGGCCATCTTCACTCTCGAGGAACTCCGTGGAATCGGCCTCATCGCTTAGAGATTCCGTGAGAACTGCTTTGTTATCTGCAATCGTCTGCAAAGGTTCCGTTGTTACCGTCTTCTTGTGATGCGCCCGAGTGGGAACTCCGAGAGGCGTCACCCCTGCTTCTCGCATCGCTGCAGAAAAACTAATAGGTACATCTTTTTGATTGGCTTTTAGCCGCACATCAGGTGCACTTTTAACGCCATCCTTTTGCATCGTGCGGAGAAAGTCCAAGGTCTCACGAGCAACACGCGCCTCGGCCTGCTCTTTTTTCTCTTTAAGTTCCGTGCGCTTTCGGGCCTCTTCCTTAATCTGCGAAGCAACGGCTCTCAGGGCTTCGAAATTATTTCCCATGATTTACTTTTTAGCCTTCGAGCGATTCAAGGTAACGCTGCGCATCAAGAGCCGCTTCACAGCCCGTAGCAGCGCTCGTAATTGCCTGACGGTACACAGAGTCTGCGCAATCCCCAGCGGCAAAAACGCCAGGAACATTCGTTGCCGTGAGCGCCCTGCTCCCTGGGCGTCGTGTTACGACGTAGCCGTGATCGAGTTCAACAGAGTCAGCAAAGACTGCAGTGTTCGGAGCGTGGCCAATAGCGATGAAAACACCGTCAACCGCAAGTGTCTCCTTTTTCCCTTCGCCTTCGATGGCAAGTCCTGTGACGCCATTGGCGTCTCCGAGAACCTCAGAAACAGTGCGTGGTGTATGAAGGATAATCTTTCCAGCCTCAACTGCCTTCATAAGCTTATCGACCATAATGGGTTCGGCACGGAATGCGTTACGACGATGCACGAGGTGAACGACAGAAGCAATCTCACTTAAATAGAGGGCTTCTTCAAGGGCAGCATTGCCACCCCCTACAACCGCCACGGGCTTCTTGCGGTAGAAGAACCCATCGCAAGTCGCACAGGCAGAAACCCCTCTACCTCGGTAGGCTGTTTCACTTTCAAGCCCTAAGTAACGTGCGCTTGCCCCTGTGGCGATGATGAGGGCATCGCAGGTGTACTCGCCCAAGTCGCCTACAAGGTGCATGGGCTTTTCGCTTAAGTTTGCCTTCTTAATGACATCAAAGACAATCTTCGCACCAAACTTCTCAGCGTGACTAAGCATGTTCGCCATTAATGCTGATCCGTCAATACCGTCGACGGCACCTGGCCAGTTTTCAATCTGAGTTGTTGTCATCAATTGTCCGCCTTGCTCCATCCCGGTAATTAGCACAGGAGAAAGGTTCGCGCGCGCTGCGTAGACAGCAGCGGTGTAGCCCGCTGGACCAGACCCAACAATAAGAACACGTGCATGAAGTTTTTCAGCCATTTTCTTTCCTCAAAAATCTTTCAAAAAATATGCGGAGCATTATATCGACCGAAAACCCGACAAATTTCTTGGGTTTTCTAACGCTTTGCAAAGAGAATTTGGGTTAGAGCAAACCGAGAGCTGCGTAGGGGAATTCTGCCGCGGAAGGAAGAGCATACTTTTCGGGATATTCCACAGCAACAAGATAAAGGCCAGAGGCCGCAAAGGTGGGAGCCGCCACGGCTCTCCTTTGCGCCTTAAGAACCTCTAAGACCCAAGACTCTTCTTCGCGCCCAGTTCCTACATAGACAAGAGTTCCGACGATATTGCGGACCATATGCTGTAAGAAGGCATTCGCTCGAATGCGGATGCGAAGTAATTTCCCGAAGCGTTTAACGCTGATTTCTTCTATGGTACGCACGGGACTTGCCGCCTGACAATCTGCCGCCCGAAAACTCGAAAAATCATGCTCTCCAAGAAGAACCTGGGAGGCTCTATGCATCCTCTCGGCATCTAGGGGTCTCCACACCCACCCTGTTAGTTCGGAACAAACCGGTGACCGGACAGCATCGTTATAGATCCAATACTCATAAGTTCGACTCAGAGCCGAGAACCTTGCGGAGAATTCTTCATCGACCTCTTTTGCCCAACGAACAACAACATCCTCAGGCAAAAATGTATTGACGCCGCGAACCCAGTTTCCCATCGGGCGCGAACAGGAAACATCAATGTGTACGACTTGGCTTAGGGCGTGTACGCCCGTGTCTGTCCTTCCTGCGCAAATCGTTCCCACGGGTTCTGTAACAAACCTCTCAAGAGCTCTCTCAAGAGTTGCTTGCACGGTGCGGCAATCGGGCTGCTTTTGCCAGCCAAAAAACCGCGTTCCCGTGTATTCAATCCCAAGAGCAAGCCGCATTACTTACGATCTCGCAGCGTTAAGAGTCGCAAGGCAGCGGCACGCTGTTTCTCGTCGCCATTAAGAGCAATCTGCTCAAGAATCTCTAAGGCTTTCTCAGAAAGAGACCCCTCTAAAAGAGCCCGAGCCTCTTCGATCTGGGCGTCAATGGTTCTCTCTTTTCCGGTTTCGTCCACTGCCGATTCAAGAGAGCCTTCAGAGGGCACCGTTTCTGTAGAAGAATTCGTCGTAGCCTCTTGAGCTGCCTTTCCGGGGAGGTCGATTCCAAGCGTAGGCTCGATTCGATTATTACTGGCCTCTATCGCCTGCTCTATTTGTGTTTCGGCAACTGGCGTTTCCGCAGGACTCACCTCGGTAGACTTTTCCTCCAACTTGGGATTTTCCTCAACCACTGGTTTTTCTTCTGTAGCGTTTTTTTCTTCCTCTACCCGAATCTCTTCCTTCGGGCTCTCGAGCGTGGGAGAAACCTCAGGAATAACTTTCACGGGTGCGGCTTCGCCCTTTAACTCAAAACCACGCTCCGCGTAGCGGTCAGATTCGATTCTCCGCGTGACTGTCTTTTCAATACCGTCAATCTGAGAGGGTTCTGTCTTCGGCTCTTCCTTGCGGAAAACGACAGGTGTCTCTTTTGCCCTCGAGGTAGAAACTGCTCTTAACCTCTCTACCCCTTGAGAAGTTCTCTTAGTGCGTCTCTTACGCGCGAAGAAGAAACCTCCTACCAAAACGACTAGGGCGAAAATAACTGTAGCAAAAAGCGTACCCGAGCCCCCATCCTCCTTTGGCGTATCAACCTTAGAAGACTCTACCTTACTTTCTACTTGGGGTTTCTCTGCTATTTGTTCCGTTTGGGGCTTTTCCGTTGCAGTGGCCTTTTCAGAGGCCGCTGGCTCTACGCTCTTATCACTAGCGGGCGCCGTGCTACTAGAGGAAACTTCTTTTGTTTGAGTAGCAGGAGCATCCGCCTTCTTTCCTTCTTCTGAAGGTGTCGCAGTACTAGACGCGGCACTTTGAGCACTCACTTGCGCTGCACTTGTTGCTGCAATTGTTTTTTCAATAACGTCAGACTCACCCGCTGTTGCAGGAGACTGCTGTGTGGTGCTCTTTTCTGCTGTAGAGATCAAATCCTGAGAAGCCACCACGGGTTTTGCCCGCACAATGGCGCGAGCCTCTTCTTCGGCAATGGCATTGACTTCCGCCACGGTCGGGGCACGGAGCACTACCCCTCTGCGAACGCTCGTAGCGCCACTCTTAAAGGCCTCTGGATTTGCCCGCATGAAACCAACAATAATTCTGTCCGAACTTGCCTTTGGATAACTACTGCGCGCAGTCTGCGCAATAGACCACATTGTCATGCCCTTTTCCACCCGAATTTTCTGATTCGGGGAAATCTTCTTGGCTACCTTCTTGGGGCTTACTTTCTTTGCGGCCTGCGCTTTAGCCTTCTTCGCTACAACTGTCTTCTTTGCGGGGGATTTCACTGTAGCAGGCTTTGCTGACGTCTTCGCTATCTTTACTGCCTTGGGCTTTACTGTCTTTACGGCAGGACTTGCTACCTTAGTCTTAGATGAAGCGGAAGTGACTGGAGCATCTGCCGATGGGATAAGAGCTAAGTTTTCCTTATGCTCAATAGTAGGCGTGGTTTTCTTCCCTTCCCCTCGTGCAACTGAGCGAGGTGCGGCAAGCTTTACGTTATAAACCTTAGCTTTAACCTTTCCGTCTGACGTTAAAAGAAGAATGAGCGGAAATTCTTTTAACTGCATGGGTTCCGTGCCAATGATGCGCACCCGGCCTTTAGAGTCGGCTTTACTACCGATCCTAAGAGTCGTGCTCTCAGGAGAGCGCGCCTTTCCAATTCGTTTGTAGTACTTATCATCGGCTATCGTGACCTGCGCCGTTTCTCCCTCTTTTAAATCACGCACAACAAGCCTTGCATCGAAAGGCTCTCCGAGACGAGAGACGAGAGATAGAGAACCAAGTTCTGCCGCTGAGACAGCAAAAGAGGACACCATCGACAGGCCTAAAGTGGCGAATACAAACGAACGCATTTTCATAACAAAGACGCCTTTTTCTTTGAATCAACCCAATGAAAACAAACAACTCGCAATGATAAGCGAATACAGCAATTTCAGGGCGTATTTAAGAAACAAATACACCCAACAATTCCCCTAGTCTCTAACGAAAATCAATGCCCACTAGCCACAAGGTGGCAGGCCACTGTACGAGGCCCGTTTTTCCCCATCAGAGTTACAACTTTCGGGAGTTCCTCCCTGCAACGCTGCGTCGCATGAGGGCAACGTGGATGGAAGGGACAGCCGCTCGGGGGCGTAAGAGGGCTTGGAACTTCCCCTTGCGGAACGAAAAGGCGACCTACCGCCTTTTCAAGCGTTGGGATGGCAGCCATCAACATCTTAGAGTAAGGGTGTAAGGGCTCGGTAAAAAGGCTCTCCCTATCAGCCGTTTCAACAAGGTGCCCTAAGTACATAACCCCGACTCGGTCACTGACGTGATGAACAACAGCAAGGTTGTGAGAGATGAAAAGATAGGAAATACCGATTTCCTGCTGCAACTCACGCATCAAGTTGAGAACCTGTGCCTGCACGGAAACATCAAGCGCACTTGTAGGCTCATCACAAATTAAGAAGTCTGGCCTTCCCGTTAAGGCCCGGGCAATACAGATTCTCTGCCGCTGTCCACCAGAAAACTGATGTGGATAACGCACAAGAGCGTCTTCGCTAAGACGCACAAGTTTTACTGCCATCAAGACTTTCTCGCGGATTTCTTCTTCTTGCATCTCAGGGTGCTGAACCCGCAAGGGTTCTGCTACCGCATCGTAGATCCTCATCCGTGGATTAAGGCTTGCGTACGGGTCTTGGAAAATCATGTTGATGCGGCGCCGTACGTCAAAAAGATTCGCCGTAGCTACGTTCTTACCAAATAAGAAAACCTCCCCTTGGCTGGGGCGATAAATCCCTGCAACTAGTCTTGCAAGCGTACTTTTCCCGCAACCTGATTCCCCCACAAGAGAAAACGTTTCTCTTGGGGAAATAGAAAAACTCACATCGTTTACGGCCTTAACAACACGCCCGGGACGTTTTAAGAGTTTGTCGGCTAAAGAGCGGGGCAACGGGAACTCTTTTGAAACGCCCCGAAGTTCTACGACCTTTTCTAAATTCGCTAACCCTGCCTTCATTTGGCACCATCCTTTTCCGAATGAACATAGCGAAATGCCTTCGGCTCAAATTGCACCAAACGCTCTGGCACGGGACCACCCGTGGGGGATGCCATCCAACAACGAGCAAGGCAAGTTCCCATCGGCATAAGTGGCGGCCTCTCCTGCTTACAACGCGCATCGGCCGCTTTGCAGCGTGGATGGAAAGCGCAGCCAGCAGGAATTGCGGATAACCCCGGCATACTGCCGTCAATCTGTTCAAGCCATTCACTTTCAGAATGGATATCTGGAATTGCGCCCATAAGGCCCAATGTGTAGGGGTGCTGAGGACGGTGAATTACATCTGAGACGTTACCGATTTCAACAATTTGCCCTGCGTACATCACTGCCACCCGATCTGCCGCTTGGACGATAACCCCCATATCGTGCGTAATTAAGAGAACTGCCATGTGGCGCTCTTTAGCTAGGCGCACAATGAGATCAATAATCTGCGCTTGAATCGTCACATCAAGTGCTGTTGTTGGTTCATCAGCGATAAGAAGCACGGGTTCGGCCGCAAGCGCTAAGGCAATTACGATGCGTTGCCTTTGACCGCCTGAGAACTGATGAGGCCACGCATCAAATCGCTCCTCAGCTGCGGGGATTCCTGTTTCTTTCATAAGGCTTAGAGCTCGTTTCTTCGCCTCTTCCCTTGAGATGTCTGGGTGATGCGTAAGTAGGGTCTCTGTGAGCTGCTCGCCAACGGTCATCAAGGGATCGAGCCCCGTTAGAGGATCTTGAAAGATGGC
Organism: Duodenibacillus sp.; assembly: GCA_963661915.1. Taxonomy (GTDB): domain Bacteria; phylum Pseudomonadota; class Gammaproteobacteria; order Burkholderiales; family Burkholderiaceae_F; genus Duodenibacillus. The sequence goes on from CAVLDT010000013.1 coordinate 24,193, forward strand.
ACCGACTTTCTTACCACGCACAGCGTTCATTTCTTTTTCTTCTAGGTTATCAATGCGAATACCATCGACCCAGATTTCGCCAGCAACGATTCGCCCATTCGCAGGAAGAAGCCCTAAGACGGCATTACCCGTCATCGACTTGCCTGCTCCAGATTCCCCTACCATTCCGACAACCTCCCCTGGGGCGATTGCAAGGTTGATGTCATCTAGCGCCGTGAGCACTCCGCGCCTTGTTGGTATCTCGACGCGAAGGTTCTTAACCTCAAGAGCTAATTTTTCCGTGGATCTAGTCATAAAAATCTATTGAAGACTCGGATTCGTCGCATCTCTTAACCAATCGCCTAAGAGGTTCACAGCAAGCACAGCAGCAATGAGAACAATTCCTGGGAAGATGCAGATCCACCATTCTCCAGAGAATAGATAGTCATTGCCAATACGGATAAGAGTTCCAAGAGACGGGGTTGTTGGTGGCACACCTACGCCTAAGAAGGAAAGTGTTGCCTCAGTCATTACGGCTGTTGCCACATTCACAGCCGCAAGGACAAAGACAGGGCCCAAAACGTTGGGGAAAATGTGTCGCCTCATAATGCGAGAGTACTTTTCTCCAATCACTTCTGCAGCCGTGACGTATTCTTTTCCCTTTTCCACAAGAGTAAGTCCTCTTACCGTTCGAGCGTAAGGAACCCAGCCTGAGAGCGTCAGGGCAAAAATCAGAACAACGTATGAAAGCGATTCATGGATGGAGGCAGGGAATATGGACCGCAATATTCCATCAGTTAAGAGCGCCACGAGAATCGCGGGAAAGGAAAGCATCACATCGCAAAGGCGCATCAGGAGGGCATCAACCCAACCGCCGAGAAATCCCGAAAGAACACCCACACCGACGCCAATTACTATCGAAAGCACCACACTCGTTAGGCTAATTGCAAACGACAAACGTAAGCCATAGAGAATGGCAGAAAATAGGTCTCGGCCTTGGTCGTCAGTGCCAAGGATAAAACGGGGGTCTCCTCCTTCTATCCACACTGGCGGCAGATGCGCCTCCATTACATCCAAAAGTTCCAAGTCAAAGGGATTGACACTCGCGATAACGGGCGCAAAAAGAGCAGCAAAACAGAGTACAAAAATCACCAGCGCAGAAATCCATGCCGCAGGCGTTTCAAAAAAGCTTGCGACGATTTCGTTTTGGGAAATTGCTCTCTTTATGCGCGCAAGGAATGCCATCTACACTGTCCCATTTAAGCGCCGAGCGATAAGCGTTGCAAAGCCCGTTGCGGCATCTTTTATAACGACATCGTTAAAGTCAAATTCCGGATTGTGTACCTTTGCCCTATGGGTAGCATCCGTGACACCGACTTTGACGTAGGCGCCGGGCTTTACCTCTGTCATAAAGGCAAAGTCCTCCGCTCCCATGCTCGCTGGGAAGTCCATATTGACTCGCCCTGTGGCGATTTCAGAGAAAACCGCCCCTGCGGCTTCAGCCTGTTCTTTAGCGTTTACTAACGATGGATAACGACGGTCGTAGTCGAGAATAATCTTTGCTTTTGTCGTAGTGGAAAGTCCCGCACAGATCTCTTCCATCCTCTTAATAATCGTCTCTTGGTCTTCCTTATTTAAGCACCGCACCGTGCCAGCTAACCGCACCTTCTCAGGAATAACGGAAACACCGTCTTCATTTCCGCCATTAACAGCGCCAATCGTTACAACTGCAGGATGCATGGGGTCAACCGAGCGCGAGACAACAGTCTGCAGGGCCAAGATAACCTGGGCAGCGGCAACAACGGGATCCACAGTAAAGTGTGGTCTTGCCCCATGGCCTCCTAAACCCACAACATCGATGTAAAAGGCATCAGCTACAGCCATCATGGCGCCTACGCGAACGCCATAGTCGCCAACGGGCATCTCGGGGCCACAGTGCCCTGCGAAGACCTCTGTCACATTCCAACGCGTAAATAGGCCGTCGTCAATCATTTTCTTTGCTCCCGACCAGCCTTCTTCCCCTGGTTGAATCACAATCATCGCAGTGCCAGAGAAATCGCGCGTTTTAGCGAGGGCATAGGCCGTGGCAAGAGCCCAAGCGACGTGACCGTCATGCCCGCAAGCGTGCATGACACCAGGCGTCTTTGAAGACCAAGCGCAACCGGTTTTTTCCGTAAGAGGAAGAGCATCCATATCTGCGCGGAAGAGAACCGTTTTCCCATTATCGGGTCTCTTCCCATGAATGAGAGCAACAACGCCCGTTCCGCCAACGCCTTCTGTGACTTCATCGCAACCGAAATCTCGCAGAGTCTTCGCTGCAATTTTTGCAGTTTCGAATTCCTTTAAACCCATTTCTGGATTTGCGTGAATCGTGTGCCGCAACTCAATGACCTTTGGAAGAACTTCATCGATGGCTAAAGCAAATGCTTTCACATCCTCTTTCATTTCACACCTCGTGTTCTCAAGCGGGGATCGACTGCGAGATACAGCAAATCCACACAAAAATTAATCACAACAAATACCAGTGCAATAAGGCACAGATAGGCAGAGAGCACTGGGATATCTGCAAACTGCACAGACTGTAAAAACAGTAGTCCCATCCCAGGCCATTGAAATACGGTTTCCGTGACAATCGAAAAGGCGATGATGCCACCGAGTTGAAGACCCGTTACCGTAATCACAGGCAAAAGCGCATTTCTTAGAGCGTGCCGAAAGTAAATACTTTTAAAACTAAGACCACGCGCTCTGCAGAATTTAATAAAGTCACTACGCAACACTTCAAGCATCTCAGAGCGTACGAGTCGAATGACGAGTGCGACCTGAAAGATTGCAAGAGTCGTCGCAGGTAGGATGAGATGCTTCCAACCATCTGCGGTTAAGAATCCTGTTGTCCAAAAACCGATTTTTACAACCTCGCCACGGCCGAAAGCCGGAAGCCACTGAAGCCAGACACTAAAGACGAGGATAAGAAGGATGCCAATGAAAAATGTCGGTAGCGAAATGCCTAGTAGAGAAAATCCCATCACGGCGTCGGCCCCTCTCTTGCCTCTAGCATAAGCGGCATATGCCCCTAAGGGGACACCAATAACGGTCGCAAGAAACACAGCAACAAAAGCAAGTTCTATCGTAGCAGGGAGCCTCGCGGCAAATAGGTCAGCAACGGGTGCGGCCTGTCTCAGAGAAAGGCCGAAATCGCCGTGAATAGCATTTTTTAGAAAGCGGCAGAACTGCACCCAACCAGAATCGTTTAACCCGAGGGCTGCCGTAAGGCGCGCCCTGTCTTCCATGGTGGCATCAATCGGTAGCATCTGCGAAACCGGGTCGCCAACGAACTGAAAGAGTACAAAAGAGACGGCTACTACAGCGAGTAGAACACAAAGAGCTTCGAAAAACCTCTTAGTAATAAATGCAAACATCAATACGAAGTCGGCACAGAATCACGTCTTAGTAACCCCGTGCCGCCTAAAAATAACCACTTTTTTTCCATAGGAGACTATAAAGTTCTCCTAACTCGACGGCCGTTATTTTACCGTTACCCACTCGAGTGTAAGGCGATTGTCGGGTCTATGAATCACATTCACGTTCCCACGCATTGCCCACGGAATGAACTGCTCGTAAAGGGCGATATGGTAAAAGGCTTTCTTTTCTACAGTAAGCGCCTCGGAAATAAGGGCATTACGTTTTACGGCATCTTCCTCTGTTGCGATAGCCTTAATAAGGGAATCAAGTTTTGGATCAGAAACGCGACCAATATTACTAATACCGTTTCCGCCCTTTGGATCAAATGTCGCAGAAAGACACTGCAACGGATACAAAGCATCAAACGTTGAGGCGCCCCAGCCGACCAAGCCCGCTGATGTATCAAAGGAAAGCACCTTCGGAAAATACTGAGCCCGAGGCATTGAGTTGACACTAACTTTCACGCCAATCTTTGCCCACATTGAGGCAAGCGCCTTGCAGACGTTTTCGTCATTAACCCAACGGTTGTTTGGTGTATCTAAAGTAAAGGAGAATCCCTCGGGGTAACCCGCCTCAGAAAGGAGTTTCTTCGCACGTTTTACATCAAAACTCGGGAGCTCTGCGGCCTCCTTTGTCCAACCGTTAACATTGGATGCAACGATAGTTCCCGAAGCCCGGGCTGAGCCACGCATCACGTTTTTTACAAGCCCTGTGCGATTAACAGCAATGGAAAGCGCCTCGCGTACGCGTGCGTCTTTAAAAGGATTCTTTGTTAGAGTCTCCCCCTTTACGCCTTTGACGTAAGGCGAGACCTCTCTGGATTGATCAAGAGAAACCATAAGGGCGCGGTTCTCCGCCCCCTCGACAACTTTAACCCCTTCGGTGTGCTTTAACCGCTCTAAATCCTGTGTAGCAGGATCGAGAACAAACTGCACCTGGCCAGAGAGCAGAGCAGCCGTACGAGTCGCTGCCGACTGAATCGGCATATAGGTAGCTACCGTGATATTGCCACGCCGATTCTTCTGGTCCCACCATCCTTCATAGGCTTCAAAGACAGTTTTCACATCGACTTCACGGCTCTTCAGACGGAATGGCCCCGTACCATTAGCGTGACGAGCTGCCCAGGCTTCCTTCTTATTGATGAAATCCTGCGGCTCCAAAGCATCGTGCTTCTTTGCCCAACTCTCGCTCATGATTCTGAGATCTGTCATCTGGTTTAAAAGGACAGGAGACCCGTTGACGGTCTTAACGAGAACGCTGTACTTTCCTTTTTTCTCCGCACCCAAGATACCCGTGGCACTTCCCTTAAACTGGCTACGAGGCAAAAGAGCACGATTAATGGAAAAGACCACATCATCGGCTGTGAGATCCTCTCCTTCGTGGAATTTCACGCCACGACGTAGTTCAAAGAGAAAACCTTCAGGAACACGTTTCCAGCTTGTAGCAAGAGCGGGCTCGACCTTCATATCTTTCGTCCATCGAACGAGCGCTTCATAGACTTCAGCACAAGCCGCATTGTTGAAATTTTCGTTTTGTGCATGGATATCAAACGTGAGAATGTCACCTGCGCTTGTCCAACTAAAAGTTGCTGCCATCGCTTGTTGACTACTTGCGGCCATAACCGCAACACACACCGCCGAAAACACCCTGAATTTCACATGTATCTCCTTATTAAGATTTGGGACACAGTCATCCCTAATCATTTTTGATTATAGGAGTGAGGACTTACTATCTCCTGAGCAAAACCACCTAGCACTCTTCATTTTTCAGTGCGAAATACCATTTTCTTTTAGCGATAGTGCTGCGGGGATCTTGTGTTCTGCGCACAAAATAGGTTTTCTTTCCCCTCTGTAACGACAAGAGGAGTCTTCTGCCAATAAAAATACCGATTAAAGTAAAGTCAAATTTTATAAAACCAGGTAATTTAAGATGTACATCCAAAGAACAGCCGAAAACACAATTAAACGTCTTTCTAAAGAATTTAAAGTCGTTCTTGTCACGGGCGCACGGCAGGTCGGTAAAAGCACCCTTCTTAAACACTGCGACAGTGCTCGCGAATACGTCACGCTTGATAATTTATTCGAGCGAGAATCCGCCACTCAAAACCCAGAACTCTTCCTACAGGCACACAAGCCACCTGTCATTATTGATGAGATTCAATACGCCCCCAATCTTTTGTCTTATATCAAGATAGCAGTTGATTCAACTGATGCCAAGGGACAGTATTGGCTCACAGGTTCACAACACTTTCACATGATGAAAAACGTCTCTGAGTCACTTGCTGGGCGCGTTGGGATTCTTAACCTGATGGGACTTTCCTTGTCTGAACTTTCTAACCGACCGAAAAGGGCCCCGTTTTTCCCAAACCAAGAAGAGATTGCAAAAAGAAGACGCACAAGCAAGAAGTACACTCTCACTGAAGTTTTTGAGCGTATCTTTCAAGGAAGTTTTCCCGCCTTAAATGATGCCTTAGAGCCTACAAATCGAGACGATTTCTATGCCGCGTATTTAAACACTTACATTACGCGCGATATTCGGGACCTTTCAGTTATTTCTAATGAACTGCAATTTATGAGGTTCATTACCGCCGTCGCTGCAAGAACAGGACAAGTTTTAAAGTACTCAGAACTCGCTAATGCTATTGGAATCTCAGAGCCAACGGCGAAAAAATGGCTTTCCATTTTGGTTTCATCAGACCTTGTCTACCTGCTTGAACCCTACTATCTTAATATCACAAAACGCATGACTAAGATGCCAAAACTCTATTTCTTGGATACGGGGCTATGTGCATACTTAACAAAGTGGTCCAGCGCCGAAACCCTCGAATCTGGAGCGATGAATGGCGCCTTTTTTGAAACCTTTGTTGTATCAGAAATTCTTAAAAGCTATCGACACAGTGGGAAACGTCCCTTCCTCTATTGGTACCGGGATGCTGATCAAAAAGAGATTGATTTATTAATGGAACAAGATGGGAAACTGCATCCCCTAGAGATAAAACTAACAGCAAACCCAAACCGCTCGATGCTAAAAAACTTTAGTGTTCTTAAGAATCCTGGCTACGGCGGGCTAATTTGCCTTATGGATAGAGATTTTCCATTAACTGAAAATGTAAGCGCAATTCCCGTGGGCTACATCTGAAGGAAATCTCAACCCCAGAAACAAAACGGAGCCTCCAGGAAACTCCCGAAGACCCCGTTAGAAGAGCTCCTAGCTGTGTGTGTGCGGGAGCTCTTTTTTCGCGAAGCAACTACTTGGCTTCGCCTTGTGCCTTTACATAGTTATTTAACGCATCACGGATTTCTTTACCCGCGCGGAAATACGGCACATACTTAGCAGGAACATGAACTGCCTCGCCAGTGCGTGGATTCCGACCATTACGGGCTTCGCGATGCTTGACCGAGAAACTACCGAAGCCACGGATTTCGACACGTACGCCGCGGCTCAATGCCACGACAGCTGTGCGCAAAACCTCGTTAACAGCCACATCCGCTTCGCGGCTTGTGATGTTCGACAAGCGCGTAAAAACCCGATCAATCAATTCTGATTTCGTGAGGGCTCGCATATCAAAGCTCCGTTTGTTGGGTTACTTTTCCTCGAGCTTAGCCTTGAGAAGCGCACCGAGGTTTGTCGTGCCAGTCGCTGCATCGTTGTTAACACGATTGAGCGCTTCACGGGTCTCGGCTGCATCCTTGGCCTTGATCGAAAGCTGGATGGTACGGTTCTTGCGATCGATGCTGATGATGACAGCTTCGACGGCATCGCCTTCCTTCAACTGCGTTGTCGCATCTTCAACACGTTCAGTGCTGATTTCAGAAGCGCGCAAGTATCCTTCGGCATCATCACCAAGATCAACTGTGGCACCCTTCGGATCAACAGTCTTAACGGTTCCCTTCACAATCGAGCCCTTCTCGTGGCTGCTGGTGAAGTTGCTGAAGGGGTCGCCCGTGAGCTGCTTAACACCAAGGCTCACGCGTTCGCGCTCTGTATCGATAGCGAGAACAACCGCTTCGAGTTCTTCGCCCTTCTTGAAGTTATGAACAACCTGCTCGCCCGGTTCTGTCCAGGAGAGGTCAGAGAGGTGAACAAGGCCATCGATGCCACCAGGCAAACCGATGAAGACACCGAAGTCCGTAATCGACTTAATCTGGCCCTTAACATGGTCGCCCTTGTGGTGAGTCTGGTTGAACTCTTCCCAAGGATTAACCTTGCACTGCTTCATACCAAGAGAAATTCTGCGGCGATCTTCGTCGATGTCGAGAACCTGAACTTCAACTTCCTGACCGAGTGTGACAACTTTCTTCGGATCGATGTTCTTGTTGGTCCAATCCATCTCAGAGACGTGGACCAAACCTTCGATACCTGTTTCAATTTCAACGAAGGCACCGTAGTCAGTGATGTTCGTGACCTTACCGAAGAGGCGGCTGTCCTTCGGATAGCGGCGGGCGATTCCAGACCACGGATCTTCCCCGAGCTGCTTTAAGCCGAGAGAAACACGATTCTTTTCCTGATCGAACTTGAGAACCTTGGCTTCGATTTCCTGACCAACGGTCACAACTTCGCTCGGGTGACGCACGCGTCTCCAAGCCAAGTCTGTGATGTGCAAAAGACCATCGATACCACCCAAGTCAACGAAGGCACCGTAATCGGTGATGTTCTTAACAACACCCTTGACGATAACGCCTTCCTTGAGGGTTTCCAACAACTTCGCACGTTCCTCACCCATGCTCGCTTCAACAACGGCACGACGAGAAACAACAACGTTATTACGTTTGCGGTCGAGTTTGATAACCTTGAATTCGAGAGTCTTGCCCTCGTACGGGGTCGTATCCTTCACAGGACGGGTATCAACGAGAGAACCCGGAAGGAAGGCACGAATGCCGTTTGTCATAACGGTAAGGCCACCCTTGACCTTTCCAGTGATGGTACCCGTGACGAGTTCGCCACTTTCGAGAGCCTGTTCAAGGTTCATCCATGCAGCAAGACGCTTTGCCTTGTCGCGAGAGAGAATCGTATCGCCGAAACCGTTTTCGACGGATTCAATAGCAACGGAAACGAAGTCACCAGGATTCACTGTAACTTCTCCACGGTCATCCTTGAATTCTTCGACCGGGATATAGGACTCGCTCTTCAATCCTGCGTTAACGACGACGAAATTGCCATCGACGCGGACGATTTCAGCGGTGATAACTTCACCCTGGCGCATTTCCTGTTTAGCGAGGCTTTCTTCGAAAAGTTGTGCAAACGATTCGTTGGTTGTGTTGTTGGACATGTAATTGAAATTGTTAAAAAATTTTCTCACCCGTGCCGGAATATTTCGGGTGGAGTTTGACTAAAAACTCAGGGGTTTCCGGTTACCTCTGAGAGTTAAATTTTTTGCTATTACGCCTTTGCAGTGTGAAACCACTCGAGAACCTGATTGACAGTCTCTTCGATTGTCATCTCGGAACTATCGAGTAGATGCGCATCCGCAGCGGGCCGCGTCGGAGACACAGTGCGTTCCCGATCACGCCTATCACGCTCGAGCAAATCTTGCGTGAGGTCGGCTAGATTAGCAGAAATTCCTCGCTGAATCAACTGCTTATAACGCCTTTGAGCGCGAACTTCCGCACTAGCTGTTAAGAAAACCTTAAGTTTTGCCTCTGGGAAAACGACTGTTCCCATATCCCGGCCATCAGCAACGAGGCCAGGGGCTACACAGAAACTACGCTCTAAGACAAGAATTGCTTTTCTTACAGCGGGTTTCGTTGCTACAACGCTAGCGGCCAATCCAATCTTTTCAGCGCGAATCGCTAGCGTGACGTCTTTTCCCTCTAAATAAATAGAGCCCTCTTTAAATAGGGGCTTTAGATTCAACGCAACATCCGCACAAGCGGCTTCATCGGCTAAATCCGTTCCCTTTTCTAGACAGGCATAAGCCGTCAAACGATAAAGAGCGCCTGAATCTAGATAGTGAAATCCCAACCTACGAGCAACCTCAGAAGCGATAGTTCCCTTGCCACTTGCTGTCGGACCATCAACCGTAACAATTTCAATACCCTCTGTCATAGCTATCTCCCTAAAGTGTTGCTTTTTGGCTGCAATAGCGAAAAAAATGTTTCAAAGAAATTCGGGAATGTTTTTGCCGTACAGGCGGGATTCTCGATTTCAACACGAACCCCAGCGCAGGCGGCAAGTGCAAAACTCATTGCCATGCGGTGATCTAAATAAGTCGCAACCCGTGCAGGGCGAATTACTTCTCCCCTTTTCACACGTATCCAGTCATTGCCGAAATCCACATGAGCGCCAAATTTAGACACTTCACGAACCATTGCATCGAGCCGATCGGTTTCTTTCACTCTCCAAGAGGCAATTCCGTGTAACTCAACTTCTGAACTTGTCGAAAGCGCCATCGGAACAAAAGTCATTGCCGCATCGGGAATCGCCGTGCAGTCAAGTTTTAATCCAGTAAGGGGCTTCCCACTCTTGTGAGAAACCACGATGGCATTTCGCTCATAGTTGACATCGGCTCCCATCTGCCGAAGGGCTTCTGCAAATTGCACATCACCCTGTAGAGACCTTTGCCCTACACCCCTAACGCGAACAGGACCTTCGGAAAGAGCTCCAAGAGCTAAGAAATAACTTGCCGCAGAGGCATCTCCCTCAACTGCGTAGGTAGGGACGGTTTTGTAACCCGGCGCCACTATGACGTAGCCTTCGCCCTCTTCCCTCACATCCGCACCGAAAGTACGCATCATCGCCGCCGTCATCTGCACATAGGGGCGACTAATGAGGGGACCCTCTATCGCTACATGAAATGCCGTGCTTGATGCATCCTCCCTAGTAAGCATTTCAAGCCAAACCGGAGCGCAAACAAGAAGTGCTGTGAGAAATTGGCTTGAAACATTTCCGCGAACACGAACAAAATTCCCCGTTAGTTTCGCTGGCTTAATCGCAATCGGAAGATAGCCCTCTCTCATGCGATACTCAATCTTCGCACCAATGCTTCTTAAGGCATCGACTAAATCTCCGATGGGTCTTTCTCGCATGCGAGAGACACCATCTAAGGTGTAGTCCCCCCCGGCGAACGCCAAGGCGGCCGTAAGCATCCTCGCAACAGTCCCTGCGTTTCCCACAAAGATATCAGCTCTTTTTACGGGGAAATTGCCTTCCCCATTGACCGTAACCTCGGAAATGCCCTCAAAAACCTCCACACCAAGAGTCCTCAGGGCATCAAGCATGCGATCTGTGTCCTCTGCACGCAAAAGCCCTGTTAACTCTGTTTTTCCTTTGGAAAGCGCCGCAAGAAGGAGAGCGCGATTAGAGATCGATTTCGACCCTGGGAGCGTAACCGTCCCTTCGGCTCTCTCGACAGGATCAATTGCTATGCACTCTAATGAATTCTTAAATACAGGCATCTTTCTAGAGTCCCTTGCGAGCAATGGCGGAGCGATTAAAGAGGGCTTCAATCTTTCCTGCGTCCGAGGCTTCAATAGCCGTGTGAAGTGCTCTTAGTTGCTCTTCATAGACCCTGAGAGAATCCAGGATTGCATCTTTATTCGCTAGACAAATATCTCGCCACATCACAGCAGAGGACGCAGCGATCCGTGTTGTATCTCGAAAACCAGAGCCAGCCAACGAGAGTCTTCTTTCGGCCTCTGGCATCGCAAGCACAGCATTAACAAGTGCGAAGGCAACAACGTGCGGCAGGTGACTCACACTTGCAAAAATAGAATCGTGCTCTTTTACCGTCATTCTTAGTAGGTTTGCACCCGTACTCGCCCAGAGTTTTTCCCAAGTCGCCGTAGCTTCAGGACGCGTTTCCTCTAAAGGCGTCACGATGGCGTTGGTATTTTTAAAGAGCTCTGGAGTTGCTGCATCAACACCTGTTTTTTCGCCCCCGGCAATGGGATGCACAGGGCAATACCCTGACACGGCATCACCGAACGCAGCCCGTGCATCAGAGACTACGCTACCGCGCACAGAACCAACATCGCTAATGACGGCTCCCGCTTTGAGAACAGAACGAATTTCTTCAAAAACACTTCGCATTGCAAGCACGGGAACTGCAACAAGAATGGCATCAGCCCCCGTAGCGGCCTCCTTCATTGTGAGGGCCACAGCATCAGCAGCGCCGATTTCCACTGCCCTGCGAGCCGATTGGGGATGCCGATTAAAAGCGATGACTTCATCGACCACACCCGCGCGTTTCATCGCCCACGTTGCCGACGTTCCAATGAGTCCACATCCAATGAGAGCTAACCGCATGCTTCTTTCCTTAGGGTAAGAGACTAAACCGCCTTCGGATACGATCCGAGCATCTTAAAGACAGAGGTACTCCGACGCATCTTGTCGAGAGCCGCCTTGACGTGTTCCTCCTCTGCGTAGCCCTCTAGGTCAACGTAGAAGGTATAGTCCCACTGACCGTTACGTGCGGGGCGGCTTTCGAGTTTAACCATCGAAACACCATGTTCCTTTAAAGGCTCAAGCACTTCACAAAGGCCACCTGAGACATTCGCGCAGGCAAACCAGATAGAGGTCTTTGCGAGTTCTGTGGGAATGTTACGAACAGCCGTCTTACTTAAGACAAAAAAGCGCGTCCGATTGCGGGCATCATCCTGAATGGCGCTTGCGAGAATTGTGAGCTCATAGAGCTCGCTTGCGCGCGCAGCAGCAATCGCCGCTAGCGTTGGGTCGCTGGCTGCTGCAAGGGCCGCCTTCGCATTACTAGAAGCAGGAACAAGTTCCACCGTCGGCAAATGAGAGGCAAGCCAATTGTGGCACTGAGCTAAAGCCTGCGGGTGCGCTGAAATTCTCTTTACATCTGCAAGGGTCTTTGCTCGGGTCATGAGGTTATGCACCACAGGAACATTGACCTCGCCTACGATACAAAGAGGCGTCTTCTCAAGCAAATCTAGCGTTCGTGTTACCGTACCCTGGGCAGAGTTTTCAATCGGCACAACGCCGTAGTCAATCTCGCCCGTTTCCGCACAACGGAACACTTCATCGATATTGGCTAAAGGCCGAAATTCCACCGAGTGTCCAAAAGCGCTGATAGCGGCCATCTCGCAGAATGTTCCTTCCGGTCCCAAGAATCCCACACGAAGCGGTCTCTCAAGAGCTCGGCAGGCTCCCATGATTTCGCGATAGATCTTTGCGATTGATTCAGCTGCAAGTGGGCTACCTAACTTTAAAGAACTCTCAATTGCTCTTTCAATAATCACCCTTTCTCTCTCGGGCCGATAAACCGCAGTACTTTTCTTTGCCACCCCTACGGCTCGTGCAAGCGAGGCACGCTTCGCGAGAAGTGCGATGATATCTGTGTCAACCGCATCAATCTCAGTGCGTAACTTTGCAATTTCTTCAGTGTTTTCCATCATAAAAATTATCCGTGCCTCTTAGCGAACTCTGTCATGAACTGCGCGGCAACTTGGGCCCCTTCAAGTGGCATTGCGTTATAGAGAGAAATACGGAATCCACCGAGGATTCTGTGCCCCTTAATATTTACGATATCCCGAGTCTTCGCTTCTTTAATAAAGTCTTCCGTTAGAGATTCATCACGCAGTGTGAAAACCACATTCATGCGGCTTCTTTCTTCTGCGCTATAGGTATTCACATAGAAACCCTCGCTAGAGTCAATCGCACCGTACACTAGGCGGCTTCTTTCAACGGCACGACGATTCATCTCGGGAATTCCACCCTCTTCCCGAATCCAACGGCAGACAAGGCTTGCAAAATACACTGCAAACACAGGCGGCGTGTTGTACATCGAGTCGCCCTTGGCGTGCACAGCGTAGTCAAGCATCGTTGGGCAGAACTTCAAAGCCGCACCAAGGAGATCTTTACGGACGATGACAACGGTAAGCCCAGCAGGGCCAAAGTTTTTCTGAGCTCCCGCAAAGACTAAACCGTGACGCGAGAAATCCACGGGGCGCGTCATAAAGTTAGAACTGATATCTGTAACAAGCGTAGCGCCGGCTGGCACTTGAGGAATGTAATTAAATTCCAAGCCGTGCACGGTTTCATTCTGGCAGTAGTAAAGGTAAGAAATGTCTTCAGGCACCGTGTAACTATCCCGAGCAGGAACGGAGAAAACCTCAGGATTTCCTAAGACAGTAACAGCACCAAAACGGCCCGCTTCAGCAGCAGCCTTTTTAGACCAAACACCATTGACAATGTAGGCTGCCTTCGCCTTTTCTCCCATGAGGTTTAAAGGCACCATAGCAAACTGCGTGTGGCCTCCTCCCTGTAAGAAAAGAATCTCAAAATCCTCAGGCACTTCCAGCAGACTACGAATCGAAGCCTTGGCGTCATCGAAAATCGATTGAACAATTTTGCCTCTGTGGCTCATTTCGAGAATGCTCATCCCCTCACCCTTGTAGTCAACAAGGTTCTGAGCAACTTCTTCAAGAACGCTCACGGGGAGGATTCCAGGCCCCGCCGCAAAGTTAAATACACGATGCATTTTTTAATTTATTCCTTATCTTCAATAGTTTCCTGCGTAGCGGCTTCGCTCCCTGGGGTTCCTGCCTCGGCCGCATTCGTTGCGGCCTGCGACGTGTTCTCCGCGTCATCTTCGGCGATCCGAGAGAGACGAACGAGCTTATCGCCTTTGAGGTTAATGAGTGTCACGCCCATGGCACTTCTTCCCGAGACACGGATGTCTTTCACAGGTGTGCGAACGAGTTTTCCCTTTTCCGTAAGAAGCATCACGCTATCTTCTTTTCTCACGAGAATCGCAGAAACGACCTTGCCGTTACGCTCCCCTGTGGAAATAGCAATCATGCCCTGTGTGGCACGACCGTGACGTGTGTACTCAGAGACCGGGGTGCACTTACCAAAACCATTTTCGCAGGCCGCGAGAACAAACTGCGACTCATCCTCTGCAACGAGCATGCTGATGAGTTTCGAGCCGCCCTCTAGGCGCATACCGATTACGCCTCGTGCGCCACGACCCATCGGGCGAACGCTTGCTTCATCAAAGCGCACTGTCTTACCCGCATCCGAGAAGAGCATCACATCGTGGCTACCATCGGTGATTTCCACGTCGATAAGTTCATCCTCTGGCATCAGTTCAAGTGCTTTCTTACCCTTTCGTAGTGAATTCTTCAATTCGCAAAGAGGCGTCTTCTTCACATAGCCATCGCGTGTTGCCATGAAGACAAAGCGATTCTCATCGAAACTGCGCACTGGGAGCACAATGCGAATCTTTTCATCTTCCTGCAACTGCAAGAGATTGACGATAGCCTTTCCCTTACTAGCGCGAGCTGCTTCTGGCACCAAATAGACTGCAAGTTCAAAGACGCGACCCTTATTGCTAAAGCAAAGCATCTTGTCGTGCGAGTTCGCAACAAAGAGTCTTTCTACAGCGTCACCTTCACGTGTCTGAGAGGCCCTCTTTCCTTGTCCTCCGCGTTTTTGTTCGTGGTACTGATCAAGTCCTAAACGCTTAATGTAACCTTCCCTCGAGAGTGTCACAACAACGGATTCACTCACAACGAAGTCCAAGGGGTCGAAGTTCGGATCGCCCGAGTAGTCAATCTCGCTGCGGCGCGGATCGCCATACTTCGTCTTTAGTTCAAGGAGTTCGTTATCCATGATTTCAACAACGCGTTCGGGGCGAGCGAGGATGTCAAGGAGGTCTGCAATCGCTGCGTGTACCTCACGGTATTCGTCATTGATCTTATCCTGCTCGAGACCAGTGAGCTTTTGCAGAGCCATCTGCAGAATCTTCTCAGTTTGTATGGCGCTTAAGTGATAAAGCCCATCTTTATCGAGCCCAAATTCTTTTCCGATTTCGACAGGACGATAGTCATCTGCGGAGGCAACACCTTTAAGAAGTCCTAAGACGAGTTCTGACTTCCAAGCACGGCTCATTAATTGAATCTTTGCCACCTGTGGCGTCGGCGCCGCGCGAATAATTGCAAGAAATTCATCGATATTCGAGAGTGCGACGGCTTGCCCCTCGAGGATGTGACCACGCGAGCGGTTCTTATTCAAGCGGAAAATCGTACGACGGTTCACAACTTCACGACGGTGACGCAAGAAGGCCTCGACGATCTGCCGCAAATTCAGTAGCCGTGGTTGCCCGTCCACAAGAGCAACCATGTTAATGCCAAAGGAAGACTGCAACGCCGTAAGCTTAAAGAGCTGGTTGAGAATTACCTCCCCGAAGGCGCCCTGCTTAAGTTCCATCACGATACGGACGGTCTTACTCGATTCGTCTCGCAACTCAGAGATGCCCTCAATCTTCTTTTCATGCATCAAGCGAGCGATAGACTCAACGAGTACCTTTTTATTGACCTGGTAGGGAATGTCATCAACGATGAGTGCTTGGCGTCCGTTTTTCAACTCTTCAAAATGCGTGTGAGAGCGCATAATGACGCGGCCACGGCCCGTACGATATCCCTCTCTTACACCATCCAAACCGTAGATGATTGCTCCTGTTGGGAAGTCTGGCGCGGGGATTCTTGCAATAAGTTCATCGATTCCTGCTTCGGGATTTTTCAGTAGATACCTACAGGCATCGACAACCTCTCCGAGGTTGTGCGGAGGGATGTTCGTTGCCATGCCAACAGCAATACCCGCAGAACCGTTTACGAGCAAGTTAGGAAGTTTTGCAGGAAGCACCACTGGCTCTTTTTCCGAATTATCAAAGTTCGGAATGAAGTCGACTGTATCTTCATCAAGGCCATCTAGCATCGCCTCGGAGATTTGCGCCAAGCGGCACTCCGTGTAACGCATAGCCGCAGCACCGTCGCCATCAATTGATCCAAAGTTACCCTGCCCCCAAACGAGCGGATAACGCATGGAGAAATCTTGAGCTAGACGCACGAGAGTCTGATAGGCAGCCTGATCGCCATGCGGGTGATACTTACCGATGACATCTCCAACGACACGAGCACATTTCTTTGTTGGACGGGAGAAGTCGTTACCGAGCTCGTGCATTGAAAAAAGCACACGCCGATGCACAGGCTTAAAACCGTCTCGCACATCGGGCAGTGCTCTTCCCACGATAACGCTCATTGCGTAATCGAGATAGCACTGTCGCATCTCGTTTTCTAGGGCAACAGGAAGTGTTTCGTAGGAGTAAGAAATCGGCATGCCGTTTTGTTCGCCATCGCTACCAGAAGTCGTCGTCTTATCTTGAGTACTCATGTCAATCTAATTTATGAAAAAACGTCTATTTACAAGGAAAAAAGCAAAAGAAAACCTTTACCTTTTTAGAGAACCTTAAAAAAAGAGGATTGTACCGCGTTCCTCGCGCGTATGCGCGCGTGCGAGCGTGCGAGTGCACCTCAAGATTCAAAGACAACAAGAGGATTGTCGCGGAAAACGCACATAACTTTAAAAAAATACGCTCTTTAAGGGTTTTAACCGATGCCGAGCTTAGGAAGACTCCGAGAAAATCGTTTATGATGCTTGCTGTAAAAGAGCCGCATTCCGAGGAGAGTGGATATGGGGTTCTTTGAAGCGAGGTTGGCTTCAGTGCAGTGCTGCACCGCAGGCATTGAAGCATTGTTTTTATAAACTGCACTCCGGTACGTCGGTTAAGAGTCAAGACGCACGACAGCGGTGCTATAAAACAGAGGAAATTGATATGAAGTCTCTCAAACTGAGTCTCGCGGCCGTCGCACTCGTTGCCGCCGCTGGTTCTGCAATGGCTGCTGATGCCGTTCCATACGTTTTGGATACAGCCGGTCAGGTTGTTATGAGCGGTTCTGGCTTGTGCGTCCGCACAGGTTATTGGACACCGGCTTTGGCCGAATCGACTGGTTGCAAGTGCGACCAGGACATCGCCTGCAAGAAGGCTGCTGCTCCTGCCAAGAAGAAGAAGCCCGCCAAGGTTACATTGACAGCCGACGCCGTTTTCGCGTTTGGTAGCGCCAAGATCTCCGACGAAGGCAAGGCCATGCTTGACGGTTTGATTGCCCGTATGGCTGGCATCAATGTTGATGTCGTCCTCGCCACTGGCTACACAGATCGCATCGGTTCTGCCGCCGCCAACCAGAAGCTCTCTGAGAAGCGCGCTGAAGCCGTTAAGGCTTACCTCGCTGCCAACGGTGTTGCAGAAGATCGCATCCAGCCGCTCGGCCTCGGCACGGACAACCCCGTTGTCGAATGCAAGGGCAAGTCTGGCGCTGACTTGGTCAAGTGCTTGGCCCCGAACCGCCGCACAGAAGTCGAAGTTTTCGGTTCTCGCGCTGCGAAGTAATTCTTCTTTAGAAAGATTACTCTAAATACAAAAACCGGCTGAAAAGCCGGTTTTTGCTATCTTGGGAAAGAGAAAAACTTCTTAGATTGCCGCTTCTCCCTGTTCCCCTGTGCGGATGCGAACCACCTGTTCGAGGTTAGCGACAAAAATCTTTCCGTCGCCAATCTTACCCGTACGGGCACTCTTTTCAATCGCCTCGAGTGCCTGTTCGAGAATGTCATCCGTGACAACAGCTTCAATTTTTACCTTCGGCAAAAAATCCACCACATACTCGGCACCCCGATAGAGTTCCGTGTGGCCCTTCTGTCTCCCGAAGCCCTTAACCTCGGTCACTGTGAGACCATTAATACCAATCTCCGAGAGTGCTTCACGAACTTCGTCGAGTTTAAAAGGCTTGATAATCGCAATGATGAGTTTCATAACTTTTGTCCGTCGGTTTTCACTTGATGGCAATCGGAAGGGAGCATAACCTTCTCGCCTCAATCACGCAAGAATGCGGCGAGCCTCCGTGTAGTAACGTTTATCGGTTGCTTCTCCCATGGAGAAGGTCTTTCTCGGCAAAACACCATCGCTCTCTACGCCATTGAAGAAATCACCCTTTTCAATCTTAGAGAGAAGGAAGCCCAAAGCATTGGGAGCGGCAGCAAGCCTACGTAAAGAAGCCTCTCCGTGAATGTAATCGAGCTTAGCCTCACGGAAGTTGGGAAGGGCACGATCTAGGGCATTCTGTAACGCGGCAACAGGAAGAGATCCAAGTTCTTTACTAAGAAGGATTTCTCCTGTCTTTTCTCCTGCAACCCATCGAATGCTATGCGTTGCATTGCAAGCATGGGTTCCCTCTGAGAGTTTTTTAAGAAGTTCTTCTGGGTTTATACCCCGAACAAATCTATGGATTGGCTCAAAAACTAGAGAAGTATCGGCAATGTTGCCAAGTTCTACCATTGCAAAGCGTGCTGGGTGCAAGGCGGCCTTTTCTCGGCCGATTTTCTCCTTAATTTCATTAAAAGCCGTCTTGGCTGTCGCAAGCGAGTGGTTGCCGTCTCCTACACAGTAAAGAAGCGGGAATTCCTTTCCAGCGCTTTGCGCCTTCTCGTAAGAAGCGATGGCCTCTGTGAAGGCTTTTGCATCATTTCCCGCAACGAGACGCCCCACAAGGTGACCTCCATCGAGCATCAGTTCCGTCTCATAGAGTAAAGGAAGAGCCGCCTTATTCTTTTCTAGAGAACCCAAGAGCTTATCTTCTCTATCGTCAGCAAGAAGCAAAACGTGAGAAAGTTCCAACGTCGCTCCACGGCGGATTGCTAACCGCGGCGGGATTCTCGAAGTAACGGTTCTTTCTGTAGCGCGAATCGCCTTTTTTGTTCCTGCGGCAAAGTCATACTGCTCTAAATCAATAACGCCTACCACACCACGGCGCACGGCGCCTGTAGAAAGGGTTCTTTCTACGTAGACAAACCCCGTGCGAGCGGTCTCGAAAACGCCTTCCTTAAGGTAACGAGCCATCGTGCCGTGAATTTTCTTAATACGCGAGGCCTCATCCTTTCCTAACCAAACCTCAGGGTAGACAAGATTTAAAGTACTCGGTTGCTCTCCAACTAAAGCTGAAGCCTTCTCCCAATACTCCGGTTCACTTGTGAATTGATCACAAGCGATAACAGACCAAAAGGGATTCCCTCCCTCTTTGGGAAGCAAAATATCAAACGGGAGAAATGCGGACATAGCAACCTCATTCATAGAGCTAAAGCGCTCGGCATTTTAGCGAGGAAATTTCTAATTCCCCATAAGGGGCAATCGGAAAAAACGCTCTTATTCCCCTCAAAGAAGAAACGTTTTGAACAATTTTCAATCAAAACCGACCCTGCAGCCAAAAAAACAGGTTTCTTATTTTCGCAACTGTTCATTTTTATATTTGTTGGATTTGATATTAAACATGTTGCATTTTCATGTATACTGCGAGGAAATTTCGTTTTTACGTTGATAATTCATACATTTTGAGGATAGGATATTCTTTCCCATGGATTTCAAATTAACGCACAAGCAGTTCAATCTATTAACAACTCTGGCAGCATCGCAACAGGTTCTATCGCAACGAGAACTTGCCAAGCGCTCAGGGTTTTCCTTGGGAACTGCCAATAGAATCCTCTCTGAACTCACCGAAGCTGGCTTCGTAAAAGACAATCGCATCACAGATGAGGGACTCCTTACCCTCGAACCTTTTAGAGCCAAGCGGGCGATTTTCCTTGCCGCTGGCTTCGGCAGCCGCATGGTTCCCGTCACTCTCAATACACCAAAACCCTTGGTTCGCGTCAATGGGAAACGCCTCATCGATGGTCTACTTGATGCGGTTCTTGCCGTTGGAATCACGGATATCACGATTGTGCGTGGTTACCTCGGGGAGCAATTCGATCAGTTGCTCTACAAATACCCGATGATTCGTTTTCTTGAGAACCCTGTTTATAACGAGGCAAACAACATCTCTTCTGCGCTCGTGGCTCGGTTTTCTCTTGCCAATGCCTACGTTCTTGAGTCTGATTTGCTTATCAAGAACCCGGGAATCATCCGCAAGTATCACTACAGTTCAGACTTTCTTGGTATTCCAAAAGAACGTAGCGACGATTGGTGCTTCACGGTAAAGAACGGCTTCATCACTGAGGAGAAATTCGGTGGCCTTAACTGCTCACAAATGGTAGGCATCTCCTACTGGAATGCCGAGGATGGTGCAAAGCTTTCTGTTCACCTAAAGGAAGCTTACGAGAGACCCGGCGGAAAAGAACGCTACTGGGAACAAGTTCCACTTTGCGACTTCAAAGAGGAATACAAAGTTGAACTGCTCGAATGCGCGGAGGACGACATCACCGAAATCGATACCTTCCGCGAATTGCGCCAGATTGACAAGTCCTACGAAATTTAAAAATTAGAAAAACTTAACACCCAGAAAAGTCCTATGGAAGAACCACAACTTAAAAGAGCCCTGAATCCACTAAACGTTTGGGCACTAGCCTTTGGTTGCATCATCGGTTGGGGATCCTTTATCAACCCAGGAAAGAAGTTCCTCTTTAACTCTGGGGCCGCAGGCACGGCTATTGCGATGGTCATTGGCGCCATCATCATGGTAATCATCGCCTTTAATTATGCCTACATGGTTCCAAAGTACCCGAAGGCGGGCGGTCAATTTACCTTCGCAAAAATTTGTTTTGGTCGCGTTGCCGCCTATTTCTGCGGCTGGTTCCTAGTGGCTGCCTATCTGACGAATGTGCCCATGAATTCGACGGCCATTGGCCTTATTGTCGACGGTCTCTTCGGGCCCGTACTGAAATTTGGCTTCAGCTACACCATCGCTGGCTTTGAAATCTACATGGGAGAAATGCTCTTTGCGATGGCAATCCTTGTGCTCTTTGGTGTATTTAACATCAAGGGGGTGCATGTAGCAGGTGTCATTCAAACTATCCTTGCCTTCTCGCTTGGTTCCTCGGTTCTTATCCTGACAATTGCGGCCATTGTGAGCGGCGTTGCAACTCTAGATAGCACCGCCCCCATCTGGGGCTTTGATAAGGTCGCTGCCGTTGCCGCTTCTCACGCAGGCACCTACACGACAATTGAAACCTTTGCACACACGGGATCCGTGCAAATCTTTGGTGCCGTGCTTGCGACGCTAGCCATTGCACCTTGGGCTTATGTCGGCTTTGACACGATTCCACAGGCTGCGGAGGAATACAAATTCTCGCCCACGAAGGTGAGTTTCATCATGATTGTTGC
Organism: Duodenibacillus sp.; assembly: GCA_963661915.1. Lineage (GTDB taxonomy): Bacteria > Pseudomonadota > Gammaproteobacteria > Burkholderiales > Burkholderiaceae_F > Duodenibacillus. Next base: position 45,578 of record CAVLDT010000013.1, read on the forward strand.
GATTGCCTTTGGTTGCTTTGTCTACATTGCAAACAACACCATCACCGCAGCGGCTCTTACCGATTGGCCAGAACGCATCATCAATAGTGAAAAAACGCCTTGGCTCTTACTGGCTGCTGCGGAAAGATTACTCGGTGGCTACGGTAAAGTCATCGTCGGTATCGCAGTCTTTAGCGCTGTGCTCACAGGCATCATGGGCTTTTACATGGCTGCTTCCCGCCTCATGTATTCCATGGCGCGCGACGGCTACCTTCCTGCTCCATTTGCGAAGGTTGACCCTGTGCACAAGACTCCGAAAAATGCCCTTCTCTTCTGCATCGTCATTTCTCTTTCGGGACCGATCTTAGGGCGTGAAGCTTTAGGGTGGTTCGTCGATATGTGTGCAATTGGTGCGTCGATTGGCTTTCTCTTCACGTGCCTTGCTACGCACGTGACAATGCGAAAGAATGGAGAGACTTCTTTCTGGCTTTCTGTGGCTTCAATCCTCGGAGCGGCATTCTCCCTATTCTTCATTGTCCTGCAGCTCATTCCAATCCCTGGGCTAGACTTCGTCCACTTCTGCGATGAATCGTATTGTCTCTTAGTTGTTTGGATTGTGATTGGCGTTGGCTTTTACATTGCGAAATTCGGTCTATCCGTTCGTTAAAGAAATTGTTTCTTCCTCTTGGGCTCGAGACTTCAACGGTAGTAGCACTCGAGCCCGCCGTTATTACTGATTTCTTTTCAAAAGGAGCGACTTCAACCTCTAGCGGGATTTCCCTAGTGGAGGAAAAAATTCGCCACTCTTTGTTTCAAAAAAGCACGTCCTCATTTAGCCAAGCCCTTTGGGCTCTGTTAAAGTTCACAAGTTTTGGTTAGTCTTTTTTTCGCTTCCGCACTATGACAGAAGAGAACATTTTTAAAATTCAGACTGAGATTCTTGGCGAGGCCCGCTTTGACTCCAACCTAGCAAGCGGCGTCTATCCGAAATCTCACACGGTACTCCTGCATCTTCCTGACGACCTTGCAAAAGACGCTGACGGACACAACGATTGCTTATTTGAAGCTGCAGGCCCACATGAGAGGCTTTTCTTCGATCCCAAACATACCCGCAGCGCCATCGTTACTTGTGGAGGCCTTTGCCCAGGGTTAAACGACGTTATTCGTTCTATTGTCTTGGAATCCCACTACGCATACGGAGCCGATGACATTTTGGGCTTTCGTTACGGACTTGCTGGATTTATTGAAGAAAAAGGTTTCACGCCTATGGTTCTTCGTTCCTACGACATTGGGAACATCCACCATTTCGGCGGGACAATTCTCGGAACTTCCCGTGGCTCTCAGCCAATTCCTCGTATCGTTGACCGGCTCTTAAAAGAACATATTGATATCCTTTATGTTATTGGCGGTGATGGATCGATGAAGGCAGCGATTGCGATTAAAAATGAAATCGCAAAGCGCGGACTTCGCATTGCTGTTATCGGTGTTCCAAAGACAATTGATAACGACATCAACTACGTTCCGAAGTCTTTCGGGTTTGACACAGCCGTTGAAAAAGCAACAGAAGCAATCGAATGTGCGCATGCCGAAGCCATGGGTTGCAATAACACGATCGGTCTCGTGAAACTCATGGGCCGTGAATCTGGCTTTATCGCTGCTCAGGCTGCGCTCTCGATGCGGGATGTGAATTTTGTCCTTGTCCCTGAACTTCCCTTCGAACTTGAAGGAGCAGATGGCCTCCTAGAGGCTGTCTACAAACGGATCTCTTCACGCGGACACGCTGTCATTGTTGCGGCAGAAGGCGCAGGGCAGCATCTGCTTCAGGGAACAGGTAAGTATGACCTCTCTGGCAACATTGTCTTAAGTGATATCGGAGCATTCCTTAAAGATAGACTTAAGAAGTTCTTTGCAGAAAAGGGGATGGATCTTACTATCAAATACATTGACCCAAGTTACATCATCCGCTCCGTTCATGCGAACACCTCGGATGCGGCCTATTGTGGCCAACTTGGCCAACATGCAGTGCACGCCGCCATGGCAGGACGCACGGGTGTCGTGGTCTCTGAAATCATGGATAAGTTTGTTCTTGTTCCGCTTGAGCTCGTTACTGCAAAACGCCGCAAAATGGATCCCAAGAGTGAACTCTGGAGAAGTGTGCTTGAAAGCACTGGACAGTGGACCGTAAAGGGCATGAGGTCTCTCGACTAATCCCCTCACGAAAAGCCACAGTTTTCAATCAAGGCAGAGCCCCTCGGGTTTTGCCTTTTTTGATGCTCAAGATAGCAAAAGCAAGAAATCTCCATCGTAATGGCGAAATTTGTACTGTTTTTCTCCATCGTAATGGAGAATTCTTGATATTTAGACGCAGCGGTCTTCATTAACACTATTCCTCAAACGTACACTGACGAGGAAGGCATTAACATTCTCATATTCGGTCCTTCTGAAATTAAATTAAGTGGGGTGCTTTGCACGATGCGTTTGGCTTAGATAATTAATCAATACTTAAGTCAACAAAAGGCCCACACTTCTTTTTCCTTTGTGAGTATTTTCGTCTTTGGAGGCTTGGCGTGGAAAAGAATGCATGTGAAGTTAAGGGGCAAGCCTCAGGCGTTTATCCTCTTTTTGAAAATTTGCCCGTATCCGTTTTATCCGAGCGACTTTCTGTCTATGGAGAAATCTTTCATGCAATTCGGACGCATCGCGAACTGGATTTAAACAAAGAGCGCCACATCCTTGTTAAAGATAACATTGCCGTTAACGGCTTTACGACTACGGCAGGCTCTCGGGCACTTCTCCCCTTCACGCTTCCTCAAAACCCTGCCATCACAAAACTTGTAGGTGCGGGGTACGACATCTTTGGAAAAACAAATCTCACAGAGTTTGCTGGATTCTTAACAACAAATCGGATTATCGAGGGGTACTCGTCAGTCGGTGGCTTTGGAAAGAACCCACATGGAAACTTCGCCTGCGGCGGATCAAGTTCAGGCTCCGCGATTGCAGTAGCTGCAGGCCTCTGTGATGCCGCTCTCGGAACTGAAACGAAAGGCTCTTTAATGATCCCTGGGTTGCGTAATGGTGTCTTTGCATTTAAGCCAACAGTCGGGTTGATTTCAAGACGAAACGTCGTTCCGATTTCGCACAATTTCGATACGATTGGCCTCATTGCTCGTTCAATGGATCCTATTCTCGAAATGCTTCCCATCCTTGCTGGGTACGACTCAGAAGATTCTCAAACTGAAGTGGCGTCTCAAATTGATCTTACGACTCTAGCCGCACCATCAAGGAGGATTCGCATTGGTGTGCTTCAAATTGCAGGAAACCCAAGGCTCGATTCTGAAAGCGAGGAACTCTTTAAGAGTTTCTTAGAGAAGGCAACGAAGGAAAGCATCGAGTTCGTCTCGGTTGCAGCAACAAATCCAAAAGAAGATTACGAACTCATCACGTCAGTGGATTTCGCGCGAGAAATCGATGCACTCCTAAGTCGCTATGCGACAGGGAACGCTCCTAACTCTTTTATCGCTTTATGTGAATGCTATGAGAAAGACCAAACGCTACGACCCTTTGGTATGAATCGCTTGCTTTTAGCTAAAAAGCTTTCTCGCGAGGTGACGAAAGCAACCTACGAGGAGAAGGTGAAAGAAACCGTTTTGGGAAACCGAGAAGCAATTTCTCAGTTGCTGAAAGTCAATTGCGTTGATGCATTACTTAACGTTGGTTTTATCCCGTGGTGGGCACTTTCTGGCGCTCCTTCATTGGCGATACCTATTGGAAAGAAAGCAAGTGGAGAACCTGTGGGAGTGATGCTCGGAGGAGCGTTTACCGAGGATGCTAAGTTACTGCGCATCGGGCTTGCCTTAGAGAAGATTCTTCGCAACACAAACTAAAATTGCTTTTGGTTATTTTGCAGAATGCTCTCTCTTTTTTGAAAATACAAAATCAAGAACATCTTGGGAGATTTATGGCTTTGGCCTAAAAAAATCTCCCGAAAAGCCACTCGCTTTCAGGAGAAATTTTCCATTGTGGTGCCCGGGGAG
>CAVLDT010000014.1:0-47548 GCA_963661915.1 Duodenibacillus sp.
CCGACATGCCTATCCTTTTTTTGGCTAAGAACTGCTATCCTCCGAAGCACTTTGGCGCCCTTGAAGGATTTGTGTTTGTGGGAGGGAGACCGCCCCCTACCTTAAGACCCAAGAAAACACCTTCCTTTTTCCTTTTGGTTTATCAAAAGATATCTACCGCCTAAAAAGACTTTGTTATTTTGCTTTTTAACTATTTTCACCATTCAAAATTTGGAGTTTCTCAATGCTTAGCGATATCGAAATTGCGCAATCCGTTCATCTAAAACGTATCGACGATCTCGCCCACGAGTGGGGGCTTACGGATGAGGAGTTTGAACCCTATGGACGCGACAAAGCCAAGGTCACATTAAGAAAAGATAGAAAGTGCACAGGAAAACTCGTTCTTGTCACGGCAACCTCTGGTATGCCCGCGGGCTCTGGCAAAACCACAACCTCCATCGCTCTTGCGCAAGGGCTAAATCGCATTGGAACGAAGGCAGTCCTTGCCTTGCGTGAACCGTCTCTGGGACCTGTCTTTGGAATGAAAGGCGGCGCGGCTGGCGGTGGCTACTCACAGGTTCTCCCTATGGAATCCATTAACCTTCATTTCACGGGAGACTTTCATGCGATTTCCGCGGCAAATAACCTCTTAGCCGCCCTCATCGATAGCGCTCGGCACTTTCGCCAAATCGACCTTCGAGAGGTCACGTGGAAACGTGTCGTTGACTTAAACGACAGGCAATTGCGCTTTATCGTCACCGGTCTCGGCGGCCCCGTCAACGGCGTTCCAACGGAAACAGGCTTTGACATCACAGTTGCTAGCGAACTGATGGCGGTTCTCTGCCTAGCCGATGGCGAAGAGGACCTCCGACGCCGCATCGATTCGCTTGTCATTGGATTTAAGCGTGATGGTGCGCCCTTTACCTGTAAAGAGCTCGGTGCAACGGGAGCTCTCATGGCTCTTTTAACAGAGGCCGTTAAACCCAACCTCGTACAGACAATCGAAGGCACGCCCGCTTTTGTGCACGGCGGGCCATTTGCCAATATCGCTCACGGTTGTAACTCGGTTGCAGCTACAAAGGCCGCAATGACTCTAGGCGAAGTTGCAATCACTGAGGCTGGTTTCGGTAGCGATCTCGGTGCCCAGAAGTTCTTTGACATTAAGTGCCGCAGCGCAGGGCTCGTCCCGAGCGCTGTCGTCCTTGTCACAAGTCTTAAGGCTCTGCACTGGCACGGTGGCGTAGATCTCAAAGAGATTGGTAAACCCAATATCGATGCTCTCAGTAAAGGCCTTTGCAACCTTGATGCACACGTTGCAAACCTCAAGCGCTATGGCGTCCCGATTGTCGTTTCGATGAATCACTTCGCAGGAGACGAAGAAGCTGAGATTGCCCTCCTTAAAAAGGAGTGCGATGCTCTTGGTGTTCGCTTCGCAGTGAGTAAAGGTTTCGCAGAAGGAGGACGCGGCGCCGAGGACCTCGCACGGGCCGTGCTTGAAGCCATCAAAGAGGCTCCGGAATCTATTGAATTTACCTATCCTGAGGATGCTCCCATCTTGGAGAAGATTGAAGCGGTTGCAAAGAAAGCCTATGGTGCCGCTCGAATTAGTCTCTCAGAGGCAGCAAAGAAAGACCTAACTACGCTTGAGAAACTTGGCTTCGACAGACTCTCTGTTTGCGTAGCAAAGACACCTCTTTCTCTAACACACGATGCCGCCCTTAAGGGAGCTCCTAAGGGGTGGACACTTCCCGTGCAAAGGCTCCTCCTTAACGCGGGCGCAGGCTTTATCGTCGCTACAACGGGATCCATTCTCCGCATGCCAGGTCTTCCGAGAGAGCCGGCGGCTTACCGCATTGACGTTAAAGACGGGAAAATCACTGGCCTTTCCTAGTTGGCTTTGCAATTTGTTCAAAAACAACTTGGGATAGAAACAAAACGCTGACTCGTAGTCTTTCTTAGAATACGAGCTCAGCGTAAGTGGTCTAACCCAAGGAGTTTCTTATGGCCGACACAAAACCGGCAGACATTCTGCCAATGCGTGACGAATTTTTTTGGCTTCAGCAGATTAACAAGGCAACACTCGTTATCAACACTGACGAGGGATTAAGCCCAAAAGAAGAAGCCAAGAGTTTTGCTGATGCAATTGCAGCCGTCTTAGAAGACGCAGAAAAGCCTGGGTTCGTCCGCCCCAAGGCGGTAATTAAGCTTGAACCCCTTCTCATTGAGAAGGCAGGTCCCCGTATCACGATTTTGCACGTCGGTAGAAGCTCCCAGGACATGCATTCGACCTACCGCTTGGCGATGTGCCGCGATAATGCTATCCGCGTGATGAACGCTCTAAATAGTGTTGCTGACGCAATGACAGCGATGGCTGAAGAACACCGTGAGACCCTCGTTGTGAACTACACCAATGGTGTTGCTGCACAACCAAATACCCTTGGCCATTATCTCATTGGTCTACTGGCGGGCTTTAACCGTGACCGAGAGAGACTTACTGAATTTGTTAAGCGCTTTGACTATTGCCCGATGGGTTCCACCGTGCTCAATGGCACGAGTTGGCCACTTAATCGCCGTCGCATGGCTAAGTACCTCTCCTTCTCGGATATCACACACAACTGCTACGACGGCACACTCGGAATTAACGTTGATATGCCAGTGGAGTTTGCAGAGATTCTAGAAAGTATCGGCCTACACATTTGCACCTTTATCCAAGACATCACCGTGCAGTACGCACAGGCTCGCCCCTGGATGATTCTGCAGGAAGGCGCTGACACCACCTATGTTTCCTCTGCAATGCCGCAAAAGCGTAACCCGGGTCTCATGGTAAACACTCGCTCCGCTGCAAGTCAGACCATTGCCGATGCTTCAGCCATCCTCCTTCGCGCTCACAACATCATCCCTGGCATGATGGATGCGAAGAATCAAGCCTGCGCCCTAGTGGCAACGAAGACCGCCATCGGGGCTCTCGGTATGCTCACTCGCGTCGTGAAGGCTCTTAAGGTTGATAAGGAACGGGCCCTTGAAGAACTCAATAGCGATTGGACTGCAAGTCAAGAAATCGCCGATGCGATGATGCGTGAGTATGGTCTTCCCTTCCGCGTTGGTCACCACGTTGCAAGTCGCATGGTAAGTTTTGCTCGTGCTAATTCGATTAAGCCCTTGGACTTCCCCTACGAAGAGATGAAGACAATCTACACGGAAGTTATCAAGGAAGAATACCCTGAAGGCAATCCCAAACTACCGATGACAGAAGCAGAGTTCCGCTCATTACTGAATCCTCGCGACATCATCAATCGTCGTGCAGTCGAGGGCGGCCCACAGCCTGCTGCCTTTGCGGTGCAACTTTCTGAACAGAAGGATGTGAATGCTCGCTATGCCGCTTGGGTGGTTGATACCTCTAAGAGAATTGATGCGGCTCTTGCCACACTCGATGCTGATTTCACGAAACTGCGTTAATAAGTCATTCCGCTTCACCCTAAAGGGGATGTTGAATTGCGTTTTCAGCATCCCCCTTTTTTTTCTTTCTTAAGACCGTAGGAATTCTGCCGGAGCTGGCATTGCGAGGATTTCCTTTAATTCTTAATTAAAATTAGCAAAGCATAATTAAATGGGAAAAAATTCCCAAGTACCCTTTGGCAAAAAAAACAAAATCCTATGAAAAAAATCACTACCCTTCTTGCGCTTACTGCTCTTGCCCTACCTCTTACGGGTTGCTTAAATAGTTCACTTGCGCCCGCAAAAGAAGGAAAGAATGCCGTTACTGCCGATACCGTTGTCTACGGAAAAATCTACACATCGAAAGCAAAAGGCGACTACGCAGAGGCCTTTGCCGTGAAAGATGGGAAATATGTCTATGTCGGTGCTGCAGAAGGCGTAAAAGGCTACATCCACGAAGGCAAAACCCACGTTATCGACAGAAGGAAGAAAGGTCTTGTGATGGCAGGTGCCACAGAGGGGCACGGACACTACCTTATGGCAGCGGCCTTAGTGGAAGCAGGGTTCTACCTACCAGGAGCCTCCGTAGAAGAGATTCTTAAAAACATAAAAGCGCATGTTGCTGAACACCCAAATAAGAAGGTGTATTTCGTCCAGGGTTGGGAAACGGGCGGAAAGATGCAAAAAGCAAAGTTCACCTACAACATGCGTAAGGCGCTCGATGCTATTTGCCCAGATAAACCCATCCTCATGATGGATAACGTTGGGCACTACGCCTTCTTAAATACAAAAGCTTTTGAGATGGCTGGCTTTACGCGCGAAACAAAGTTAGAAGGAGGGGAATTTGCCAAGGATAAGAACGGAGACTTCTTAGGGCTTGTCTCCGATGTGGCAGTGAACTATGCACTGGATACTGTGATTGCAAAAAATAAAGTTATTTCGGAAGATGAGGCTAAGAGAGCAGTCTTAGTTGCGACCAAGACTCTTCACGCAAATGGCTACACCAATTATTTTGACGCCTACACGAATATGTTAGGTTCCGAACTCTATGCGGCCGTTAAGGCAGTAGATGAAAAGGAAGGCCTCACTTTTAACATGATTTCTTCCTACAAGATTGACCCCTACGCCAAGATCGATGAGCGCTTAAGCGTGGCCTCTCAGTTCAAGAAGAAATACTCTTCCAAGCACTTTCAAGCAAATAACATCAAACTCTTTGCCGATGGGGGCGCTGTGGAAGTGAAAACGGGGTGGATGTTAGAAGCCTACGCCGATGGAAGTCACGGCAATCAGGTATGGACCCCAAAGCGCTTCGATGAAATCACAAAGAAGGCAAACGCCTTGGGGCTATCCGTTCATGTACACGCCTCTGGCAACGGTGGCACTAAACAAGCCGTAGACTCCTTTGTTAAGGCTGAGAGCACTGCTCAAAAGGGAATTTTTAACGGCATTGCGCACTCGCGACACATCACAGAAGCGACAAAGGAGAAGATGGCTAAGCACGGCATCTACTCTGCGACAAACATCTGCTGGAGGTACGAACCGACTGGGACAGAAAAAACAATCCGAGCCCTAATGGATTACGACCTTTATATGGATGGATACCCTATGAAGTCACTACTAGATAAGGGAATTGTGATGACATCCTCGACTGACTATCCGGCAAACGATGGCGCACCCATTGACATTGCAGCTATCATCGAATTGGGCGTAAACGGCACACTTCCTGCGGAGAAAACCGTTCGCATGAATGCCTCGGAATACCTCACAGTCGAAGAGATGCTTGAGGTACTCACCATTAACGGCGCAAAACAGTTTCAGTTAGAAGCAGAGCGTGGTTCCATTGAAGTGGGTAAATACGCAGACTTCCTCTTTCTAACCCAAGACATCACAACCTGCAAGAAAGATAAGATTCACGAAGCTAAGGTTGACACTGTCTACTTTGAGGGTAAAAAGGTCTACGAATTAAAGTAAACCGTAAGCGCGTTTTACGCAGTTAAGTTCCGAGTAACTTAAAGGGGATGTTGAAATTCGTTCAGCATCCCCTCTTCCTTTTCGCCTTTTCTTTGCGGCGCTTTAGAACTTTTCTTTTACAGTCTTGAAAGCAAGTTCTCCTAAGAGCGGCTCAAATTTAACACCGTACCAGTGATTCTTTTCTTCCTGCGTCACCTCAATTGCCTTCACGGTAAAGTCTGCGGCAATCTTGGCGGCGTCAAAAATGGTGCTACCCGCAAGGTAACTTCCTGCGAAAGCTGCAGCATAGACGTCCCCTGTGCCATGGCACCCCTGCGCGATGCGACGGTGTTCGTAGTAGTAAAGGGGCTGCCCCTTAGCACCAACAACAACGCCTGTCTTTCCTTCCCGGTAGCTTACCCCCGTAAGAACAACTGTCTTTGCACCAATTTCGCAGAGTCCTCGAACAAGATCCGCAACATAGGCATCATCGTAAACCTCCCGATAGTCATGCCCTGTGAGGAAAGCGGCCTCTGAAATATTCGGAAGAACGATGTCAGCCTTCGCCACGAGTGTCTTCATCGCCTCGACGTAAGCCGCGTCAAACGCAGGATAAAGCTTACCATTATCTGCCATCGCAGGATCGATAATCGCCTCAGCGTCTGGTTTGCGACAAGTATCCAAAATGCGAGCCACTAAAGAGATCTGTTCGCGACTACCTAAGTAGCCCGTTGTCACAGCATCAAAGGTAATTCCTTCTTTGACCCAGTGCGCACGAATCGGTTCAATATCCTCCGTTAAATCTCGGAAGGTAAATCCCGTGAAACCAGCGGTGTGTGTAGAAAGCACCGCTGAGGGCAGAATCGCAGTCTCATGACCGCAAGCAGAAAGGATGGGAAGTGCAACCGTAAGAGAGCACTGCCCAACGCAGGAAATATCCTGAATAGTTAAAACACGTTTGTATGTCACTTTTACTCCGCTTCGCTTCCCTCTACTGGGGACGCGACCTCAGTTTTACGCAGTTCTTCGATGTGCTTTAAATAAGCCTCATCGACGTCACCCGTGATGTACTCGCCATCAAAGCACGAGCAATCGTAGTGCTTGACGGCAGGATTTAATTGCGAAATAGCGCTCTTTAAGTCTTCAAGTCTCTGATAGACAACAGCGTCCGCACCAATCTTCTCTGCAACGCCCTCTGCATCTAGTCCATGACCGCAAATCAATTCATCCCGCGTAGCCATATCGATGCCGTAGACATTCGGGAACATCACGCGAGGCGCAGTTGAGGCAACAAAGACCTTCTTCGCTCCAGCCTCGCGGGCAAGTTTCACAATCTCACACATCGTCGTGCCTCTCACAATTGAGTCATCGACTAAGAGAACGTTCTTCCCCTCAAATTCCACTGGCATTCCGTTTAACTTCTGACGCACAGTCTTCACACGAGTGGATTGTCCTGGCATGATAAAGGTGCGACCCACATAACGATTCTTTAAAAAACCTTCGCGATATGGGAGATTTAGCGTAGCGGCAAGTTGCTGCGCTGCAGGGCGCCCCGAGTCGGGAATCGGCATTACGACATCGATTTCAGAGAGGGGAATCTTCTTTTCCACTTCTCTCGCAAGGGTCTCACCGAGTTTTAAGCGCGCCGCATAGACACTCACGCCGTCTAAAACGCTATCAGGACGTGCGATGTAAACGTGCTCAAAGATGCAGGGGCAAAGATCCACCTTTTCAGCACAGATTTCGCTAAAAAGTTCTCGATTGCGGTTAATGAAAATCACTTCGCCTGGGGCCACATCACGCATGAATTCAAAGCCAAGACCATTTAAGGCAACAGATTCCGAGCAAACCATGTAGTCGAAAGAGCCATCAGCCTTCTTCATGCGACCAATGCAAAGAGGCCGGATTCCATGTGGATCACGGAAAGCAATAAGGCCCTTATTGATGATGAGAGCCACGTCCGAGAAAGCGCCCTTTACGCGCTTATAAACCTCTCGCATTGCCGCAAAGACACGCTCTGTTGTGAACTGTCCACGACCCTGGCAGTGCTTGCCGATTTCGTCAGCGACAACGTTAAGAAGGATTTCTCCGTCGCCTAAGGTATTGATGTGACGAAGATCAACGTCGTAGAGTTCATCCTTAAGTTGTTCGCCGTTTGTGAGACTCCCTTCATGGCAGTAGAGGATGCCGTATGGAGCGTTCACATAAAAGGGCGAACTCTCTTCATTGGACTTTGCCGTTGCTAACGTCGGATAGCGGCAGTGTCCAACACCAGAATTGCCTTTAAGGTTACGCATGTCACGCGTACGAAAAACCGCATTAACAAGTCCTAAACCTTTATGCAGGTGAAACTGCAAATCTTCAACAGTGGCAATACCTGCTGAATTCTGCCCACGATGCTGCAAAAGCAAAAGGGCGTCATAAATCGTCTGATTGACGGGCTCGTTACTGATTAATCCAACAACTCCGCTCATGGGGAAATTTCTCGCTTTAGGTCTTACACTGGACCTACGTGTGGGGGGTTAATAAATTCTGAAATTCTGTCGCATCTGTCCGATTGCCTCAGGCAAAATCGGCATTGCCAAATCAATTACACGTTCCGCAGGCACAATCAGAACAGAATTGCGCCAATAGCCCGTCCGAGTCGTGCTTGTCATTCCAAGTAAAAACACGCAGGCGCAGACCACAACAACGCCACGCAGGAATCCAAAGACTGCGCCAATGGAACGATCCTCAAAGGTAATCGAGGCTGCAGACAAAGCCCGCCCTGCCATCTTTCCCAAAATGCCACAGACAAAGAGCACAACAACAACGATAAGGATTGCGCCAAAGACAACTCGAATCGAAACATCCACACTCTCAAGCGGGATCATGGGACCCACTGCAGGGGAAAACTTCAAGGCTAAAACGATTGCCAGTACCCAACCGACGATGGCCATCAGTTCTCTTACGATGCCACGGAAAAGTCCAACAATCGTAGAAATTGCTAAAACCGCGAGAATAATCCAATCGACTTCATTCATAGTGTGGAGAATCCTTATTTCTTAGTGGGCTTTTCTGTCATGATTCCACCGTTAGTGATGGAATTTAGCGCGAGACGATCTAGAGCTTCTTTTGCCTTTGTGATGGAATCAAACTTACCAACGCGAACTCGCCAAATGTCTGACTGGTGGCGTTTCGTTTTTTCTACATAGGTTGGAAGCCCTAACTTGCTGATGCGATTTGCATGCTCGTTGGCGGAGGCTTTATTGCTCGTGGCAAGAAGCTGAATGTAGTAAAGCGTTGAACTCTGTGTAGCCTTATCTGTTGCACTACTAGTAGTAGCCTTCGTGCGAAGAGACGCCTCCTGCGAGCCCTTCCCTACTTTCTTCTCATCTACAGATTTATGCGCATCAGTAGTAGGCTTCGTCGCGGGTGTTGTCTTTTTTTCTACAGTCGATGTTCCTTTCTTAGCGACACTAGGAGTGGGATTAGCCTGACTTAGATTACGAGCCACAACCTCCGCTTTTGGAGCATCCGTTTTCTTTGCCGTATTCTTTGTCGATGTGACAGCCATGCGCTGCGAATAGGGGGTTTTCCCTTGTTTAGGAATCTCTGTTACGGCTCCCCGCTTAGCAAAATCCTCCGCAGGTTCAAAGACCCACGGTAAGACAGCACAAAGAAGTAAGACAAATGCCAAGAACCCAAAAACTCTCCGGCGAAATGAGGCTTTATGCGAAGTCTTCTGAGCGGCAGCATTCGAAGAAATTGTGTAAATAGAACCCGCATCGGAGTCATCCGTCGATGCTGTCTCATTCGGTCCGAAAAGTTTTTGAAATTTATCGAGCATGCCGAGAATCTTCCTCTGAAAAGGCACCAAGAGTGCGAAGCGAAGAAACCGCAGCTCCCACCGTTACGAAGGAGCCAAATACGAGGATTCTAACAGGCTGCTCCGAAGCCTGACGCGATGCGGCAACCGCAGCCTTCAAAGCGGCATCAACAGAGGTAAAAGATGTTAGCTTTTCGCAATCGACCTCAGCGGCATTGAGCCTATCTGTAAGAGTCGACAAATCCGCTCCTCGTAGACCACCGAGAGGTGCGATAAACCAGTGGCTAATAAGGGGAGCCATCGTGCGTGCTACCGCGGCGATATCTTTATCTTTAAGCATCGCAAAGACGGCGAAGAGTTTTTCTCCAGCGCGTGCCGTCTGCGTAATATTCTCTCGGAGAACGGAGGCCGCCTGCGGATTGTGGCCAACGTCTAGATAGATAGGAACCTCTTTTAAGTTAGCTAGGTGAAACACTTCAAAGCGCCCAGGCATGTAGGCACTCTTTAGGCCCTCTTCGATGGCAGAGCGTGTAATGGGCAACCGATCTCCTAGGCTTAAAAGAGCGGCAAGAACACCTGCGGCATTTTGCACCTGATTCTTTCCCCGAAGCGCAGGCTTCTTTAACCCTAAGAACGTAAACTTACCAAAGAAGAAATCAAACGTGTCACCATGCTCTGCTGTTTCAAACTCGCGGCCGTAACGCGAAAGCGGTGCGCCAATCTTTTCCGCGTAGGTAACGAGTGACTTTGGTGCATCACGGTCCGTGAGAATTGCAGGACGCCCCGCGCGGTAGATACATGCCTTTTCCGCAGCAATTGCCTCTCGCGTTGAACCAAGGTAGGCCGTGTGATCGATCCCCAAGGCGCAGACAATTCCACAGTCTGTATCAATGGCGTTCATCGCATCGAGCCTTCCCCCTAAACCAATTTCTAAAATCACAGCATCTAAGTGACTTTCAGAAAATAAGGAAAGGACGGCAAGACCCGTGAATTCAAAATACGTGAGAGAAAGACCATTTCTAGCCGATTCCACCCTCGCAAAGGCCCGAGAAAGAGAAGCATCCGTTGCCTCTTTTCCATCGATTACTGCGCGTTCATTAAAGCGAATCAAATGCGGAGAGGTGTGCATGCCAACGCGATACCCTGCAGACCGCAACGTCGCTTCAAGCATCGCGCAGGTACTTCCCTTACCGTTTGTCCCAGCGACTGTGAAAACTGGACAATCAAAGTGAATCCCCAGCCGAGAAATCATCTCGCGCATACGAGAAAGACCCAACTCAATGGGCTTCTCGTTTATCCGTTCAGCATACTGCAGCCAATCCTCCAACGGTGAAGTCGAAGAAGGTGTAATGAATGAGTCCTGCATGATTAAAGTACCAATCCAACAATCATCTGGCCAAGGGAGAGGAAAGGCCGAATAAAGAATGTTGTCATCCCCGTGACAATCAAAACAAGCATAATCGGCAAACCAAAACGCTCCAACTTAGAGTAAGCATAAGCCCATTTCCAAGGGAGAAGACCAACGATGATACGTCCTCCGTCTAAGGGAAGAATAGGAATAAGGTTAAAGGCCATTAAGACAAGATTCACAGAGATTCCCGCAGAGGCAAAAGAAGCAACGACAGAAAGCACCGTGTAATTGTCCGTAAGAGAAAAGACAATACGCAAAAGGATGGCCCAAAGTAGAGCCTGCGCAAGGTTAGACAAGGGTCCTGCAAGAGCAACCCAAATCATGTCACGCTTTGGATTACTCAAACGAGCGAAATTCACTGGTACGGGTTTTGCCCACCCGAAAAGAACGCCGCCCACCCCTGTTAACAAACTAGAAATAAGTAGCAACCCTGGAACAAGAAGTGTTCCCACAAGATCAATGTGTCTAAGGGGATTAAGGCTTAATCGGCCCATCCAGGTGGCTGTGTTATCACCAAAAAGCTTCGCAGCATAGGCATGCGCCGCTTCATGCAAAGTAATGGCAAGAATCGCAGGAATCGCGTAAATCGCAACAGTGGAAATGATGTTCATCATAGGGTGCGCAGTCTAGCAAAACCGCACCACTAGAGAGGAAAAAATTGCAAGAAAAATTCCTAAAAATACTGAGAAATTGCAAGGTTTTGTATTTAATGCCAAGAGAAAAAATCCTCCGAAGACCTAATTAGGAAATCGGAGGAATCGATTCGAAACCGAACGAAGCGACCTAATGAATTTAAGCCGCTTCAAGTGTCATACTAGACCATACCGGCAACGACGAAGCCAAGGGCAACGCTGAAGACGATGGCGAGGACACCCGGAATGAAGAACGCGTGGTTGAACACGTACTTACCGATGCGGGTCGTACCCGTGTCGTCCATCTGGACTGCGCCGAGCAATGTCGGGTATGTCGGGAGAACGAACAAGGCGCTAACAGCGGCGAAGCAAGCAACGAGCATGTAGCTGTCGCCAGGGTTCGCAGCGGTGATGCCGAGAGCAGCAACGATCGCGGGCGTGATGGCCTTAGCTGTAGCAGCCTGAGAATACAGGAGCATAGCAGCAAAGAAGAACACGACAGCGAGAAGAGCCGGATACTGAGAAACGGACGAAGCTGCGAGAGCCTTAATCTGAGCAACGTGGCCAGAAACGAATGTATCGCCGAGCCAAGCAACGCCGAGAACGCACACGCAAGCAACCATACCGCTCTTGAAGACTGAGCAATCAGCAACCTTGCCAATCTTGATGCCGCAGGTCAACGTGATGGCAGTACCAATCGTGAGCATGATGCTCATAATGGCCGCGTCACGCGGAACGATAACAGGCTTAATAAGGCCAACTGCAGGAGAAATCGCAGACGCATAGAGCACGACAGCGATAACACCAATGAGGAAGATACCCACAGAGCGCTTCGCGTAGGGCTGGAGTTCCTTAACGACTTCACCCTTCGGGGGTTCAATCAAACCAGCAGCGAGACGTTCTTGGTAGACGGGGTCATTTTCCAACTTCATGTCGGAGATGAGCGTCATAATGAAGGCTGTGATCATGCAGCCAGCGAACGTTGTGAGCAACCACACGCCGAGCAATGTCGGGTAGCTCCAGCCGAAGCCCTCGAGCACGCCACTCATGTAGATAACGGCTGCGGAAACTGGAGACGCTGTAATAGCGATCTGGCTGGAAACAACAGCGATAGAAAGCGGAACGACAGGCTTGATGTGCTGTTCCTTAGCAACTTCAACGATAACAGGAATCATCGAGAAAGCTGTGTGACCCGTACCTGCGAAGATCGTCAAAACATATGTGACGGTCGGTGCAAGGTAGTTAATGTTCTTTGGATTGCTACGAAGGATACGTTCAGCAATCTGAACAAGGTAGTCAAGACCACCAGCGAGCTGCATAGCAGAAATCGCTGCGATCACAGACGCGATGATCAAAATCACGTCCCAAGGAATCGTACCCGGCTTCATGCCAAGGCAGAGACCAAGAACGAGAACGCCCAAACCGCCGGCGTAACCAATACCGATACCGCCGAGACGCACACCCAAGAAGATGGCTCCCAACAGAACGATAATCTGAAGAATCAACATAATATCCATAACCCCTCCAGGTTTCGGTTAGTTATTGTTGTTAAAAAGACCCCGGGCCCCTTGCCCTCGATTCCGCCAATTCTTCAATTTCAGCGAAATCAGGTCTAGTTATTTTCAAGCGCCGCTTTTTTTGGAAGCGACGCTCGAAAATTTTTTACACCCTAATTACTGCACAAACTTCGGAGCAATCAGGTTCTGCAGGTTGAATGTCTTATCCCATTCTTCCTGTGTCAAGAGCTTGCGTTCTTCGACGACGACCTCGTGCAAGGCCTTGCCAGTGTGATAGCAGTGGTGAGCCATCTCAGAGCAAACCTTGTAGCCAAGGTGCGGCTTCAAGAGTGTGACGATACCGCAGGAGTTCATCACCATCTGGGCGGTGCGGTCAGCATTGGCTGTCACACCGTCAACGCACTTGGTGCGCAGACCGTTGCAGGCATTCGTCATAACCTTCATCGATGTGAAGAGCGCGAACGTAATCACGGGTTCCATGACGTTGAGTTCGAGCTGGCCAGCGGAAGCGGCAAGCATCACTGTCGTGTCAAGGCCAATGGCGAGGAAGCAACTCTGGTTCGTCACTTCAGGAATAACCGGGTTGACCTTGCCGGGCATAATGGAGCTACCAGGCTGCAACTGCGGCAGATTGATTTCAGACAAACCGCAACGTGGGCCAGAGGCCAAGAGACGCATATCGTTGCAAACCTTTGTCAACTTAACAGCGAGGCTCTTAATAGCAGAAGAAATCGCAACATAGCCACCGCAGTCGCTTGTAGCAGCGATGAGATCTTCACTGTTCTTGAAATCAATGCCTGTCAACTCAGCGAGTTTCTTAACAGCAAGAGCCGGATAATCCGGATGCGCTGTAACACATGTGCCAATAGCTGTTGCACCGAGGTTAACAATCTTCAAATGTTCCTGAGCTTCGCGGATGGTCTTCAACTCATCAGCGATTGTGAAGCCCCAGCCATGGAATTCCTGGCCGAGTGTCATCGGGACGGCATCCTGCAAGTGTGTGCGACCCATCTTAAGAACACCCTTGAACTCTTCGGCCTTCTTGTAGTAGGCATCGACGAGATCTTCAACGGCCTTGAGCATCACGTTGCTGCGGAGCAAGAGAGCGAGGTGAAGGGCTGTCGGATAGGTGTCGTTCGTGGACTGACCGAAGTTTGCATGATCGTTGGGGCTAACCAACTTGTAGTCGCCCTTGACGCTGCCGAGGTGTTCGGCGGCGAGGTTGCAAATGACTTCGTTGCAGTTCATGTTGGTGGATGTACCAGCGCCACCCTGCAACCAATCGGTCACAAACTGATCACGATACTTGCCAGCAATCAACTGATCGCATGCCCAGCAAAGAGCGTCTGCGACGTTAGCGGGAATCGTGCCGAGTTCCTTGTTGGCAAGGGCAGCAGCCTTCTTGACATAACCGTAGGCGATGACGAAGAAAGGTTCCTGACTCATCGGCATTTCCGTGATATGGAAATTATCGCGACCACGGGTCGTCTGAACGCCGTAGTAGCAATCGTCAGCAATCTCACGATCACCAAGGAAATCGTTTTCGATACGAGACATAGTGTCATTACTCCTGTTGTTAAAGGACTTCCGTCCTTGAAAAAACCCATTTGACAACCTTGTGGTTGTCGCCCTAGTTTCCTCAAACTTTTCAAAGAACTTTTAAGGATTTACCTTCGGTGTTCTCTCTGAGAAACACCTAGGAATAATCCCTAGGGAATCTATCTTATCTTCATAAGGAATTTTCCCTAGTTCCTTTGTTGCCCGCAGAATAGCACAAAGAAAAAAATAAAACCCATCCGAAAGGAGTTTCTCTCTGTTAAATAAGCGAATAATTTTTTACGAAAAAAAAGCGCTAAGTAGAAAACGAAATTGACAAAAAATTAAAAATTTATCTAGATTCTGAACGGAAATTCAGAAATCGCTTGAAAATGGAGGAAGATTGTGTCTTTTTTTTGGAGAAATTTCTTCTTTTAGGAAGGAGGACCGCTCCGAAGAGGAAATTAAAATCTTTTCTTTATAGCAAAACGGCGAGGGAAACCTCGCCGCTTTGAATCGTTACATTACGAAAATTTCAAATTCGAAATCTTCTTAGGCCTTAGCCGTCTTAATAGGAATAGCCTTCTTCGGTGTCGGAAGAACCTTATCGTAGTTCTTGATACCCTGCTCGGCCATCTTGCGACGGATGAAGGCAATCTGGGTCTTCAAAGGAAGTTCCTTCGGGCAGAAGTCATGGCAAGCCAAGAGCGACATGCAACCGAAAACACCAGAGTCATCGCCGATAACTTCATAGAAGTCAGCATCGTTACGTGTATCACGCGGATCAAGACGGAAGCGAGCAATCTTGTTGATTGCAACGCCGCCTGCAAAATCCGGACGGATGCGAACTGTGCCGCAACCAGCGATACAGCAACCGCATTCGACGCAACGGTCGAGAAGGTAAATATCTTCAGCGAGTTGCGGATCCATCGGCTCTTCCTTCTTGCGGAGGTCGACTTCCTCGTTCTTCATATGAACCCAGGTCTGCATACGCTCACTCATGTTGCGCATCCACTTACCGGTGTTAACCGACAAGTCACCAATCAATTCGAAGGCGGGCAACGGAGCCAATGTAAACTCAGCCGGAAGGTCACGCGTCAATGTACGGCAAGCCAAACCAGGCTTACCATTAATCATCATTGCGCAAGAACCGCAAATACCAGCGCGGCAAACGAAGTCAAACTGCAAAGACGGATCCTGCTTATCACGCAATTCGTTTAATGCGATGAAAAGCGTCATCGAATCTGCTTCTTCGAGTTCGTACGTCTGCATGTGAGGCACGCTCATCGGATCAGCCGGGTTGTAGCGCAGGATGCTGATCTTAAGCAAACGGTGCTGCTTTGTCACTTGTGTACTCATTTCTCAGCTCCTTAGTTATTCCAACGGTTCATCGATACGTTCGTTGTGACCCTGCAAGCGCTTGGGCAAGAGGTGATGGAACGGCATAATCTTGTCCTGGATTGCATAGCGATCGGCGCCTTCGGCTTCCATCTTGGCACGAAGCGCATCGACTTCTGCCTGACGCTTCGGTGTCTCGGGGTTGTCGATGTAGTTCTTCGCACCGTAACCACGCCATCCCGGTGGAAGCTCCATCTTGCTGATGTCGAGATTCTCGTAGGAGAGTGTGGGCAACGTGTCGTTTTCGTTCTTCCACGTTGCGATTGTGCGCTTGAGCCAATGCTTGTCATCACGAACCGGGTAGTCTTCACGGAAGTGAGCACCACGGCTTTCTTTACGTGTCGCAGCACCCAAAGCTGTGCAGAGCGCAACCTTGAGCATCTTGCGTGTGCGATAAGCATAGGTAAGTTCCGCATTGGCGCCCGGCTGATCCTTGACAGGAACCTGATAGGTCTTCTTCAAGAGATCTTCGAGTTCGCTCACGGCGCTTTCCATATCTTCGCCGCGACGGAAAATACCAATCTTGCTTGTCATGATCTCTTGCATACGTGTGCGAATCTTGGCAGCGTCTTCGTTTCCAGTGTTCAAGAGGAAACCGTCAAGTTCGGCCTGAACCTTAGCGGCAGAGTCATAAATCAAAGATGTGGGAATGTCGATACCGTTTTCAGCCTTGTCGCAGAAGTCGGCGATGAATTCGCCAACAATCATACCTGCAACAACGGTTTCAGCAACCGAGTTGCCGCCCAAACGGTTAAAGCCGTGCATATCCCAGCAACTGGCTTCGCCAGCGGCAAAGAGGCCTTTCAATGTACGAGACTCGCCTGTGTAGTTCGTACGCACGCCACCCATGGTGTAGTGCATAGCCGGACGAACCGGAATCCATTCCTTCGTCGGATCAACACCTAAGAAGTAGTGGCAGATTTCATAAACTTCACGCAAGTTGTGCTTGATGTGATGTTCACCGAGCAACGTAATGTCGAGCCAGAGGTGTTCGCCGAAGCGGCCCTTAACGCCTTTGCCCTGTGCGATGCGTTCTTCCATACGACGGCTGACGACGTCGCGGCTAGCCAATTCCTTCTTCTCGGGTTCCACATCGGGCATGAAGCGATGTCCATCGCAGTCACGCAAAAGTCCACCGTCACCGCGGCAACCTTCTGTTACGAGAATACCAGCGGGGAAAATGCCCGTCGGGTGGAACTGAATAGCTTCCATGTTGCCCAACGTTGCAACACCGCTTTCGAGAGCAAGTGCAGCACCCGTGCCTTCGCAAATCTGCGCATTCGTTGTAACGCGGAAGAGTTTGCCCGCACCGCCCGTGCAAATCGCTGTGGCTTTAGCAACATAGGCGAGCAACTCGCCATTGATGAGGTTACGAACAATCGCGCCGTAGCAACGCTTGCCGTCATGGATAAGCGATAAAGCTTCGACACGTTCAACAACGGGAACGTGCTCAGCAATAACGCGATCGCTTACGGCATTGAGCATTGCGTGCCCCGTGCCGTCAGAGACGAAGCACGTACGCCACTTCTTCGTACCACCGAAGTCACGCTGACCGATAAGGCCCGCGGCTTCTTTACGTTCGGTAATCGTCACTCTTTCGCCATTGATAATGACTTGACGATCCCCCGGTGTGATGCGGCTCCAAGGCACGCCCCACGCGGCGAGTTCACGAACAGCCTTCGGGCTCGTATTGACGAACATACGCACGACGTCTTGGTCAGCGCCCCAGTCGGAACCGCGAACGGTATCGGCAAAGTGAACGTCTTCGTTATCGCCCAAACCTTTAATGACGTTAGCTAGGGAAGCCTGCATACCGCCCTGAGCCGCTTTGGAGTGAGAACGCTTCGGCGGCACGAGCGAGAGAACGATAGCGTCATGGCCACGGCGCTTGGCGGCAACCGCCGTACGCAAACCAGCAAGACCACCACCGATCACCAGCACGTCTGTGTAGATAATCTTCATTTAATGGACTCCTTGATCCGGATGGACCCACGAAAAACTTCAGAAATTTTCTGAGATTATTTCGTAGTAGGTAACTCTTTTTCTTTCGGTCATATCAGCCGGAAACCGATACACCGATTGCTCTGTCTTTTTCGGGCAGAGCAAGAAAGCTTATGAGAACCAACTAGCTTTCCTCATTGGCTTTACAAATGAGAAAAGCTCGCGGAAACTTCACGAAGCTAACGACGGCATTCTACAACCAAAAGGTCGGGAATTAAAAGAGAATTTCCGACTCAGGGCTATCGTTTTTTACGTATTTATCGCAGATATTTAGCACATGCTCAAAAAGAAAAAAGCGTCATAAAATCAGAGAGTTTTCTTTGCAATTTTCTCTACTTTAACGCTTGGTTCAAAAAATCCACCCAAAAGAACTAGTTCTAATGGGGTAGTCAACCTGCAATTTGAACGGACCGAACAGAAGAAAACACTTATCAAAAAATAAAATCCGATAGAATCTCTTTTAAAGTTCTAAAGAGAAAAATTTAGCCACCACTTATGCCTGAAATAAAAGGACGCCAAAAGGGTGAGAAACTTCCCCCGCTCAAAGAACGCTTAACCCGCCTTGGGCTTGTAAGCGACTGGGATTTTGTCCTTCACCTTCCCCTTCGTTATGAAAACGAAACAGCAATTGTTCCCATTTCTCAAGCAAAAGTAGGCGAAAAGGTTCAACTTGAAGTGCGAGTGCTCTCTTCTGAAATTCGCCAGGCTAAGACTTCGCAACTCGTTGCCCATGTCTGTGACGACACGGGAGAAATCTCCGTTAGGTTTTTACACTTCTTCCCAAGCACCCGAGGGCAATTTAAGCCTGGGGCAAAACTCCGGCTTTTTGGGCAACTTCGCGAGAATTTTCGTGGTGAACTCGAGATGGTGCATCCGAGTGTTCGCAAACCAACGACAGAACTTCCAGAGACTCTGACACCGGTCTACCCGAGTGGCGAATCCATCACGCAGAATTGGCTTAGAAAGAGAATTGCAAGAGCTCTCCTAGACGTAGACCTCACGGATCCAGTGCCCGCTGAAATTCTGAAAAGTTTGGGGCTCCCTTCGCTTGCTCTTTCTCTAAAACGGCTCCATAGGCCCGCACCTGATGCTGATTTCTCCTCTCTAGACGGCCACACTAGCCCTGAGTGGGAACGCCTTAAATTCGACGAACTCCTTGCGCAACAAATCTCGCTACGCCTTGACCGCAGGAGAAAGGACACCCTCGTCTCGCAAGCAATTGTCCCAGCAAGTACGGAGATAACAGATAAACTCCTTTCTGCCCTGCCCTATGCACTTACAGCCGCACAGCGACGTGTTTCTGAGGAAATCGCCTCAGATATGGCTCGCACCAAACCCATGAATCGGCTTTTGCAAGGAGATGTGGGTTCAGGGAAGACAATCGTAGCAACCCTTGCCGCTTTACGAGCAATCGATGCAGGCTTTCAAGTCGCTCTCATGGCTCCTACGGAAATCTTAGCCGAGCAACACCTCAGAAAAGTAGCGAAACTTCTCGCTGGCCAAAATGTCCGCATTGCTTGGCTTTCTGGCTCCTTAAAGCCAAAAGAAAAAACTTCCGTCCAAGAGGCGATTTCTCGTGGGGAATACGATTTAATTATCGGCACCCATGCGCTTATTTCTGAAAATGTCACCTTTAGGAAGCTTGCCCTAGCAATCATCGACGAACAGCACCGCTTTGGCGTTGAACAGAGATTGAAATTGCGTTCTGCAAGCGATGAGTCTGAAGAGAAAACGCCTCATCTCTTGATGCTTTCCGCCACACCGATTCCACGCACACTTGCGATGAGTTATTTAGCGGATATCGATGTTTCAATCATTGATGAACTGCCGCCTGGACGCACACCAATTCAAACAAAACTTCTCGCCCTTTCTCGAATACACGATGTGGCCAAGACTGTCGCCTCGGAGGCGCAACGTCATTCGCAAACCTATTGGGTATGCCCTCTCATTGAAGAGAGCGATGCGATAGATCTCTCGGCTGCAATCATGCGCGCGGAGTGGCTTAAGGAAAACTATCCAGAGATTCGCGTTGGCCTCTTACACGGAGCCCTCAAATCAGAAGAAAAGCAAGCCGTGATGCACCGCTTCGAATGCGCAGAGCTTGATGTTCTCGTTGCAACGACAGTGATCGAAGTGGGAGTGGATGTTCCTAGTGCCAATCTCATGGTTATCGAACACGCAGAGCGCTTTGGACTTGCACAACTGCACCAACTTCGAGGTCGCGTTGGGCGCGGAAAGGAAACTGGGTACTGCATTCTGCTTTTTGCACCGAACTTAAGCGCAACAGCAAAAGAAAGACTTCATGCCATCCGCACCAGCACGGATGGTTTTGCAATTGCACAAGTCGATCTACGCTTGAGGGGGCCTGGAGAATTTCTTGGCGCTCGTCAGTCAGGGGCTCCCCTACTACGCTATGCAGATCCGACTCTCGATATCACCCTTTTACAAAAAGCACGTGACACTGCGGCTCAGTTGATTAAAACCGGACCAGAGAAAGCCGCAGAACATGCCCGCAGATGGTTTGCAAGCCGTCAAGGATATTTAGAAGCCTAAAGAAGAAAAACTATGACACTTACGGAACTACGCTACATTATTGCCATTGCACAGACCAAACACTTTGGCCGTGCCGCAGAAATCTGTCAAGTCTCGCAACCCTCCCTTTCGGTTGCAGTAAAAAAACTTGAGACAGAGCTTGGTATCAAACTTTTCGAACGTAAGAGTTCTTCGATTATGGCAACTCCCTTAGGCGAGAGCGTCATTGAGCAAGCGCAACGTGTCCTTGAAGAAGCAGACAAAATCGTACACTGTGTGCAAATCGGGAAAGACCCCCTTTCTGGCCCCTTGACGCTTGGTGTGATTTATTCGATTGCACCATTTCTCATCCCAAGTCTTGTGGGGGGGATCAAGAAAGTCGCCCCCGCAATGCCACTTGTACTGGCAGAGGGAAAAACTGCGCAACTCATTGAACAACTGAAAAATGGTCAGATTGATGCCGCCGTGATGGCGCTTCCCGTCGATGAACCAACGCTAAGTGTTGCTCCGCTTTA
Source organism: Duodenibacillus sp. (assembly GCA_963661915.1). Taxonomy (GTDB): domain Bacteria; phylum Pseudomonadota; class Gammaproteobacteria; order Burkholderiales; family Burkholderiaceae_F; genus Duodenibacillus. Next base: position 20,715 of record CAVLDT010000014.1, read on the forward strand.
CAACGAAGAGTTCTTGGCCTGTGTCCCAGTCAATCACAGATTTGCAAAGAAAGAAACTGTCTCGAAATTAGAAATTCGCGATGAACCTCTGTTGCTACTTGGCGCTGGGCACTGTCTACGAGATCAAATCCTTTCCTTCTGCTACGACGGAACACGAAACGATCCGCAAACTCCTGTGAAACCCTCAACGGGCACATCGCTTGAAACGATTGTCTACATGGTCGCGCAGGGGCTTGGGGTAACGCTTCTTCCTGCAAGTGCCTACCCGTACTATGAGAACAATCCGATGCTACGCTTTGTGCCATTTAGCCGAGTGAATGTTCCAAAACGTACCGTTGCTCTTGTCTGGCGAAAAACATTCCCGAGACTACAGGCGATTGCAGCGCTATATCGAACAATCCGTGGACTATCGCTTTACGGATGTGACGTCGTAAGTAACGACGCAACCGCCGCAGATAGCCTCTTTGCTGCGCTAGAGACACAATCGAAGTAAGTGAATCTCCATGCGTAAAGACATCGACTTGCGATTTACACTTCCTGCTGGACCACATGCCACGCATGCAGTCCTTGATATGCTTGAAGGAAAGGTTGCAACGACTCCGAAGTCTTCCCTCTCGATAGACGAGCGGGCAAGAGAGGCCGCGCAAGGCAACGCGCAAGCCCAATACGAACTTGCCAAAGCGCTTACAAGCGGCGCACCCCTTGCGGAAAAAAATCGGGAAGCCGTAAAGTGGCTTCGGAAGGCCGTAGAAAAAGAACACGCACAGTCTGAACACCTTCTTGGAATCCTCATTGCCCGCGGGCAAGGGGCAAGGCCCAATCCCAATATGGCGCATGCCCTTTTCCGAAGTGCCGCGACAACAGGCTATGCCCCCGCTCAGTATGACCTCGCTAGAAGCCTCCTTTGGGGCTTTGGCTGTGAGGCCAATCCGCGTGAAGCCCTCACCTGGTTCAGACTCGCTGCTGCTCAGGGACACGTCTTAAGCCAAAAAGAAAGTGCCGACGCCTACCTTCAAGGTAGGGGCTGTCAAGTCGACTTAAGGCAAGCGACTTCCTACTTAAAGAAAGCTGTCCTAGGGGGGCTAGAGGAAAATGCTGCTGACCTCGGGGAACTCTACCTACGAGAAGACAATCCTGTCCGTAACGAAAGTGAAGCGATTCGCTGGATTTCCGAGGCGGCTCGCTGTGGAAATGCCGCAGCGCAGTATCGACTTGCACTCTTTTATGAATCGGGAAGAATTCGAGAGTTGCGGCCCAATACGGGTCTAAGCTGGGCCGCAAGATCTGCGGATAATGGCTTTATACCTGCCTATTTGCTCGCCTCGAAGGTTCTTGAAAAGAACACGCATGCAACAGCGGATGCGATGGAAAAAGCCTATGCACTAACGCTTCGTGCTTTGCAGTTAATTGACAAGGCTACGGATGATTCGCTTAAAAACGAATGCGCCTTAAGGAGTAAAGAAATCGAATTAACGCTTGCCGCTTCTCAAATCGAAAGAGCAAAAGCGCTCTCCAAACGTGAGCAATCTGTTACGGAACTTTTGGCTCTAGGGCGGTGAAGAAAAATCCTTAGCCTACGTAATGCATTCCAAGGAAAGCCTGCGTTTATAACACATTTTTCCTTCTTTAGTAGCATTCGGGCGGAGTCAAAACGCAAGACTGTTCCGCTTTACCACGTTTTTCTAGGGAAAAGCCATAGTGCTAAAGACTCTCAGGGCATCTCAGATATATAGTGTTGCTCTTAGTGCGATACCTCACTTCCTAAGTAAAGAAAGGCCCGTTCTGATTTAGTTACGGTAGAGGGGTATCGAAATCTAAAGCGAACAATTGTTCACAGACCCAAGGAGTATTTCATGAATCGTCTCGCTCTTGTAGAAAAAATCGCCGCCAAACACGGCATTTCTAAAGCCCAGGCTGGCCGTATCCTCGCCACAATCACAGAAGAAATCATCGCAACCGTTAAGAAGAATGATCCGCTTACCCTCGTTGGTTTCGGTACATTCAAGCAGCAGGCTCGCCCCGCTCGCACAGGCCGCAACCCAATCACGGGCGCTGCAATCAAGATTCCCGCCAAGAAGCTTCCGAAGTTTGTCCCTGGTTCTGCCTTCAAGGAAGCCGTCAACAAGAAGTGCGGTAAGTGCAAGAAATAATTGCTCCTAAGAGCAGATAAAAAAATACCCGAAGGGTTACAAGCCTTTCGGGATTTTTTTGCCTTTTATGTTTTTATGCACTTGCAATTTCTGGCTTACAGATTGGAATCTTCACCGTGACAGTAAGGCCGTGAGGAACTGTTGTCGAAAGATTAACAGAGCCAGAACAGCGTCTTACGACGCGATCGACGATCGCAAGTCCTAAACCAGTACCAGCAGTACCACCGCGGGCAGCGTCACCTCTCTCAAAGGGGCGCATCAAGCGACTTGCCTGCGACATGTCGAGACCAACGCCGTAGTCACTTACAGTAAGCTGCGCGAATTTCTTATCTTCTGAGAGAGCAAAATTAATCGCAAGATCCAAAATGCCATCTTCGCTCTTACCGTAACGCAGGGCGTTTGTGAAAATATTCTGCACCACACGCGAAAGTTCAATTGCGTGGGCCATCACCCAAATATCATGTGCAATTGAAGCACGCAGTCTCACACCTGGGTCGATATCCAGGCGAGCCGCGTGAATTGCTTCCGAGACCAATTTACTCATATCCAGTGCGGATAGCGGCAGATTGTTCCTTCTTGCGTAATCCATGAATTGATTAACAATACGCTCCATCTGCTCAAGGTCACTTACCATCGCTTCATGTGTCTCTTTGGGCAAATCAGCGAGCTCAGTCTCAAGTCGCAGCCTTGTGATTGGCGTACGCAAATCATGTGAGACACCCGCTAAAAGAACCTCACGGTCTTTTTCCATACGCGTGATGTCTTGAACCATACGGTTAAAGCTCGAATTCACCTCTCGGAGTTCCTCCGGGCCACTATCCTCTGGCAGGGCCTTAGGCGTTCTACCGCGACCAAACTCACGCGCCGTTGTAGAAAGAAGATTTAACGGGGCAGTCAGTCGACTTGTAATCAAAACCGCACAGAGAATACTTGCAACAAACGCTGCAAGTGCCCACCAGATCCAAGTTTTTCCATACGGAGGATCCAAAATCGTTGCATTCGTTCTTAACCAGTAGGCATCGCCATCAATCGAAAAAGAGACCCAAAGGCCAGGCTCGTCGTTGACGCGTTCGGCCAAGACCGTATCCTCGCCCAAGGCTCCCTGCACCGAGGCGATAATGTCCTCAATAGAGTTGGAATATGACCCGCCTTCTGAAAGAGAAACCACATCATCGTCAGCCTCTTTGGGAAGAATGCGCAACCCCTCTCGGTTTGCAAGAACGAGTAAGAGGTCTGGCCGATATACAGGGTCAGCGGAAATCAAAGCATAGCGCGTGAGATTTGCCATCGAGACAATCTGCTGTGCGGTCGCCTGCACATAGGGCACTTCATTTAAGACACGAAAACTCTGCAACCATCCCATCACACAGAAGATGATGAGAAACATGAGCAGAATAAACGTACGCCAAAAGAGGTTTGGCGTACGATTAAGAGAACTGGCCATGGTCTATCCCAAAATACGCTTAGAACCTATGAGGCCTCGCCCTCATCGGGATCGTCGGGAATGAAAACGTACCCAAGGCCCCAAACGGTCTGTAGGTAGCGAGGCTTAGAAGGATCAACTTCAATCAACTTCCTGAGGCGGCTCACCTGCACATCAAGCGAACGATCAAATGCTTCGTACTCACGGCCTCGCGCCATTTCCATCAACTTCTCACGCGAGAGAGGAACACGAGCATGACGCGCAAACGCCTTCATCACGGAGAATTCCCCTGTCGTAAGTGTGACAGCCTTGCCGTCCTTACGAAGCTCTCGGCGTCCGAGATCAAGTTCAAAGTGTCCAAAACGGACAATTTCATTTTCTTTTGTCGGAGCACCTGGTTGATCGGCCTCGGGACGACGACGCAACACGGCATGCACACGAGCCAACAACTCGCGCGGATTAAAGGGTTTCGGCAGATAATCATCTGCGCCAAGCTCCAAACCGACGATGCGATCGACATCTTCGCCACGTGCCGTAAGCATGATGATTGGCGTTGTATCTTTCGCCGCACGCAAACGACGAAGAATCTGCAGACCATCCTCTCCTGGCATCATCAAGTCGAGAATCAACACATCGAACCTCTCTCGCATCCAGATTCGATTCATGCTCTGTCCGCCATCGGCCACTGTAACAGAAAAATCATTTTCTCCAAGATACCTGCGCAACAAGTCGCGCAATCTCGGATCATCATCGACTACGAGTACTTTCGGATTACGTGCCAATTCAGTCATAAAACTACTCCCAAAAAGAGCAATATCATTTGCTCAAGGCCTCAACTAACTCACAGTTTTGGATTGTGCCTTCTTTTCTTTCTCTGTGGTGCCACCACAAATTCTAGTTACAATTTTTTTGCAACAGAAGCCCCCAAAACATTTTCTATCTCCTAGACTTAAGAGGAAATTTAATAAACGGTACTAACCGAATCTTACTAGTGGCATATGAAAAGGCCTTTTTGTGAGTTTCTTTGTGTTGTTCCCTTTGCGTTAGCTGGGGCTTCGGCCTGCGCTCAACCACCGTTGCCGTTTCCTGACGATTTGCTCTTCCCTGCGGAAAGTCTCTTTTGGGATCAGATGGATGATGCACAGCGCGCAGCCCTTTGGCCCGTTCTCTCACAGGAACAACAAATTGCCCATTGGCGCTTTATGGATAAAGCCGAAAGACGCGCCTTGAGAAACAACCTTAAACCCTACCGCGGTTCTCTGTTTCGCTTGCATTACGCAGGCATTCGCCCATCAGCATCGATTAACACACCTCGGCAGATGACAGATGAGGAATTAATCCTTCTGCGTAAACAGGTTCACCGCGTCTCTATTGAACTACAGTCTGGGGTTCCTTTCGAATGCGCCGACCCTCGTAACTGCCCGAGTGTGCTTGTGCGACATACAGACAATCACTAAGCCTCTTACGCTCTTTTCTGCTTAAGGCTTTCTTTTTCTGATATCTGAGGAAAAAATTGACGCGTTAAGGTTTTTAACTTTAACGCGTCTTAATTTGAATCTTGCGAATTCTCTAGTTAATAGAAATCTGCCCCTGCCTTTTTGGCGGCCTCTCGGTCTCCCGCTAGGACAAAGGTAATTCCTTCCTTTTGAATCATCTTTCTTAGAGCAGCGTTCACCGCTTTCACGTCCAGAGCACTGAGTCTTTCATCAAAGCGTTTACTCTCAAGGAAATCCGTATTGAGAAGCATGTAGGTATTCCAACTTTCTGCAAGTTGAGCATCCTGTGCGCGATTAACAGCCCGGTATTGCAAGAGACCCTCAATGGCTTCTGCGACTTCTTTTTTCGTAAAGCCCGTTTCTAGAGCACGATTGATTTCTTCTCGCATCGCTTTCTCTGCTTTCGCTAGATTCTGCGGTGCAACAATCGCATACCCTATCCACGAGGCCCTGTCTCCAAAACGCGGGAGAAGCACCTGACTGTGCACGCCGTAACTTAAGCCATCCTTTTGACGCAAGCGATTAACAAGACGATTGGAAATCGAAGGGCCACCCCCCAAAATCCAATTCGCCACTTCAAGCGCCGCGGCATCTTCAGAAAGCAATTTTCCCGAGAAATCGATTCGGGCAAAGATTGTTGCATTTTCTTTGCTTGGCGTATCGATGACGATGCGCTTAGCTGCGACAGGCTTATATTCTGATTCGAAGGCTTCGAAGGCATTTTCTTTTCCACACGACTTTTTTTGACCGAGTGTCTTTTCAAGGACACTGCGAACCTTCTTCGCATCAAAATCCCCTACGATGGCAACTGCGCCATGCTCGGTGGAGAATACATCGCGGTACCACGCATAAGCCTTCTCACGATTAAGAGCCCCAAGCGCCTTTAGGAACTCTTCTGTCGTAAGAGAATTCCGAGGGTCACCCTCTGGATAAGTCCTAAAGTGCTTTCTAAGAGCATCACGTGCGAGAACAATTGGATCGTCACTCTTAGCTTCAACTGCGGTGCTCAACTGGCGCACATAGTTAGAAAATTCTTTTTCTGGATATGAACTCTTCGCTTCAAGTTCTTCCATAAGTTTTAGAGAATCCTCTAACGTATCCCGCGTGCAGGTAAAAGCAAAGACGTCGCCTTGAATCTTAAGATTTGTCATAGCATCGGCAATCTCAGTCTTACTGCGCGTCTCTGTACCTTTCAAAAGCATGGCTCCCAAGAGCCTATCAAGGGCGGGTTTGCCCGTTGCCACCTTAAGGTTCCCATAACGGAAATCTGTGATGACAGTTACTGTCTTACCACGAGTATCCTTTGGGAGAAGAGCAACGGAGACGTCGCCAACCTTAAAGCGCTCCGTGCGGTTGACAATATTTTCTTGACTAACATCGAAACTTTCTGTCGTTTCGCCTTCTTTTTTGAAACTAAATCCCGAAAGAACACTCTCAACTGTTGGCCTCTTCATTGCGGGCGCACGCTTTGTTGCCACATCTGGGATAAAAACGCCGACAACACGGTTATCACGAACGAAGTAGTTTGCCGCTGCCTTATTGACAGCGTCCGCTGTTAGTGCGGCAATTCTGTCCCGATTGACAAAGAAGAAGCGCCAATCTCCCAAGGCGATGTAATCGGAAAGGTCAACTGCGAATTCCTCAGGGTCGCTTAAGGCTCTCTCATAATCGGTTGCAGATTCTGTCTGCACTGTCTTGAGTTCAGCCTCAGTTACCCCTTCTTTCGTAAAGCCCTCTTCGATGACTTCAATCATCTTTTCACGGACTTTTTCCGCGGAGTCTTCTTTTTTAAGCATTGCTCCGAAGAGAACAAACCCTGGGTCTCTCGTGGACATTGACCAGCCAAAAATCTGACTTGCAAGACCCGTTTCAACAAGCGCCTTATAGAGGCGTCCTCGAGGGGCGTCCGCCAAAACCTCTACCGCGGCATCCACAGCCGTTGCTTGCGCTGTGAGAGCTGAAGGAACACGATAAGCAATCGCAACCATCTGTGTTTCCCCTGGGCGGCGGACTTCAAAGTACCGCGGTCCATCAGAGGTGGGCTCCTCTGTCCACTCGCGCGCAAGGGTGCGCTCTGGCTTTGGAATCTTCCCGAAAGAATCTTCAATCCAAGCGAGAACTTTTTCTTTATCAAAAGCGCCTGATACCGTCAAAACGGCATTGTCAGGTTGATACCATTTCTTATAGAAAGCTTGGATGTTTTCAATCGGAACATTCTCAATATCGCTTCTTGCTCCAATGGTGGATCGGCCATAGGCATGCCAATCAAAAAGGATAGATTGCATGCGTTTAAGCATCACTCGCGTGGGTTTATTTTCCCCCATCTCAAATTCGTTTCTCACAACGGTCATTTCCGTCTCAAGGTCACTCTTGGCAATCTTGGAATTGACCATCGCATCAGCACTCCAGCCGAGAGCCCAGCGCATGTTGTCGTCAGTGGCAGTGAAACTTACAAAGTAATTCGTGCGATCTAGCCACGTCGTCCCATTCATACGGAACCCGCGTTTGGCGAATTCCTTTGTGGGATCTGGATAGTTGAGGCTTCCCTTGAACATCAAGTGCTCTAAGAGATGCGCCATTCCAGTTTCCCCATAATTTTCCTGGCGTGACCCCACAAGGTATGTCGTATTAACGGTTGCTGTCGGCTTACTTGCGTCTTCAAACAAAATAACCTTAAGACCGTTCGGGAGTAAGTAACTTGAAATTCCCTCTACAGTCTCTAGGGGTTTAATCCCTGCCGATGCGGCAGCAAATGAAGTAACAGTGGCAAGCGTCATAATGAAGTACTTAATTGGGTTAATGAACCTAAGATTCATAAAGAAAGATTCCCGTGCACTAGCACCAATTTCCTAAGAAATAAATAGAAAAAGCATGGCTAGTGATTGTATCGCCCAAATCTCCCAGAGATCCTCGCCCGAGGAATCTCTTTGTAAGAAAGGTTTAAGAAAACCCAAATTCTTCTTTTCGCAAAATAGAATTTCTTCGTTATCTCGGAGAAACCCCTATAGAAGCAGGAGCAGCGTGTTCTATTAAACTAACGAACCGCACAGTGCGTTGGTGTACATTTTTTCTTACAAAATTCTTTATTGTGAAACTTTTATTTGATCTTTTTCCCGTCATCCTTTTCTTCGCAACCTTTAAATTTGCGAATGGAGATCCTGCGGGGTGTTCGGCTTTTTTTGAGAACCTCTGTGGATTGCAGTTTCCCGTAGCACAGTCGCCTGTGCTTGCGGCAACATCCGTTGCAATTCTCGCATCTCTTTTGCAGGTACTCTTTGTCTTTCTACGAGGAAAGAAGCCAGAGGCGATGCTGTGGATTTCTCTAGCGGTCATACTCGTTTTCGGGGGACTGACGATTTTCCTCCGAGACGAGATGTTTATTAAGTGGAAACCAACAATTCTTTACTGGATTTTTGGAGCAATTCTTTTTTATGGAATTCTCACAGGAAAGAACTTCATGACTAAACTTTTTAAAAAGCAGTTAGAACTTCCTGAGGATTGTTGGAACGCCATGCAAAAGGCGTGGTGCATATTTTTTGCTTGTGTTGGTGCATTGAATCTTGCCGTAGCTTACGGGTGCTCGACGGAGGCCTGGGTTAACTTTAAAATGTTTGGTTTACTCGGCATCACATTTGTTTTTACATTAGGATTCGGTGTGTGGCTCACCAAAAAAATCCCGCAAGAAAATGTTTTAGAGGATAGAAAGTAAATGAAAATTACAAAGTCTTTGATTCCCTTGTTTGTTCTTGGTGCATTTGCGCTAAACGCCTCTGCGGCCGTGGAAGCCTTCCAGGTTAACGGTAAGACTGTCACAAAGGCCGAGCAAGAGGAGCTCATTGACGCGCTCGTAAAACGGGGTGCTACACGCGATGAGCAACTTGAAGAACGTGTTCGTTACACACTTCTTCGTGATACTGCACTCATCCAGAAAGCTAAGAGCGCCAAACTCGAAAAAAGAAAGGATGTCCAGGAAGCAATCAGAAAGAGTACCGATGCCATTCTTGTTCGCACCCTCGTCTCTGATTGGATTAAAAAGAATCCTGTAGATGAAAAGGAAGTGCGAGCTCTTTATGAACAAGAGAAAAAGGCGTGGGGCGATGAGGAAGTTTCTGTTCGACACATTCTCGTCCGTGAAGAATCTAAGGCTAAGGACGTTTTGAAGCGCCTAAACAAGGGCGAAAAGTTTGATACGCTCGCAAAAGAAGTTTCCATCGACACGGATCAGAACAAAAAGGCTGGTGGTTTGATTGACTGGACTTCGCCCGCTGTCTTTGATAAAGACTTTGCAGCAAGCTTCAAGAAGCTCGCCCCTGGGAAGATGACAACGCAGCCTGTGAAAACTCGCCTCGGTTGGCACATTGTTAAGCTTGAAGGACGTCGTGCCGCTCAGCGCTGGTCTAACTACGATGCCGTCAAACCCTCTTTGACACAACTTCTTAACCAAAAGAAGGTGCAGACCTATATTGACTCGGTTGTGAAAGAAGCCAAAGTCACTCCGAGGAAATAATCTTTGACGGGCATGTCAGTCGAAACACTTTTCGACTCTGCGCTTGATGCGCAATTTCAAATTCCGGCGCGCGCTTCGCGCGCCGTACTTTACCCCTGCAAGGGCGCTGGCGAGGCGGCCGCGCTCGCAGGGCTTTACGAAAAATCCCGCAAAGGAAACGCCCTTTTCGTTCTCATCTGCGAAGAAGCCTCTGATGCGCTGCGTTTTACAGAGGAACTCTCTTGGCTACTGCCAGAGGCGAGGATTGCTTTTCTCCCTGACTGGGAAACACTTCCCTACGACACAACAAGCCCGCATGAAACCCTTGTAAGTGAGAGGCTAGAAACACTTTGGCGGCTTACAAATGACTCACCTGGCACGCGCCCGGATATTCTTATCGTCTCAGCCTGTTGTTCGGCATTTCGATTTTCACCGCGAGAGTTTGTTAACTCAAATACATTTTTCTACAAAAAAGGACAAAAACTTTCTCTTGAAGCACTAAAACACACTCTCATCGAAAGCGGCTACTGCCGCGTCGACCAAGTGTACGCTGCAGGGGAATTTTCCATTCGCGGCAGTCTCGTTGATATCTTTCCGATGGGCGCGGCAAAGCCCTTCCGTTTAGATTTGTTTGACGATGAGATTGACTCCATACGAATCTTTGATCCGGATTCTCAACGCTCCTCTGAAGCCGTAGAAAGCATCCGCATCCTCCCAGGACACGAATTCCCGATGGATGATGCCTCTTTAAATCGCTTCCGAGAGAATTGGCGAAAGACCTTCGAGGGCGACCCCTCACGGTCTTCCGTTTACACGGATACCTTTGATGCAATTGCCGCGGCTGGTATTGAATACTATCTTCCGCTCTTTTTTGATTCGACCGCAACGCTTTTTGACTATCTCCCCGCCAGCACGCTTGTCGTAACCTACGGGGACGTGGATGCGGCAATTCGCTCCTTTTTTAAAGAGACGGAAGATCGCTATAACTTTTTAAAGCACGATGCAGAAAGACCCGCGTTAGAGCCTAAAAAATTCCTTTTAACGGCTCCTGAATTCTTTTCTTCCGCATCTAATCTTTCTCGAGTGCGTCTTGAAAAGGCTAAAAAGACGCTTCCAGACCTTGCAATTGAACGCAAGGCACAGAAACCCCTTTCAAAACTCGAGAAATTCATTGAGGCCTGTTTCGATGAAAGACGGAGAATTCTTATCTGCGCACAAGGCGAAGGGCGCTTAAGCCGCATTGAAGAATTGCTACAGAACAGTTACCACACAACAGTACACGTCTCAAACTTCAAAGAATTCCTTACTGCAAAGGTCCCTCTCTGTCTCTGTCAAGCGCCTCTTGCAAGTGGTTTCACCTTAGAGAGTCCACGTGCGGCCATCATCACAGAGTCTGAAATTTACCTCCTGCGTGCCACAGTGCGTAAGAGTCGTATACGAAGCTCTGCGGATTCTCTTGAAGCAACCATTCGTGACATAGGAGAACTCTCTGAGGGCGATCCTGTTGTACACGCTGAGCACGGCGTTGGTCGCTACGTTGGCCTTCAGACAATTGACACGCCTGACGGGAAAAGTGAATTCCTTCGCATTGACTATGCTGCGGGCGCTAAGCTTTTTGTCCCTGTCTCTCAACTTCACCTCATAGCGCGCTACACAGGTACGGACCTTGAGCACGCTCCCTTGAATAGTCTTGGACGCGGTGAATGGGACAAGGTTAAAAGAAAAGCCGCGGCTAAGGCTCATGACACCGCAGCAGAACTTCTCAATCTCTATGCAATTCGTGAATCCCGCGCAGGATGCCAATTTTCCGTAAAAGGTTCCGATTACGAAGCCTTTGCAGAAGGGTTTGACTTCGAAGAGACGCCAGATCAAGCGGCAGCGATTGCTGAGGTTCTAAAAGATATGACCTCAGGGCGCCCCATGGATCGTCTTGTCTGCGGAGACGTTGGCTTCGGAAAGACTGAGGTTGCCCTACGGGCAGCATTCGTTGCCGTGATGAATGGAAAACAGGTCGCTGTCCTTTGTCCGACGACGCTTCTAGCGGAACAACATGCAAGAACCTTTGCCGATCGCTTCGCGGCGTGGCCCATTGCTGTGCGAGAACTTTCCCGCTTTCGCTCTGGAAAAGAAATGACGCAAACCCTAGATGGGCTTGCAAGCGGCAGCATCGATATCGTTATCGGGACGCATAAACTCTTAAGTGAAAAAATCCGCTTTAAGTCTTTGGGTCTCGTCGTTGTCGATGAGGAACACCGCTTTGGCGTAAGACAAAAAGAAAGATTAAAGGCACTACGTTCTGAAGTAGACATTCTCACTCTCACAGCAACCCCGATTCCACGTACCCTTGCAATGAGTTTAGAGGGAATTCGCGATTATTCAGTCATTGCGACTGCCCCTGAAAAGCGTCTTTCGATTAAGACCTTTGTGAGAAGAGAAACCGATGATTTAATTCGCCAGGCCGTGCTCCGCGAAATTAAGCGCGGTGGACAGGTCTATTTCCTACATAACGAAGTCGAAACGATCGGCCTTAGACTTGAGAGACTTAAGAAACTTCTCCCAGAGGCCCGCATAGGACTTGCGCACGGGCAGATGCCCGAGAGGGATCTCGAAAATGCCATGCGAGACTTCTATCAGCAGCGCTACAACGTTCTTCTCTGTTCAACGATTATCGAAAATGGCATCGATATTCCAAATGCAAACACAATCATTATGCATAGAGCAGATAAGTTGGGGCTTGCCCAGTTACATCAACTGAGAGGCCGTGTCGGACGCTCGCATCATCAAGCCTACGCCTACCTTCTAATTCCCGGCAAAGACTCTCTTACCAAAAGTGCAGAGAGACGCCTAGAGGCGATCGAAAAACTCGATGGCTTAGGTAGCGGCTTTCACCTTGCCATGTATGATTTAGAGATTCGCGGGGCAGGAGAAATCTTAGGAGAGGAACAAAGTGGAGAAATCTCTAAAGTAGGCTTTGAGCTTTACACACAGATGCTTAAAGACGCCGTGGAGTCTCTTAAATCAGGCAAAGCCCTTTCTCTAGAAAACCCCTTTGGCACTACTTCAGAAATTAACCTACACCTAAGTGCTCTGCTACCCGATGACTATGTGCCAGACATTGCCGGGCGCCTTACCTTTTATAAGAGGCTCGCAACGGCCTCTCACCCCGCGGAGATTGAAGCCGTAATTGATGATTTAGCCGATCGCTTTGGAAAGTTACCAGAGCCAGCTAAGGCACTCATTGCTGTTCATAAACTGCGGCTACGCTGCAAAAAGCTTGGTATCCGTAAGATTGATGCCACAGAAGCTGGCATTACCTTCACTTTTGAAGAAAAACCACACTTCTCTCCTCTTAGCTTAGTTAAACTCATGCAAAGCCGACGGGACATGCGGATGATTGGCCCCGAGAAACTCCGTATGACCGCGGTCTCTCACAGTCTTGTTGAACGCTTAAGAGCCATTGGTGTGCTCATTGATCCTCTTCTTGCAGGGAGTCCTGACTCTGACTAGACCTCGAAAGGTAAGCCTCCCCTAAGGGAAAATCCTCCGCCCAGCATTCCGAAAGGGACTACTGCCCTTTAAAATAGCGAGCCATGAAAGTTACTTCCAAAAAAGAATCGCGAGCCTTGGAACTTGCCTTTGACCTTGTTGCAGCCCCTGCGACAGAGGTTTTTATTACATTCTTTAAAGTTCCCCGGTATGCGATGGATCAAATTGGGAGCATCACCGTTGATTGGGGCGATGGATCCGTCGATAGCGTCGATTGCACGATTTCTGACGCAGAGCTACAACGCATGGCGCGCGATATAGACTATACGGCGTTACAGACGACGTCTCACAGAGTGCTTTTTGGGTCGGCTACGCGGATTCGAATTACAACAGAATCCGGTTGGCTTCCGCTTCGCTCGCTACCCGAAGAGACCACGCGAATTGCCTCTGCATTACCGAAACTAACCTGCGGACGCACGGATAAGGAAGGTAACTTACTTCCAGCCAAGAAGCTTCCTACACTTGTTCAAGTTAAGGGGGAGAATGAAAACTCTTCTCTTAGCGAAATTCCAAGTAACCTCTTTGCAGAAAACCCAGAACTCGTGGTTTTTGACAAGGCTTTCTTTAGAAGCGCCATCCACTCTGTTGATGCAGCACTTTTTAATCCCATTCGGAAAATAGACTCTCTTTGTGAAATGTTTGCAGGGAGCGCCCTTGAATCGGTGCCAGAGGGTCTTTTAGGGAAGGTTCACCCAGAGACACTTTGCACAGGAACTTTTGCCCACTGCACTAACCTTAAAGAGGTTATGAATCCCTTCGGGCAGTCGACTCTACCCTTTGTCGTGGATAACTTTTTAGAAGGCGCAGTAGATACACTCTTTTCTTGGGCTCCCAAAGAGAGGCGCTCTCAGATGGGATGGACGCGTCCTAAGTCAAAAGAAACTGATCCTGCGATGCGTTTCGTCTGGAATGCCACGGGAAAGTTGCAAACTGTTATTCGTTTTTATCTAATTGACTCGCCTCTCGCTGGGGATTGGCTCATTGATTGGGGCGATGAATCGAAGGAATCTGTTAGTTTTGAAGGGGTAGAGGCAATTTCTCACACGTGGGAAAAGCCTGGTCGCTACACTGTTTCTTTACACGCCCCCGTTGCCTATCCCGTTCGACCATTTCACTTTGGTAGCGAGGTCGTCGAGATACTCGACCCCTTGCCGAAGATGCATCCCCGCGCCCTAAAGAGGCGAGGAAATTTCTCCGGATGGGCCGCAAACCTTCGAGCGCTCGAATCCGTTACGCCTAACCTATTTTGCAACAATCCTGAAATTACGAATCTTGAGCAGTGCTTCGCTGGCTGTATACGTCTTCGGGATGTTGCTGATGACATACTTAGCCCTTTACGCTCTCTTAAGTGTGCCGATGCAATGTTTGCTTTCTGCTACGGCTTGGAGAAACTCCCAAAGAGCTTTGCTCAGTTTAAGCGCAACACTGAACTTGACTGCTTTGTTGCGACTTCGGATGCGCCCCTTACTGAGAAGAAAGGAGAAGTACCGTGACGACCTCCTTAAAAGTTGAACTCAACATCCGAAAGAGTAAAGAAAACGTTACTTTTTCATTGCTGCCGCGCCGCAGTTCTCAGCAGCAGACTATTCGCTACATCGTAGATGCGACTGAAGGTTTTTCCTCTTGGGAAGCGGATTCGCCTGCGACCGTCACTTTAAGCCTAAAAAGGGGGATTCATCAGTTAAGCATTGACGTTGATGGGAAACTTCCTATTGGAGTGCTTACGCTTCCCGAACAAACGTCCGCGCTCTTAGAGGAGCTACCTCCTTTAGTTACCCCAGAGGCAGGGAAACCCGCAAGAAAGGGACTCATTTGGAATCCCGAGACGGCGCCGAAGAATCTCACGCGCGTTAGTGAAACCCTTTTCGATCGCAATCCGCAATTAATGTACCTAACAGAAACCTTCGCGAGGCTTCCGAAATTAAAGGAAATTCCTGCTCGCCTCTTTCTTCCCATTCCGAAGGTACGAATCTTCTCCGCAGTCTTTAAAGAAAGTGGCATCACCACCCTAGACCCCATGCTATTTTCTGCTGCGGTTTACGCCACAGACTTCCGAGAAGCCTTTAGAGGGTGCAAAGATTTAAAGCAGGTCCCAGCTAATCTCTTTCAGAGTAACACTAAGGCTTGGCTCTTTGACCATGCTTTTGAAAATAGCGGGTTGCAGGAACTTCCCGCAACGCTCTTTCAGGGTGTGATGAAGGGAGCGAGTTTTGCCCGAACCTTCGCTCTCTGCCCCCTAAAGCGCGTCCCAGAAGGATTTTTACATGCAATCGAACCCACAGAAGTTGACGGAATGTTCGAGGTGGATACAACAATCGAAAACGACCCGCTTAAAATAAAGGCCGCACCGAGGTTCCCTGCGTCATTTATCCAAGAAATCCGTAAAGCTCGTGGCATACCAACTTACTCGGAGAAAGTTTCTTCCCCGCAAGATGCAAAATCAGAATAATCGGAAAAGAGTCTCGTTATGAATATCTATCTTGTGTTGTTGACAGCAATTGCCCTGATGGTTTTTCTGATTCGTAAGCATGTTCCCATTGGACCGGCGATTCTCTCTGGTGGCTTACTTGTTTGGCTCGCTTTAGATATGCGACCCATTTCGCTCGTGAATGCTCTCAAATCAACACTCACGATGTCTCGAAGCTATGACCTCATTTTCGCTCTCTACTTTGTTGTCTGCCTAGAAATTGAGATGCGTAAAAGTGGCATCTTAAACGGCCTTGTTGAATACCTGCACCACCTTATTCCTTCCAAGAAAGTGACTCTCGCAGCAATGCCTGCATTCTTAGGGATGCTCCCTTCGATTGGCGGGGCTCGTTTTTCCGCACCGATTGTTGAAGCGGTTGCCACAGGACAAAACATCACTGGGGAAAGCAAAGCAATCATCAACTACTGGTTTAGACACGTCATGGAATTCGCTAACCCGATTGTCCCTGGCATCCTTCTAACCTGCGCAATCGTTGATGTGCCGATTAGTTCAGTAATTTTGCACTTACTTTGGATTAGTGTCCTTATGACACTCATCGGATGGTTCTTCTTTGTATCGCCACTGAAGATTGTTGAGCCAGAAAAAGAGCCTTCTCCTGCTGAACTTTCTAAGTACCGCGTGGACTTTATCCTCGCACTATTGCCGATTTTTGGCGTCTTTGCCATTTCGATGTTCTGTGGGCTTCCTGCCTCGATTTCGATTTTCATTATCGTTGCCCTGCTCTACCCAATCCTTCGTGCCCTAGGCAGAGCCGTAAGCTTAAAAGATATCTTCTTAGGCGCAGTTGAATTTAAACTCTTACGCGATGTGGGACTCATCCTTTACTTTATTCAACTTCTTGACGTAAGTGGTGTTCTCAATCAGATTGTCGCGAGTTTCCACGCATCTCCCTTGCCGCTACCTGTAATCCTTGCTTTCATTAGCTTCTTAATCGGGATGCTCACAGGTATGTCCCAAGGGCACGTGGCAATGATGATGCCCATTGTCGCCGCAGTTGCGCACGGTTCCTTAGACTTAATTGGTCTCGTTCTTGTCTTTGGTGTTGGCGGTCAGATGGTTACCCCAACGCACGTCTGCCTGATGGTCTCTCTAGACTACTTTAAAGCCGATTTCTTTAAGACTCTTAAGCCCTGTATCGTTGCAGAGGCGCTTTTACTTGGGATTTTCTCAGTCGTAAGTTATTTCACTTGGGCTACTTAGTTTGTCGGACACGAAACCTACTCACGCGTAGCCGCCCTTGGTTTTGTGAGGTAACTTTCAACTTCATCGAAGGTGGAATTTGCCGTCTAAAGAAATGGCGTCATGTAGATCGGCAAGTAGAGAATACCTTCTTTCTCTGAGAGTTCCTTTGTACAAATCACTACTGGCTTGGAAAGCATTTTCTTAAATCTCTCAGTGAACACATCAAGAGACCAGAGAGAGCGGATTGCCGAAGACTTTGCCTCTATCGGAATGATTTTCTTCCCCCCTTGTATCAGGAAATCGATTTCAACCTTTCGGGTAGCGTACTCTGGATGCGGCTTCGTAAAAAAGAAAAGCTTGTGCCCCTTAGCACGGAGCATTTGCGCTACGAGATTCTCAAAGAACATCCCTTCATTAATATTGAGTTTTTTGTAGAGGATTGCCTGCAAAATCCCCTTTTCCACATCAGTTCCGGCTTCTGTGGCCAAGGCAACTAAGAGCCCTGTGTCAGCCATGTAGCACTTCAACCAAGTTCTATCTCGACACATTTCAAGAGCGAGGCTCGGTTCCTCCGCGTTAAAACATAAATTGACAATTTTTGAATCTGAAAGCCAAAGGAAGGCCTCTTCGTATTCACGCATACGAGCGTTTTTTTCAAGGCTAGCAAGCTTGAATCGTTTTTCGTGACTAGAGAGTGCACTAGGTATTCGATCAAAAATCGACCGTACTTTGAGGTCGTAACCTTTTGCATATTTACCGATATCGTCGCGATAAAGCGTAAGAATATTTTTTTGAATCTGTCGTGTCGCCAGTAAGTTTTTGCTCTCTGCATAAGAGCATACGACCTGTGGCATTCCTCCCAAGAGAACATAGAGGCGTACGAGCTTCATCATTTCTCGATGTAGTGGTTCTCCGATAGGTTTCCTTTTTTTGAAGCTCTCGGCAAGAAAATCATAGAGCCTATCTTTCCCAAGCGCCCGCATAAATTCCTCAAGGTCAAGAGGACAAAGTTCAACATGCTCTTCTTCGGAAGGAATCAAAATATTCTCAACATTGTGCCGAATGCCCATGAGTGATCCCGTTTCAATGACGTCGTAACGGCCGTCCGCAACAAGGTGCTTAACGAGTTGCCGGGCTTCGGGAAAAAGTTGAACCTCATCGAAAACAAGGCAAGATTCTCGAGGAAAAAGTTCTATTCCAAAGATTAGCGAGAGTTCTCCGAAAAACACGTCAAGATCAGAACTACTTTCAAGAAAAATTTTCCGAACGACTTCGTTAAGTCTTGAGAAGTCGAGATAAAGGAAGGAGCGGTACTCTTGCTTTGCGAAATCGCGTGCTAAGTAAGTTTTTCCAACGCGGCGTGCCCCTTCAATGAGAAGCGCACTTTTGCCTTGACTACGCTCTTTCCAATCCAAAAGTTTTGCATAGAGTTTTCGCTTTATGTTCACGGTAATCCTCGTTCCTCAATTCCTACCCCATGGCACTCTTCACAGAATTTGATGCTATTTTAACGCGATTTCTCACACTTTTTGTAGTTAAATTTCTTCAGATTCTCACACTTTTCGAGTTAAAAATTACAGTTTTCTCACAGTTTTTGGCTTTCCAAGGAGGTTAAAACCCACGAAAAAAACTGGTTTCTAAAGTGAATTCAGTCTATGTGTTAAGGGGGAATTCGGGGTAGTACGTCGCAGTCCGAAGACTTGCTATACCGCTTCTTCCAAGATGAAAGAACGGGCGAAAGCCCGTCCCTAGAAAAGAAAATTTTTCAATAAAGCGACTAAAGAGTCTTCATCTGGATATAAGAAAAGTCTTCCGCTTCAATTGCCTTGCGAACTTCTTCTTCAATAAGAGGCTTTTCCGTTTTCACGAAAGCACACTTCTGCGCGAGATCGACCTTCACTTCCTCTACGCCACTTAGAGCGGAAAGCGCCTTTGTCACTGCCTTAGCACAGTGCTCGCAAGCCATACCTTCAATACGAACAGAATACTGCATAGTTTCTTTCTCCTTCAAGGATAAATCATCCAAATAGGTTCTATCGATATCGTCAGACTCCAACGGTCCTGGCGACCATGTAAAAAGACGCAGGGCGTTTGAAACAACACAAATCGAACTTAGACTCATTGCGGCTGCGGCAAACATAGGGCTTAATTGCCACCCAGTTACCGGATAAAGGAATCCAGCCGCAAGCGGAATACCTAAAACGTTATAGAAAAACGCCCAAAAAAGATTCTGGTTGATATTACGCATCAGTGCGTGCGAGAGTTCAATCGCAGCGCCAATATCCGGTATTCGGTTACTCACAAGAATCACATCCGCGGAATCCACGGCGACATCAGTACCAGCGCCCACGGCCATACCAACATCTGCCTCAACTAGAGAAGGTGCGTCATTGATGCCATCTCCGACAAAGAGTACGTGGTGTTTCTCGCCTTTTAGTTTCGAAACGAGGATTTGCTTACCCTCTGGGGTCATCGCACCAAATGATTCATCTAATCCCAAACGTTTCTTAACAAAGGCAAGTACCCCCTTCGCATCACCACTTGCTGCAATCGTTTGGATCTTACGAGCCTTTAAGTGCGAGATAAGAGAAGCTGCTCCGCTTCTTAATTTATCGGCAAGATCAAAGCGGGCGATGATTTTCCCATCGACCGCAACATAGAGTCTTGTGTGACCCAAGGTGTTCTGAACATCATAGAGGTATTTTTTCTTTGTCTTAACTTCGGAGGCAATTCCAAGAGCACGGGCATTACCAATAGCAACGTGTTTACCGTCAACGCTAGCACTCACGAGACCAATTTCAGCCTTATAGTTTTCTGCATTTAGAGCGCGATAACCCTTCTTTTTTGCGTAGCGACAGATGGCTTTTGCTAGAGGGTGAGTAGAAAAACTTTCTACAGTTAGGGCAAGGGTAAGCGCCTCCTTGGGTGTTTCACTTAAAAGAGAGACAACCTCAAACTCCCCTTCTGTTAGCGTCCCTGTCTTATCGAAAACAACCGTATCCACGCGGCTTAATTCTTCAATTGCCTGTGCGTTCTTAAAAAAGACTCCCTGCTGCGCGGCGAGGGTACTTCCAATCGTCACAGCAACGGGTGTTGCAAGCCCCAACGCACAAGGACAAGAAATCACTAGAACACAAACAGCACTCACTAGGGAGAACTCCACACTGCGTCCTAGAGCAATCCAAAGGCAAAACGTTGCCAGGGCGACGAAAAATACGAAAGGTACAAAAACAGAGCTGACCTTATCGGCGATGCGTTCAATCGGAGCCTTAGATTCTGAAACCGCATCGACAAGGGCGAGGATCTTAGAGAAACGGGTCTCGGAACCTGCTTCTGTCACACGCATGTGGAACCATCCCGAAGTCACCTTCGTCGCGCAGGAAACTTCATCGCGAGTTTTCTTCAGGCGCGGAAGGCTTTCTCCCGTAAGGATTGCCTCATCGACCTCGGCCTCTCCTGAGAGGATTTTCCCGTCCGCAGGAACCGCCTCACCAGCGCGAACAACGAGGGTATCCCCAACAAGAATTTCAGAGGCTTTGATACTTTCTTCTACACCATTACGAAGACGGACAGCTTTCTGCGGAAGACTTTGTGCAAGGCCTTCGAGGGCAGCTACGGATTTATCCTTCGCTCTCCCTTCAAGCCACTTACCGATGCCAACAAAAGCGTAAATCATCGCAGAGGAATCAAAATAAAGTTCTTCGAGCGTCTCGGCTGTGATTCCAGAGGCTGAGACCTCTGCATTAATTAACACTGCAAGGCTATAAAAGAATGACGCAGTTGAGCCCATCGCAACGAGGGAATCCATCGTTGGAGAACGAGAAAAAATCGCACGAATGCCACTTAACCAATGCGTTCGATTTGCGCCAAGAACAGCAAGAGCAAGGGCCGCTTCAAGGAGAGCAATACTCTCGGGCGCTAACCCAAAATTCACGCCAAAAAATGCTGCGACAAATAAAGCGAGGGCAAAGAGAATCGTCTGGATCAAATCTGCGCTTAACATCCGCGGAATGCGATTGAATTTCTTCTCTTCCCCTGGATGGCGCAAGCCATAACCTGCTGCGCGCACAGCTTTAAAAAGTGCTGCTTCATCGAAAACGGTTTCATCGGCCTCAATGAGGGCTGTTTTACGCAGTAGGTTGACATTAGCCTCCCGCACACCACAAACACCGCGCGCTGTGCGAGTAATACGTGCGGCACAGGCCGCACAACTCATTCCGTCGACAAGATAATGGTACTGAGTCATCTGTGTCACTAGGAAACAACTTCTAGCAGATCAAATTCCAAAAGATACTAGAAGCCGCTCTCCCCCTTCTGTGTGCTGTGATTATCTTTGAGAACTATTCTCATTTGTGAAAAATTCTACAACAATGGTGTTACTTCAGGGTTAGATAAAACCATAACATCTAACTGCGAAGTTCCAAACATCAGACAAAATAAATTGCATAAACTGCGACAGTTAGTTGAATAGAAAGATTGCTATGAATTCTTTAGTGATGAAAAAGCACCTCGGCGAAATGTATTGGTAACCGCAAACAGTGAAGCTTGCAATTCCCTATTTTGGCGATGCTTTTAAGTGCGCAATGGTTTTTAGAAAGAACCTCGCGGAAATCACTTGGAATTCTTTGAGGACTCTAGAAAAGAACCCCACGACCCTTCCACAAACGCAAACGATTCTTGCAGGGTAATCCGTTGGAGGCCTTAGTGTCACTGATTTACTTCAAGTTAAAAATTACGGAGACGGAGCCCGCTTTTTAACAGACAAACTTCGCACAAACACATTTGTTTTTGACAAAAAGACCCTTTGCGATATACATCGTTTCACAGACAAAGAAGATGCTTTAACATGGAGAAGTTTTCGAACGGGATCTGTAACCATACAGGGATCTCAATATACCCCTCCTCCTCACGAAGTCTTGGAATCTCTTGCTAACGATGGTTTTGCTTTTTTAAATAACGCGATCTTAAACCCAAAAGAGCGTGCTATCGCAAGCTTTCTTTTCCTGTCGCGTTCTCAGTTCTTTTTTGATGCAAACAAAAGAACTGCTTCTCTTATGATGAATGGCATTCTCGCTAGTAACGGCTACCGACCAATTACCTTCTTAAGCAAACGCTCGGATCTCCTTCACAAAGAACTTGGCGCTTTCTATGAATCTGGTAACGCAGATGCGCTCTTTGAGTACTTCTCTGAGCTTGTTCAAGGGATGTACTCTGACCTTCCGAAAGAAGAACTTCGAAGCGATCCTTTTGGCTAAATTGGCAAAAAAAAGCCCACTCGATATCACTACCGGGCGGGCGTTGACTAGTCCCGAAGAGGTAAAACCTCAACTTGGTTCTTAAGGAGAGTTGAAAGTGAGAACTGTTTTCTCAACCTTCGCTGTGAACTATACGAGGAATTGCCATTTTTTCCTATAACTCAAAAGGATTCACCTGCATAGTTCGTTCGGGTTAGAGAGCTTTGTCCAAACGGTAGATGGCTCTAACTTTCTCTCAAGGCTTAAAGCAGAAAAAAAGAGTCAACCCGAAACGTGAGTTGACTCTTAAGGAAAATTCAAAGAAGAATCTTTAAATGCTTAGAAAGTCGGAATAACCGCACCCTTGTATTGCTTTACGATGTAGTCACGAATCATCGGAGAGCGCATCACCTGAGCAAGCTTACCGAGCGCTTCACGGTTATCCCCTGTACGGATAACAACTACGTTCGAATAGGGCGAATCCGCATTCTCGATATAAAGGGAATCTTTCGTGGGATTCAAACCAACGCCGAGCGCATAGTTCGAATTAATCACAGCGAGCGTCACATCATCGAGAGCGCGAGGAAGAACCGCCGCTTCCATTTCAATGACTTTGAGGTTGAATTTATTGTTGATGACATCCGCAGGTGTGCCGTTAATGCCAACTCCTTCCTTCAAACCGAACAGCCCCGCATCGGCCAAAACCTTGAGCGCACGACCGCCGTTTGTCGGGTCATTCGGAATCGCAACCTTGGCGCCATTAGGAACCGACTTCAAATCCTTCACCGTCTTCGAGTAAACAGCCATAGGCTCGATATGGACGCTACAGAGCACGGAAAGATTCAATTTGCGATCTTTCACAAAGCTTTCTAAATAGGGGATATGTTGGAAGTAGTTGGCGTCGATTTCTTTATCGGCAAGGGCGAGATTAGGTTTGATGTAATCGGTGAATTCGATAATTTTCAAATTAACACCCTGCTTTTTCAATTCGTCTGTAGCTGCCTTCAAAATGTCCGCATGAGGAACAGGAGAGGCACCGACCGTAATGGTGACTTCCTTAGCCGCCGCCTGTTTCGTGTCAGCTTTCTTGTCACCGCATCCGGTCAAAGCCAAAGCCAATGCTGAGCAAGCCGCAAAGAGAATAAGTGTACGTTTCATAATAAAGATTCCTCGAAATCATCAGGGAAAGAAGTTGATGGGGATTGTATCGAGGAAACCCAAAAAAGAAACGACACACGTGCGAGATTTGCACGCTTTCTTGCTATTTGTCTCAATTACTAGGTGAAACGCCTAAATATCGAGTTCAAGATCTTCGCCATGGGTCTCCATCCAACGACGGCGTCCCTGCGCCTCAGACTTACCCATAAGAAGCGTCATCACCGCATCCGTCTCGCTTTTTTCAATCATTCCAAGAGTGACTGGCAACAGGTGCCGTGTATCGGGGTGAAAGGCTGCTTCTGCCAGTTGCTTTTCGCTCATTTCTCCTAGGCCTTTGAAGCGGGAGATATTGAGTTTTTCTGTTTTTACGCCATCTTTTTCAAGTTTGGCGAGAGTGCGTTTCAGTTCTTTATCGTCTGCGCAATAAATCTTCTTTTCTGCCTTTTTACCGACCTTCGGAACATCGACTCGATAAAGTGGAGGCTGGGCAATGTAGACGTGTCCTTCGCTAATGAGTTTCGGAAAATGCCGATAGAAAAGCGTCAGCAAGAGGACCTGGATGTGGCTTCCATCCACATCCGCATCTGCGAGGATACAGACCTTGCCGTAGCGCAAACCCTTCAGATCGACCGGATCATCAACTTTATGTGGATCGACCCCCACAGCAACAGCGATATCGTGAATGACCTGGGAAGCAAAAATTCTGTCAGCATCGACTTCCCAAGTATTTAAAACCTTACCGCGAAGGGGAAGAATTGCCTGGTACTCTTTGTCACGTCCCTGCTTGGCTGTGCCTCCTGCGCTATCACCTTCGACTAAGAAAATTTCATTACGCTCGATATCAGTGGATTCACAGTCCGTGAGTTTGCCAGGGAGAACCGCGACACTAGATCCTCGCTTCTTTTCAACCTTTTTCATCTGCCGCTGCCGGCTCATTGCTTGACGGTTGACAAGTTCTGCTAGTTTCTTACCTTCCTCTAAATGCGCATTAAGCCAAATTTCAAACTGAGGCCTCACAAATCCTGATACCAAGCGGAAAGCATCGCGACTCGTGAGTTTTTCCTTTGTCTGTCCCTGAAACTGTGGGTCAAGGGACTTCGCAGAGAGAATGAAACTAGCCCTGGCGAAGACGTCTTCCGGTAGAAGTTTCACTCCTTTACTCATCAAGCCATGGGCTTCCATAAATGCGCGCATAGCGCCGAAAAGTCCCTCACGAAGGCCTGCTTCGTGAGTGCCACCCGCGGGAGTTGGAATGAGGTTTACAAAACTCTCACGGGCTAGTGCTCCGAATTCAGTCCACACGACAACCCAACTTGCGCCTTCTCCTTCATTAAACCCTTCGGTTTCCTCCGTTGCCCACCCTTGCGCTTCAAATGGCGCAATAAAGAGGGGCTCTTGGAGTTCTGCTAAGAGATACTCCTTTAGGCCTCCTTCGTAGCACCAAGTCTCTTTTTGCGCAGTTTTGGCATTGACATAAGTGACGTGACACCCAGGAAGCAATACCGCTTTACTCTTTAGAAGACGGATGAGTTGACCGAGAGGAATTTCTCCGCTATCGAAATACTTGGAATCCGGATACGAGCGAACGCGTGTCCCGGTGAAGCGTTTGCTTCTTTTATTTTCAACCTCTTTAAGTGGGCTCTTCACGAAACCATTTTCAAAAGAGATTTCAAACTGTTTACCGTCACGCCAAACGGTTACCTCCATCTTGCGGCTTAAAGCATTTGTCACCGAGACGCCAACACCGTGAAGGCCACCAGAAAAACTATAAGCACCACCATCAGCCTTGCTGAACTTACCGCCTGCATGTAGATGCGTAAATACAAGTTCTACCGTCGGAATTCCTTCCGTAGGGTGAATACCCGTAGGAATACCACGTCCATTATCTTCAACCGTAATGGCACCATCGGCTTCAAGCGTAAGTTCGATACTGTCGCCAAAGCCAGCAAGAATCTCATCGCTTGCGTTATCCAAAACCTCTTGAATGATATGTAGGGGGTTATCCGTGAGCGTATACATTCCTGGGCGCTGTTTGACAGGTTCCAAGCCCTTTAAAACCTGAATTGAGGACTCGGCGTATTCCTTCGAGCGCTTGCGTATTGCCATGTCTTACCCCTCTTTAAGCAACAGAAACTACCCACGGCATTGTGGATAGATGAGAAAATTCATCAATATATTGTTATTTCTAGCAAATAGATGGCGGATTTTAGCCCAAAGCTTCAAAACACGAACGGCTTGGCTTAAGCGTTTTCCTTTTGCGCAGCTTCGGCCGCAGTAGAACGCTTTTTCGTTGAGGCTTTCGGTTGACGCGCCGCACGAGGCGGATGACGCAACCACGCCTGAAACATCGCAATACTTGCTGCCAAGAAGACCGGTCCCAAAACAAGGCCTAAGAAACCAAAAGAGAGCAATCCCCCGAAGACTCCTAAGAAAACCAAGGCAAGCGGAAGACTTGTCCCACGGCTAATCAAAAGGGGCTTAAGGAAATTATCCACTGAGGACACGGCAAGGATGCCCCAAAGGCAAAGGAAAATCGCCATTCCTGGAGACCCTGTGGAGTAAAGCCACAGTGCCACGGGGCCCCAGACAAGGGGCGGCCCCATCGGGACAACAGAAAGAACGCAGACCGCAAAGGATAAAAGCACAACGCCTGGCGCGCCAACAATAACAAAACCGACTGCGGCAACTAAACCTTGGCCAATAGCCGTACCAATAACACCAAAGACAACAGATCGTGTTGTATTAAGGAGAATAGAACTAAATTCCGCGGCAAGATCCCCCGAAACCTTATCCAAAAGTCTCTTAATGTGAGCGGCTAAGTAATCCCCATCGCGATAAAAGAAAAAGGAAATAAAAGCAACTAGAAGAATCTGTAGCAAGCCATTGCCGACACCCAACGAAACGGAGACAAGCCACGAAGTCACAGGATCAACTGTCGATTGAAAAAGCGAAGTCACCGCTTCAGCATTGACAACACCATCGCTATAAAGATGCTTTAAACCATCGCCAATGTAGGGAACTGCTGCTAACCAATCTGGCATTGGCATACCTGCGCTTAACCAATTTTTTATCCAATGTACGACCGCGGGGATTTGCTGAGCGAGGATGGCACAGAGAATATAAATCGGTATCAGGATTGTCACAATCATGATGGCAATCATGAGGCTTGCTGTGAGGGTCTTGTGGCCAACAAAACTACTGCAGGCACGCATGTAATAAGGCCAAGAGACAACCGTGAGAACGGCCGAGAACATGATGGCTGTCAAAAATGGCTGCAAAACCATAAAGCAACCAAGCAGAATGAATGCGCCAAAAGCGATTCGAATAAGTACGTCGATTCGGTCTCTAAACATAAACCCAGTGCTTAGGACTTTTGCGCCTAAGCCTCCCATTTCAAAGCCTCACCATCCTAGCAGAATTCTCATGCAGACTAAGGTAAATTTTTCCGAATTTCTTTGAAACTTTTGCCACTTACGCCTGACGAAACGGCAAAAGTTGATTAATATTGCGGCCATCTTTGAAACCGCCGTAGTTCAACTGGATAGAACGATGCCCTCCTAAGGCGTAAATCTGGGTTCGAGTCCCAGCGGAGGTGCCAGTAAAGAAAAGCCCGTCAAATTTCGCGGGCTTTTTTGTTTTCTAGATTTTCATAATCTCTCGACGATAGTGCT
>CAVLDT010000015.1:0-23407 GCA_963661915.1 Duodenibacillus sp.
GCGCAGATCAACATATACTGGTCTCGAGGGTTCGAATCCCTCCTTCTCCGCCAATAATTCTCTTATTTTCCCTTTGTGGTTTCTTCAATTCCATCAACGATTTGGCAGAAGAAATCTGCGTCCCAAAGTCTGAGTTGTTCCCTAGATTTTCCTTCTACAAAGGCCGTAACATCTCATTTTGCCGATTCGTAATCAATTTTTGAGAAATGCATTTTGAGTTTCTCGGTCAGAATTGTCAGATCCCAAGGTATTGTTTTGTCTATGGCTCTGGAGTCAATCAGGCAATTTCTTAAATGGTCAAGATTTGCTGGCGTGCCACGACTTC
Source organism: Duodenibacillus sp. (assembly GCA_963661915.1). Classification (GTDB taxonomy): domain Bacteria; phylum Pseudomonadota; class Gammaproteobacteria; order Burkholderiales; family Burkholderiaceae_F; genus Duodenibacillus. The sequence continues at coordinate 326 of CAVLDT010000015.1, forward strand.
GGTAAAAGACGAAGTCAAACAAATCTCTTCTCTTAACACGATTTTTCCAAGAGCGGCACAAAATCGCATGCAATTTCCCTGCGAAAAGGGACGGTTCATCGTACAAGGTCACAAAATGCGGAATCGGCCCGAGTTTCACTTTGCGTTCAAACTGAGCACCATCAGGTGGGTTAGTGTCAATTTCTAACTTGATTTTTAATGCATCACTTCGAGCATTGGTCTTGGCGATTTCTTCCCCGTAGATTTCGAGCATGACACTTCGGGTGTTCCCTTTGACAAAGGCCGACTGAATGGGGCTCGCATATTTTTTTCCCTTCAATTTGGCTTCAAAAGAAAGTCCGAATTCGTTCAGGGTCTGCTCTATGGCATCCAAATACGGAGCGAGACTAAATCGAGAATCAGGTAGTTTTAAAGAAAAATCCATATCCTCGGAAAAACGATCTAGCCCATAAAAAAGCCGTAAAGCGGTTCCTCCGTTAAAGGCGGCTTTGGAAAAGAAATCCGTCCGAGCTAATCCACTCAAAATGATTTCTTGTAAAACCTCTTTTAAATCCTCTTCCCGTTCTTGACGTAAGTCGGAATGCGTGCGAGAGAGCATTTGTTTCAAGAGAGAATTCATTGTCTTTTCCTTGTCAATGCTTCGGCTAGCAGTTTTAAATTTGTACTCGCATAGAGTTTTGATAATTGTTTGAGTACCTCTGTACTCAGATTGCGAAAATCTTCCTCTTCGATGCGCATATCCTCGAAGAGCCACTCCCAAAGAGCCTTTTGACTTCGAAGTGGACTGACGCTATAGAGCCACGAGTCTGAAAGATGGCGAAGTCATGATTTATGACGGCATCTGTGTCGAAGGCGAGTCAAGCCCTGTGACGGTGACGACAAGTGGCTCTGTGACAGTCAATGGCGCAAGCATTGCGCCTGCTTGTGAAGTGATTATCACGAAGAATCTCAAAGTTGTTGGCGAGATTTAAGATAAGAACGGCGCTTTCTCAACGAGCACTCATTGATTCCTCAAATGCAAAGTAAATGCTTTGAGCTCTAGCTAGCGAAATTCATTGATTGAGTCGCTTGTAATTCTTACAGGCTTCAAGGTTTCCTTTTTCACAAAGGCTTCCGTAAAGCTCCTTAGCGGAGGTTTTTGATTTAAGGAAGAAGCCTTCACCTTTCTCTTGCATGTCCGCTAGATTCATGCACGATTCAGTGTCTTCTTTACTGCAGCCTTTTTCAAAATACTGACGGGCCTTTTTGAAATCTTGCTTTAAGTAATCGCCGTCTCTATAGAGTTTTCCTGCTTCGCGACAAGCCTTTACGGATTTCTCATCTGCGTTACAGGCTTTTTCATAAAGGCGAGCGGCTTCCTTGTAGGATTTGCCAAAAGGCGGCGTGTTTAATGAGGCCGCTTCGAGGCAACTCGCTCCCATCCCGCGATCGCAGGCCTTTATGAAGTACTCGATAGCTAAACTTGTGTTGTAAGCATATTTAATTTCTGGGCAACGCGAGGCCTCAACCGTACGAAAGCTCTTTGTGGTCCTGAAAAATTTGGGTCTTAAGGCAAGCCCTGCTTGATAGCAGGCAACGGTATCGCCAGAGGAACACTTCTTTTGGTTTCCCTGAAAGTTTTGACAGTACTCAGGGATTTTCTCGTAATAGCCTGGGAAAAAATCCCCTTTCGTTCTTAGGATTTCTTCAGAATCAATCGCCTCAGTTGCCTTAACTGAACCAATTAAGAGAAGGATTCCAAGGACGGAAAAAAAGACTTTACTTTTTGGGTAGGCCATAAAAAACCTCAAAACAAGTTGCCATTGCGCCTTCGCTCAATTCTAGACGTCTTCAGCGAGAGATTCGAATTCCAAAATATAACAAGAGAAAGATGGTGGCTTCTTTTTTTGGAAAATAAGCGAGACTCCACTTCCAAAAGTTATCCTTGCGTAAAAACGACTCAGCACCGTATTTTTAAAAAAGTCAAGAGTCAGGATGTGCCACAAAATTAAGCACTTCATAAGAATCAAAGCTTTACATCGTTTTCCTTTGTGAAATCTCTTTTCTATCCACAGATTCTGTGGAAAACTCCCAAAAGAACCTATAGACACAGCCGCCGTTTCAGGTTAAGAGAGATCCCCATTCGAGTAAATGTGGAATAACCCTAAAGATTCAAATTAAACCACTAATCTTTCTCTTTTAGAAAGTAAGGCGGCTTGTCCCAAAAGGGCGCTTTTTTTTCTTAAGATTGGATTCGTCAGCTTCCCAGAATGAAAAGCGTGTTTCCCGCGATGTCATCTCCTTCGCATGGGGAGGAAAATTTCCCCAAATCTAAGAGCAAATTCGTTAGGGTAAACCCCCTAATGTATTGTTTTAACTAGACTTTTTTAAAAAATCCTGATAGAATAACGCATAACGTAATTTTTAGATGACTGCCTATGAGTATTTCAACACAGATTATTCTTTTAATTCTCATCATCCTTGCAAGCGGCTTTTTATCGATGTCGGAGATTTCGCTTGCAGCCTCTACAAAAGTCCGCCTTCAGGTCCTCGCAGAACGCGGCGACAAACGCGCAGAAAAAGTCCTTCACATCAAAGAACACCCTGGGCACTTTGTTACGGTCGTACAGATTGGTATCAACATGTGCGCAATCGTCAGTGGCTTTATTGGTGAAGATTTATTTTCTCCCTATATCGCTTGGCCACTAAAAGGCATGGGAGTTGCCGCAGATTTAGCCGATAAGATTGGTTCCTGTACGTCTTTCCTTTTGGTGACGTTCACTCTTGTTATTTTCTCGGACTTAATTCCGAAGCGCCTCTCGTTTGCGCATCCAGAAAAGCTCATTCTTTTCTGCCAGATGCCCATGCGCTTCCTTTTGATACTCTTTAGTCCCTTTGTCTGGTTACTCGAAAAAATTTCTTTGGCTGTGATTCGCCTTCTTGGATTGAGTATTGAACACGATGACAAAATCACGAGTGAAGACATCATGGCTAGTGTCGTTGCCGGTGCCGAGGAGGGGGTCATTGCCCCTGAGGAACAGGCTGTTATTCAAAACGTGTTTAGCCTTGAAGATCGCCTCGTGCCAGCGGCGATGACAGCACGTGAATCCGTTGTCTACTTTACGCTTGATGCGACGAAAGACACGATTCTCAAGATTGTTTCTGAAACACCGATGAATCACTTCTTGGTTTGCGATAAGAACCTCGATCACGTCATCGGGTATATCGAAAGCGGTTCCCTCTTGCGCTACCTCTTAGAGGATAAGGAGATTTCCTTTAGGGATAAGGCGCTTTTACGGCCCGTGCAGATGATTCCCGATACGCTTTCTCTTTCGGAGGTTTTGGAACTCTTTCAGAGGACTCGCTCAGACTTTGCTGTTGTCCTTAACGAATATGCCCTTGTTGTCGGTGTGATTACGCTTAGTGACGTAATGAGTTCCGTGATGGGAGATCTTGTTGCAATCCCTGAGGAGCAGCAGATTGTCAAGCGTGATGCTACAAGCTGGCTTGTCGATGGCGCCACGCCAATCGTTGACATGATGGCTGAACTTGATTTGGGCAGCATGCCCGAGAGTTCTAGTTACGAGACGATGGCGGGATTCATGATGTACATGCTTCGTAAAATCCCCAAACGTGCTGATAAATTCGACTGGAATGGGTACCGTTTTGAGGTTGTAAACGTCGAAGCGAACCGTATTGATCAAATTCTTGTGACAAAACTCTAAAACTTGCTCTATAATCCGCCTCTCTTGCTTTTTTAAGTAAGTGAGGTGTTGAGCCTCCACTACTTAGAAAAGGCGTCTCAAATAACCACGGACGCCTTTTTGATTTCTAGCAAGGCGCACCTAAAACGGAAGGGTGGCAGAGTGGTTTAATGTACCGCCCTGGAAAGGCGGCGTATCCAATCGGGTACCGAGAGTTCGAATCTCTCCCCTTCCGCCACACACATTTTCTTCATATTTTCAAAGGTTTCCCGAAGATTGGTTGCTGTAATCTCTGTGACAATTAGGGGGGCTAAGATATGTCAAGAACTAAAGAGAGTCTTGTCCATGTCCTAGAAATGATTGTTGCAGGTGCAACAACTGCTGGTTTGTTTCAAGATTAATCATTGCTTGGATATACGGTTACTGTTTTGGTGATTGCAATTATCTTTTTTATGAATGGAGGGAAAAATGGTGAGTAACTATATTTCGCTCTGTGTTTTTGTTTTACTTCTTGGAATCATTGGCTACCACATGAAGTAAGCACTAGCGGTGTTTTTGAATGCCTCGTTTTTAAGAAGCGGGGCATTTTTCTCTGATTCATCGATATTTCTTTGTTAATTCTTCTTTCTACGGGCGTAGCAAGGGCATAGTTATAGAGCAAAAGCTGATAAAGCCATACATCGTAAGGTGAAATAAGGTTTAGTCACTTATCATCTTGCTAGCAAGCCCGCAGATTCGATTCTCGGGGTTTCCTTAAGTTCTCCTTTTTTCTTGCTTGATTGGGGCGTTTTTTTGCGCATTAAAAACGCCGTCTGTTTATCGCGATAAACAAACGGCGTAAGAGGGGATAGAACTGAGGCTAGACGAAGCGACAGACGTGATCTACGGCAACGTCTGAGAAGCCGTAGGCCTCTGCTTTCGTAAGGCGTCCGCTACAGACCTCTTGGATGTCTTTAAGCATCTCACGGCCAGCTTCACGGATTGTCTTTTCGCCTCGCATCACGGGCGAAAGATCAATATCCATGTTATCTACCATCTTCTTAAAGGTGCGTTCATTTGCGGTGACTTTTAGTACTGGGACGATGGCATTTCCTGTGCAGGTGCCGCGACCCGTCGTGAAGATTACTGCGTTACAGCCCCCTGCAACCATAGAGGTCACAGAGGAGATGTCATAGCCAGCGGTATCCATCACGATTGCTCCATTCTTTGTTGGCCTCACTGCCTGCTCGAGAACTTCAACGATAGGCCTTGTTCCTCCTTTCTTAATGCAACCTAGGCTCTTCTCATCGAGAGTGGAAAGGCCTCCAGCCTTGTTGCCTGGTGTTGGTTGCCCAGCGCGGCAATCCTGGCCAGCGAGCTTTAAGTGCTCTTCATAGTCTTGGCAGATTTTGATGACAGCATTATGAAGTTCTGGCGTTGCGGCTCTCTTAGCAAGAACGTGTTCTGCTCCAATCCATTCAATCGATTCCGAAATCATCGTCGAAGCCCCAAGGTCAACGAGAGCATCAGAGAGTTCTCCCACCGCTGGGTTACAAGCAATCCCTGATGTGGCGTCCGACCCTCCGCATTCGATTCCAAGAAGTAGGTTAGAGATGTCACAGGGCACTTTCGGTTCAAGAGCGGCTTGCATTGCCATATCACGCGCAGCGCGGACCGCTTTTTCTATCGTTACAAGTGTGCCACCTTCGTCTTGAATCCCAAAGGAGACTACGGGTTTGCTTGTAAGCTTTTGAATCTTTTCTTTTAAGACTTTGTGGGGAACAGTTTCACAACCAAGGCCTATGATGACAACACCATAGACGTTGGGGTTACAAGCAAAGCCCGTGAGAATTTTCTGAGACATCGCTGTGTTTGCTGCTACGTCCGAGCAACCCGTGTTAAAGACGATGTTCACGGCGCCCTTTACTTGGCTTGCTGCGATGCGGCAACTTTCACTTGCACAAGAGCAGGTCGGGAGGATGAGAACGTGATTACGAAGCCCGGCACGACCTTCTTTTCTGGGGTATCCCATAAATTGCATTTTCTGATTTCTCCTTAGAGGTTGATCATTTCACTTTCGTAGTCACGCGGGACGCTTACTAAATTGTGATGCGCAACCCATGCACCTTTTTTCACATCCGTCGTTGTTACGCCGATGCTCTCACCGTATTTGATGATGTCTTCTCCTTTAGCGATATCCGTGAGGGCAATCTTGTGGCAGTAGGCAATAGGTTCTAGTGCTTTTACAGTTACGAAGTCGTCTCCACGCCGAAAGACGACATCTTCCCCTGCGGCAATGTCTGCAACACAGGTCGCAACGTTGTCGCGCTCGTTCATCAGTAACGCATTTATCTTCATTAATCCCTCCCAAGGTCTGATTGTGGGTACCTTTAGGTCCCTTTGCGTAGTTACAAGATGATGGCGCAAGTTATTAAATAAATCAAATCAATGAAGTTGATTAACTTATAATTAATAATTATGAGTAGGAGAAGCAATCGTGGAGAATCGGTCAACGCTACAGGCGATGCGTTATGTTCTCGCCATTTGGGAAAAGAAAAGTTTTACGAGGGCAGCGGCCTCTCTTGGCCTTACACAGCCAGCGCTCACGCAGGCTGTGAAAAAGACAGAAGAAACTCTCGGGGTAACCCTTTTTTCTCGAACTAAGAAGTCGCTGGAACTTTCTGAAGCAGGACGCATTTACCTAGCGAAGGCAAGAGCCATTGACGCTTTAGAAGGAGAACTTCTACGGGAGATTTCCGACCTCACAGAACTTCGAGCGGGAACACTTACTGTAGGAGGAACGCATTTTCTTAACGCCTATGTGCTACCGAGCGCCATAGCGGCTTTTAGATTGAAGTATCCGGCCGTTGACCTAAAACTTCTTGATGCGGGCGCAGATGAACTCCTTAGGATGCTTCAGGACGGGAGAATCGACTTAACCTTTAGTTGCGAACCGCTAGCAGCGGCTGACTTTAAGAGAGCCTTTGCCTTTGAAGATAGGCTTCTTTTAGCGGTACCTAAGAGGTTTGAACTTACGCCCAAATTGCTTGAAGCTTCGTTAAGTGCAAGGGAGGTTGCCGCAAAATGCCATCAAAAACGCAAGTGCATTGAGGTGACACTAAAGGAGTTTGCAGCTTTGCCTTTCATCTTTCTTACAAAGGAAAACAACCTTTATAGACGCGCAATGGCGATGTTTGAAAAGGAAGGTGTTAAACCGAAGGTTCTTTTTCAGGTAGGACAACTTGTGACTGCAACGCGCCTTGCGGAGGCTGGGCTCGGTGTCACATTCGTTAGTGATCGGCTCGTTGGCGGCGGCGAAGAGAGCGTTTTCTACTTTAAACTTAAAAATCCACAAACGCAACGTAGATTCGACGCAGTGACACTAAAAAGCCGTTATGAATCAAAGGCGCAGACGGCCTTTGCAGCACTTGTAGCAGAGAAATGCTAAGGCGAAAAAAACGCTTCCAAACTGGATGCGTTGCAAGAAGAATAACTTCTTTTTCTCTCTTTTTTCAATCGAGAGGGTTTATGGTTTTATTTTTTACCTTGATGAATAAGTGCAACGGTAGAAATCAAAAGTGCACAAGCAAGAACGAATCCAACTACATAGGCATATGACATTTTTATTATCCTCCAATATGACTAGTTCTCGGATAGTTCGAACTAGTTCAAAAGGAGTATATCACTCTAGTCCTTCTGTGCAAGGCCTCCGAAATCGAGAATTGCTGACTTTAAGCAAAAGGAGTCGCAAGCGATAGAATAAAAACTAAAGTTTCCTATTGATCTTTAAAGGCTTATCAGGAATTGCCGGTTGTTTTTGCAAAGATTGCAAAGAAATCCTGATGGGGCATAAAAATTCAATAGCCTGTTAGAGGAATTTATGGTTTTCTCTGATTTAGAAAGTTTTTATTTGCTTCCTGGCTTGAGTTAAGAGGCAATTCCCCCACGGGCATCCTTACTCGCTTAATATGGGAAAATAAATTACAAAACCAAACATCTTTCAATGTTCTTGATAGTGCGGCAGAGGTTGGGTATTTTTAAAATATCTCTGTTTTCAAAAGGGGAGGGCTAATTGCCTTTTTAGCCTTAAATCATTTTTAAAGGAATTTCTATGAAAAAACATTTCACTGCTGTAGCGGCTGCTGCTGTTTTGAGTGCAGGTCTCATTGCTGGCTGCACATCTTCCAATGTTGCAACGGACTCTAGTGCAGCAGACACGGTTGTTTTCGGAAAGATTTACACCTCAAGCGGTAAACACGACTACGCGGAGGCTTTTGCTGTAAAAGACGGTAAATATGTCTATGTTGGTAGCGCCGCGGAGGCTAAGAAGTTTATTAAGGAGGGCGCAACTGCTGTCCTTGACCGTCGTGGTAAGGGCCTAGTAATGGCTGGTGCCACTGAGGGGCACGGTCACTACGTCGTTGCTGCAACAATGGCCTACAAGGGCTTTCTCATGACCGAGCACGCAGGAAGTGAAGAAGAAATCGCATCCTATCTTAAGCGGCATATTGCGAAGTACCCGAACGAAAAACTCTATCTTACCTACGGGTGGGATAACCAACGCATGCTTACAACGAAAGATAAGATTGATATGCGTGCCGCCTTGGATAAGGTCTGCCCCGATAAGATTGTGATCATGATGGATGACTCAGGGCACAACTGCTTCTTGAATTCGAAGGCAATTGAAGCAGCGGGTCTTACGGCTAAAACGAAGATTAAAGGGGGCTTTATCGCGAAGAATAAAGAGGGTCGCCTCCTTGGACTCGTTTCCGATATCGCTTCCAATTACGTAGCTGCCAATGTGATTGCGAAGTCTGACTTTATGACCTCTGAGGATTTCGCACGCTCGATTAAGCTTTGCGAAGATCAACTGCACTCCTTAGGTTACACGAATTACTTTGATGCCTACACGAACTTCTTTGGAGAGGCCGCTTACAAAGGCATTTCCGACTACGACAAAAAGACAGGCCTCACGGTTAACATTGGTGCAAGCTACAAGATTGATGGCTTCGATAACATCGATGAGTCAATTAACGTAGCAAGCGATTACAAGAATCGCTACAGTTCTCGGCACTTTCTGCCCGATAGCATCAAACTCTTTGCCGATGGCGAGTGCGTAGAGTCTTATTCGGGCTGGGTTAAGACGCCTTACAAGGATGGTTCTACGGGAACACAGGTTTGGTCCACAGAGACGTTTAATTACATCGTTAAGAACGCCAACGAGAAGGGCATTGCCATTCACACGCACGCATCGGGAGACGCTGCTGTTGAACAGGCTGTAAATGCATATATTCTCTCTGAACCAACTTCTAAGACCGTGATTCACAACGGTATTGGCCACACAAGAAATCTCACAGAGCAAACAAAAGACTTGATGGCTAAGCACGAGATTTATAGTGCAACCAACATCTGCTGGAGGCTTGCTCTAACGGATACTTTGCCTGAACTTTGGACGAAGATCGATCGCGACTTCTATATGGCTGGGTACCCGATGAAGTCTATGATTAAGCGTGGCATTGTGATGACGTCTTCCACAGACTACCCAGCTAATAGTGGTTCTCCCTGCGATATGGTAGGCATCATTGAGCTAGCAGTGAATGGAACGGTCGACACGAATCTAGCACCTCAAGGCACAGTCTTCACACTTGACAATAAGGAATTCCTCACCGTTGAAGAAGCCCTCGATGTCTTCACTATCAATGGCGCCAAGCAGCTCGGTATCGATCGGGAGCGTGGCTCGATTGAAGTGGGTAAGTACGCAGACTTCCTCTTCTTAGCCACCGACATCACGGCCGCTCCGAAGAATGAGATTCACAAGGGGCAGGTTGAGACTGTGTACTTTGAAGGTAAGAAAGTCTTCGAGAAGTAACGTCTTTGAGATTTAAGCATTTAACTTAGGGAGCGTGAACGGCGACGGAAAAAACGTCGCCGTTTGCACACCTAGGATAATGCGTCGTGTCACTCTTGTATCTTTTAGTGCCTTGATTCCAAAGTCCACATTGAATCAGTTTATAGGGCTTTGCCAGTTGACCGAATAAAAAAGCGCTAAACACCCGATTGAAAAAGCGCCAAATTGTCCGTTTAATCTTCATCAATGTTGATTTTAAAGAAAATATTAGCGATTTAAAATTTTGCTCCTTAGAGCATTTTCACATGGATTTTATCTATGCGTATCGTGGGGATTTTTTTCATTCTTTAGAGAAAGCCTCAGTAATGCATAAGGCTAGAGGAGGGCTAAATAACAATTCTTTTCCCTTTTGCAATTGCGTATTTCCACAAGGGGAAAATACATTTTTTTTGGATAGAATAGCCCTAGAAAGTTCATGGTGAGAGAATGTTTTTTCTCGGGTTAGATTTAGGTTCAACAACCGTTAAGTTCGTTCTTTTAGATGAGCGTGGCGAGATTGTGGCTAAGGCTTACATGCGCCACAAAAGTGAGGTTGTTGGAACGCTTTCAAGTGCCCTCAGTGCACTTAAAGTTCCTGCGGAAGGAATTGGTGTCGTCTTTTCTGGTTCTGGCGCTCTTGGCATTGCACAGTCCTTAGGTGTGGAATTCCTGCAAGAGGTTGTTGCCGATCGCACCTATCTTAAAAACACCGCAGGTTCCGTTGATGTCGCAGTCGAACTCGGGGGCGAAGACGCAAAGCTCCTTTACCTCACGAACGGTATTGAACTGCGGATGAATGAGGCTTGTGCAGGTGGCACAGGCGCTTTCATCGATCAGATGGCTCTGCTCCTTGATACGGATGCCGCTGGGCTTAACGACCTAGCAAGTCGTGCTAAGGGAAGTTACCCAATTGCCTCACGCTGTGGCGTTTTTGCTAAGACGGACTTAGTGAGTCTTCTGAATTCTGGTGTCTCTCGGGAAGACATTGCACGATCGGTTTTTGAAGCCGTAACGGAGCAAACCATTAGTGGCCTAGCTTGTGGTAGGCCCATAGCAGGACGCGTCGCCTTCTTAGGTGGCCCATTGGCATTTCTCGCAAGCCTAAGAGAGGCTTTTGAGAGAAAACTCGCTGCTCCTGGAACAGAATTTCTCACCACAGAAAACCGTGAATATGCCGTTTCCATGGGAGCGGCTTTAAGAGCTAAGGAAAAGAAGACTACGGACTTCTCCAGTATTGCCTCTTTCTTAAAGGCTCTAAGAGAAGCCGATGTCGGCCGCGCGGTACCAACACTTCCAACGCTCTTTAAAAATGTAGCTGAAAAAGAGGCCTTTAAGGCTAGGCACGCAAAAGAAACCGTTAAGGAGTATCCACTTAAGGATGCCACTGGCCCCCTTTACCTTGGCGTTGACCTTGGGAGTACTACCGTTAAGGGCGTCTTAATTGATAAGGAGGGGCTCCTACGCTTTAGTTGGTATGAAAACAATGAAGGCCATCCGTTAGAGCGACTATTTGCGCGTCTGAAGAAAGTACTAGATCAAATTCCAGAAGGCGCCTACATTCAGGATGCGTGCACCACGGGCTACGGCGCAGATCTCGCTAAGGCTGCGCTTGGTGCCTCTCACACTGAGGTAGAAACCCTTGCTCACGAGAAGGCTGCCGCGGCCTTTGACCCAGAGGTAAGTTACGTCATTGACATTGGCGGCCAGGACATGAAGTGCATGGCTGTGAGTGCGGGGAGAATCACCTCCGTGAAACTCAACGAAGCCTGCTCATCGGGTTGCGGCTCATTCTTGCAGACATTTGCAGCACAGTTGGGATTGACACTGCCTCAATTTGTCGCTGCGGCAGAGAGGTCTACCGCGCCCTGTGACCTTGGGACGCGTTGCACAGTCTTTATGACTTCAATGGTCCGTCAGGCTCAGCGCGCTGGGTCAAGTTTGGAGGATATTTCCGCAGGCCTTTGCCGCTCAGTTGTTCGCAATGCTCTTTATAAGGTTCTTAGGGTTCGCAATTCAGAGGACCTAGGGCGGCACGTCGTTGTCCAAGGTGGGACGTTCTTAAACGATGCAGTGCTCCGATCCTTTGAACTTGAAACAGGGCTTAACGTTATTCGTCCTTCGATTGCAGGTTTGATGGGCGCCTACGGAGCGGCTCTCATCGCAAAGGAAAGAAGCCAAGAGGATGCTTCGCCTATTGCATTGAAGTCCGATGCGCTCACAACAGAAGGGATTATTCGCCGGGATTTCCGTTGCCGAGGTTGCGCCAATCACTGTCTACTGCAGATGAATCGCTTTAAGAGCGGCGCGAAGTACGTTTCTGGCAACCGCTGTGACTTCGGTATGCATAGCGGTGGAGCGAAGAAAAAGGCCGCAGAAGGTTTCGTGGAGAGAAAACTTCGCCTTCTTTTCGATAGACCTGTGTTAGATCCTGCCACAGCGCCAGAAGGGACAATCGGTATTCCGCGAGTACTGAATATGTACGAGCACTACCCGTACTGGAATGCCCTTTTCTCTGCCTTAGGTTTTGCGGTTGTGCTCTCTAGTGCCTCGGATAAAAAGACCCTTGCGGCGGCTACTGGAACGATTCCTTCGCAGAGTCTATGTTTCCCTGCGAAACTTGCCCACGGACACGTTGTTGAACTCGCCGAGCGAGGGATAAAACGCGTGTGGCTACCATGTGTGCCGCAGGAAGGAACGCCTTTTAAGGAAGCGGATGGTCGCTTTGCTTGTCCAGTGGTTGCGGGTTACCCCGAGGCCTTAAGACTTAACATGCGTAGTAGCTTCCCAGAACTCTCCATCCTTACGCCTTTCTTAGACTTGCAGAAGGATGCGACGGTAGAAGCCGCGTTGCATGAGAGTTTCCCGTGGATTGTGAATTCGAGGATTCGTGCTTCAATTCAGATTGCAAAGAAAGCCCAAGACGAGTACCGCTTGGCTGTAACCGCCGTAGGGCACGCCCTTTGGGATACACACCGCAAGAGCGATAGACCCTTGGTGATTCTCGCAGGTCACCCCTATCACGCAGACCCCTTAATTTCTAACGGAATCCCAGCACTCATCGAGTCGATGGGAGCAGATCTCGTCACCGAAGATGCGGTCTGTGACATTCTCGAAGAAACAGAAAAGACCGATGTTGTCAATCAATGGACATTCCACAGTCGCCTTTACAGGGCTGCGAAACTTGCGGCTACGAGTCCTAAGACGGAACTTGTACAACTTGTAAGTTTCGGCTGCGGCATCGATGCGATTACCTCCGAAGAGGTCTCCCGAATCCTAGAAGCAGAAGGGAAGCTTTACACACAACTTAAGATTGATGAAGGCGATACCCTAGGGGCTGCGAAGATTCGCCTAAAGTCGCTTCTTGCAGCCTTAGGAGAAAGAGCACGTAGTGCTGTAACGCTTATTAAAGAAAAGCCCGTGCGCTTTATTCGTAAGAAGGCAAAAGCGGCAATTAACACTGTGCGAGAAACTGTTACGAAAAAGCACAGTGAACATACGCTTTATGCGCCTCAGATGGCGCCCATCCATTTCCCAATCCTAGGGGGCGCTTTCAAGGAGCTTGGGTGGAATGTGAAACTCCTTACGACCGCAAGGCCAGAGGCCGCAGAATTGGGGCTTAAACACGTCAATAACGATGCCTGTTACCCAGCGATTGTCGTCATTGGACAGCTTCTTGACGCAGTGCTAAATGACCCCGAGTTTGATAAAGAAAAAGACGCCGTCCTACTTGCTCAGACCTGTGGCCCATGCCGTGCGAGTAATTACCCCACACTTATGCGTTGGGCTTTGGATGATGTCGGTTGCGAAAATGTTCCAGTTGTGAGCCTCTCTGCTGGTAACCTTGGAACAGAAACACTTAACTTAGGCGTAACAGGGATTGTTCACCTTATGCGAGCGGTCATCTGCGGAGATCTCCTGCAGAGATTAACGCTTTACACCCGTGCTCACGAAGTAACTAAAGGGGAGGCGGAAAAGAAACTAGCTCGCTGGCAAGAGAGGCTTGCGAAGAAACTTCCCCGGTCTAAGGAAGAAGTCGAAAGGCTTTTCTCTGAAATCGTGAAGGACTACGCGGAAATTGCGCTCGATGGCGTAAAGAAACCTGCTGTCGGTATCGTAGGAGAGATTCTTCTTAAGTATCACCCGCAGGCAAATAAAGCGATTATCGACAGAATTCTTGCAGCAGGCGCTGAGCCCGTTTTAGGCGACTTGGCGATGTTCTTTAACTACTGCTTAACCGACTACATCTGGCAAGCAAAGAAGATGGGTGGCGGGAAACTAAAGGGTGCGGCCTCATGGGTTCTCCTTCACTACTTTGAAGGCTACAGAAATCTACTCCGAGAAGCTCTCTTTGGGATGCGTTGCTCGGAGGTGCTCTCCACTCAAGACCTTGTAAGGGGGCTAAGGGGCATCGTGAGCACGGGGCAGCAGGCAGGAGAAGGGTGGCTCCTTACGGCAGAGATGATTGAATTCTTAGATCACGGCGTAACAAACGTGCTCTGCCTACAGCCCTTCGGGTGCCTACCGAATCACGTTACGGGAAAGGGTGTTATTCGAGAACTTCGCGAGACGCGCCCACAGGCAAACCTTTGCGCGATTGACTTTGAACCAGGAACGTCCGAAACCAATGTGGATAATCGCTTAAAACTTTTCTTAGCGCAGGCCTTTGAGAACCTTGCAAACGAAAAGAGTGGCGAGGGTTAGGAAGTAGGTTTCTTTTCTAATTCGAGCGTCATTTCGCAAGCCTTGCAGTCAAAGCGAGCCGTGTAGACGAAGCCTTTCGTATCCGTGAGCGTGAAGGGTTCTGGCTTTAAGTGTCCGAAGTTTTCTCTCTTAAAGGCTTCTTTTGCTTCAGGCTTTCCCTTAAGAGCCCTGGGGCAGAGACCAATTTCATTTCGGATACAGTACCGAGAGCGCATCAATTCGCGCCCAACAGCGGTGGGGTTCACTTCAAAGCCTGCTTCCGTGATGGTAAGCCCGTGTTTTGCCCAAAATGCCTTTGCAAGTAGGTTGCAGACATTTGCGCGGTAGTCACTTGCAAAGCCCTTGGCGCAGGCCCCTGCGGCTTCTTCTAATCGGGGGGAGAGTCCTTGCTTACTAATCTTGACCTCAAGCTCTTCGAGAGCTTCCCTTCTTAGGGCATTTAGGAGCGATGGAGCGATGTAGCGGTCCGTCTTCCCGGAGATTTCAAAAGCCTCGAGCGTAAAGGGGGTGTCACCGGTTTTCTCAAGCGATTTCTTCACTGCTTCACGGGTTTTCTCTGGCGTCTTCGCCACGGGGAGTTCTCCAGTTTTTGTTGCGAAGGTTTCTTTCTTTGCCCCTGCAACTTTTAGCGTGAGTGCGTTTTCAGAAATGTTGAGAAGCGCTCTGATTGGAATCCGCCTTTTGGCGGAATTTTCATTTTCTAGCACTTTTTGGAATGCATGATCGCTGTTGCGATATAGCTTAAATCCCGCCTTAAGTTCTAGATAAGTGGCCTCTGCTTCAAAGGGATAAAGTAGGAAATTGTCTCCCTTCTTTTCTGCGCGGTTAATGCGAAGGCCTTTAAAGTCGTTTGCCGCATTAAAGTAGGCAAGGCCATCGCCATTTCCAAAGGTGATGCCTGGAGCGGCTTTAACCTCAATGGCGCGTCTTACGTAATCAATCCTTAGAACGGTACCTGCGAACTCTCCTACGCTCTTTGGCGTCCGAAGTTCCGCTTCCGTCTCAGGTCTCCCATTAACAAAGACCTCTGTCTTTCCTCTATGAAATGTCTTCTCGGGGTTTGGTTCAAAGGTAAATTCCGAGCGCCCGAAACTTGCCTTTTCCCAGCCGTATTTCTCGATGATTGCATCAAGTTTCTTTCGGTAATAGGAAGTGACATTTTTTACGTGAGGAACTTCTTTTAAGCGCCCTTCAATTTTGAAACTTGTTATGCCTGCTCGAATGAGAGCCTCGAGATTATTGGTCTGATCGTTGTCTCTTAGACTCAATAGATAGGCGTTTTCCTTTAAGACGTTTCCTGCCGCGTCCGTTAACGTGTAGGGGAGGCGACAGAGCTGCGCACAGGCACCACGATTTGCAGATCTACCGCGTGTTGCAGCAGAGAGGTAGCACTGCCCGGAGTAAGAAACACAAAGAGCGCCATGGATAAAGAATTCGAGCCTAGCCCGAGGGGAGGCTTCCCTGCAAGCGCGGATTTCTTCTAAGGTTAACTCACGGGCAAGAACAATCTGTGAAAAGCCCACGCTATCTAAGAAGCGTACTTTCTCAGAGCTCCTTACGTCACACTGCGTTGAGGCGTGTAACTCAATCGGAGGAAGATCCATCTCAAGGAATGCCATATCCTGAACGATAAGAGCATCGACGCCTGCTTCATAGGCTCTCCATGCGGCCTTCCTAGCATCTTCTAATTCGGAATCAAAAAGAACAGTATTAATCGCCAGATAAGTCTTCGCCCCAAAGCGCTGAGAGTAGGCGGCAACGCGCTCGATTACGCTCCAATCGTTAGCCGCTGCAGCCCTGGCGCTGAAAGCAGGGCCTCCGATGTATAGGGCATCGGCTCCGGCGTCAATTGCGGCGCGTGCGACCGCTTCGTTTTTCGCAGGACTAAGAAGTTCTAGAGGAAAACGTGGAGTGAACATAATCTAGCTTAAGAAGTATTAGTTTCTTTTTTAGCCTCTTTACTTCTTCTCGCGGAGAATCGTATCAATGGCTTCGATTAGCGAGCCTCTAAAGCCACTTCTCTCGAGGGAGGCCACACCAACAATTGTTGTTCCAGCAGGAGAACAGACGGCATCTTTCATTGCCGCTGGGTGTCGCCCTGTTGCAAGTTGCAACTTAGCGGTGCCAGCCAAGGTTTGGCTCACAAGAGGATAGGCCATCGCTCTCGGTACACCGTGTTTTACAGCGGCATCTGCTAGGGCTTCAATTGCCATCGCTACAAACGCAGGGCCGCAGCCTGAGATTGTCCCTGCGGCTTTCATAATCGATGTGTCAACATAGATTACACGACCCAAGAGTCCTAGGATCGTATCGATAACCGGCTTTTCATCTTCTGCTAGAGAGTGCTTCCCTTCACAGAGCAGAACCCCCTCGTTGATTGCAACAGGGGTATTTGGCATAAGCGTCAGATGGTGCGTATTCGGTAGCAACATCTTTTCGTAATCATCAAAGAGAATATTTGCCGCAACTGAAATCACGACTTTTCCATCAAGTTGGTCTTTCACTTCTTGCGCAACGCTCGGGATGATGTAGGGCTTTACGGCAAGGACAATGACATCTGCCCAGAGAGCCGCGTCTATGTTTGACTTAAAAGCGTGCATCCCGCGAGAGGCTGTATTTTTCTCTAACTTCTCAAAATCCTTTGCCGAGGCAGCAAGATTTTCTCCTCGGATTTTTCCCGATTTAAGAAGACCGTCAGCAAAGGCCTGGGCCATATTGCCAAATCCAAGGAAAGCAATCTTCGTAGTCTCAATCGATGTCATGATTTTTTCTCTTAAATAAGTGCTCAATGCCGCTCGAAAAACCGAGCGCATTACTAAATAGTGTGGAGATAGTTAAAAACTTTCTTCGATTATAGCGAGAGGATTTTCCTCGCACTGAGAGCATCTCGCGCAATGGCGTCTTTTAATTCCGCTAGCCCCGAGAATTTCTTTTCGTCTCGAAGCTTCTCGACGAAGGTGACTTTGACCATTTTGCCGTAGGCATTCCCAGACCAGTCAAAGACATTGACTTCAAGTAGCCAGCGTGCTTCAGAGGTTACTGTGGGTTTAACGCCAAGGCTTGCAACACCTGCGAAGGTTTTCCCAGTCTCTTCAACGCCTGAAACCATCACAGCAAAGACGCCTCGGAGTGCTGGTTTAGAAATCGACCCTGGCGGTAGGATGTCAATATTAAGTGTCGGGAACCCAAGGGTTCTACCAAGCTCTGAGCCGTGCACAACGCGGCCTGTAATCTGATAGGGGTGTCCGAAAAGGAGTTCCGTTGTCCGAAGGTCTCCGCTCTCCAAGGCATCGCGAATGCGCGTGCTACTGACGGTTTCATTTCCGATTGTAAGTAGTGGTTCAGTTAAGACTTCAAAGCCAAGTTTGCGGCCAAGTTCTGTGAGAACCTCTGGCGTTCCTGCTCCCTTTGCGCCAAAAGTGAAATTTTCTCCAACGCCAACCGTTTGGGCGTTAAGGCCTTCGAGAAGGATTGTGCGGGCAAAGGTCTCTGGGCTAAGAGCCGCGAGCTCTGCATCAAAGGGAAGAATGTGAATTCTCTTAATGCCACAGCGAAGAATTGCAATGCAACGGTCTCGCAACGTGGAGATAAGCCTCACGGAACTATCTTTAAAGAACTCTCGTGGATGCGGTTCAAAGGTGAGCGCCGTAGGTACTACACGCTTTTCACGAGCTATTTGAGAGACATGTTTTAGGAGCGCAGCGTGTCCGAGATGCAAGCCATCAAAGTTGCCGATAGCAAGTGCCGAAGCCACACGTTCTTCGGGTTTCGGTAATCCTCGGATAATGCGAAAAGTTTCGTAGTCTCTCATAACGGGCAGAATTGTGGCGGCTTTTTTTATGAATTGCAAAAGGAAAATTGTAAGTTTCTGCACTCGGTGTGTTGCATCTTGGGGTTGCGGGATTTGCTCCCTTCGAATTAAGGAGGACCTATTGCTCGATGCTAAAATGCGCCGATTCTTTCTCAGGGAACTTCCATTATGAAAAACATCGTCGTTCTCATCTCAGGGCGCGGCTCGAATTTTGTTGCTATCGAAAAGAGGGCAGAAGAGGAAAACTGGGCCTCTGCAGGGCTTCGCATTGCGCTTGTTTTAAGTAATAGACCAGAGGCAGCGGGACTTGCCCGAGCGAAGGAACTTGGAATCCCCACGGCCGTCGTAGACCACAAGGATTTCTCCGATAGAGAAAGTTTCGAGCAGGCGATGATTCGTGCTATCGATCCACTTGAGCCTGCGGTGATTGTTCTTGCGGGATTTATGAGAATTTTGACCCCTCTCTTTATTAATCACTACGCGGGGAAAATACTTAACATTCATCCGGCGCTTTTGCCACTATTTAAGGGGCTTGATACGCATAAGAGAGCGCTCGAGGCCGGTGTTCGTGTGCACGGTTGCACAGTGCATTTCGCCGGCTGTGAACTCGATGGAGGCCCAATCGTAGGGCAGGCGGTCGTCCCCGTTGTGCCAACGGATAGCCCAGATGAACTTGCCGCTCGTGCATTAAAGCTTGAACACATTCTTTACCCAAGATGTGTTTACGCTGTTGCGACAGGAAAGGTTGTCCTTAAAGAGGATGGAAGAGTCTATATGGCTCCTGAGACTGCCCAGAATCTTGCAGTCATGAGTACAGCACTCTAAGAAGAAAAGAACAATGTCTAAAGAAAAGACAACGAAAAAAATGCCTTTTGCCCCTGTGAGGGTAAAGCGGAATTCTGCAGAAAAACATTTGACAGAAAGGCAGCGCGATGCTCAAAAGAGGCAACGCGAGGCCTATCGCACTGCGAAAGCTAAGGGAGAGGTGAAAAAAGGGCCTGTCTCGAAGAATCGGATGACAAAGGTAAACCCCGCGAAGATTCGGATTACGAGTCTTATTGTCGATGAGTTAACGCGAGCTTTGTCTGTTATCTTAAAGCTCGATGGCCCCGCGGATCAGTTGATGAAGGCTTTCTTTAAGTCAAATCCCAAGCTTGGTGCTCGCGATAGAACAATACTTGCGGAGGCGATTTTCTTTTCTCTAAGGCACTTTGCAGAAATCTCTTGGCGGATGAAGCCAATCCCTGCGGCGAGAGCCCCTAAGGTTGCAGCCTACTTAACGCTTCTTTTGCAGTATGGGAGAGAGGCCATTCCTGATGCAATCTTGGGAAGTGACAAGGGCCCCGTGGAAAACATGCTAAGTCTCGCTCTCGCGAAGGCAGCTCCCGAGGTTCGTGCAGGGATGCCATTTTGGCTCTACGATAAGATTGAAAAGCAGTACGGGGATGAGAGTGAGAGGGTCTTTCAGAGTGCTCTAGGGGGTGCTCCGTTAGATCTGAGAGTTAATCGCTTAAAGGCAACGCGAGAAGAAGTCCTCAAGGAACTTGAAGAGCATGGCGTTACAGGGAAAGTCACGCCTTTCTCCCCAGATGGTTTGCGTCTTACGGACAAGCCAGGACTTATCCGTTGGCCTATGTATCAAGAGGGGCGCATTGATGTTCAGGATGAGGGTAGCCAACTGCTTGCTCGCCTCCTTGGGGCAAAGCGCTCTGAGATGGTCTGCGACTTCTGTGCTGGAGCCGGTGGTAAGACACTTGCAATCGGTGCGATGATGCGCTCAACGGGTCGCCTTTACGCCTTTGATGTCAATGAGAAGCGTCTTGCGGGCTTAACACCTCGTATGAGGCGTGCGGGACTTAGTAACATCCACCCGATGGCTATCCGAAACGAAAAGGATATCCGCATTAAGAGGCTCCGTGGAAAGTTCGACCGCGTGCTCGTTGATGCACCGTGCTCTGGTACGGGAACATTAAGGCGCAACCCAGATCTGCGTTGGAGGCTAAACCTAAAGGAAATCGAGAGGATTAATGCTCTGCAGGTTTCTATCTTGGAGGAGGCTTCCAAACTTTTAAAAGAGGGTGGAAGACTCGTTTACGCAACCTGTTCCCTACTTAGAGAGGAAAACCAGGCGGTAGTTGAAGACTTCTTGGAGCGTCACCCTGAGTTTCATTTGATTAACGCAACAGAGGTCTTAGAAAAGCAGGGTATTGAGATGCCCGCTTGGCAAAAAGAAAGGTTCGGAGACTACTTTGTAACGCTCACACATTTGCATGGAACAGATGCCTTTTTCGGCGCCGTTTTGGAGCGCTCAAAAAGTGACTCGTAATTGAGTCTACTTTTTTCAAATTTGCTTATACGTCTCGCTAGAAGATCATTAAGAGATCCCGCTTTGACTTATGTCAAAACGGGGTTTTACTATGATCTACAGAAAAAGCCATAAAACACAATCCCACAAGCGTATAGGTGTGTTTTACACAATATATTGTGGTTTTCGGTTGCTTAGGCACAAGTCCTAAAAGATCATTTTTCCCAGCAGATTTTCCTCTTGTGATTAAAAGCGAAATACATGTAAATAAAGGATCATGAAATGATCTTTTTACGGAAATCATCCCCTAAAATTCTCTTATCGAAAGAGTTCGACTTTAGGGGAAAAATAATGATTTCAACAACAGGTTTTAGTCAGCTTGTCTCTTCGCCGCTTTCTCGCTTCTACGGGGCCTTTGAAACCATGGACCGTCTTCAGTTTCCGACACGTGCAAGTAGCCTCAAAAAATACGGTGTTGATGAGACGACAATTGCCGAACTCACGAAGCTTGCTGGCTCTGCGAAACGAGAAGCATATATTGTTGCGACTTTCATTCTCCTTGGTTACAAAGGGAGGCATCTTTGCGCAGAAGGCGAGTTAAATAAGTGGATTAAGCGTAAGGGCGTTATTACGCCAAAGCTCGAAGAAAGACTCCGGGTCCTCTTTAATGAGTATGCCGAGCGAGATGCCTGGAACTGCCAATACTTTGCGCTGAATTCCCGCGTTTTCAGTACAGCATCAAGCGCTTGTGAAGAAGGCGGGACGCATCATGTCGACCTCGCGGGCTGTAGCACCGAAGCGCAGGGCAAGTTTATCCCACCCGCTCGTCGCCCGAAGGATCAACATTTGAGCTTCCTTAGCCTCTCGGCTGCTTAAGCCGAAATAGCGAGCAACACTTATGGCTACTTCAGGCGACGCCACGGGGCTCTTAGTCGTAATCGCCAGAGGTAGCGTTCGAATCGGGTAGGCGGGGGCGGCACAAAGGGGGAGTGTCATTGGAGCTAGTCTCCAGCCCCCGCACTCCCGATAGAACCAAATTCGATTCATCGTAGAACGGCAATTACACGTGAGAACATCAAATAAAAGGCGATTAAATAGTTCTTTCAAGTCCGTTTTAGGTGCGGAGCCTTCGCGGTTAAGGATGTCAGCTACGTCAAGCCATGTTGGTGTTTTAGCGCTTAAAGAAGCGCGTTTAGCAAGCGTCTTAGCTGATAAGAGGAATAGCCGCTTATTTTCTTTTCTATCAATGCGACCTTCCAAGGTTCCGATGCCTGGAATATAAGAATAGGGAAGGACGTTTATGAGAGAGGCTTTTGCTAATTCCGCAGTTACAGCAGTCCACAGTGCATCGTTTAATGTGGATTCTGGGTTTCTTACGCGAAGAATTGCTTCGGAGCCTCCAAGGAATTTTTCAGAACGAACAAGGAATTTAAGGCTTCTACCCCCTAGATCTGAAGTAAGCGTATCGATGAGGTTAAATTCTTCAGGACGAAGTCTCTCAGGGTCTCTAAAGAAACTTTCTGAGGCTCGGACAATGTCGCTAGCCAATTTTTTTGTGAGTGTCGGAGGCTCAAAAGGTTCTTCTGAATCTTCTCCAATTTCTAGAGCAGAAAAGGCACTCTGGCGATTTTTCCGTGTGAAAAATTTTTCAACTCTCGACGTTTTTTTACCATCGACCGGATTTTTAAGGGCTTCAAACCAAATTCCAGGTAGGTGGTCGGTCAAGAAGGCGAAATATTTTGACTCCCTATTTTTATTAACTGGATTTTTTTCAAAAGTAGGTAAGAGGACATTTTTCGAAAGAGGCAAATCCTCTCCCAATGGAAAGCCGATTTTTAGCCAACTTTCCTCATACCGAAAACCCAGAGCAGGGGAATCGGGATTTTTTTCCTCCTCGCAGGCAATTTTCCCAACAGGAAAAATTTCGTCCGCGATTTTTAATTTGATCGGAAAAATTTTTGCCATTCTTCTTCAGATTTTTTTCGTCGTTCCACGAATTCTTTTTGGGAGCGTTTCTTCTTCGAATGCCTCCGTGAGAGGATCGAACGCCAAAATTTCGGAGAAGGGGGTTCCGAGGCCTAGTGCCTGGATGACAGCTGCCACTGTCCCAATCGCAACACCGCAATTACCTTTTTCTATCTTCGTGAGCGTGCTCAATCCGATACCCGCTCGTTCAGCTAGGGTCTCTTGGGGGAGGCGACGCTTCAGACGGGCCAAACGGATGTTGCGACCGAGTACTTTCATTGAATCTTCTATTGCAACGGAGGGTCTCATACCGTTTAAATCCTGTGTATTAAGTTAGATATTCGTTACTATTATGTTAATTAACTCATTTGGTCTTGTCAAGAAACCAAAGAGGAATTTTTGACCTATTTTTAGACTATTTGCTACGCTTTCATGATTTTCGAGTTAAGATAAGGCGTAATATAAGAGTGATTGAACGGGATAACGGTTTAAATAAGGACAATAAAGCAAATTTAGACAAACTTTTTCCGCTAAAATTTGGTCGGATTTTCTCGCTTTGATTCCAGAAAAACCTCCAGATGCCACATACTCCCTCTCTAGCCTCCTCGGGATTTTCTTCATGACAATCGATAGATTTTTTCTATGCGTTATTGTTTTGCAAATTAGTCTTAAAAAAACTAATTATCATCATTTCTTAATGTTTTGAAATTTGCCTGAAATTTAAGCAAACTTATTTAAATCGGTTTTCGGG
>CAVLDT010000015.1:23417-47056 GCA_963661915.1 Duodenibacillus sp.
GTTTTCGGGTATCTTTTGCCATTATTCACCCGTTTGAGGTGATTTTTTTCTTGTTTCCGATTAAGTTCTTTGTTCTTTAGAATTTAAGTAAATTTAGTTATTAAATAACTATTTCTACTTTAGATTGACGTTGTTAATTTCCCTTCTGGCTTTCTAATTTCTTAAGAGCCAAGCCAGCGAGAAAATCTGTTTTTTCTACTAGGAAAAGCGGAATATTCAAAAGATTCCCATCAAGTTTCAGGTTCTTAAGAGAAAAACGGATGCGTAGCTTGATTTCTTTGCCAAAAAGTTCACTGAATTTTTTTAAACTTGGGCTTGACGTATTCGTTTCTGACTTAACTTCAACTGGGATGATTTCGTTTTCTCGCTGGATCAGGAAATCAACTTCATAAGAAGGATTAATTTGGCTCCAATAGCGGGGCAGTACCTCAAATTGCTGCACCAAGGACTGCAGTACGAAGTTTTCTGTGAGCGCCCCCTTAAACTCTGTAAATAAACGATTTCCTTCTCCAAAAGCCGTAGGGGAAAGCTGTGCCTTGTGTCTTAGAAGCCCTACGTCTGCGAGATATATCTTAAATGCTGTCAAATCGTCATTTGCTGCTATCGGTAGTTTCGGGGCTTTGCTTCGGTAAATTTTATAGAGTAGTTCTGCGTCAACTAACCACTGTAGCGCATCTTCGTATTCGCGAGCTCTGGCGCCTGGTTTAACCATGCGGTAAAGGAATTTCTTATTTTCGCGAGCAAGTTGCGAGGGGACAGACTGCCAAACCATTGATATCTTTGGATAAGCACTTCTTCCGGGGTGCTTAGCGAAGTCTCTTTCGTAGCCATCGATGATGTTTGATAATGCCTCCTGCGATGCTTCTATGTCGCGAGTTTCCGTCCAAAGCCGTACGACTTCTGGCATTCCTCCCGTGACAAAATACATTTTTAATTTTTCCACCAGGGGATTGAAGAAGGCATCAGGAACTGCCTCTATAGTGTCTATAGAATCCACGTAGGCGGCTAGATTTCCATCGCCATTTGCAAGCATAAATTCCTTAAAAGTCATGGGTTTAACTTTAAGGAAATTCACTTTACCAACGGGAAAGGACGCTGTCTTTGCTAAGGCAATTCCCAAGAGAGATCCAGCTGAGGCAATGTGGTATTGCGGTGCATTTTCACAAAAGTACTTGAGGGCACTAAGGACTTCAGGGGCTTGCTGTATCTCATCGAAAATCACAAGCGTTTTCTCGGGGAGTATCCTCTTGCCGCTCACGAGCATTAGGTTTTGTAGGATTCTCTTGACGTCTTTTGTCGTTTGGAAGAATTCTTGGAAGTCTCTGTGCTCATCAAAATTAAAGTAGGCTGTGTTTTCGTAGAAACGACGTCCGAATTCCTTGAGAAGCCAAGTTTTCCCAACCTGTCTCACTCCTTTGAGAATCAGAGGTTTTCGGTTAGGGGATTCTTTCCATTGCAGAAGCTTTTTTAGGGCTAATCGTTCCATCAAAACACCTGTATCACATTTTTATGCATAATTATGTGAAAATTTTCACACAATTATATATTTTTTTGTGAACCTACCCATTAAATCTGTTTTACTTCATTTGCACGAATGGTTCAATGCATTGCACGATTTCCATGAGGGACTGAGAAAAGCCAGTTTCTTCTCCGACTCTTCTCAGAGGCTTTAACTTCAGGAGGGTAAGTAGAAGTCAATTCTTGAGTTTTTTCGCTTTTCTACCCATTTGCGAACTTCTTCTGTGATTCGCATCGCACAGAAGTTCGGGCCACACATTGAGCAAAAGTGTGCTTTCTTCATACTTCCTTTAGAAAGTGTTTCATCGTGAAAGGCACGGGCTCTCTCTGGGTCAAAACCAATGTTGAATTGATCAATCCAACGGAATTCAAAACGGGCTTTGCTCATAGCGTTATCCCGAATCTGAGCACCTTTCACACCTTTAGCTAGGTCTGCAGCGTGAGCAGCGATTTTGTAGGCAATGATGCCGTCTTTTACATCAGTTTTATTGGGTAACCCAAGGTGTTCCTTCGGGGTAACGTAGCAGAGCATCGCCGTTCCTGCAGCTCCAATTGTTGCAGCTCCAATAGCGCTTGTTATGTGGTCATAGCCTGGTGCTGTGTCTGTTGTAAGGGGACCGAGTGTGTAAAAAGGTGCGGCATTACAAAGGTTTTCTTCTGCTAGGGCATTCTCGGTTATGCGTTGTAACGGTATGTGGCCAGGTCCCTCAATCATGACTTGAACGTCATTCCTAAAGGCAATCTTTGCGAGTTCTCCTAGGGTGCGAAGTTCTGAAATTTGAGCTGCATCACAGGCATCGTGAAGGGATCCGGGTCGCAACCCGTCGCCAAGACTCACTGTGACATCATAGGTCGCAAGAATTTCACAAATATCCTCAAAGTGCGTCCAAAGGAAGTTTTCTTTCGCATGAGCCATGCACCAGACAGCCATAATCGATCCCCCTCGAGAAACGATACCAGTGAGGCGATTGGCGGTGAGTTCTATGAAAGGAAGCCTTAGCCCTGCGTGAATCGTAAAGTAGTCAACGCCTTGTTCTGCCTGTTCGATGAGCGTGTCTCGATAGAGTTCCCAAGAGAGCGCTTCTGCTTTACCTCCTACCTTCTCAAGAACTTGATAAAGCGGGACAGTTCCGATTGGCACAGGGCTATTGCGGACAATCCATTCACGGGTCTCGTGAATATTTTTCCCCGTGGATAGATCCATAACGGTGTCAGCTCCGGAGCGGATGGCCCAGAGCATTTTTTCGATTTCTTCAGCGATATCAGAACTTACAGCGGAGTTCCCAATGTTGGCGTTAATCTTCGTTAAAAAGGCGCGCCCAATGACCATAGGCTCAGCTTCAGGGTGATTAATACAGGCGGGGATAACAGCCCTACCTGCGGCAATTTCGCTACGGACAAATTCTGGCGTCACTTCTTCGGGACAAACAAAACTATTCTCCATCCCAGGGTGCTGTTGCAGGAGAAAATCCCGGCTTCTAGGACTCAGTTCCGAGAGGCTTTCTATGTAGGCTCGGCGGTTATTATTTTCTCGAATCGCGGCAAATTCCATCTCCTCAGTGATGATTCCTGCTTTTGCGTAATGAAGCTGCGTTACAGCATTTTTGAGTCCCTTTAGAATGGGGCGGCTCTTCTTAAAGCGAATTGAATCAAGAGAAGTGTCTTTTGTGCGTTCCCGAGTGTAGGCACTCGTCATTTCGCTGAGTGTTTCTGTATCAGAGCGGCTTTCAATCCAAGGGGAACGCAATGCGGGTAACCCTTCATCGATTTTAGGATGCTTCTGGGAATCTCCCCAATCACCTGACGCGTCATAGATAAAGATTGGCGGATTAGGTTCTCTTTTACCGTTTGGAAGAGAGGATTCCTCTTGGAGGATTTCTCGCATCGGAACACGCAGCCCTCGTGTTCCTTCTACATAGATACGGCGAGATCCAAGAGGAGCGCTGTTAGACCGCAGAGAACTGCTACGTTCAGGGGCGATATCAATGGATTTTGTTGCCACGTTTGTCTCGAAAAAAAGAAAAGTGGCGCGGGAAGGAGTAGCAAAAGCGCACCCCAAGAGAAATCGGGATGTAATTCGCACGTTTTCCTACGCCGATGTGAATCGGATCAGGTTCAGAGGCACTCTCTCAACTGCAGTTAAAAGAAACTGCAGTACACCTAACGTTGCTTTAAGCGGGGATTCTAGTACCAGATGATTTCTTTGAGAATGACGCGGCAATAGTTTGAGTGAAATCCGACTTTTCTATAGCCAAAGGTAGGCCATTGGGAGAACATACTCATCTTCAGATAAAAGGAGCGTTTCCCACCCGCAATAAAGGAGAACAGTTTTTATGCGACGACCTTTTCCGAATTGCTCCTTAAACCAGCGTAGATTTTTGAGGTACTCGGATTTAAAACCTTCGTTAGCTTTCACTTCAATCGCAATTAAGTCCTTCTTGCGATTTTCCAAAATAAAGTCAATTTCTTTTCCGCTTCTATTGCGATAGTAAAAGAGATGCCATTCACGGCCAAGGTCTGTTAAGGGGGCGAGTTGCTCATAAACCCATGTTTCTATGAGATTCCCAATTTTGTCCGTTGCCCCTTTGCTCTCTAACGATAGGGCCGCAGCGGCTTCCCCGATGTCAGCCAAATACCCCATAAAGCCCGAATCGCAGAACATCAACTTAGGAGAAGAGGATGCGTCTTTCTTCTCAGACCAAAGCGGCACGCGTTCAATCAAATACATCGTCTCAAGGGCTGCCAAGTATTCGTAGAGCGTCGGTCGGCTCACTTCAAGGAGACTTGATAAATCCGAGATATTCACCAAGTGTGCCGAACGGCTAGCACAAAGCTCTAAAAGTTTTTGAAAGACCTCGGGTTTCCTAATTTGCAGTAAGCGAATAACGTCTTTTTGTGCA
Source organism: Duodenibacillus sp. (assembly GCA_963661915.1). Classification (GTDB taxonomy): domain Bacteria; phylum Pseudomonadota; class Gammaproteobacteria; order Burkholderiales; family Burkholderiaceae_F; genus Duodenibacillus. The sequence continues at coordinate 27,836 of CAVLDT010000015.1, forward strand.
GAACTTTGCGCATAGGCGTCAAACCAAAAATTGCGCTGTTCTTCGTTAAATTCCAAAACATCCGGGAACCCTCCCAAAAGGGCCTTCTTCACAATGAGCTCTTTATTACAGCCCTCGAAGGAGAGGGGAAGGTTAAAGTCGTTTTTAAAAAGACGCTCAATAAATCTTGGTCGATTCCCTTGAATCTCACCTTCGGTTAGCGGGCGAAGTCTCACCTGGCCAAGGCGTCCGGCCATCGATTCATGAACCGAGGTAAGCGTTAAATAATTGGCCGAGCCTGAGAGGAGAATTTGCCTTTTTGTTGGCCTTGCATCAACAAAAGCTTTGATTGCAGGAAATAGGCCAGAAGCCTTTTGCACTTCATCAATTGCAATGCAGTCTTTTTCCTTGTAGCGCAGCAAAAGCCCTGTGGGCGAATCTTCCGCCGCTTTTAAGAAGGTCTCAGCATCCATCGAAAGAAATGCAGAGTCTTTGGGCATGACGTTTTGCATAAGCGTTGTTTTGCCGCATTGACGAACGCCAGAGAGGATAATTGCTTTAAAGACAGTTGCAGCAAGGCTGTACTCGCTTTCTGCCCAACGTTTGAGGTATTTCATTGGCGATGCTATTAAAAAAGATTAGCCATATTGTAAAGTATATTTGCCGCAAATTGTAAAATAGAAATTCGAAAAGTGTAAATTAGGATATCATCATTTTGTAAATTAGAGCTTACTAATTGTTCAGTCTACAAGGTTGTCTAGGGTTGGAAACTGCGATTAGAGAGTGTGATGGCCTCAAGCAAAGCAAACGTTGAAAAAAGTCTCAGCCTAGAGTGGATGAAATTTTTCTAGTCGTTCAGTTTGGAATTTCTCATTTTCGCGAGCAGAGTTCTTAAACACGCGAGCGCCTAGCGTTTCGCACGTCTAGCGGCGCAGCAATTTTCTTTTTGAGGCGATTTAAATTCGTTTTATGTTCCCGAATTTCAAATGATTGTGTCAGAAGAGGATAAAACCAATTTTATTGAAACTTATTGGCTTTCACGTGTATAATTCTTCATAACTACTATTATGTTGAATTGAATTTTAGGCCGAAGAGGGTGGTTTTCGATCATATATTCTCCGGGATTACATCAGGGTTTCGACGCTATTTTTGTCGAGGAGGAAATCAAAGAGCCCCATCGTCACGATGCCGTCCTCGTCGATTTTACGATGAATGTCTTCGCCAACGACGATGAGTTTACGAAAGCTGTCACCAACTAATTCAAGCGAACGCTTTTCCTTTTTAGCTTTCTTTGCGTCTTCAAGACTGTGGGCCGATTGGATATAGAGACGTTTGGCACCAGAATTCACAATGAAGTCAATTTCAAGCGTTGCTCTCTTTCTTTTCCCCTCTTTATCGGTAACAAGCGTTTTTACCGCACCGACGTCAACCAAGTAGCCCCGACAGCGAAGTTCGTTATAGATGATGTTTTCCATGATATGCGCCTCTTCTTGCTGTCGCATATGAAGGACAATGTTACGTAGCCCCAAGTCAGAGAAATAGTATTTATTTTCAGCGCTTCGTAGTAGGAATCACTCGAGTCAAGAAGTTCAGTTATGGCGCTCGTTGTGACTGAAACTAACTGCCATCTTCGCTGCCATATCATCATCCTCTTTGAAGATGACGGCATTATTCAGGCAATTTCACCCAGTGATGCGGTCTTAGGAAACATACGTTTTTAGATAATTTCAGGCTGCTAGTTCGATTGGGTCAAGCGTAAAGAAGCTTTCAAGGGATAACCCCCCATCGCCGATAATAAGGCTGCGATAGGGATGAAATTTCTCTTCAAACGCCGATAAACCAGCTGTACGCTTTTCCGCATTGCTTTTGACTTCTAAGGCAATAATCTTCCCTTGGATATTTAAGACGAAGTCAACCTCTTTCGCGCCTTCGCGCCAATAGAAGACTTGAAAACGACTCCGGAAACTTTGACTAATTAGGTAGGCACCGACAGCCGATTCGACAGCATGCCCCCATAGGGCTGGCTTCCTGCGAATATCTTCAAAACAATAGGCACTTTGGCAGGAACTTAGCGCTGAGTTGTGCACTTGAAACTTGGGGATACTAGCGCGACTGCGCGCCTTGTCGTTTGAATACTTAGAAAGCGTTCCGAGTAATCCTGAGGTGTTGAGCTTTTCAAGATAGCTAGCAATCGTCGATACGTTTCCCCTATCCTGCAATTCGCCAAGCAACTTTGTTAGGGAAAGAATCTTTCCTGAGTAGGCAATTCCAAGTTCTAAGGTCTTTCTTAAGAGCGAAAGATTCGCAATGTGTCCGTCCTCAAGAACGTCACGGTTGATGGTTGAATCAATGACGGAACTTTGGACGTAGGCTTTCCATCTCTCGATTTCGTTTGGGATTAGGAGTGCGGGACCTGGGTAGCCGCCATACCAAATGTATTCTTCTAGACTTCTTCCGTATGCAGCATGTATTTCTGAGTATGTCCAATGCGTCATGCGAATCTCTTCAAAGCGGCCCATGAGAGATTCTGAGAGCCCACGCATGACCAAGGTGCGAGACGATCCGAGGAGCAGTAACTTAATAGAGCGTTCATTCCAAGTGTCGGCATCCCATTCCCGTTTTACGGTTTCTGACCAATTTGGAATTTTTTGAATTTCATCGATAACGAGAAGAATGTCTTTCTTAGTACCCCTCTCGTATTCAATGCGCGCAGTTTCCCAACAAGATTTAAGCCAAAAGCCATCTGTTGCGTTAACAGAGTCGGCAGAAAAGTAAAGCGACTGGACCTCCGTAGCCTCAAGAACCTGTTTTACTACGGTTGTTTTCCCAATTTGCCTCGGACCAAGTACAACCTGGATGAAGCGTCTAGGCTCTTCAATCCTTTGTTTAATTAGGGAAAATTCGCATCTTGTGAACACTTTTGTCTCAAATTTCTAAATTTTACGAGATGTACTTCGTAATTTTACGAGATGCAACACGTAAAAATCAATTCGATACATTGCAGACCGTTTTCACGCTAATCCTTAAGGAGCTAAAGAACTCCATTTGGGATCTAAGAGAAAGTCACAGATATTGCGATGAATGATTCCGTTGCGGTTTAGGTCAAATGCATCCATTGAGAGAACGTATTTTGGGTAGTTATCTTCGATTTTCGAGTAGGAGCCAAATTCGCGCAGAATCGTATCTTCACTTGCAAGAAGGTAAGCAACTTGAATGTAGGTACGTTTTTGGCCTTTTTCAGCAACGAGGTCAATTTCCTTTGCGTTGTTGCGGCCAGCGTAGACTTTAAATCCTCGGGGGATGAGTTCCATGTAGACAATGTTTTCAAGAACGAGATTGATATCTCTTTCATTACTTCCAAAAAGCGCTTGCCGAAATCCGTGGTCAGTGAGAAAAATTTTTTCATTTGTCTTAAGTAATTCTTTGCCTCTTACATCGAGTTGGCACGCTCCGTGGATAAGCGATGCCTCTTTGGCGAATCTTGCATAATTGAGAATGGTTTCTGTTGAGGCTGAGCGGTTTTCATTTTTTAAAAACTTTTTTATCGATGTTGTTGAAAGGACCCCTCCCACTTGCGAGATTGCATAGGAGAGAAGTTTTTCAAGCAAGTCTGCGTCTCGGAGGCCGTGGCGCACAATAATGTCTTTTAGTAAAACCGAATTAAAGATGTCTTGTAGGTAATGTTTCTTTGTTTCTTCATCGCCTGCAAGTTGCGCAAGATAAGGCATTCCGCCCCAGAGAAGATAATCACGAAACAAGGTAGGAACGGAGTCCGAAACGGACATTTCTCTTTTGAGAGCAACAAATTCCGCAAAAGAAAAAGGCGCAATCTCAAATTCAACGGTGCGACCAGATAAGTGCGTTGCAAGTTCCTGAGAAAGCAATGCGGAATTGGATCCCGTAACGTAAATATCGCAATTGAGCGTCACTCTGAGGGAATTTATGCAAAGCTCCCACTGCGTGACATTTTCGATTTCATCGAAAAAGAGATAAGCCTTTCCTTCGCAGTGTGAGTCACGACTTTTGACTTCAGCATGTAGCGCCTTAGCGGAACAGAGCGCACTGAGGTCTAAATCCTCGAAGTTATAGAGAAAGATGTTGCTCTCGGGGACCCCACGATAAAACAAATCGTCTTTGATGAATTCCAAACTTTAGTTTTTCATATTGCCCAAACAGGAACCGTGAAATTGTTCTTATCGAGCGGTAAGACTTGAGGTTTCATGCAAATGATTGCCCCACTCCCACGCTTAAGTGTTCCTTTGTCGAGGACAGTAAAAGCGCGAACCAAATCCGCTGAAGGGTTCGCTGTTTTTTTAATATCTATGGGATTTAGGATTCCGTCGTGCTCTAAGATGAGATCGATTTCGTTACCTTCCTTGTCTCTGTAGTAATACATAGGAGGGGTTTTTCCTGCACTAAGGTAACTCTTCGCGATTTCAGATATAACGTAGTTTTCTAAAGCGGCTCCGCTCATTGCTCCAGTCTGTAACGCTTCTGCACTACTCCATTTCGTAAGGTAACTTACAAATCCTGTGTCGTAGAAATAAATTTTTGGTGCCTTGATAAGACGCTTTAAAAGATTGTTCGAATAGGGATGAAGTAGGAAAACGATACCGAGTGCCCTTAATATATCTAGCCAGTCAGAGGCCTGTTTCTGATTGATTTCTGCATCTCGAGCAATCGAGGCAATGTTCAGAAGTTGCGAACATCTTGCAGCGAGAGCTGTTAAAAATGCCAGAAATTTCATCGGGTTAACTGACTCTGAAAACGTTTTGATGTCCTTTTCTATGTATGTTGATAGATAACTACTGTAATAGGCATCGGGCTCTATGTTTTTCGCAATAACGGAGGGCATTCCCCCTTTAACCATCCTTTTGAAGACATCTTGTACGTCTGCTGGTTTGGTTGCATTCATCCTTTGCATTGCGGCGTTGATGTCAACAACGAAGGGGCCCCTATTTTCCCGATCTATTTCTGCTTGACTTAATGCGGTGAGGTTTAAAACGGAAACTCTCCCTGCGAGAGATTCTTGAACGCCACGCATCAGCTCGAACTTTTGAGAGCCAGTTAGCCAAAAAATCCCATTTTCATCGGGATGGGAGTCGGCGTAGATTTTAATGTACGTGAAAAGTCCAGGTGCATATTGCACTTCATCTATGAGGATTGGCGGCTTATGAACCTGAAGGAAAAGTTCAGGATCCTTTTGAGCAAGAGCTCTTTCTGACCAATCATCTAGGGAAATATAATTTCTAGGCGCCCCTTCTTCGATAAGCCTTTTAAGCATTGTGGTTTTACCAGTTTGGCGTTGCCCAGTTAGAAGAACAACGGGGAACCATTCTGAATTTTTTTTCACAACACTCTCTAAGGCGCGCGGAATGTAGTTTGTCATAAGGGTTACTGCCTTTGGCCAAAATGTAATTTAATTCCATTATAGTCGGAGATTAAATAAATTTCATTAAATTCAAAGGATTTTTCTTATTAGATGTTGAATCGAAACCTGCAAAAGGTATGTTAGGCGCGTTACTTGCCCTCAAAGGGTTAGCACTAAGCTTTTTCTTCGGTGCTTCGTAGTACACTTTCAGAGATGTGAAGTGGTTTTCTATGAGGGTGAAAACACGGTTTCCCCAGCTGCCCTTCTCTAACGGCTTTTTTGGCGGACATAGGTCGCTAAAAATGTCAAAAATACAAAAGAATTGCGAGGAGCCAATATGGACGTAAAAAAAGACAACGCAATGTATATGCACATTGCTCAGATTGCCTCAGAACGTAGTTATGCCGTACGGCTCAAGGTTGGTTGCGTTATCGTAAAAAACAATGCGATTATTTCGATTGGCTGGAATGGGATGCCAACAGGGTACGATAATTGCTGCGAAATCGAAGTAGATGGAAAACTTGTCACACGACCTGAGGTGCAGCACGCAGAACTCAATGCCATCTCTAAGCTTGCCTTCAATGGCTTTTCAAGCCGAGGAGCAAGCATCTTTATCACCCACTCGCCTTGCATTCATTGCGCCCTTCTTATTCAAAAATGCGGTATTGAGCACGTCTACTATCACGAAATTTATCGCGATGATTCAGGGATTCGTTTCCTTAAACGTGCAGGAATTGATGTGCAACAATTGTAATTCTTCGAAAATTCTTTCCCTCTAGGAGGCACTCCCCATGGCCATCTTTTATGACAATCCATTTCATCCTGTGGATCCCAAGACGGCAGGTGGTACCGCCGAAATTATCGTTAAGAGAGCGCTTGAAGAACTCTCGGACGACTATACGGTTTTCCTTAACTTTGAGGCGACAAATGAAATTGGTCGCACCCTAGGGGAATTTGACACAGTCGTTGTCACGCCCACGGGGGCTGTCGTTGTTTTAGAAGTTAAAAGCGGAGATCTCAGAGAAAACGACGCAGGAGATCTCACCCGCTCCTACTGGGGAGAAACCAAAAATATTAGTGCTCAAGTGGCCTCCCAAGGTAGGCTTGTTCGCACGAGGATAAAAAATCATTTTCCGGGTTGCCGCCTTCGTTTTAGGCAATTTATTGTTCTACCGAATGGGAAAGTTAAATCCGTTACCTCCTTTAATGATCCAGGTCGAATCGTAATCGACACAAAGGAGCTCCCTCACCTTGTGGAAAGAATTCAGGAAATTGATCGCTTGGAGATTCGCGAGGGGACGAATCTCTCCGCAGAGGAAATTGTTCAGTTTTTCAAAGGGGAAATTGAGGTTGCACCGAACATTTCAGCGCTTGCCTATGGGCACGATGCCATCGGTGAGCGTGACTCTCAAGGGCTTGCTAAATGGGTTCCGAAGATTGAAACAGTTGTCCCTGTAATTGAAGTTGAAGCGCCTGCAGGAGGCGGAAAGACGCAACTTGCCGTGGCACTTTTGCGGCAAGCAATTGACCGAGGGGAAAAAGCTATCTATGTGGGCTTTAACCGCAATAACATTGAACGCCTTCGGAAATCCCCTATTGCTTCAAAGCTTTGGTTTATTGGCACTTGGCACGAGTTGGCTCGTGAACTGACGCGCGATGAAACGGATCCTGCGAAACTCACGCTTGAAGAGAAATCCGCTTGGTTCGAAGAAATCTCGACAAATCTTTGCCGAGTACTTGAGAATTCCGAAAACCGCTTTGACTTAATCATTGCCGATGGCGCAGAAGACTTTGAAGTCGATTGGATCTCTGCGCTTGCCAATGCCCTTACGGACGTGGGTCACCTCTATACCCTGAGGGATAACTTCCTTTACAGTAGTTATGAGCGTCCTGAGTTTGACCCCGCAGATCACATCGTTATCCGCTCCTCTGAATCTGCTCGCATTTCCAAGGACTATGCCAATGACATGATTCAACTTGGCATTGTTTCCGCTGACTTTACTGGAAACCCAGCGATTAATGACATCAAATATGATTTCATTGAAGTTAAGGACGGAAACTTCAAACTTGCGACCGCTAAAGCACTAGAGCAGGCTCTTAAGAGTTTTAAACCCGAACAGATTGCCCTTCTCTCTGCTCACGGTCTGAGTTCTTCTCAGATTCTTAAGAAAGACGGACTTCTTGATTTGAAGTTTAAGAAACCCTCTGGCATCTTTAGCGAGCAAGGCGATATGGTTTTCACAGAAGGCGAAATCTTCCTAGATACCTTACGTCGCTTTAAGGGGCTGCACTCGCCCTACGTCATTATCACGGAATGGGATTACGAAGAATTTGGCGAAAGAGAAAAGTCCCTACTTTACCTTGCGATGACGCGTTGCTTGATGAAAATCGATATTTTGATGTCTACCGCAAGCCTTAAGGCTATCCTTAAGAGTATGGATGATAATTAGACTCTTCTTAAGAGCTTTTTTAAGGCATGGTATTGATTTTTAAGGTAAATCACAAATGCGAGTGCTTAATCACATAAGCCTTCTAATCGGTTTTTTGTGGAAAACACCCTATATTTTTAAGAAAAAGAAAGGCGAGTTGCTTATGTGAGTAAGCCAAACTCGCCTGTCAATTGCTAGCCTAAAAATTCTCTAAACTTCAAAGGTACCTTTCACGATAATTTCCCCTGACCGCATCAGGCGACGTCCCTTCGAGATGACATCCGTAAGACGCCAATCTTCGTCAAAGAGTAAAACATTTGCAACTGCCCCAACCTCAACACGGCCCTGATCTTTGAGTCCGTGTGAATCGGCCACATTGCGTGTAATAAAGCCAAGGGCTGTTGGGACAGCTACTTTGTGCTTAAGAATGAGCTTTCTCACAGCCGCTAAATTGCAGTCAATTCCGCAGACGGCAAGACCGACCATATTGCCCTTTTCATCAAAACGAGGCATGGAGCCGTGTCCGTCTGAAGACATCGTGAGAAGTTTGGGATCTACGCCTGCGCTGATTGCTTCCGTAAAGGCAAGGGAAGAATCCTCTCCAAGGCAGCATGAAGCCCCAGTAGTGAAGTCAACATAACCGCCAGCCTTAGCAAATTCCACTGCACTATCAAAGACGTGTCGTGCTCTTGAACAGTGGGTCGGGCGTAGGTGCTTAATTGGGAATCCACGGGCGACAATCTCTTTATACATATCAAATGCCCCAGGGATGTCGCCAGAGTGAATGTGTAGGACACCCACTTTTCCAGAAATCATTCCTGCAAGACGGATATCTGCTAAGAGGTGCATGAGTTCGTCAATCGTAGGGAAGGAACTTCTGTGGTCCCCGATGGCAATCTTCACCCCTAGGCATTCGGGAACCATAAAGATGTCTTTCGCGACAGAGTCGCTCATCGTGGTTGGTGGATAGCGGTAATTGCTCGTGTACATCCAAGTGTTTACGCCCTCTTCTGCTAGAGCTCTAACTTTTGCTAGAAGATTCTCAATTGAGCGAGAAATAAAGTCAGTTCCTGCCACCCCTACTACGTTTGTTGTTCCACAGGCCACAAGTTCTGAGAGATTAAGTTCCGGACAGCGTGAGACGGGCCCTCCTTCGCCGCCACCGCCCGTTACATGGATATGTTGATCGAAAAAGCCAGGGGTTAATATTTTTCCTTTAGCATCAACTGTCTCCATGTTGGGAAGTGAAACATCCATTTGTTTCTCAACTGCAAGGATTCGACCATTTGCAATGAGGACATCCTTCAGCCCTAAATCGTCCGGCGAATAGACGTGTGCGTTTCGAATGAGTGTTGCGCGTGACATGGCATATTGCTCCAAAAATGTCCTTTAAGAGAATGCTTGGGGGAGGATTCGCCTCGAACGGTATTCTCTTTTTAGTGCTTTTAAGTTTATAGTATAGTCCTGTTATTTATCCATTTTCCGAGTGGCCCCAAAAGGGTTCGCTAAATGTTCGATTAGCTCCTCCTCAATCGTTTATGAGGGTAAGTCTGTGAAAAAAATCGCATTGGCCTCGATGGTTTTGAGCCTTCTAGCAGGCTCTTCTATTGCTGCAGAGGTGACGGTGTACGGAAGCCTAGACACAGGGTTTACGTATAGTCGTTTAAAAGAAAGCCATAGTTCTGCTACTCATTCTTTTACGATGGGTAGCGGACTTGCGGGACCCTCTTGTTGGGGAATTCAAGGCAAAGAAGAACTTTCTCAGGGATACACTGTCAGCTTTAGTCTAGAGAGTGAATTTAAGGTTGACGATGGTAGCCTTACGGGAAATAGACTCTTTCAGAGAGAAGCAATACTTGTTCTGAATGGTCCTTTTGGGGAGTTCGCCTTTGGCCGATTGGGGACGCTAACATCGTCGGCAGGCGCTCACGAGGTGTTCTTAAAAAATTCGGATATCAATGCTGGTGGCTGGGCGACTAAGCTTGGCGCCATTGGTGGACTGAATTTTTTCTATGACATTATTCGTGCAGATAACACAATTTCTTATGTTTCCCCCGACTTTTCTGGTTTGAAGTTTCATGCCCAATACTCGTTTAAGGCCGATAGTGTTGATGGGCTAGGAAATGAGGGACGCAATTCGGCAAAGCGCTATGCGGGTGCAGGCTTAAGTTACAAGAATGGGCCGCTTACAGCCGTTGCGGTTTTTGATGCGACATTAAATCGAGCAGATGATCCCGTCTCAAGGCGCGATGGTAGAAAGATTAATCTTGGCGGAAACTATGACTTTGGGTCTGCTAAGGTTTACTTCGCCTATCAGTATGGACGCCATGAAAGTTGGGCAGGTGTTTCCGGTCCTGACTATGGGACACAACTCAATGGTCATGTAATCCATGTCGGTACGAGTATCACGCTTTCAGGTCAATCTTGGCTTGCTCTTGGTGCCTATTACACGACTGTAAAGTCGGATTCAGATTCGTCTAAAACAGGCAAGACCACTAATTTCACAGCGCATTACACTTACGGCTTTAGTAAACGTACATACGGATTTGTCGGTGTTGGCTATGGCACGATTAAAGACAAGATGTCTAGCCAAAGTAAGAAATATCATCTTTTGGACGCCGCTGTCGGCGTGCATCACATTTTCTGAGAAGCGTTGCCTATTTCGTACTTGAAAAGGGCTGCCCTTCCTTTTTTGCTTTCACAAGGCAATTTGCATTTGAAAACGGCCTCCCAAATTTGAGAGGCCGTAGGAAGGTTAATTAGTGCGAAGACTCTTTGGAATCGTTCCAATAATCCTCTAGATTTTCAGGTTCCCAGCCACAGATGTAGGAAGCAAGTTCCCAATAATGGCCGTGAGTCACGAAATCTTCCATGTAAAGACGTTGTTTTCCTAGGTAATCGTTAACAACTCGGATTGAATTGTCGTTTCCGATGACGAGTGTTTTCCGCGACTTAGTGTCGTATGGTTCCCAGTTGACTCCAGCGATACTCGGGTTTCCTGTGCGTGCAAAGTTAGCCCACATGTTTGAGACCTTCTTTGCAAGTTCTTTATCAACCTTTCCAGAAAATACTGTCTGCTCTGGGTTGTTAAAGACGTATGCAACTTCAACAGAGTGGCAGGCTTTGAGTTCCGGCTTAGTCGACTCTTTTCCAAAGTAGTAGACGTAACTCTTTCCTCCAGCCTTCGAATGGTCTGCTGCAACGATAAGAGACGGAACTCTGAAGATTAAGTCGTTAACATACTCGCAAGAACGCTCGTAATCTGTAAATTTCTTCGGAAGGCTGGCCCAGTACTTTTTAAGAGTTGCCTTCTCTTGGGCGTTCATCATGGAGATTGTATGGTTGATATGCGGCTTGATGACATTCTTTAGGAATGCGGGTTTTGCCGACTTTAAGTCGCTTGTCCCTAGTATATGTGCATGTTCTTCTAGCCAATAGTTCGTCTCATCGGCAGTTGCACCGACCATGATGTCGATACCCTTAGCGCAGCCTTCACGAATCGCTTTGTACCCGTCAACCGGGATGGCTTTACCATCTCGCATCGGAAGGGCAAGCAATGCGTTCAGCGTGAATCCGTTTTTGTTACGGGTTACATACTTGTGGACCAACTTATCCTCGGGGATAGCTATGAGATCGGCCATGTTTTTGGCGCCCGTTTCTCTGAGAAGTGTATTGGCAAGATTAATCTTGTCGTAAGCACTCTTTGTGTTTGTTAACGGAAGCCCACCCGACTGCATAATTGCACGCTGAAAGAGCCCCTTCTCTAAGTTCATAGTAAGAAGTGTATTGACTGATCCAGCACCTGCGGATTCTCCGAAAATCGTGATGTTGTCAGGATTTCCTCCAAAGGCAGCAATATTTTCCTTTACCCATTTGATACTTTGGATTTGATCCAAAAGACCTAAGCGTGGGCCATCGGGGTAATCTGCTCCCCCGGGGATGCTCGATAAATCGATAAAGCCAAACATGCCAAGGCGATAGTTAATCGTCACCATGATGATGTCCGGATAGGCTTTAACGAAATTTGCCCCATTAAAGACAGGGCTGCTGCCGGAACCAAATCCGTAGCCACCGCCATGAAAGTAAATCATGACAGCCTTGTTATTCTTTTTTCTGTCCGCTGCCCAGATGTTCAGAGTGAGGCAATCTTCTGAAGCTTTAAATGAGAAAGATTCCCCTGCAAAAGAGAGCGCATATTGTGGTGCGACTGCGCCATACTTCGTGGCATCGATCATTTTGTCGCTAGCGGCAACAGGTTCTGGCGCCTTCCAACGCAGCGCGCCAACAGGAGGCTTGGCGAAAGGAACGCCCTTCCAAGTGTAAGCGCCATTGGGTTCAATTGCCCCCTTGAGGACACCGTTTTTCACTTTAACCAGGACTTGAGCGTCTGCGATTTCCGCTGCAGTGCTTTCAGAGGCTTGAGTTCCTGTGTTCACAGAGCAGGCAGTGCTAAAAAGGAGCACGCATGCTGCAACTGTGCTTACCCCTGTCAGTAAGATTTTTTTATTCATAGTTTTCCTTTTTTTCAGGTAGATATATGAACTTACTTGAAACGTTCTTATTTTAAGGGAAAGAGAAGAGGCTCTTCGAACTTATAGGTAGAAAAAATCAAAAAAACGCCCGCAGTGTTCACTACAGGCGTTGAATACTACCTTACGGTAAAACTCTCCTTTTTTCTTTTTTTGGCTTTGCCTCTTAGTTATTGATTACTTTGCGAATTGCTTCAATCGAAACTGGTTTTTCGGCAACGTGACGATCGGTGTAATGCGTATGTAAGAGGTGATGTGACAGTTCTGAACAGGGTTCGCCCAAGAATTCTTTATAGACAGCTTTCACATCAGGGTTGTTGTGGCTCTGACGCATTTTGCGATTTTTATCAATGGCGTAAATACCCGCAAGGCGCTTATCCGCCCGAGTGAGATACTCACCCTTTACGCGCGGTGTACCACCACCGTCGATGCAGCCCCCTGGGCAAGCCATGATTTCGATGAAGTGATACGGGCAGGTACCTGCCTTAATCTGGTCAACGACCTTCTGTGCGTTCGCAAGACCGTGCGCAACGGCAATGCGAATCTTTCCTGCTTCTCCTAGGTCAAGAGTAGCTTCCTTAATCCACTCCATACCGCGAACGGGTTCAAGTTCAATCGGGCCCATTTCTTTGCCTGTGAGGACAAAGTAGACCGTACGAACTGCGGCTTCCATCACGCCACCCGTGGCGCCGAAAATAACTGCCGCTCCCGTGTTTTCACTCATCACTGGCGAGTCAAACTCGCTCTCTGCAGTCTTAGAGAGGTCAATGCCGTGCATCTTGAGGAGCCGAGCAAATTCACGAACCGTAAGAACCAAGTCAGTATCGGGCGACCCGTTTTGCATCAATTCACGGCGAATCGCTTCGTCCTTCTTTGCCGTGCAGGGCATAACGGAAATAAAGCGCAATTTCTTCGGATCCACACCTTTCTTCTTAGCAAAGTAGGTCTTAGCTAAAGCGCCAAAGATTGCCTGTGGTGAACGGGTTGTCGAGAGGTTGGGAATAACTTCAGGATTAACTTTCTCCACGAAGTTAATCCACCCCGGGCAGCAACTTGTCATCATCGGCAACGTTCCGCCATTCTTAATGCGACCTAAGAGTTCTGTGCCCTCTTCCATAATCGTAAGGTCCGCAGCCCAGTTCACATCGCAGACAAAGTCCGCACCGATTTGCTTTAGGGCGGTGACGATACGCTTCTCTGAGTTGGCGCCGAGTTGCATACCGAAGGCTTCCCCGAGTGTGACGCGCACGGCAGGAGCGAATGCCACAACGGTCTTAATCTCAGGATTGTTAAACCAACTAATCGCAATGTCGGTTTGATCTTTTTCTGCTAAGGCGCCAACTGGGCAGACGAGTGTGCACTGCCCACACTGTACGCACTTGGCAGAGTCTGCCCAGCGGTCTGCTCCAGCGATGCCTACGCCCGCTTCCGGGCCAAAGCCCTCAAGCGTCAAAGCAGCTACGCCCTGAATCTTGCGGCAAACCTCTACGCAGCGAGAGCAGCGAATGCACTTACTGGCATCACGCACGAGAGCGGAGGCCGAGTCATCATAGGGGCGATCTACCTTGCGGGTACCATTTTCTGGATTGTCAATAAGACCCACGTATGTGGCCGCATCCTGCAATTCGCAGTCCCCGTGCCGCGGGCAACCTGCGCAGTTCTGATCGTGATCTGTGAAGAGCCACTGCACTTGTTTGCGTTGCATGGCCCGAACCGTGTCGGTTCGGGTAAAGACCTGCATACCTTCTTTCATCGGTGTTGTGCAGGCTGTTGTGATGGTTGACTTGTCGCCCTCGCGGATTTCCACAAGGCAGACACGGCAGGTTCCTGGCGTGTGATCGATTGCAAGCAAGGCGCAAAGCGTTGGAATATAGATTCCTGCTTTCTTTGCAACAGCAAGAATGGTTTCTCCTTCGTTAAATTCGACAGGAGTGTTATTGATAAAGGCTTTCATGATGAATTCTCCCTTCGAATTAGTGGTTTACTACGTTAGCAATGGGTTTAGCCGTGTAGAAACGAATCACGCGGTAGCAACGCATGCAGCGGGAGGCTTCAGCGTAGCCCTCTGGTTTCGTAAAGCCACTGTCGGCATCTTCAAAGGTTTCTCTGCGAACCTTAATGTCAGCAGGATGAATCTTCATGCGGGGCTTCGCCTTGCAGGGTTCGACCTTGTCCCAGACGAGTTTCAAATTCATGATGATTGCACTTGCCCTATCCCGTGGGTTAAAGAGCGAGCGGCCTTCAAGGTAAGCGGCAATGGACTTCGCAGCTCTTTCCCCTTGGGCCATTGCATTAATTAGCGTAGAGGGACCCGTAGCGCAGTCTCCGCCCGAGAAGACACCTTCGACGGAGGTCCTCTGCGTGGCATCGACTTCGAGGTTACCCTTTCTCCCGAAACGCATTCCGGCGCTCTCCTCAATGACGCCCTTTTCAATCTGCTGCCCAATGGCCGCAACAAGCGTTTGGCAAGAGAGTGTGAATTCGCTACCTGCGATGGGGGCAACACCCATTCTGCCCCGTGCATCGGGTTCCGTTAACTGCATCTTCGTTAACTTGACGCCCGTGAGAGAGCCATCTTTCGATTCAATGCCAACGGGGTTTGTAAGGAAGTGGAATTCGACACCCTCCTCTTCTGCGGCTGCAATTTCTTCTTTATCCGCAGGCGCTTCCTTTAGAGTCCGACGGTATATAAGGTGCACACGCCCTGTTGTGACACGCCGCGCTGTTCTGCAGCAGTCCATTGCGACGTTGCCGCAACCGACAACGGCGATATCGCCTTCAATCTTCGGTTTCTTCCCAGCAAGAACCTCTTTCTCAATCTCAAGGAGAAAGTCGATACCGTTTCTGTAACCCTTAAGAGTTGTATCTTCATCGGGAAGACCAAGGTATGCACCCTTAGCGCAACCAATGCCGATGAAGACTGCTTTGTGATTGGCTTTTAAGTCTGCGAGTGTGAAATCGCGGCCAAGTTTTTTCTCAAAGAAGAACTTTCCGCCCAGGTTTTTCACCGCATCGGTTTCACTCTTGAGGATGTCTTTCGGGAGACGGTACGGCGGGATGCCACGAAGGGCCATGCCGCCGGCTTCTGTGTCTTTGTCGTAGATGTCGACTGGGTAGCCAGCCTCAAGAAGGTGATATGCGCAGTTAAGTCCAGCGGGCCCTGCGCCAACGATAGCAACCGCAGGTTTATTCGCATCAAGCTTACTTGCGGCTCCCTTAAAGAGCTCAGCAACAGAACCTGTTGTTTTCTCAGCGACAAAGCGCTTCACGTCTTTAATAGCAAGCGGGCCCTCTAAGGCATTACGACGGCAAGCTCTCTCGCAGGGTCTCACACAGACACGCCCGCAGGTAGAGATAAGCGGATAGTGATTTAAGAGGACGCCACGGGCAAGAGCATTCTGTCCGTCACGCACAAAGTCCATGTAGCGGGGCACGTTGACGTGGTCTGGGCAGGCTTCAATGCAACTTGCAGTAACGACGCCGAAACTACCAGCAAAGGACGAACCACTGCTCTTAAAAAGCTCATCGCTAAAGTGTTTCAATGCTCCAAGGAGAGCCTTGGCACTTGTTCGACCAATACCACAGAGACTTGTTTCATCCATCTGCAGTGCAGCAGCCTTCACAGAATCCCAAGAGATTGTGTCCCCATGCCCCTCTGTAAGTGCTGTGAGTGCTTCATCAATTTCCACTGTCGCATTGCGACACGGAGTGCAACGACCGCAGGAGTTTTGACGGACAACCTGATAGTAGTCACGTAAAACCGCGGCCAAAGAAGTGTTCTCTTCAAGGATTAGAAAGCCTGCGTTCGAGACAAGTGCTTTAATGGGGTTTTCTGGATCAAACTCGGCAATAGCATCAACCGCAATGCCTGAAGTGTCTTCAGCACCATTGCGATTATCGATGACTTGGCCGTTCCAGACACCATAGATAATCTTACTCACTGCGTTCTCCTCATTTCCCTTAATTCGGATGCCCAAGATTTTACTCTAGATCGCCTGAAAAAGTATTAGGAAAATAGCCTAGCCAAAAGTTGTAGCTTTTACGAGTTATGGGATGCGTGTCTTGTGAAAGTTGAGGAGAAAACCTTTCATCTTCAACGCATTAAGGAAATTATCCAAATTTGGTTCTAAATTCACGCAAGTTTAAAATCTCTTCTGTATATGCGCTGAATTTTGTTGCGTTCCATATCGCAGAAAATCGTGTATTCAGAATAGGAAAAAAACTGGCTTTAATCAAAATGAGACCCAGAAATATTCGCCAACTTTCCCCTAGTCTTCGTACATGAAGTTTTGAAGAAAATTCTTAAGGTGAAATACGCCATTTTCAAAGGAAAATTCCTTAAGGAACTTCCCCTAGTCGCGAGGGGACGACAAGAAAAGAGACCCGGGTCAGATTTTGCGTCGTTTGCAGATTTTCTTAGCAGCCAGCGACGTTTAGGAGAGAAATGAACCTAAAAGGAGTACGAGCGTGGCTGGGTAATTTTTGTCGCCTCGTTCAAAAAATGGCATTTTTAAGTTGGATTTTGCCGCCTGAGATTGATGAGCTTACAAAGAATTGAGGATCTGTAAGTTACAACCGGCAATCTTTAGGGATGCCGGATGAATTTCCCCAGCTACGCCGCTGATTATGCAATCTAGTGATTCGTCAAGTCACTATCGCATCAATGAACGGCTGCCATCCCACTTTGTGTGCCCCTGCCATTAAATGATACTTCGGACTTGACTCGAGTAATTCTCGTTATGAGGATATGGTTCGTTAAAACCGGGAAGATGAGGAGGATTTGGTTCCGATAGATAGAATCTAAAAGTTTCTTCCCGATGAAATCTGCGAGCTGTGCCAAAGTTATTTTGGCGTAGCGGAGCGAGGAAATTGGGGAGAGTGCCAAAATCACGTTGGCGTAACAGAAATCGATATTTTTTATACCGATTTTGTAGTTGGTATGTCTTTTTTTGTCCAACAAGACTGTCGAGAGGGGTGATTTCCCATACTCTTTAAACGTTCTTTCGTTTTTTTAAGCTTTCAAGCAGCATGAGAGCCAATATGACTGTTGCAAAGAAAATGGAGAGCTCGGCAAGGATGTGCCAGGCACTTTCCCCTCTTTGTAGCGGTATGGTGAGGTTTTGAAAGGAAAAAAGAAGAAAGGCTTCCCGCTTTACTGCCGCAAAAATAGAAAAGACGATTCCTACGAAAGTGAGAACCGAAAGGGAAACGCAATACCCTCTTACTCCTAGAGCTTTCTGTAGAGAGGCTATTTTTTTAGCAAAGAGAAAGGATGCGTGTAGCCCCAAGTGAATTGCCGCTAGAAAGAAGAACCACATGGCAAAGCCAAGGTGTAGATACCGAATGGTTAATCCTGCGTGCCAAAAGTTTGCTGCAAGCCGAGGGAAAAGTGTTTGTGAGCCAAGGATGCCAGTGGCAATCGTTAAGAGGAAGCTCCCCGCCATGAGTAGGTTGAGTGCGTAAAGAATCTTTTCTCGCCTTCTTAACGGCCTATTGCCCTTCCCGATTAGAGCCAAGGTTTTCTTCTTACACCAAAAGCGATTTAACAGAACGTGTAAAACGAAAGCGAGCGTTAAGAGAATTCCTAGAGTCTCATGGATTGGGTTCGCGGTGAAAGATCCAGCCATCGTGAGTAGCACGAGGAAAAAGAGCAAGAAATCAAAGCGAAGGCGTCTTTTCCAGAGGACTTCAGAGTCACCCATTTCAAAAAAGCGAAGCATAGGTTCCTCTAACTACGAGCCCCTACGCGACGACCAAGCTCAAATGCCGCATCGGGGAATTCTGAAGATTCACACATGGACCGAGTGCCGCAACCAGTGCCGAGGATTTCGCCAACATTTTTCCATCCCATGTACTCGCAAAGCCTCTCATAGTGGTGAGCAAGAGCCGGAAAAGTCTCAGGACTGGAGTTCCAAGCAGCGGCAAGAAGCACAGCTTCCTTTGCGACGTGAAGTTGGGAATTAATTGCGTAGAAGCGATCGATAACGAGCTTTAGCTGAGCGGAGAAACCAAAGTAGTAAAGCGGCGTACAAAGGACGATGAGATCGGCTTCAATGAGATGGGGATTAAGCTCTGTCATGTCATCTCGATACACGCAGTCCGCACCCCCTAACCCGCAACGGTCGCAACCGCTACAGGGAGTGACACGCTTAAAAGCCGCATCAAAGCGATAGACCGAGGCGCCGACTTTCTCCGCCCCTTCGATGAAATTATCCGCAAGAAGAAAGGAAGCACCGTGTTTGTGTGGGCTTCCCGTGATTACGGTGATGCGTTTTCCCTTCGAAGTGGCAGCATAGGCATTTTTGATTCCCAAGAGGGAGGAACCAACGAGGCCCGCACCCATGGCAAGGCCAACCGATGTCAGCGCATCACGGCGACTGATAAGACGAACTTCTTTTTCCGTAGGTAAAGGGTTTTCTTTCATGGGCTAGTTCTCTTCTTTAAGGCGAAGTGTTACAGGCATTTTTGCTGATGCCTCGATTGCATGGAGCGCATCTTCTGAAAGTTTACCTAGGTAGATAAGACCTTCTGACTCCCTGAAATCTTTTCTAAAGACGGCGATATTTCCCCAAGGGACGTAGTAGGAAAAGTCGCCTCGGTTTGGGGTGCTTGTTTGATTAGAAGCCCCAATACTGAGTGGCTCTTTTAGGTAGGCGATTCTCTCTGTAGTCCCATAATCTTCAAAGTTAAGCGTGAGTGGAAGCCTCTTAATAAAGTCCTTTGCCGCATCATTTTCGGCTAGGAGAAGAGTTCCTGCGACTTTCTTTTCAACTTCAATGACAAGGATTTCAGCCATAGCGGAACTTTCTAAGAAGACAAGGCAAAGAAGAAAGAGAATTTTCTTAAACATAACTTTTCTTTTGAGGCTTGAGTTTCTTTTAGAGAAAATATAACTGTTAGAATTGATTTATTC
>CAVLDT010000016.1:0-46816 GCA_963661915.1 Duodenibacillus sp.
ACTGCCAGGCTCTTCCTTTTAAACCCTCACTACCTTCTCGGGTGGTGGGGGTTTTCTCTTTTTGGCGCCAGAAAAAACTTAAACCCTGCAACTTTCCTAGCGAGGTTGTTAGAATCTTTCGAACTTTTTCTTCTTTCGTCACATGAATCAGAATCAAGACCTATTTTCTGGGTTAGAGAACCCGCAAAAAGAGAAGCAAAATCGTAAGAATCTTTCTTCGAAGAAGGACGATACGCCTGCTTTAGTGCCGCTTCCTGAGAGAATGCGCCCTAAGAGTATCGATGAAGTCATTGGGCAGAAGAAACTCTTAGCTGCAGGACAACCCCTTCGTGTTGCTTTTGAAACGAAGAGACCGCATTCGATGATTCTTTGGGGACCTCCTGGTGTAGGTAAAACCACATTGGCACGCCTAATGGCAGATGCCTTTGGAATTCCCTTCGTTGCGATTTCAGCTGTCTTAAGTGGTGTGAAAGAAATCCGAGAGGCTGTCGATCTTGCGAAACTTCACATGGCAAACACCGGCAAACCCACGCTTGTCTTTGTCGATGAAGTCCATCGCTTTAATAAAAGTCAGCAAGATGCTTTTTTGCCTCACGTCGAAAGCGGACTCTTTATCTTTGTCGGTGCAACGACGGAGAATCCTTCCTTTGAAGTGAATTCTGCCCTTTTAAGTCGCTCTGCTGTTTATGTGCTTGAGAGCCTTACGCACGGGGAATTGAGCGAACTCCTTGACAGAGCTCTTAAGACAGAGATTACCTTTGTCGCACTTGACGAGAAGGCGCGAGAAATTCTCATCGACCTCGCAGATGGCGATGCAAGGCGTCTACTGAATGCACTCGACGTTGCAAGCGGTATGGCGAGGGACCGTGCTATCACGACAATCACAGCAGATTTCTTAAGAAAGACGCTTCCAGCAACACTGCGACGCTTCGATAAGGGCGGAGAAAACTTCTACGACCAAATCAGTGCGCTTCATAAAAGTGTCCGAGGCTCGAATCCAGATGCAGCCCTCTATTGGCTTGTGAGAATGCTCGATGGGGGGTGTGACCCGAGGTATGTAGCAAGACGCATCATTCGGATGGCAATTGAGGATATTTCTCTTGCGGATCCCCGTGCCACAGAGCTTACTCTAAATGCCGCTGAAATCTATGAAAGACTCGGTAGTCCCGAAGGGGAACTTGCCCTTGCAGAGGCAGTGGTTTACTTGGCCGTGGCGCCTAAAAGTAATGCAGTTTACTCAGCCTTTGAAGCCGCAAAAGCCTTTGTGAAAGAAGACGGCACAAGGCCAGTTCCAATGCACTTGAGAAATGCGCCAACAAAACTCATGAAGGAACTCGGTTACCACAAGGGTTACCGTTATGCCCACGATGAAGAGGGAGCATATGCTGCAGGGGAAACTTATCTACCTGAAGGCCTAGAGACGATGCATTGGTATGAGCCAACGGATAGAGGCCTTGAAATAAAGATTTCTGAGAAATTGGCAAGACTTCGTGCGCTCGATGAGAAGGCACAATCCGAGGGAAAAGGCCGAAAGTAGGGATTTTCTAGGTCTTTCTCTGCAAAATACCCACTCAGGGATTTGCAGTTGATTGGCAAAGAGACGAAAATATCGGAACTCAATTTTGACAAGGGCTTTCTTATTTTGTGAGAGAGCTCCTGTTCTTTTGTATTTTGGAGACTAAAAAGAATGCTCGATATCAATCTTCTTCGAAAGAATCTGCCGGAAGTTGTTGCCCGTCTGGCGACGCGGTCTTTCGTCTTCCCGGAGAAGGAATTTAATGCACTTGAAGACGAACGTAAGGCTGTCCAGACGAAGACAGAGGTTCTGCAGGCCGAACGCAATGCGCTCTCAAAGAAAATTGGACAAGCAAAGAAATCGGGTGAAGATGCCACAGAACTTATGCAGAAGGCAGCAGCAATTCCTGCAGAATTGGCAAAGCTTGAGGCAGAACTCGCCGATGTTCGCACAAAGCTCACCGACCTCTTGATGCGTATTCCGAATCTGCCGCATGCCTCTGTTCCTGTTGGTCGTGATGAACGCGATAACGTTGAGCAGCGTCGTTGGGGAGAGCCGAGAAAGTTCGATTTCCCCATCAAAGATCACGTCGATGTTGGTGCGCCTCTCGGATTGGATTTTGACGTCGCTGCGAAACTCTCGGGCGCACGTTTCTGTTTCATGAAGGGACAGGTTGCAAGACTGCATCGTGCCATCGCGCAGTTCATGCTCGACACACACACGCAGGATCACGGCTACACCGAGTGCTATACGCCCTATATTGTCACCGCAGACACGATGCGTGGTACGGGGCAGTTGCCGAAGTTTGAAGAAGACCTCTTTGCGGCGAAGAAGGGTGGACAGGAAGGAAAGGGTGAACCCCTCTACCTCATCCCCACGGCCGAGGTAACACTCACGAATCAAGTTTCTGGCCTCATGATGAAGGCCACAGACCTTCCCTTGAAAGTCACAGCACATACGCCTTGCTTTAGATCTGAGGCGGGTGCCTACGGGCGTGATACGCGTGGCATGATTCGTCAGCACCAGTTCGATAAGGTCGAGATGGTTCGCATCACACGTGAGGACGATAGCTACGAGCACTTAGAAGAACTCACACACAATGCTGAAGTGATTCTGCAGCGTTTGGGACTTCCTTACCGTGTTGTTCTCCTTTGCACGGGCGACATGGGATTTGGCTCTGCGAAGACTTATGACTTGGAAGTTTGGCTCCCGGCACAGAACACATATCGCGAGATTAGTTCTTGCTCGAACTGCGAAGCTTTCCAGGCCCGCCGCATGGGAACCCGCTACAAGGATGCAGCAGGAAAAGCGCATTATGTTCACACGCTCAATGGCTCGGGACTTGCCGTAGGTCGCACCCTCGTAGCCGTCCTTGAAAACTATCAAAATGCCGATGGTTCTGTGACGGTTCCAGAGGCGTTGCGCCCCTACATGGGAGGCTTAGAGAAGCTCGTCCCGATGAAGTAGAAAATCTTTGATAAATAAAGAGATTTTCTCACGGAAAATCTGGTGCCCCAACACGAAATTTGTTAAAATACTTTTAAGCATTTCGAGTTGGGGCAACCCAAGCCAACCTACCCGCCCCGGGCAAGGTGGATGGCTCAAAAAAGTTTGAGTCGATGTGATTCTCTTCTTCGAAGAGAATAACGGGAAAAGGGGGTTGAACACTCAATCGAAATGCGGATTGGGTGTTTTTTTGTGCGGCAGAAATGCTGCTGGTGGATTTAACCGAAATTGCCGACCATAAAGCGGAGCACGCTTAAAACCGGCTAAAGAGGAGCATTGCGATGAGCAATCAATTAACAATTAAAGGCCAAGTAACAATCCCGAAAGAAATTCGTGAATTCTTAGGTCTTCAATCAGGAAGAAGTGCAGTTGATTTTGTCATCCAAAAAGACGGTAGTGTCTCAGTGAGGAAAGCCCTTGTTAAAGGGGCGAGGGCGGCGGCCGCAGAAGATCCGCAACAATTTTGTAATCGTCTTTTAGGTTTCTTGGCTGGAAATGTCGTAAGCCCTGCGAGTTCACTGCACGTGCGCGTTTAAAAAGAGTAAAAGTGTCTTTGCGAGGGTTGTGAGCCGTGCGGTGGTTTCTTCATGTGTCTTACCTCTTGCGGAGATGACAACGGTGGGAACGGCGTCCGCGGCAGTTGCGGCAAATTCTGAGTCGATAAAGCGGCTACTGACGTAGGTCTCTTTCTCGGGAGTGTTTCCAAGGGCTACTCTCCAGGCGCTTAGGACTGGAAGCTCTTCTAAGAGACCTGCGAATGCTGGCTGAGAGACGTTCTTTGGTAGCAGGAGTGTTACGGCAGGTTTTCCCTTGGGGGAACCTAGAGACTGGTTGAAATCTCGTACGCTCTTTAGCGATGCGGATACGAGTGCTTCTTTTTTAGTGGCAAGAGCAAGGCGACTTCTAGATGTGACTGTAACGTCAATGCGACACGTGCTACGAATAGAAGAGATAAGGGATTTTTCGCAATGCACAGAGCTTACTTCTGTTTTGCTCCAGGGGCTGCGTTTGTCCGTATCCCAACTACTCTTGAGCTTTGTAAGGTTCTTTGCAAGATTCTTCGCAGCATCTTCAGCCGTATTCGTATCCTTCTCAAGCCAACTCCAAGAGCGGTCTTTTAAGACGATTCGCGTTTTTTCTCGACCAAGAAAGTTAACGTAGGCTTTGCTATCCGTTCCTTCGAGAACAAGGCGAGTGAGGAATGCCGCTGATGGCTTTCCCTTTCCAAGAAGTTCCCTTGTAGAGGCTTCGTGAGAGCCTGCCTGTGCACAGACCCAGAGAGGGGTCTCTGTGGTGATGCGAAAGGACTGCAGGAGTTTTGCAAGTCCAAAAGCGGCAGCAGTGGACTTAGCATCGTTAAGTCGTGTGCTAAGAAGAGTGGCTTTGGTGCTCTTTTTAGAAGATTTGCTCTGTAAGACAACACAGACGGAATTCCTTAAGTGTTTGTCGTAGCGAGGCGTTGACTGCTCGGAGAGAATGTCGAAAGCATCAAAGCCCTCTGCAATAAGAGAACGTCGAAAACCTTCGAGTGCATCACTTTTCTTCCGTGGAAGTGCTTGAATACGGGATTCTCTTTCTTGAAGTTCTTGCTGAAAGACCTCTCCTGCAATGCGTTCAAGGAGAGTCGATCCAGTCGTAGAAGCCTCGAGGAAAGAGAGTTCTTCTTCGGCTTTCTGATTAACCTCGGGAAGAATGGCAGCCCCTGGTAGACGACTCTCAACAGCGAAAGTCATTTGACTAAAGGCGACTGCCGCACAACCAAACGTAAAGAGCAATCCTTGTTTCTTCATCAATTTAGTGTCGCTTTTCCGAGCGTTGCCGCTTCGAGGATGAGGACGTGTAATTCCACTTCTGCGCGAATACGTTCGCCAGCTCTCGGCAGGTAAAAGTTGCCGTCCCTTGGAACGAAAATCGTAAAGTAGTTTGCTCCGTATTCTTGAGAAATAAAGGGGGCAACTGTTATGCGTGTATAGGGAACGGAAAAGAGCTCGGTGTAATTTTCTTCAACAGAAATCACAATAGAATCAATCCGATAGGTGACATTCTCGGGGTCAATAACACCGATGCCAATGATGTTTTGTACGGCTAGATTTTTCGCGCGGTTCAGCGCTTGGATTTCACGGATATGGGCGACAACCTCAGGAGGTAAATCATCTAAAGGGTCGCATCCGAGTGCAAAAGATTTCGCTATACCGTAGAAAGTCGCCTTGTAGCGTTCATTTGTACGGTAGCGATTCTTTAGCGCTGCCCACAGGGGGTCGAAGGCTAGAAGTTTCTTTCCGGGACCCAGTGCATCTGAGTAAGGGGTGATTTCCAAAATACCGCAGTCGTATGCGGGATTTTCTGAAGCTTTATTTATGTAGAGATTTAAGGGGGCCCCATCCTTGAAGACAGGATAAATCGGCGGTAAATCCCACCCTAGATGGGATTTATCATCTCCAGGAGTCCAGAGGATCATTGACCGAGAAAAGTCTGTAGCGCCTGCTACGGCACCAAAGCCAAAGACTTGAGAGGTTGATTCTCGCTCTTCATCGGGTTTTTCTTCCCGCAAGAGACCAAGCGAGACGGGATTGGAATTCTCAGTAATAAATTGGATTTGCTGTCGAAGTTTTGGCGTTAAAGAACCACAGCAGGTGCTGTCCAATTTCTTCGTAAAGAAGGGGTGCCAAAAAAGTTCCTCATGAAAGGAAACACTCGTAATTTCCTTTATCGCAATGCTCTCTGGAGGTTTGGCTATACCTAATTCTTTCCAGATTTCCAAAAAGGAAAGTTCCTTTCTCATCTCGCTTGTGAGCCTCTCTTTAGCCCTCCTGCTCATTGTTAGGGACTCATCGTCATGCATGACGCCTGCTGCTTCCTTGTAAAGGGCATAGGACAGTAGCGGCGCTCTCGGGTTAGTGCTCTCGTATTGGTAAAAGAGTCCGAGGAGAATTAGAGCGTAGGGAATTCCAGAAGAAACCAGTTCTTTAAGCCCTGTTTCTTTTTCTTTCTCAGATAAAGTGAAGAATTTTTCCTGAAAACGCATGAAGGCTGCAAACCAATATTGCGCTGGCATAACCCCGCTTTGTAGGGCCTTTTCGAGTGTGGAATGCGCTCGGAATTTATTTTGCGTAACACCAAGACCTAAGGCGTAGACCTTTGCAAGTTGGAAGACAGCCTCTTCAACATTGTGTGTCGCGCATTGGACAAGCCAGGCAGTCTCAGCGAAGGCTTCTTTGGGGGCTACGGGGCTGGCGAGTTTTTTCTGAAAAGCCTTATAGAGGTCAAGCTCGGCATGCGGATCGTCATACTGTGTAGCAAGATAGCAGAGGATTTCTCTCAAGCAATCTTTCGGAAAGACATTTGGGCCGCCTGCAAACGAGAGAAACCGTAGCGCTTCTTTAAAGCCGCTAGCCGCTGCTTGCCCGAGATAGTCCATCGCAAGCATTACTTGAGCATAGTCGACTTTCCTTTGTGTCATTTTGATTTTGGCGAAAAGCGTCATTGCCGCGGGGCACCCCTTCTTGCAAGCGACTTCGAGCAATTTCCACCGTAACTTTCGGAAATATTCTGAGCGTGGGGTCATCGCAATGGCTCGATAGAACTCTCGCATGCCAGCATGTCTAAAGGGATGAAGACCAAGAAGGCGCATGCCACGATGGTGATTTTTTGAGTCGACCATCATGTTATGGATAAATACATCAACCATCGCCTCTTCTCGGAATTCTCCAGCGAGGAAAAAGCCGTCGATAAAGAGTTTCTGTCCTTTCTTAAATTCTTCTTTCGCTAGCGCCCTCTTTGGAATGGCAACAAGTAGAGGGCCAATTGAGGAAGTGCATTTAAAGGTTACATAATCGATATGCGCAACCCACTGCTTATCAAGATACTTCTGGAAAGTAACTTTAAGGCGCGTTTTAGGGAAGTCGTTTGGCTTCGCTTTGGTTTTCGGTTTCTCTTCTCCCGCAATGGGAGTTGCCTCTGTGGCCCAAAAGGCGATATCCACTTCATAGGGCGTTTGGGTCTTTAAGCGACTTGCCTGCATGGCCCAAAGAGAGTGCAGTGCCCGAATACATGTAGTGGAACCGTCGAGCCGTAGTTTCAAAACGGCCCAATCTAATTTGGGCGATATATCAGCCTCTTCGATATAGATCGTTTTTGTCGGGCCATCTGGAATGTAGGGAACAAGTGCTCCTCGGCTAACTTTTTCGTAAGGAAAATCCGCAAAAAAGTTCTGCAGTAGATTAACAAATCCGTCCTCTTCGGGATTGCAAAGTTTTGGTGTGAGACGCGCCATGGGGTGTAGGGAGAAATCCTCAATTGGCTCTAAGTCACTTATCTCATCAAGGGGTGCTAAGTCGTCTTCCGTATTGACGTAGCTAGGCGCTAGGCCAAAAGAAGAACCGTGGCGCTTTTTAGGAATTGCATGCGTATAACTAAAGAGCATCAGGCGCTGTGCTTGAGCACCTGCGAAAAGATTACGAATCGAAGGTAATGCGTAGGGAGCAATCCGAAACACTGAAGAAAGGCCTGCAACGGATTTTTCTGGTAAGAGGTCTGCTGAAATCCTCATGTAATCAGGAAGAGGTTTTCGGATGTTAGTGAGAACGAAATCCAAAATCTCTTGGATGGACTTGGCTTTATCCTCATGCGTAAAAAGAGCATCGTTTTCCTGCACGAGAATTTCAAGTAAAACGTAGTAGGGTGCCAAGCGCCCTGCCTGTTTCATCCATTTGCAATCTAGGGCTTCTCTAAACTTAGCGGAAAGGAAAATCTTTGGAAGCGAAGGGGTATCTCTTGGATTTAAATGGAAACGGAATTCTCGAAGACTTTCATCGGTAAGTCTGGCATACCAACCCGCTTCTGCAAGTAGGCGAGAAAGAAACCCTGGGTGGTTGACGCCATCTGTGGCTACGTAAAGTGTTGCGCTTGTGTAATCGTAGAGAACGAATGGGGGGAACGCCGTTGTATAGATTTTCTTCCGAATTGCTTCAGGGAATGCTTCCCGCGAAGAGCAGAGGGAAAGATGCGGATCGGAGAGAAACCGGTTGGCATCCTTTTTTCCTAAGAGGCGCGTGAGAAGTTCTTGGAGTTTCCGAGAATTTTCTTTGAAGTGTGCATCACCGATAATCTTTTCGTATCCGGGAATATTTGAGAGTGTGCAAGCCATAAAAAAAAGGTGTATTCGTTTCCAATGGTGATAGAGACCTCAGCCACTAAAGGGTAAGGAGGTGAGCCTTCGATTGTTTTCAGCCGCGCAACGTTGTAAGCGAAGTGCGTACAATGAAATTACATTTCCAAGCAACTTAGGGGCATTTTAAGAAAAACCGAAGAGAAAATTGTGATTTTCTGCATATTTTTACTCTCGAATTTAGCCATCTAAATCTAGAAGCATTTAGCATTCGGGGAAACTGAAAAAATTTTCCTTAAGGATTTAAAGCAATGAAAGTAGTTCATGTGGGCCTAGCAGGCCTTGGAACCGTGGGATTTGGGACGTACCGAGTACTCACCGAAAACGCACGTGAAATCACGGCCCGTACGGGACTAAAGATTGAAGTCACTCGAGCCGTTGTTCGCAATGTGGAAAAAGCACGTAGTAAAACGGAAGGCGCTCTTGACGTAAGGGCTGATTTCTCCGCTATTCTCGATGATCCTGAGATTGACGTCATCGTTGAAGTGATGGGAGGGATTGAACCAGCTCGTACACTTATTCTTCAAGCCATCGAACGTGGCAAACACGTCGTTACCGCCAATAAACACCTTATTGCAACGCATGGAGAAGAGATCTTGCGTGCCGCAGAGGCTCGAGGTGTGGTGGTTGCTTATGAGGCTGCTGTCGCTGGCGGTATCCCGATTATCAAGGCACTGCGTGAAGGTCTTGCTGCAAATAAGGTTGAATCCGTTTCAGGCATCGTCAATGGGACGAGCAATTTCATCCTCAGCAAGATGTATAAGGAAGGAGCCCTCTATGAAGAGGTTTTATCTGAGGCGCAGAAGCTCGGTTACGCAGAGGCTGATCCTACCTTTGATGTTGAAGGCATTGATGCGGCGCACAAGATGACAATCCTTGCGGCATTGGCCTTTGGAACACCCTTTGAATTCCAAGCGGGGAATATTGAAGGCATCAGTTCCATAGCCAGTGAAGATGTGGCGATTGCGGCATCTCTTGGCATGAAAATCAAACTCATCGGTCAGGCTAAGAAATGTGACGCAGGGATTGCGCTTTCTGTTTGCCCGAGATTGGTTGGTCCAGATTCTCTTCTTTACTACATTGAAGATGTTGTCAATGCTGTTGAAGTTGTCTCTAGCGGGCTTGGTTCAACTTTCTATAGTGGTCGAGGGGCTGGCGAGCGGCCGACAGCTTCTGCGGTTGTCGCAGACATTATTGATATCGCTCGCACGCTCGATATTCCTTTTGAAAATCGTATCCCAATGGCTGGCGTAAGGCCTGCGGCTCGGGAGGAGATTCCCTACCTACCGCTTTCCAAGCAACAGAGCCGATTCTATGTTCGCCTAGCTTTGGAAGATAGAACTTTGGCAAAAGAGGTCTTCTCTCAAAACAGCATCGCAGTCAAAGACGCTTTAGAAAAAGACGGATTTGTCATCTTTATCACGGAACTAGCGAAAGAAGAGCAATTGGATAAAGCGCTTGAGAGCATTAAATCACAGAGCAAGGTTTCGGCTACTGCGCTTCCCATTAAACTTCACGTATTCGATTCTTAGGCTAGGGGAATTTGGAGTATGCAATACATCTCAACGCGTGGCCGCGGTCAATCGGCAAAGTTCTCAGAGATTGTTCTCGAGGGGCTTGCCAGCGATGGAGGGCTCTATGTTGCTGAGCACTATCCGAAGTTCACAGCGGACGCTTTGCATGCAATGCGGTCGATGTCTTATGCGGATGTCGCTTTTGAGGTTTTAAAGCGTTTTGCTGACGATATCCCAGAGGAAAAATTGCACGAACTTGTCCGCTCAACTTATCGGGCGGATGTTTACTGTAACGTTCGTAGTGGGTCTGATGCAAAACGGATTGTCCCTGTGAGAGCAATGCAAAACGGCATGTATCTCATGGAACTTTCTAATGGTCCCACGCTTGCCTTTAAAGACATGGCAATGCAGTTTCTAGGAGCCTTGTTTGAGTATCTCCTCGAGCGAGAGGGAAAAGTTCTCAATATCCTTGGCGCAACCTCAGGAGACACGGGCTCAGCTGCTGAATATGCGATGCGCTCAAGAAAAGGGATTCGCGTTTTCATGCTAAGTCCCCATGGACGGATGAGCGCATTCCAGAGGGCACAGATGTACTCTTTAGCGGATGCAAACATCTTTAACCTTTCCGTGGTTGGTGTCTTTGATGACTGCCAAGATATCGTAAAAGAAATCGGTAAGGATAGAGCCTTTAAAGAGAAGTATTCAATCGGGACAGTTAATTCCATTAACTGGGCTCGTGTAGCTGCGCAGGTTGTTTACTACGTTTACAGTTGGCTTGCTGTCACAAAGAAAGAAGATGAAGAAGTTGACGTCACTGTTCCAACGGGAAACTTTGGAAATGTTCTAGCCGCTTGGATTGCAAAACAGATGGGCGTTCCTTTTGCTCGCTTAGTGGTTGCAACCAACGAGAACGATGTCTTAGATGAGTTCTTTAAGACGGGGGTCTACCGCGTGCGTGATGGTGCGCACACTTATCTCACGAGTTCTCCTTCGATGGATATCTCTAAGGCTAGTAATTTCGAGCGCTTCATTTTTGATGTTGTCGGTAGGAACCCGCTACGGGTATCCTCTCTTTGGGAAGAACTTTCTCGCACGGGGCGTTTCTCTATCACGGGAGAAGACTTCGAAGCAGTTCGCAAGTCGGGATTCACGTCGGGTAAAAGCACACATGCGGACCGCCTCTCGACAATCCGTGCAGTCTTTAAGACAGAGGGCTATCTCATCGATCCGCACACGGCAGATGCTGTGAAGGTTGCAAGCGACGCCGTACGGGCTCAGGTGAAAATGCTCGTTGCCGAGACAGCACAGCCTGCGAAATTCACTTCCACCATTCTCGAGGCAACAGGAAAGGCCCCCAAAGTTCCTGCAAGTTACGCAGATCTTGAGAGTCGCCCGCAACATGTCGTTGTTGTTCCTGCAAACGCAGAAGTTGTTCGTGACTTCATCCGCACCAAAGTCGATGCTTGATCTGATTTCGCGGATCTAGGAAACGGTAACTTCTTCTGTTTTTTTTATGGAAGAACGTAACAGATTTCCTTCTTTTTATCGCACCCGACTCGGGTGCGATATTTTCCCTATAGAACATCTTCAACATTTCATTAGAATGCGCGCCCTTTAAGGAAATAAGATTTTTTCTAGGGGTGTGCCTCTAAGATGAAAACAAGAGAAAATTCAGAAGAAATCACATCATGGTTTCCAGTTATTGGTCTCGCATTTGCGGCTTTTGTTTTTAACACTTCGGAATTTCTTCCCGTGGGGCTTTTGCCTGAGATTGCAAAGCACCTTGGAGAAACGGTTTCTTTCACCGGGCTCATGATCACAGGTTACGCCTGGGTCGTCGCCATCATGTCGCTACCGCTTACGATTCTCACAGCGAAACTTGAGAGACGTAAGTTACTGCTTTTCCTTATTTTCTTTTTCGCAATAGCGCATCTTGCGGTGCTTTGGGTAGAGAGTTTTTCCTCATTGCTTCTTTCCCGCGTTATTGTGGCTCTGATGCACTCTGTCTTTTGGTCCATTATGACGCCTCTTGCTGCTCGCATGGCACCAAGAGGAAAGTACGCCGTGGGGTTGGCGGCCGTGATGGGTGGGTCTATTGTCGCAACGATTTTGGGTGTTCCCATCGGCACGATGTTGGGACAAATGGCCGGTTGGCAGGAGGCTTTCTTTATTATCGGAATCTTTGCCATTGTTTTAATGGGGTTTATTGCCATTTTCCTTCCGCCGTGTCCTTCGCAGTCAGCGGGGTCTTTAAAGAGTCTCCCCATTATTCTGAAGCGGCCAGCGCTTGTGCAACTGTATTTTCTGACGCTTGTCACCGTCCTTGGCCACTGCACGGTCTATAGCTTTATTTCTCCGATTCTGCAGATCGATGGTGGCTTTAGTCCGAAGGCAATTGTTTTCTTTCTATTCCTTTTTGGTTTCGCTGGGATTATCGGTACCGTTATCACAACTCGCGTTGTCGACAGTCACGTTTCAGCAACGTTAATCGTTTCATTAACTCTCATTTTGAGCTGTCTCTTTCTACTTTATCCCGCTTGTGCGAGCGCGGGAATGACGATTGCGGTATTGCTCACTTGGGGCGCTGCAATGACCTCTGTGATGCTCGCCTTCCAGACGCTACTTTTACGCATTGCACCCGACGCGGCGGATATCGCAACATCTATCTACTCGGGGATTTTCAATGTCGGTATCGGAGGAGGCGCTTTCTTGGGAAGTATGATTTCTGAATCTTATGGTTTTGACTTGCTTCCTTTCGCAGGGGGTTCTCTTGTAGTCTTAACCGCAACGCTCTGTATCGGTCTTTGGCTTAAAACGGGAAGCGCTGTTTGGAAATTTTCAACCAGTACGAAGTCCTAGAGGAAAGAACTTTTTGCACTTCCCGCATAGCTTCGGAGAGAGAAAAGCGGATTCTGCTAGAGTACGGCCGTTTTGAGTTTTTTTGGGTTTAAGTTCCTATGTCTTTCCTTCTTCTCATGAAGTTAATCGGGGCGCCACTCTTTCTTGTGATGGCTACCCTTGCTGCTCGCCGTTGGGGCGAGACGGTTGGAGGATTGATTATTGCCTTACCCTGTGTTTCGGGCCCCATCTCGGTTTTTCTAGCCATAGAAAATGGCGCGGCTTTCGCTGTGCATTCTGGGTTTGGCTCGCTAGCTGGCACTGCTTCTCTCACATTCTTTGGCTTTGTGTATGCGGTCATTTGCCCGAGGGGGAGAGCGCCGGCTGTTCTCTTGGGACTTACGGCTTTCGCTGCTGGTTCTGCGGCAATTAACGCATTGCACCTTTCGCTTTGGCCCCTTTTTCTTCTAACTGCGTGCTGTATTGTCTTCTTTGCGAAGATTCTTCCAATTTCAAAAAGCGATGGGCCTCGCGCAAAGCCACTAAAGCACGATCTGCTACTGCGCGCAGCTCTTATGATTGCACTGACGCTTCTTGTGACGATCTCCGCTCCCTTCGTTGGCCCTGCAGTAAGTGGAGTACTTTCCTCTTTGCCGCTTATGGCCCTTACGATGGCGCTTTTTGCTCAGACCGGGGGGAAGAATGCCTCCGAGGCGCAGAAGGTTATGAAGGGACTCGTCAGCGGCCTCATGAGTACGGCGGTTTTCTACCTTGTTCTTCCCTATGTGCTGCGAGATGGTGCGTTGGTCTTCGGTTACACGACTGCCGTTGTGGCAAGTCTTCTCATGCAGTGTGCTGTTCTCTTTTTCTTTAAGCGCCGCCACCTCCTGTAGTTAGGAAGCATCTGCGTAGCTTAAAAGAGAGACCACGAAAAAAAGTCTGCCTAAGAAAAAGCCGATTCCTCCTTATATGGGGGCGCCCCTTTCTACTTTCAATCGTGAATTCTCCTAATAGGGCTTTCGCCCAAAGCGCCCCATATAGTTTTCTAAGAGGGAAGGAAAAAGAGGTCCTTCCAAGAGAATTTAAGGAGAGATACCATGACAAGCAGAATTCCACAAATTTTTGAAGATTCTTTTTTTCCAGGCTTTGCAGTTGATCCTTTCAGTGAAGGTGAAATCTTTCATACGCCTTCCGTGTTTGGACGCCATGCAGACCGTGTGATGAAGACCGATGTTCGAGAAACCGACCATAGTTTTGAACTCGCAATTGACCTTCCTGGCTTCAAGAAGAACGAAATTGAAGCTGAGTTAAAAGACGGCTACTTGACGATTTCTGCGCATAAGGCAGTCTCGCAGGAAGAAAAGAGTGTTGAGGGTCGCGTGATTCGTTCAGAGCGAGCAACAGGCGCTTGCTCGCGGAGCTTCTTTGTGGGTAAAGAAGTGAAAGAAGGCGATTGCAAGGCAAACTTCGAAGACGGTGTTTTGCACGTTTCAGTGCCTAAGGTCACAGAGGACGCAGAGCCTGCTCGTCGCTTGATTAGCATTGGCTAAGAATCTACCGAATTCCCCCGTTTTTAGATTCATCTAGAAACACTCGCCGCGTAAGGATAGTCCCCCTGCGCGGTTTTTTTGTGTTTCGTAAAAAGATACAAATGCGCATTTGTATGAGACAAATACTCCTCAAGTAAACAAATAGAACCCCAAAAAAAGCACTAGGAAAGGGGATCCGTGGCTTTTGTATCTTTATTTAAAGACAAAAGAACAGGAGGACAAAATAGTAACGCATTGAATTTAAAAGAAAAGAAAAAGAACCAAAGCCTCTTTTGTTGATTTTCTTCAAGACAAAAGAGGCGAATTAAGAGATTTTCTGCGAAATCCCAAAAAATGACTCCTAGCCAGAAGGCGATTAGTCCGTAGAAGCCAGACTCACACCTTCTTTAAGTTTTAATCAAATTGCAAAATCAAGGAGTCTATCTATGCCCTCAACAGCTATTGACAGTCAAATTCACGGTTGCATGTTCTCTACCGATGAGATGCGTAAGATTTTTAGCGATGAATCTTGGGCGCAGAAGTGGCTTGATACCGAGGCCGCTCTCGCTAAAGCTCAGGCTGAGCTCGGCGTCATCCCCAAGGAAAAGGCCGATATCATCAATAAGTACGCTAAGGCAGAGTTGCTCGACATTCCGTCAATTGGTGAGTTCTACAAGTCTTCTATCACAATCGTTCCGCTCTTAAAGGCCTTTAAGGCGGTCCTTCCTGAAAATGCTGGGGAGTTCGTTCACTGGGGTGCTACAAGTCAGGATATTGTCGATACGGGTATTGTCCTTTTGCAGCGCGATGCCTATGAGGTGATTTTGCGCGATATGAAGTTGTGCCTACAGTATTGCTTGGATCTTGCAAAGAGGTATCGCAATACCGTCATGGCGGGCCGCACACACGTCGTTCATGCGATTCCAATTACCTTTGGCTACAAGGCCGCCGTTTGGGCAGACGAACTTGGTCGCGATATCGAGCGCCTTAAAGAAATGCGTAGCCGCGTCTTCGTTGGCGAAATGGCAGGCGCCGTTGGCACACTCGCCTCTCAGCCTGAGAAGGGCCTTGAGACACAGAAGCGCATGTTTGAAATCCTGGGTCTCGGTGTTCCGACAATTGCTTGGCACGTTGCCCGTGATAGTCAGGCTGAATTCACAAACGCTCTTGCTCTTTGCGCAGGAACACTCGGTCGTATCAATCACGAAATTCTGACGTTGCAGCGCACGGAAATCCTCGAACTCGAGGAACCGTTCTTCATGGGTAAGGTCGGATCTTCGACGATGCCGCATAAACGAAATCCTGCTGTTTTGGAAAACGTTCTTGCCCTGTGCCGCAATGTCCGCAGTATCGCTCCTTCGATTGTTGAATCGATGGTTAGCGAAAATGAGCGTGACTGGGGCTGTTTCCTCTCTGAATGGGAAGCGATTCCCCGCGCTTGCCACATGCTCGGATGCGCCTTGGAAAAGAGTAAGAACATCCTCAAGAACTTGATTGTTTATCCGAAGCATATGGAACGTAACCTCTCTGCTCAGAAGGGGCTCATGATGAGTGAGTGCGTCATGATGCACTTAGCGCGTAAGCTCGGCCGCATGACAGCGCACGGCATTGTCTACAAGTCCTGCATGAAGGCCTATGAGGCAGAAGTGCCACTCAAAGATGTTCTTATGCAGACCCCAGAGGTCATCGAAGCCTTCACGGAAGAAGAGGTCGACCACATGCTTAATCCTCATAGCTACATTGGGCTTGCCCCAGAGTTTGTCGATCGCGTCATTGCGAAGTACAGCAAGTAGTAGCTAATTGGACTTCGAGTGCGGATGCTTAGAAAACACCGCACTCGCAGCGCATAAGAAAATGGAGGAGGAAATGAGTAAAGAAAAATTGATTCGTTGGGCAGTCCCTGCTGGGTTGCTTCTAATTCTCTGGTTGGTGCCGACCCCGGCTGGCCTTACCGATAAGGCCTGGCACATGTTTGCCATCTTCGCTGCGACGATTGCAGGAATTTTGGCTGCTCCCGTTGCCTCAGGCGCTCTGATGTTTATCGCATTGGCGCTTACGTACTTCACGAATACGCTTGGCCTGGGGGATGTTCTTAAAGGCTTCTCTTCTGGAACGGTGTGGATGATCTTCTCCGCATATGTTCTGAGTTTAGGTTTTGTGCAGTCTGGTCTCGGGCGCCGTATTGCCTATAAGATGCTTAGCCTTTTCGGCGGCTCTTCCTTAGGGGTGGCGTATGCACTCGGTATCGCTGACCTTGTGATGGCTCCTGCAATGCCATCAGTCACGGCACGATCGGGTGGCATCATCTTGCCAGTTGCAAAATCCATTAACCAAGTTCTCGGCAGTCAACCAGGTCCCACGGGTAAGAAGATTGGTGACTTCCTTATCATGACTTGCTTCCAATTTACACCAATCACCGGTGCCTTCTTTATGACGGGCATGGCCGCAAACCCCTTGTGCGCACAGTTAGCCAAAGACGGCCTCGGCCTTGAATTGACTTGGGCATCGTGGTTTTATGCAGCATTGGTTCCCGCTAGCCTCTGCTTTATTTTGATGCCGCTTCTCACCTATAAGTTCATGAATCCCGATTTAAAGAAGACCCCAGAGGCTAAGGTCATGGGTGCGAAGGAATACGCGGCTATGGGGCGCATGAGTCAGCAAGAAATTCTTGTTTCTATTGGCTTTGTTATCGCTTTAATCGGTTGGGGTACTTGCTTACTCACCGGCTACAACGCCAATGCCATCGGCTTGGGCCTTGTGGCTTTCCTCTTTGTGACGGGTGCTGTGCAGTGGAAAGATGTATTAAACGATAAGGCCGCATGGGATACGGTTGTTTGGTTCGGTGCGATTATTTCTCTTGCTACAGGATTAACAAAGCTGGGCTTTATTAAGTGGATGTCAATTGGGTTCTCCAACTCCTTAGGCGGTCTCGATTGGATGACAACGTTCATCATCCTAGGCTTCGCTTACATCTACCTACACTATGTCTTTGCAACCGCTTCTGGTCACGTTGCTGCAATGTATGTCCCGTTTGCCTCCGTAGCAATTGCGGCAGGTGCTCCTCCGATGATGGTTGCAATTTGCTTTGCGATTTTCTCGAACTTCATGTGGGGTATCACGGAATACGCAGGTGGTCCGGGACCGATCTACTTCGGACAAGGTTACTTTGAGCGTCCGCGGTTCTATCGGATTAACTTCTCCATAGTCACTTTCTGTGTGCTTGTGGTCTTCTCTTCAGGCATGCTCTGGTGGAAAGCTATTGGTCTATACTAAACTGTAAGTTCGGTAAGGCTCGGAAAAAAGGAAAACCGTCTGACGCTCTTACGGGAGTGGTTGGGCGGTTTTTTCTATTAGGGGGAATCGTATGGCAGCGGAACACTTAAGTGAGCATCTCGCAAAACGTCTAATACGTCGAATTAAGAGTGGCCAGTACGCCATAGGGACTCTGCTTCCCGCGGAGCCTGAACTTGCAAAGACAGAAGGTGTCTCGAGAACGACAGTGCGAGCTGCTCTTGCCAAGTTAGAAAAAATTGGTCTAATTCGCCGCACGCCTCACATTGGTACACGCGTTATCAGTAAGGGGAAGGCACAGAGTTTTGATAGAAGTCTTAGCACGATGGCAGATCTCGACCGCCTCGCAAGTAAGAACCCTCGCCAAATTCTCGATGTTAAAGAATGCGTTGTCAGTAGAGAACTCTCGGAAAAAATCCAGTGTCCCCCGGGGGAAACTTATATTCGGTTTTCGATGATTCGCAGGGGAGACACGGAGGAGGATCTCCCGATAGCATGGACTACCGAGTACGTTAACCGCGCGTGGCAAGATGTCATTTCTGAGGCGAAGAAAAATCCAGATGTTTTGATGATTGAAGTCATCTCCCGCGTCAAAGACGTTCGCTGCACAGAGGTGCGTCAAACGGTTGAAGCAACGACACTAACGGAGGAGGCGGCAAAGAACTTACGTGCTGAACCCAATACGCCTTGCTTGCGAATCTTTAGGCGATATATGAGTTCTCAGGGCCGAGTGCTTCTTGTGACGGTCTCCTATCACCCAGCAGATCGCTACGCCTTTAACCTCAATGTGCGGCTCGAGAGGAAGGGGAGATAACTCGCAGAAAAAGAAAAAGCCCGAGAACGACTCGAGCCTTCTACTTTTTCAGTGTTTTTCTAGAGCTAGAGGCCTTCTAGAACACTGAAAAAAATAACGAATTTCGTGGTGCCGGTGAGAGGAATCGAACCACCGACCTTCGCATTACGAATGCGCTGCTCTACCAGCTGAGCTACACCGGCAACGAAAAGTTTCACACAACGCGTTGCGTGAAGGAGCGCATTTTATCGGAAAGGTTTAAGAAAAAGCAATAGTCGCAAGGGGTAAAAATGCTCGAAATTGCCCAAAAAACTTCGACTTTACCAATGTGTTTCTGTTAGAATCCTCACCTTTCTAATCCTTGCCACACCGAAATCGACGCTCGGGTGGTTTTTTCCGTAAGGAGGAACAATGCGTCACTATGAATTGTGCATCATCGTGCACCCGGATCAGTCCGAGCAGGTGCCCTCGATGATCGATCGCTACAAGAACCTCGTTTGCGAGCAGGGTGGTAAGGTCCACCGCATCGAAAACTGGGGACGTCGTCAACTCGCCTATCCGATTGATAAGCTCGTTAAGGCTCACTACGTGCTCATGAACATTGAGTGCACAAGCGAGACACTAGCTGAAATCGAGGAAGGATTCCGCTTCAATGATGCGATTTTGCGTCACTTGACAGTCAAGATGAAGAAGGCTCCTACAGGGGCTTCCGTCATGATGAAGGCCGTTGAGAAGGAAGAGGCTCGTAAGGCTCAGGCCGCTACAGAAGCCGCTCCAGTAGAGGCTGCTCCTCAGCAGGCAGAAGAAGCTCCCGCCACGGAAGCTGCTGCTCAGTAAAGGACACAGGACGATCAAGGATTTCTTTTAAAGCGAGGACAAAGCAATTAACGCAATTCGACTGAGTGCAACACTGCTAGAAAAAGACCCCATACGTTTTACCCCAGCAGGGATTGCAGTTTTTGAGGGAAAGTTTCGGCACGAAGACACGGTCCTTGAAGCCGGAGCGATGCGAAAACTCGAATTTGATTTTTCCGCTATAGCCTTTTCTGATGTAGCGGTGCGATTAGAGAAAGTGGCATTAGCCTCAAAAGTGGAACTCAGCGGATTCTTAGCTCCCCGCTCGATGAAAGCAACAAAGTTGGTCGTTCATATCACGGAATTTAAGATTTAGGAGTTGACAAAATGGCTTTTGGTGCAAAAGGAAAGGGCAAGCCCCGTCGTAGCAACCAACAGAACGCTCTCTTTAAGCGTAAGAAGTTCTGCCGTTTCACGGTCGAACATGTCGAACAGATTGACTACAAAGATGTCGAAACACTGCGCGATTTCATCCAGGACAACGGCAAGATTATGCCTGCTCGTCTCACGGGTACGAAAGCGCACTATCAGCGCCAGCTCGACACGGCAATCAAGCGCGCAAGATTCCTTGCGTTGCTTCCGTACACGGATAACCAGGGAGTTCGATAATCATGCAAGTTATTCTTCTTGAAAAGATTCATCACCTCGGTGAACTCGGTGCCGTCGTCAAGGTTAAGGACGGTTTCGCCCGTAACTTCCTGATCCCGCAGGGACATGCCAAGCGTGCAACAAAAGCGGCTATCGCCGAATTTGAGACACGTCGTGCAGAACTCGAGAAGGCTCAGGCTGAACGCATCGCCGCAGCGCAGGCAGTTGCTGACAAACTCAGTGGTCAGACCGTTGAAATCGCCAGCAAGGTTGGTGTCGATGGCCGCCTCTTTGGTTCTGTTACCAATGCGGATATCGCTGAAGCAGTTAACAAGCTTGGCTTTGAAGTTAAGAAGAGCCAGGTTCGTACACCGCTCGGAGCCATTAAGGCTATCGGTGACTTCACAATCACCATTGGTCTTATGACGGATATCACCGCTGACATCATCGTCAAGGTCGTTCCTGAGGCCTAATCCGCCTTTCGCACGTACTTGGCGAAGAGAAAAAAGACCGGTTTCGGGTTTTGTCCTGAGCCGGTTTTTTCGACCCCAGAAACAAGATTCCATTCAGAAACGATATCCGCTATAGTAACCCTCCCGCATTTGCGAACATCGGTTAAGTAAGATTCCCTTTTTTGGCTTATGACAGATTCCATTCCTGATAGTGACTTCCCCTCAGAGGGAAGTGAGTCGGCTGTTTCCTCAGTAAGACGCCCGCCCCATTCGTTAGAGAGCGAGCAGAGTATCTTGGGCGGCCTCATGCTCGATACGAATGCCTATGAAATCGTCTCAGACATCCTCTGCATCGAAGATTTCTACAGGCGTGAGCATCAGATTATCTACGAGGCTATTGGTCGCTTGGCGATGAATGGAAAGCCTGTGGACGCTGTGACGGTTTTAGGGGAATTGCAGGCGATTGGAAAGGTTCAAGATGTAGGAGGCATGCAGTACTTAGATGCTCTCGTGCATTCAACGCCGTCTGCAGCAAATATTCGTCGCTATGCTGAAATTGTTCGCGAACGCTCCATCTTGCGCCAATTAATTAGCGCCGGAGACGAGATTGTAAGCCTCGCGTATTCGCCAGAATCCGCTGATGTCACGCAACTTCTCGATCGCGTGCAATCGAAAATCTTTGCTATTGATGAAAACAGCAATCGCGGAAG
This sequence comes from Duodenibacillus sp., assembly GCA_963661915.1. Taxonomy (GTDB): domain Bacteria; phylum Pseudomonadota; class Gammaproteobacteria; order Burkholderiales; family Burkholderiaceae_F; genus Duodenibacillus. The sequence goes on from CAVLDT010000016.1 coordinate 20,760, forward strand.
AAAGGGTTTCGTTAAGTTGCCGGAAGTGGCAGCCGATGTCACCAAAGAAGTTCAGGCTCTCTACGAGGCGCACAGCACCGATGATGTTACAGGGCTTCCCACGGGCTACATAAAGCTCGACCGCATGCTCACCGGCCTTCACCCGAGTGATTTGGTGATTGTTGCGGGGCGCCCCTCCATGGGTAAGACTGCCTTTGCTCTAAATATCGCAGAATACGCTGGCATCGTTTTGCAACTACCAGTGGCAATCTTCTCTATGGAAATGAGTGCTGACCAATTGGCTAAGCGCTTTATTAGTTCGATTGGCCGGGTAGACGCGCAGAAGATTCGCCGTGCGCGCCTAGATAACACAGACTGGCAACACTTTACCGATGCCGTTGGAAAGATGGCCAAGGCACCGGTCTATATTGATGACACTTCGGGTCTTACCGTTAATGAACTTAGAGCAAGAGCAAGAAGACTTGCCCGTAAGAGTGGTCCGCTTTCTCTTATTGTTGTCGACTATTTACAGTTGATGTCAGGCACTGCGCGTCCATCTTCTTCATCGGAAAACCGTGCTACGGAAATTAGCGAAATTTCCCGCGGACTTAAGAATCTCGCTAAAGAGATGAATGTCCCTGTCATTGCGCTTTCTCAGTTAAACCGCTCGGTTGAAACGCGCGGCGACAAACGGCCGATGATGAGTGACCTCAGAGAGTCTGGTGCAATCGAGCAGGATGCGGATGTCATTATGTTTATCTACCGCGACGTTGTTTATAACAAGGATTCCGCAGATCCCAATAAAGCAGAAATCATCATTGGTAAGCAGCGTAATGGCCCGATTGGCACAGTGGAACTTCGCTTTGATGGTCAGTTCACAAGATTTGATAATTTGGCAGAGGAAGCGGAACTTCCTCCTGAGATGCGTGGTTAGAAAGGGGAAGATTTCCTATGCTTGAGATGTTTACAACGATAGATTGGGCGAACTTTGGCCTTTGGTGGGTGGTTCTTGCGCTCGTCGTCATTGGGATGGCGGGAACGGTCGTTCCGGCTGTCCCAGGGCTTCCCCTTATCTTTGCTGCGTGTTTGCTTGCGGCGTGGATGGATGATTTTGAGGCAATTGGATTTTTTAAGTTAACTTTTCTTGCCGCCCTTACTCTAATCGGTGTTGCCGTTGATTGGCTTGCTCAGATGCTAGGAGCAAAGAAGACTGGGGCCTCTCCCTATGGGATTGCTGGCGCCCTAGTGGGTACTGTCATTGGCCTTTTCTTTGGCCTCGTGGGGATTCTCTTTTTCCCGCTTATCGGAGCTATCGTTGGTGAATTGCTCGCCAATAAGTCGCTACTTGCCGCAAGTGGCGTGGGGCTTGGCACCTGGCTAGGCATGCTCGTAGGAGCGGTCATCAAGGTTGTTTTGGGCCTTGTGATGGTCGCTATCTTGGCGCTGAGCCTTATGGATCACTTTTCGAATGTGCAACAGACTGAGGCCCCTGTTAAAGGGGATGTTCCTGCCGAGATGAGTTTCTAGAGCGTCTCACTTGCCCAATGCGCGAGGCGACTGCGTTCGCCTCTCTCAAGGGTAATGTGCCCTGCGTGTGGCCATCCTTTTAAGCGATCGATGAGGTAACTTAACCCCGAAGAGCCCTCCGTGAGGTAAGGCGTATCAATCTGTGCGATATTTCCGAGGCAGACAATCTTTGTCCCGGGGCCAGCGCGTGTCACAAGGGTCTTCATCTGCTTGGGCGAGAGGTTCTGCGCCTCATCGATGATGACAAACTTATTTAAGAAGGTCCGCCCTCGCATAAAGCTCATGGATTTAATGCGGATGCGGCTTTTCACAATATCGTTTGTTGCAGAACTTCGCCAAGAACTAGCACTGCGATCTGTTTTAAGGAGCACTTCTAAGTTATCTTCGAGGGCACCCATCCAAGGGGTCATCTTCTCTTCTTCGGTTCCTGGGAGGTAGCCGATATCCTCTCCAACACTCACAGTTGCACGGGTGAAGATGATTTCCGAATAGCGCCTTTCATCCAAGGTCTGCGAGAGGGCTGCTGCAAGAGTCATGAGAGTCTTTCCCGTGCCTGCGTGCCCAAGGAGCGTTACGAGATCAATCTCTGGATTCGTAAGAAGGTTTAGTGCAAAGGACTGTTCAAGATTTCTTGCGTGTATGCCCCAAAGAGCGTTTCTTGCGAGTGTGAAGTCTCGAATGGTTCGAAGAGTCGCCTCATCGCCCTTCACCTCCGTGACCTGCGCAACGAAACTTGCATCCTCAGTGTGTACGAATTCGTTTACTTGAAGTTTTCTAACAAGGGGACCCGTGATGCGATAGTAGGTGTGACCATCGGCCTGCCAGCTTGCAAGGTTCTTTCCGTGGGTTTCCCAAAAGTCCTCTGGGAGGACAATTTTCCCCGGGTAGAGAAGCTCCGCATCATCGATGGTTTTGTCGTTAAAGTAATCCTCTGCATTTAGTCCCAGTGCGGCAGCCTTAATGCGCATATTGATATCTTTACTGACAAGGACAACATCCTTATCGGGCATCTCTTCCGCGAGGGCACGAACGACAAAGAGAATGGCGTTATCAGCCTTTGCTTCAAGGAACATCCCATCGAGGTTCGTAGCAACGGATTTTGTTTGGAAAAAGAGGCGCCCCGTTGCTTCTTTATTTCCGATGCTATTTAGACGGCACCCTTTAGCAAGGTCATCAGGGTCCGCTTCAATCAGTCGGTCAATCCAACGACTTACTTCACGCGCGTTTCTTGCGACGTCTGTTGTTCCCGTCTTGTGGTTATCTAACTCTTCGAGCACAGTCATGGGAAGAAACACATCGTGCTCTTCAAACCGAAATAGAGATGTTGGGTCGTGTAGCAGTACGTTTGTATCTAAGACAAAAAGGCGAGGTTTGGCATCTTTACGCCGTTTGCTTGTGCTCTCTACGTTCTTTTTTGTTACCTTCAGCGGGCCGTTTAGTTTTTCCTTGAGTTTGGCTTTTACTTCTCGTGTGTCTTTTGTGGCCGCGGTTGCCTTTCCCTTTTCTCTTTCCTTTACCGAGGGCTTCCCTTTAGCCGGAGAATGAGTGACGAGGTCTTCCTTTTTAGTTAGGCTTTTTAGAAGAGCCGCTGTCTCTTTAGGCGCTTTCTTGGTGTGTGTTCTTTTCGGGGTAGCCAATTTGACCGTATCGGCCATTTCATTTGGAGCAAGCGGTAAAGGCATAGCGAGACCCCCTTTGAGGTTTTAAGACTGCTTTAAAAGGGATGGATCACGATCAACAGCAGTGAGAATTCCTTTGTAAATTGCAGTGGCAAAGCGCTGTTGTTCGCGTTTATCCGTTAAGCGTTTTTCATCTTTTGGATTACTGATAAAGGCCGTTTCGACGAGAATCGAGGGCACGCCCTGCGCCTTTAAAACGGCAAATTCTGCGTATTCCACGGTGGACTTATGTAGTGGTCCCAAGCGGGCAAGTTCCTCTAGGACGGCGTCTCCGAGTTGAATCCCGTAACGCAGTTTCGTTTCCGCAAGCATGTCAACGACAGTGCTCCGTGCCTGACTTGCAACGTCTCGGAAATCCATACCACCGATTTCATCGGACTTGTTCTGTGTCTGAGCAAGCCACCTTGCTTGTAGTGAGGAGGCTCCGTGGGTACTTAGTGTAAAAACGGAAGAGCCATTTGCCCGTGGCGTCGTCCAAGCGTCTGCATGTACGCTTACAAAGAGGTGCGCACGATGCTTGATGGCAAGTCCTGCACGTTTATAAAGAGGCAGGAAAACATCAGTGCGTCGTGTAAGGTAAGCCTTCATTCCCGAGGTGGCATTAATCCTTGCGGCAAGAAGTTTAGAGATTGCAAGAACAACGTTTTTCTCTTTTGTCTTCTTTCGACCCACTGCACCTGGATCAGCACCGCCATGCCCAGGATCGATGACAACTACAAGTGTTTCTTGTTTTTTCTTCTTCGCTGGTTTCGCGGCTGTGTTCTTGGGCTTAGCCTCGGTAACAGGGGGTTTTTCCTCCTTAACTGGCGCGGGAGTTTTGCCCTTCTCTTGAAGAATCTTCTCCAAGGGGTCTGCATCGACGGCAGCGCCTTTAGAGGTAAGTGCGATACGAAGCCGCTTCGTTGCTCCAACAGTGGGGCTTGAAGCGGCGGCATTGATTCCATCTGCTAAATCGATGACGAGGCGGACTGTGTTTTCTTTAAATTGTCCAACACGGACGTTACGTGCAAAGGCGCTATCTAAGCGAAAGTCTGCGACATTTTTTTGAAGTTCTGTCGTAAGTGTCATCGGTTCAAGGTCGATGACAAAGCGACGATTCTCGGAAAAACCTAAGTAGTAAGTGCGGTAACGTACCTCAGAGGCGCTCTCTAAGTTGATGCGTAAAGAAGAACCTGTTTTCTCTGCCCTCAGGCGAATTGGCGTGGGGCCAGGAGCCGCAAGAATTGGCGCCGCAGCGCCTAAGCCCATAGTGAAGCTAGAGAGGAAAAGAAGGCGGCGTGAGGTTTTCAAACTTCTTCTCCTAAAAGAGTGGTCTGGAAAGACTTTCCAAGACCTGAGAAACTCTCGATTCGTACATCACGACTTAGCCCATCGATTTTGAAGGTAATTTCGATATCCGCAGTGGGAAGAAATGGTTTTGCCTTCTCACTCCACTCGCTTACACAAATGCGTCCTGCACCAAAGAGGTCTCGAAATCCTGCTTCTTCAAATTCCTCAGGGCTCGCAAAGCGGTAGAAGTCAAAGTGATAAAAGACAACATCGCCTAAAACAGTGTATTCGCTTACCAATTCAAAGGTAGGGCTTTTCACGCGCCCAGTGATACCAAGATTTCGTAAGAGAGCTCGCGTGAAGGTTGTCTTTCCAGCGCCTAAATCTCCCGTTAGACGTAGGTTAAATCCTGTCTCTTTTATTCCTGCAATGTGCGCCTTTAAAGTTAAAGCGAAATCCTTAGCGAGTGCACAAGTTGCCTCTTCGTCCTCTAGGCGAAGTTCTAAAGAGGTCTCTTCGGTTGTGGTCATCGAATTCATGCTTAAAAGTTTAAAGGATTTCCCTTGGAACGTCTTTAAAAATTTGGGAAAAAGAAGGGGGCGCTTTTCAGTGCCGCCCTACCTAGTGCGCAAGCCCGATAAGAACAACTCCTAAAACCATGGAGACAACGCCAAGGACTCGCTTTACGCTTAAGGTCTCTTTTAGAAGGATGGCCCCGACAACAACGCCTACCATCATGCCGACCTCTCTACCTGGGGCAACGTAAGAGAGAGGCGCTAATGTCATCGCAAAGAGAACTAGGATGTAAGCTCCGGGCGAGCCAATACTCGTGCAGATAAGTGCCTTCCTTTTAACGGAATCTGTGAAGGTCTCTTTGACCTCTGCCTTCCAGTTTTTTGTCAAGAGGATAATGGGCCACAAAATGGCACAGCGCACAGCAAGGGCAGGAAAGTAAAAACTAAGTGGGGTGAGCCCCGTGTGTTGTTGTACGGCCCACGCATCGCAAAAAGAGTAGCCAGCGATGCATACGCCCGTAATCGTTCCCCAGATAAGGCCTTTTACAACGCGTCGGTCGCTTGAGGTTGAGCCACTTTTCCCGGCGATAAGAACAATACCTGTGAGGATGGCAACGATGCCAAGACTTCCTAAGAGGCTAGGGCGTTCCCCCAAGATAAAGATTGCCGCAATCACAGTAATCATAGGTCCCGTGCCACGGGCAGTAGGGTAGACCACCGAATAGTCAGACTGCTTGTAGCTATATTGCAAAACGTAGGCGTAAATCGTGTGAATGGGGGCGGATAGACAAATTACGAGCCATCCAGCGGGTCGAATCCCTGAGAAAATATTCGCATCGTAGAGAAGTAAAACTGGGACAGAGAAAACCAGTGTAATAAGGTAGCAGAGTGGCCAAAAGACCTTCGAAGGGCTTGCTTTTTTGAGTTGATAGTTCCAGGTGGCATGAAGAAAAGCTGCCGCAAGAACAAGAATAAGCGCAGATATCGGCATGATTTCGGCCAAAAAACAGTTGTCGAAACTATAATCGAAAACCATTGAGATTTTCATCCCAAGGAGAATTTGATGCAGCGGATTACGATTTCCGTCGATGACGAATTAGCAGATGATTTTGAGCGGCTTTTAAAGGAGCGCCACTACAAGAATCGTTCGGAAGCATTTCGAGACTTGGTGCGCCGAGAGCTTAGTAGCAAAGCTAATCGTGAAAGCACCGGCGACTGTGTTGCTGTCGTAAGTTACGCCTATGACCATCACGCACGCGTCCTTTCTAATCGCATGGTTGAGCATCAGCATCAACACACGGCACTTGTCATCTCAAGTATGCACGTACATCTAGATCACGAACGGTGCTTAGAGACAGTTGTCATGCGGGGAAAAATCAAAGCAGTTCGTAAGTTAGCGGAAACGATGATCGCAGAAACCGGTGTCGAAAATGGTTCAATTCACATCATTCCGATTGAGGGAACAAAACACACGCACCACCACGACAGCGAAGAGTAGAAAACGAATTCTTTAAAGCGGAAGACTTTGCGTTCGTTTTATCTACCAAATTTATTACGAGAGTTGATACAAACTTTTAGAAAAAAAGACATTTATCTTCCAATGTGAAGAAGAAAGAAGAGGGAGATTTACTATTGAATTAAAAAGAAAAATCTCCCATTGGCGTAGGAGATTTTATAAATCTTGGCGTCCCCACGGGGAGTCGAACCCCGGTTCTAACCGTGAGAGGGTCATGTCCTAGGCCACTAGACGATGGGGACCTCTTGAAAGAAGAGACCGAATCTTACACGGAACTTCGGGTTTTCGCAAAAGCTCTGAGGGAAGAAATTCCTAAGAAGTATTAAGTCCTTTTCTTTAAGACTTTCTCATACAGACGGATACACAATTAGGCAAAGAAGCCTAGAAACAAGCCATTGTTTTTCTTTTAAAATCTCGGGCAAATTTAAGAGTCTTCAGATAAAGAGAGCACGGCACTACTCTATTTAGCGGTACTTTTAGTTTCTCTTCTGGACTCTGATTTGTATTACTGATTTATTCGTTTTTAAGGAAATTGTCCTTATGACAAAACTTCTCGATCCCGAACAACTTGCTCTTTTGCGTAGCAAAGATGGATACCTTTGCGATATGGATGGAGTGATTTACCACGGGAATGTCCTTTTACCTGGCGTTACTGAATTTGTTGAATGGCTTCGTAAGGAAAATAAGCGTTTTCTCTTTCTCACGAATTCCAGTGAGAGAAGCCCCAAGGAGTTGCAGCAGAAACTGGCTCGCATGGGCCTTGACGTTGATGAGAGTCACTTTTACACAAGCGCCTTAGCAATGGCAAAGTTCCTTCGCGAGCAAAGCCCAGGGTGCAGTGCCTATGTTTTGGGTGCCCCTGGACTTGTTAAGGCGCTCTATGACGTTGGTATCACGATGAATGATGTTGATCCCGAGTATGTCGTTGTTGGTGAAACGGATATGTATAACTACAACATGATTACGAAGGCAATTGACCTCGTGCGCCGCGGGGCACGCCTTGTGGGAACCAATCCTGATAGCACTTGCCCGACGGAAAGTGGTATTGCGCCTGCTTGCAAAGCCTTGATGGCCCCGATTGAAATCGCCACAGGAAAAGTCCCATACTACGTCGGTAAACCGAATGCTCTTATGCTTCGTACGGGGCTTCATATGCTCAACGCTCACTCGGCACAGGCTGCAATCATTGGCGATCGTATGGACACGGATATCATCGCAGGTCTCGAAGGCGGCATGATGACAGCTCTCGTTCTAAGTGGCATTAGTACGATTCCACTTGTTCGTCAGTTCTCCTACAGACCCTCAGTTATCTTAAATGGTGTAGGCGATATTCCGGCTTAAGTTCTCTTGAATTGAACATAAGCAACACACTAAAAAGGGGACCGTGGTTTAGTCCCCTTTTTCTTACCCGCGAAAACTGCCGCTTACTAAATCAAAACGGAAAAAGCGACATTCAAGGGGTCCATTAAAGAGCGGAATCTTTCGCGATTCCGATAGGCGCATCTCCCGAGGGAGTGTCCTATCACTCGTTAAGAACCATGCGACAGAAGGCGCCCAATTGCGCTTTAAGTTATCCGCAACGTTTTTCATCATCGAAGAAACCGAGGCAGATTTAGGATTCGATTGCTCTCCATACGGGGGATTGCTAACGAGTAGGGAGTTCGTAACCTTAGGCTTAGCCTCTCTGGCGTCAGCGACTTCAAAAGTGAGTTTCCCGCTTTCAATGAGAGGGGCAAGCCCCGCGCAAAGGGCATTTTCCTGCGCCTTACCCACAACGATAGAACTAATGTCAGAGGCTTGAATCTGCAGCGGCGCATAAAGGTTAACAGCGGCCTTCGCATCCTCACGGACCTCAGCAAAGCGGTCTTTATCAAAGCCTTTGAACTTCTCAAAGAGAAAGTGCCTGTGTAGGCCTGGGGCCATATTCGTTGCAATTGAGGCGGCCTCGATGGGAATTGTCCCTGAGCCGCAGAAAAGATCCGCCAAGGGCACATCCGCAGTCCACCCACTTAAAGCAAGAAGACCTGCGGCAAGATTTTCCTTAAGAGGCGCCTCTCCCTTATCACGCCTCCAACCTCGCTTAAAGAGAGCCTCTCCACAGAGGTCTAAGTAGAAGGTGCAGTGTGTTGGGTCGATGTGCGCAAAAATCCTTGCATCAGGCCGTGCACGATCAACGCTGGGTCTTGTCTCAGTGAAGTGGTTAAAGCGATCGCAGATACCGTCTTTGATGCGTAAAAGCGTGAAATCTAAAGACTGCAGAGGTGAGCGGTGTGCTGTGACATCAACACGAATCGAACTTGTTGCATCGAAATACAGTTCCCACTTCGTTCTGCAGGCAAAGTTATAAATATCTTCCTCATCGTAGTAGTCACTTGCGTCGAGCTTAAGAAGAATACGGCTCGCAATGCGACTTGTTAGGCAGGCGTATTCCGCTGCTGCCTCCGTGGCGTAGAACTCAACGCCTGCACGTGTGGGTTTTGTTTTCTCAGCCCCAGCGGCAAGAAGTTCACGAGAGAGAATTTCTTCAAGCCCCAAGGGGCAAAGCGCAAAGTAGGTGTTCTTTTTCATCAGTGGCGTCCTTCGCCGTGTCCGTAGACAACGTACTTCAGTGAGGTAAGCCCTTCGAGCCCAACGGGGCCTCTGGCGTGTAATTTACCCGTACTAATTCCAATTTCTGCACCTAACCCGTAGACAAAGCCATCGGCCAAGCGGGTCGAGCAGTTGTGCATCACGCTGCCTGAGTCTACTTCTCGTAGGAATCGTGCTGCGCTTTCCGCGTTTTCTGTAATGATGGCATCGGTGTGTTTTGAGCCATTTGTATTGATGAAATCGATGGCTTCATCAAGGCTTGCGACTGTCGCAATCGAAATAATCGGCGCGTTGTATTCTGTTTTCCAGTCAGCTTCTGTCGCTGGGACGTGTGGCAAATTTGCCTTATCGAGAATGGCTGCAACCCGCTCCGTGACACGCATTTCAACACCCTTTTCGGAGAAGATTTTTCCGATTAGCGGCAAGAAACTTTCGGCAACAACCTCGTGAACAAGAAGAGTCTCTGTGGCATTGCAGGGCGCGTAGCGTTGCGTCTTAGCGTTATCCGTGACGCTTACTGCCATAGCAATGTCAGCATCTTTGTCGACATAGGTCTGGCAGATGCCATCTAAGTGTTTAATCATCGGAATGCGCGATTCAGTCTCTAAGCGAGAAATAAGTTTCTTTCCTCCGCGGGGAATCAGAACATCGATATATTCCGTGGCCTTGATGAGTTCTCCTACAAAGGCGTGATCTGTGGTTGCAACAACTTGAATTGCTTCCTCAGGGAGGGCTGCCTTCGCAAGAGCGGCCTGAACGAGGCTCCCCAATAGGCGGTTACTTTCGAGCGCCTCTTTTCCACCACGGAGAATGGCGGCATTGGCCGATTTAATGCTAAGAGCAGCTGCGTCGATTGTCACATTGGGCCGTGACTCAAAGATGATGGCTAAGACGCCAAGCGGAACACGCATGCGAGCGATGTCGATGCCACAAGCTTGGCGGTGCTTTTCTGTGATTTCACCGATGGGATCGGCGAGTGCTGCAATGGCTTCAACGCCTGCTGCCATCGACTCGATAATCGCATCAGTTAGTGTTAAGCGGTCGATGAAAGCCGCAGGGTAAGAGTTCTCACGCGCGCGGGTAAGATCTTTTTGGTTAGCTTCCTGGATTTGCGTTTTCTTTTCTCGAATTAAGCGGGCTAATTCAAGAAGGGCGGCATTTCTTTTTTCCAAAGAGGAAGCGCCGATTTTTGCGCTTGCCTTTCTTGCCGCGCGCCCCATCGAGCAGACAAGCTCATGCATGGCACTATTTTGTTCTTCCATAGGGGATTTCTCCTTTTAGGCCTTGCGAAGAAACGCCGCGAGGCTCGCTAATTCTAGCCAAGGGTCCGCATCGCGCTTCTGTACAACAAGTCCCTTTCCAATTCTGTCAATATCGCCAAGAAGGATGAGCGCAGATTGCAGTTTCTTTTCTGAGGCTCGGGCGACAAGCGCGCGAACACGCTTTGTTTTATCTAAGCCAAACACGGCAGAACTGCGAAGAGCAGAATCTACGGACATCCCTTTTTTCACTAAGGCTGCAACGCGTGCCGCAGCACGGATTTCGTCAGCAAGCATCCAAGTTACATTTGGGATGACCTCTCCTTCTGCCTTTAGAGAGTCAAGAATACGCATCGCGCGAGCCGCGTCTCCAGAAAGCATCGCATCAAGAAGAGCCCCTGCATCAAAGCGAGAGACATCACTTACGGCATCTCGAACCATTGCAGCCGTAATTGTTGTCCCTTCGGGATATTGGTAGGCTAATTTCAAAAGTTCTTGCTTTGCGGCAAGAAGATTTCCTTCGCACTTTTCTGTGAGAATCTTCTTAGCCTCTTCATCGACTTCCTGGGCTTGAGCGTGAAAGCGTTCCGCGAACCAAGCGGGAAGTTCCTTGGCGGTAACGGGGTTGCACTCAATAAACTCTGAAGCCGCCGAGAGACTCTTAAACCAAGCTAGTTTCTTTACCGTCCAGTCGTAAGGCATCGAAACGATGACGACGACATTCTCAAGCGGCATCTTTGAGAGTTCCGCGAGGGCTTTTGCTCCCTTAACGCCAGGCCTAAAACTCGCTAGACGCAATTCGATTACTTTCTTAGGAGAAAATAGACCGATTTCGCGGCAGGAATTTTCCAAGAGTGTCCAATCCCAAGTCGCTGAGGCATTCAGCACTTCGCGCTCTTCGTAGCCCAAGGCGTGGGCGCGCGCACGAATCGCATCGGCCGCTTCAATCATCAGTAACGGCTCTTCTCCTGTGATAAACCAGAGCGGTGCGATGGCATTGCTCTTAAGTCGTCCGGCAAGATCTTTTGCGCGCACGAGGCAACACTCCTTTTAATTGGACTTATTGTTTATGGGCTTAGCACGCTCAATGCGACGAATCATTTGGCTGATAAGGTCGTTTTGCATTTCGCTCTTAATCATCGCCTCTTCATCGTCACGGCTTAAGTAGTCGCTTTCATCATAGGTGATGTCACGAAGAGCAGTAAGCGTTGTCGTGGGAAGATACTCGCGTCCATCAGGCGTTGTTACTGTGAAGGTAATAACATTTTTTAATTGGTATTCGCGGGCACGTCCCGATGTGCTGTAAGAGAGTACATCGCGACTAGAAGTGTTCTTTGTTACACGAAGGATGGCCTCTGCTACCTTGGGGTCAGAAACAAGTTTGACGTTACTTGAAGCACGAAGCATGCGGCTTAGTGTTGCGGCAAATTTCGAGTTGTCATCCATGTCCAAGCAAAGTGTCTCAAAGGGTAGAGTGAAGTTTCCACGCAGGTGAAAGCCACAACCACTAAGAAGGGCAGCAGGAAGCGCACACAAAAGTAAACGTCTAGAGATGGCCATGAAAGTCCTCTTAAAAACAAAAGGAAATGTATAGCGCATTATACGGAGAGGGGAGTGCTCATAGTGGGCTTTAAGAGAATAGAATCATGCCCTTCTAAAGAGAGGAAAATCATGAACGAAGAAAAATTCACAGAGCAGAATGTTTTTGGCAAAGGCACAGAAAACACCGCCTATGCACGCTATTTTGTCGGGAAGTCCTTTTTAAACCCACTTACGGATCCGAAAAAAGATCCCCTTTTTCTAGCTAATGTTACTTTTGAACCAGGATGCAGGAACAATTGGCATATCCACCATGCTAAAAATGGCGGCGGACAGCTTCTCATCTGCACCGCAGGCGAAGGGTGGTATCAGGAGAAGGGAAAACTCGCAGAGGAACTTAAGCCAGGTTCTGTTGTCGTAATCCCCGCTGGCGTTTGCCATTGGCATGGCGCAAAAAAGGATAGTTGGTTTTCTCACATCGCTTTGGAGATTCCCGGCGTTGACTGTCACACAGAGTGGCTTAGTCCCGTTACGGATGCCGAGTACGCAAGTCTCGATGCTTAAGGTTTCCCAGCCGAATTGAGGAAATAAAAGTTCGAGGGGGAAGTTGCCGTGAATGGAAGGGATTTCCCCCTAGCTAGAAGGCCTCCCTTTTTTTGGCGAACGAAGCCATGCTCCGACTTGGGGCTTTCTTTTTCTCCCAAAAATCAAAAGTGCCTTCTTAGAAATAAAGCACAACGCCAGTGGCGGCAATCAGAACAATGGTGATTACTGCCATCAAGGCGCCATAGCGGAAAAGATACGCAGGGCTTAAGCCGTATGCAATCGGAATCGCACGAATCGATGTCGGGAACATGAAGCCTGTGTTAAACGCGGCTGCTGTAATGTAAACGTAAGCCACGGGGTCTGCTCCAAGTTCGTGGGCGATGCCGATAACCATGGGAACTGTAATGGCTGCAGCTGCTGTGTTACTTGCCACTTCAACAAAGACCATCGTAACAGCGGCAATCACGATTAAAAGAAGGATGCCCTCTCCGAGGTGAAGTCCTGTAATCGTTGAGGCGATAACTTTCGTTGCACCAGAACTCGTTAGTAGGTGCCCTAGGGCAAGGCCGCCAGCGAAAAGCAAAAGAAGATTCCATTCAATCTTGGGATTTACCATCTTCCAGGTTGCAAAGGCTTTGCCGTCTTTTCCGCTTAGAACAAAGCAGAGCAACCCGCAGATTAAAAAGAGCTGCGCGGGTTTCATCCCTGGCATCAGGTCCGCGTAAAGTTCTCTTGCGAAGGAAAGAATGAGGGGGGCAGTAAAAAGAGCAAGAGCCAACTTTTCGTCGCGACTCATCGTGGGAAGTTTCGCGTACTGAGCGACGATAAAACCACGGGTTTTCCCAAGCGAGAGGTTACGGGGTCGGATGAAAAATAAAAAGACTAGGGTGCCGCCAACGAGGATAAGCATCATCGGCATCATCTTCGCGACCCATTCCATGTAGAAATACTCGCGCCCTGTGAGTTGCTCAAGGTAGCTTACGGCAACAAGATTCATCGCACCGCCAAGAGGTGTTCCAAGGCCGCCTAACCCGCAACCCCAAGCGATAGCCATGAGTAGGACAAAAAGAAGTGGCTTCATCGAGTCACTATTTTCTCCTGCAAGAAAGCGAATCATCGCTACGCACACAGGTACCATCAATGCACAGACAACGGCATTCGGCAAGACGCTTGAAAGAACCACAGAGGATAAGAACCATACGGCAATATGTGTTTTTACCGAGGGTCCTAAAAGCATGAGGGATTTAATTGCAATCCGTCTATCAAGCCCCGTGATTTCCCAAGTCGCAGAGATAATGCTTGCCCCAAGAAGCAAAACAACGATGTCCGAGAAATAGAGACTAGTCACAGATCCCATTGGGACAAGGCCGAAAATGGCATTGAGTGCAATCGGCAACAGAGCCGTCACTGCTGGGTCTACGGGCATTGAAACCCACCACCAACCCATCCAAAGCATGGCACCGATGGACACACTTGCTTTAAAGGAAAGGGAGGTTGTAGGAAGAAGCCAAATACACAATAGGAAAAGGGCAGGGCCGCAGAGAAGGTGAAGAATGCGACGAGATTTCTCGGGGTGCATAGGTTAAAGCGAATTAAGAGAGAATATTAATAACCAAGAACTTTATGCGCTTAACCAAAGGAAATCAATAGAGGTAAAACGCAAGTGCCGAAAACGAAACCGTTTTCGGCACTAAGAGAAAAAGAAGTAGCAGAGGGTTAGCGAACTTTATCTTCGCGCACGCGATCCTTGTTGAATTCAATGACGCGACGCATGTCTTTTTCAAGATCATAGAGTTCGAGTTGTGCGTAGCAATCTGCCATAAGTTCCATTGCCTCATCGCTCACACTCGTAAGCTGGAAGTCCGTGAGAATCACCTTCGCACGGTTGAGCGCTGCAACGTAGGCTTTTCTTTCATAATAGAACTTTGCGGTGTTGAGCTGGTGCCGTGCTTGGGCAAGAACGAGTTGATGCATTCTGCGTGTGGACTCTGCTGCGTAGCGTGATTCGGGGAAGCGTCCGACTAACTCTTTAAAGATATCGAAAGCGTCTCTTGCGGCCTGCGCGTCACGCTCGGAGATATCCTGACGAATCATGGAACTAATGATGCCGTCACGCTCGTTTAGTGTCGCTAGCCCCTTTAAGTAGAGCGCATAGTCACTGTTGGGGTGATTGGGGTAGGCCCGTAGGAAGCGATCGATTTGCTGAATGGCGCTTGCGGCTTCATCGTCTTTGTAGTAGACATAAGCAAGCTCAATCTGTGCCTGTTGCGCATATGTCCCGAAGGGATAACGTGCTTCTAACTTGGTATAGTAGTCTTTTGCAACTGACCAGTTAGAGTCATTCATCGCATCGCGCGCTTCGGAGTAAAGTTTCTGCGCAGTCCAATCGCGCGTTGGATCAATCTCAAGCGATTGGAACCAGCTACAGCCGCTTGTTGCGAAGAAAACTGAAAGTGCGAGCGCACAACCGGCGACACGCATAGAAAACTTGAACTTTGGATTCATGGCTAACAAGATGAAAAATAGTCCCAACGATTATAGAGAGGAAATCGAGGAGGATTTGCCTTTTCTAGAAAATCCGATTGGTAATAAGGCGAATTTAGGTAAAAAAACCTCTTTAGAACCTCGACATTTTGTTGTAAGTGTCGATGCAACGACCAATCGACTCGATAAGGTTCTCTCGGAATTAATCCCTGAGGTAAGCCGCGCTCGTGTGCAGGAATGGATTCGAAGTGGGGCAGTTTCTGTTAATGGAGAAGTCGTTACTGATGTGCGTGCGAAGACGGGGGCCACGGATGCCATTGATGTCACACCAATGCCCAGCGCTGAGGAGTGTGCATTCGAACCCGAGGCAGATATCGATTTTCGCGTGGTCTACGAGGATGATGCAGTCCTTATTATTGATAAACCTGCAGGGTTGGTTGTACACCCGGCGGCAGGTCACTGGTCTGGAACGCTCTTAAATGGGCTCCTTTACCGATACCCAGAGCTCCGCTCGGTTTCCCGCGCTGGCATTGTTCATAGACTCGATAGAGAGACTTCAGGCCTTATGGTTGTTGCCCGCACAGAGGAGGCTCGCACGGCTCTAGTTCGTGACCTTCAAACACACGCGGTTTGTCGGGAATATTGGGCAATTGTCCTAGGCATCCCGCCTGAGAAAGGCTTTGTTGATACGCCCATTGGAAGAGATCCTAGAAATCCCATCCGATTTTCTTGTCGCGGTATTGCGGCAAAACCCGCAAAGACTCACGTGCGTCTTGTTGAAACAACTTATGTGGCCAATCGCGCCTTAAGTTGGGTTGCCTGTCGCCTTGAGACGGGGCGTACGCATCAGATCCGAGTGCATCTTACGAGTGTTGGGTTGCCACTTTTGGGAGACCCCTTGTATCGGACAAATGCTTCAAAGTTGCCAGAGGAAGCGGGTCTTGCGGCAGAATTTTCTCGACAGGCACTTCACGCATCGCGCTTAATGTTTACGCATCCAGTTACAGGGAAAACTGTTGGCTGGTTCGCGCCGCCCCCTGAGGATATGCGGGAAGTGATGCAAGCGCTTGATTTCACACCAACGGATGAGCCTGTGCACGTCTTCGACTAAAATCGTGCATGTTTTGTCCCTTTTTTTGGATTTGTAGCTACGACGGAGTCTTTTATGCCACTATATAAGAACGCAATTGAGGCAATTCGTCCGACATTGACCGCGGGCGTTGGAGCACTTTTTACCGAGCGTAACGGAGGGGTTTCCTCTGGCCCTTGGGGAGGCGCGGATGGCATTCAGGGACTTAACGTTGGGACACACGTCGGAGATAACGCTGCGTGTGTTCGTATGAATCGAGAGATTGTTTCGCAACTTGTTCCGAGTCGGCCGCGGTGGTTAACACAGGTACACGACATAAAAGTTTTAGATGCAGAAGACATCGGTGAGGATGCCCCAGAAGCCGATGCATCAACGAGTCTAACGCCAGGAGTTGTCTGCGCAGTGCAGGTGGCAGATTGCCTTCCCGTGCTCGTTGCCGAGAGGCATGCGAAGGGGGTTGCGGCAATTCACGCAGGTTGGAAGGGATTAAGTCTCGGGGTGATTGAGGCTACAGTGGTGCGCCTTAAGGAAAGACTACAAGACCCCAACGCAGATCTCATTGCTTGGCTTGGCCCTCGGATTGGCTACGATGACTTTGAGTGTGGGGATGATGTCGTTTCGATGTATCGCAAACGTTACCCCGACCTTCCTGATGGACTCCGTACGAGGGAGAATGGGAAGTATCTTTTAAGTCTATCTGCGTATGCCCGCTATGCGCTACAGTGTGTCGGCGTAAGAGAGGTCATTGACAGTTGTCTATCCACGGTCGCACATCCGAAGCGCTTTTATAGTTTTAGACGGGATGGCGCACAGAGCGGTCGGCATGCAGGTTTGATTTGGATTGAGGAAAAGTAAGCGTGCGTAGTAAAAAAGAAAGGACGCCGAGCGTTGGATTTGTAAGCCTCGGTTGCCCGAAAGCCCTTGTCGACACGGAAAAACTTGTCACCCGCCTTCGCAGGGAAGGCTATGAGATTGCTTCTGACTATCGAAGTTCCGATATTGTCGTTGTTAACACCTGTGCTTTCATTGATGCTGCAGTAGCAGAGAGCCTTGAGGCAATCGAGGAGGCAATGCGTGAGAATGGTCACGTTCTTGTCATAGGGTGCCTTGGTGGAAAGAAAGACCAGACGGGAGAAAACTGGGTAAAGAAACGCTTTCCTAATTTAATTGGCGTCGTGGGGCCAGATAAGATCGATGATGCGATGAAACTTATCAGTGCGGCGCTTCCCGCAAATCTTAAACGTGATGACTCAGTCGACGCGACAGCGGGAATTAAGCTCACGCCTCGGCACTACGCCTACCTCAAAATCAGTGAAGGTTGCTCGCACCACTGCACATTTTGCATCATTCCGGATTTAAGGGGACCCTTGGTGAGCCGCCCGATTGGCGATGTTTTGCGCGAAGCAGAAGCGCTTGTTGCCACAGGTGTAAAGGAACTTCTTGTCATCAGTCAAGACACAGCCGCATACGGACTTGATATGCGTTACCGCACGGGGTTTGTTGGAACAAGACCCGTGAAGACTAGGTTTTTAGAGTTAGCTAAGGAACTCTCGCAATTAGATTGTTGGACAAGGTTTCATTACGTCTATCCCTATCCTAGTGTGGATGCTGTTGTGCCCTTGATGGCAGAAAGAAAGATTCTTCCTTACTTGGATGTGCCGTTCCAACATGCTCACCCGCGTGTACTAAAAGCGATGAAGCGGCCTGCGAGTGCGGAGAAAAACCTCGAACGCATTGCGGCGTGGCGCGCTATTTGTCCTGATGTTGCAATTCGGTCTACGTTCATTGTGGGTTTTCCTGGAGAGACCGAAGATCAGTTTGAGTATCTCTTAGATTTCCTGCGGGAGGCGAAGTTAGACCGCGTGGGCTGCTTTGCCTATAGCCCCGTGGAAGGCGCTAGAGCGAATGCTCTCCCTGACCAAATTCCTGAAGAAGTGAAGGAAGAAAGAAGACTTCGCTTCATGCAGGTGCAGGCAGAGATTTCGGCAGCGAATCTGAGGCGTCGCATTGGACACATTGAAGATGTACTAATCGATGTTGCTACGGATGAAAACGGTTATGCCATTGGACGCGGTATCTATGAGGCGCCCGATATTGATGGCATTGTGCGTGTGAAATCTGAGAAAGCCCTTAAAGCAGGCGAGATTCTTCGCGTCAAGATGACTGCGGCTTCAGAACACGACCTCGAGGGCGTGGCCCTCGAGGTGTAATCGACACTATTTTGTTGTTTTGGTGCCAAAGATTGCGTTTAGCTGATTAAGAAGTGTGTAGCCAGCTCCCTTGGAGGTTGAGGAGAAGTGGCCGTTCTTGTAGGTAACGTTACTCACGCTGATGGAGCCAAGATCGTTATCCTTGACTTTTTGGGCTATCTTTTGGTGACCGAGAAGCGAGAGAACGCCGCCGACTAAGTCGGTTACCTGCTTATCGACTTGCTTTGTGACGCCAAATTGCGCATTGAGATTCTCAATGCTAAATGTGATTGGATTTAGGGAGCGCAGTTTGGCATTCTTTACCGAAATCGTCTTCGTTGAGAAGAAAGGAATACCAGCCTTAGCGACAGTAAAAGAATCCGCAAGTGCGTTTGTTGTACCCGAGACGCTACCCTTGTTATAGATGGCGTTAGCAGTTAACTCAAAGGTACCATTTGTAAGATCCATTCCCGAGGCGCGATTGACCCAGGGGCTAGCGCGGGTGAGGTCGACATTTTTAATGGATGTTGTCACATTTGCATTAGTCAGTAGTCCAGTGAAGTCGCCTGAGGCATTAAGTGCACCACCAAGTGGCTTTGCAGTTAACGTAAAAGGCGTCTTTTTCCAACTACTTGTGATGTTTTTAACGAGAAGGTTAATCGCTTCTACGCTGAGAGATTCGGGCTTTTTAAAGCCAGTGTCCTGAAGGGTAAATTTGCCATTTTTCACATTCAGTGACTCAACAGACCATTTCCAGCCAGAGTCCCCAGAAGTGCTTTCTGCAGAATCCTTCGCAATTGAGACCTTCTTCGGAGCAGATTTCTTTGCGCTCAGGTCTTGAGAGTACTCAATGGAGGGTGTTTCAATTGTTATGGGAGAAACTGCAACAGACTTTCCAAAGAGGGAAAGAGAGGAAACGCCCAAGGTAACCTTTTGGATTGAAAGCGTGACTTTGGCGCCGTCAACGTCGTAGTTATTAACCTGTAACCCTTCTACTTTTGTATCAAACGTAAAGGGGTTAAAGGAGACATCTTTTACCGAGGCTGTAGCTCCGGGACTTAATTCGGGGACCTTTTCTGCAATCATTTTTTTTGCAAAGTAGGGTACGCCTACGAAGCCACCGGCTGTGTAGCCGACAAGTCCAATGACCGCAAGGGCAATGATGGATTTACAGAAAGTTTTCATTGGTTTTTCCTCTGTGAAAAGAAAATGTTTTTCTGAATTTTAATCGTTGCGCACACCTATCCCTTTTTTTAATTTATCGTTGCGTGCGCTCCACTCCCTGGTTAGGGCCGCCATTATAATGGGCGTAAATTTTTTTCTTCGGAGCCTATACGTGCTTTCAACTGCCCTCATCATCTTGCCTGACTTCGGTGTCATCCTTTTGGGGGTTTGGCTCGCAAGAAAAATGGGCTTTGCCACGGGATTTTGGCAAGGTATTGAAAAGCTCGTTTATTTTGTCCTTTTTCCGCCACTTCTATTTCATTCGGTTGCAACAAGTCGCTTTGCACTTTCTGAAGCAACAAATTTCTTAACTTGTGGCGTTTTGACGATGGGAGCCGCGGTTATCCTTTCCTATATCGTCTGCTATTCGGTGAAAACGGACATCCCTAGTAAGGCAAGTGCCTTTCAGTGTAATTTCCGTTTTAATTCCTATATCGGTTTTGCGCTTGCTCTCAATATGTATGGTAGAGAGGGTTTTGCCCTCTTAGCGCTTTTCACAGCAATTTGGGTTCCGATTAGTTCGACTGTGGCCGTGACGATGCTTGCACGAGCCGCCGCTGGGAGGGGTGCAACTTTCGCAGGCGTTTTAAAGGAAATCGCAAAGAATCCTCTCATTATTAGTACGGTTGCAGGGCTTCTGTGGAATCTAGCTGGTTTTGGAATCCCGAAGCCCGTAGATCTTGTCCTTACAAGATTGGGGAGCGCCTCTCTTGCTCTCGGCTTGTTAGCCATTGGTGCCGCTCTTCGTTTTGAAGAAATCCGCGGATTCCGTTTCATGGTTGTTGCCAGTGTGCTGTTGCGATTGCTTGCAGTTCCCGCAATTTGCCTTGTGGTTTGTGGATTTTTCTCTTTGGAATCATTGCCAACCGCAGTTCTTTTTATCTTTGCCGCCCTGCCGACGGCAAATTCCTGCTACATTCTTGCTGTGCGCATGGGCGGAAATGGTCCGCTTGTCGCTGCGATCACTACCGCTCAAACGCTCGCTGCGATGATAACAATGCCCGTATTGCTTGTTCTCGGGCAACTCTACTTTGGACTTTAATATCATGCTTACACGTGAATCCATCCTTTCTCGCACCACTTGGCACGCTGTACGCTCTTCGGGCGCAGGCGGCCAGAATGTCAACAAAGTTAATTCAGCAGTTGCAGCAGAAGTCAATCTTGTTGCGCTTGGGTTGAGTCCCGAGGAGATTTCTCGCGTGCGAAAACTTTTCGTACGCAATCTCTCCGAAGAGGGAAAACTCTTCGTTAAGGCACAAGAGCACCGGGCTCAGGAGATGAATCGCAAGTGCGCTTTGACGCGTATTGTGAGAATGCTTGAGAAAGCGCTTCGTCCTGTGAAAATCCGTCGTTCAACGAGGCCTCCGCGCGAAGCTATTGAGAAGCGACTACACAACAAGGCAATGACTGCGGAGAAAAAGAAATTCCGCAGTGCCGGAACAGAGGCGATTGAATGAAGTTAAGTGGTAATACGGATAGTGCCGATTACCGATTCGCCGTAGGATTTTCCTGCGGCGTTTTCGCGTGTGTTTTGTGGGGATTGGTCTATCTTGTGCCGCTAGCATTGCCGGACTATGACCCTGTGTACATTTCCGCAGGGCGCTTCGTAAGTTTTGGCGCTGTCGCGCTGCCTCTTATTTATTTGGAACGTGAAGAACTTTCTCACTACACAGCCTCCGATTGGTGGCTTGTTACGAAGTTGGGCGTAATCGGAAATATCGTCTACTACTGGTCTCTTGCTAGCTGTATTCAGTATGCGGGTGCTCCTTTGGCAGGAATGTGTATGTCGGTTGTTCCCGTTTCTGTTGCCATCATTGCCAATATTCGGGATAAGAAAAAGAATCGCTCCTTGGCCTGGGGGAAACTCGCTCCGGGGCTTCTTTTAATTGTCGCAGGGTTTGTTCTTGCTAACAGCGGAGAATTCGATGCTGTTGTTGCAAGCCAAGGGGGAAGTGGCATTCGCTTTTGGATCGGTCTCGTGTTTGGCATCTTTGCCTTAGCGCTTTGGACGTGGTATCCGATTCGTAATTCCGATTGGCTCATCGATAATCCCAAGCGGTCGGCTACAACTTGGTCTACCGCTCAGGGCCTAGTAACGCTTCCCTTTGCCTTTGTTCTTTATTTAGCCTACTGGGTAGTTGATCCAAACGCCACGGGAATTCTTGGCGAGAGACCTTTGTGGTTTATCCTCGTTGTCGCGGGTTCCGGTCTTGTTTGCTCTTGGATGGGGATTGCTTTTTGGAATGCCATGAGTCAGCGGCTTCCGACGGTTCTTGCTGGCCACATGATTGTCTTTGAAACAGTTTTTGCAGTTCTCTTTGCACACGCTTGGCGTGGTGAGTGGCCAACTGCTGCAATGCTCTCGGGCCTTGCCCTCCTAATAGCGGGTGTTTTTGTTTCCCTTTGGGCATTCCGTAGCGCACAAAAGAAGTCTTAGTCTGAATAGGTGTTGTTTTGCCATCCTATGGAAAGTGTTGGCGACTGTTACGCAGTTGACAGAGATTAACAATCCAACTTGATTTTCTTTGCTTTTTCTCTAAAATGGCGGTTTCTGAATCACGGCACGGGCGGTTCGACACCTGTGCCGCTTGTGTTAACCCCTTTTTTTAGAAAGGTTTGATATGTCAACAATCGAAAAGAGTCAGATTGTCGCTAAATTTCAGCGTGCAGCAGGTGACACGGGATCTCCCGAGGTGCAGATTGCACTTCTCACAGCCCGTATTAACGGTCTTACTGATCACTTCAAGGTCAACGTCAAGGATCATCACTCCCGTCGTGGTCTTCTGAAGATGGTTAGCCGCCGTCGTAAGCTTTTGGATTACCTCAAGCGTACAAACTTGCCGGCTTATCGCAAACTAATCGACGAACTGAAACTTCGTAAGTAATTCAGTCCCATCGCGGCCGCCTCGTAGCGGCCGCAATGGTATTTTTTATACGTGATTTGCTCGCGCTTTTGTTAGTTTCTTAGGGGCTTTTCTGGGTGGTTTTCGCGCGTTGCGACTTCGGTGTTTTTCTAATTTAAAGTAAAAAAAAGAACAACGACGCCGCAGCGTGCCGTCCTAGAAGGAAGGCCGCAAAAGGAAACAAAAATTAGTGCGAGCTCTTCTGCTAACAATTAGGAAGATAAACGCATGACAATGTTTAATAAAGTCTCCAAGTCTTTCCGATTCGGAGATCATGATGTAACGCTCACGACAGGCGAAATCGCTCGCCAAGCAACAGGCGCTGTGCTCTGCCAAATGGATGACACAGTTGTTCTTGCCACAGTCGTTGCAAAGAAAGAAACGAAGCCTGGACAGGACTTCTTCCCGCTTACGGTCGACTACATTGAAAAGACCTATGCAGCGGGGAAGTTCCCCGGTGGCTTCTTTAAGCGTGAGGGTCGTCCGAGTGAGAAAGAAACACTCACGAGCCGCCTCATTGACCGCCCGATTCGTCCGCTTTTCCCCGATGGATTCTTCAACGAAGTTCAGGTGATTATTCACGTGGTTTCCGTTGACCCAGAAGTTGATCCCGACATTCCCTCGATGATTGGTGCTTCTGCTGCTTTGATGGTTTCTGGTATCCCCTTTAAGGGCCCGATTGGTGCTTGCCGCGTTGGTTATATCAACGGCGAGTACGTTTGCAACCCGAAGGTAAGCCAGATGCCCGAGAGCAAACTCGACCTCGTTGTTTCTGGTACCGAGCGTGCTGTCTTGATGGTGGAATCCGAAGCAGATCGCCTCTCTGAAGAAACAATGTTGGGCGCTGTGGTCTTTGGCCACGAGCAACAGCAGGTTGTCATTAACGCTATTCATGAGCTCGTTGCAGAAGCCGGTAAACCCGCTTGGGACTGGCAGCCGCCTGCTCCCAATGAGGCGCTTATTTCTCGCGTACACGCTATTGCGGATGCGGGTCTTGCTGAGGCCTACACTATCCGTGAAAAGCAGTCTCGCAATGAGAAACTCCGTGAGGTCTATGAACTCGTTGAAAAGACCCTTACGGAAGAAGCAGAAGCCGCTGGAACAGAAGTTCCCGATATGAATGAAGTCAACGGCATCCTCTTTGAAACGGAAGCCCATATCGTTCGTTCGAACATTTTGGAAGGTAAACCTCGTATTGACGGCCGTGATACACGCACAGTGCGTCCGATTGAAATCCGTCAGGGTGTCTTGCCGCGTACACATGGCTCTGCCCTTTTCACGCGCGGTGAAACGCAGGCCTTGGTTCTTACAACCCTCGGAACGAAGCAAGACGAACAAATCGTCGATTCCATTATGGGTGAGAGCCGCGAACGCTTCATCCTTCACTACAACATGCCTCCCTTTGCCACAGGCGAAACAGGCCGCGTCGGTAGCCCCAAGCGTCGTGAAATTGGTCACGGACGCCTCGCTAAGCGCGCTCTGAAGGCTGTGATTCCGAGTGAAGAAGAATTCCCATATTCGATTCGTGTCGTAAGCGAAATCTGTGAGTCCAATGGTTCGAGCTCAATGGCTAGCGTCTGCGGCGGATGCCTCTCGCTTTTGGATGCTGGCGTTCCTCTTAAGGACTACGTTGCTGGTGTTGCAATGGGCCTTATTAAGGAAGGAAACCGTTTCGCAGTGTTGACGGATATCTTAGGCGATGAAGATCACTTGGGTGACATGGACTTCAAGGTCGCAGGCACGGAGAATGGTGTTACTGCTCTTCAGATGGATATCAAGATCGAAGGCATCACGGTTGAGATCATGCAGGCTGCTCTTGCACAGGCGCATGAAGGTCGTATGCACATCTTAGGGAAGATGCACGAGATGGCCGGTGGCGGCGCTAAAGAGCTCTCTAACTGGGCTCCTCGCCTTGAAACCTTCAAGATTAATTCCGAGAAGATTCGTGACGTTATCGGTAAGGGTGGTGCCACAATCCGCGCTCTCGTTGAAGAGACGGGTTGCGAAATCAACATCGAAGACGATGGCACAGTGACGATTGCCTCGAGCGACGTGCAAAAGCTTAAGGTTGCTCGTAAGAAGATTGAAGATATCACAGCTGAGATTGAGGTCGGTCAGATCTACGAGGGTACCGTTACACGTTTGATGGACTTTGGTGCCATCGTGCAACTCTTGCCTGGTAAAGATGGACTTCTTCACATTAGCCAGATTGCCCGCGAACGCGTCAATCAGGTAAGCGATTACCTCAAGGAAGGTCAGGTCGTTCGTGTGAAGGTTATCGAAGCCGATGAAAAGGGCCGTGTGCGTCTTTCTATGAAGGCGCTCTTAAAGGATGAGGCGCATCAGGCAAAAGAGCCCGAAGGCGACATCCGTGAGGAATAACGGCTAATAAATAAGTACAATACTTAGTTCGCAAACTTTGCTAGGTAGAGACTCCATCTGCCTAGCAAGCATTGCGGGGAAAAATATAAAAACCGAAAACAAACTTAAACTTCTTAAGGAAAAGAAAAATGTCTCGTCAACTTCTCGTTGCTGCCAACTGGAAAATGAATGGTTCCAAGGCCGCGAATGCCGCTTGGATTGAATCGTTCCTGCCGCGCGTTTCTACAATCTCAGCTGAGGTCGTTGTTTGCGCTCCTGCCATCTATCTTTCGCAACTTGCCGCGGGCTTCAAGGGAACCGTTGTCGGTTTCGGTGGTGAAGACGTGAGCGAATACGATCACGGCGCCTACACAGGAGAAACAGCTGCTTCTATGCTTGTTGATATTGGTGCTGGTTGGGTTCTCACGGGTCACTCTGAGCGTCGTACGTATTTCGGCGACACGGATGCTCGCGTTGCTGCAAAGACAAAGGCAGCCATTGAAAAGGGTTTAAAGCCTATCGTTTGCATCGGTGAGACACTTGCCGAACGCGAAGCTGGAAAGACAATCGAAGTTGTCGAACGTCAGGTTAAGGCTGTGATGGATGCAGTGGGAGCCAAGGCTCTTCTCACGGGCGTTCTCGCTTATGAACCGGTTTGGGCCATCGGTACGGGTAAAACCGCAACACCGGCGCAGGCTCAAGAGGTACACGCAGCAATTCGTGCCTTCATTGCGAAGACAGATGCTGAAGTTGCTGATAAGATTCGCATCCTTTACGGCGGTTCTGTTAAGCCTGCGAATGCGGCGGAACTCTTCAGCCAGCCCGATATTGATGGTGGCCTGATTGGTGGCGCTGCTCTTAAGGCTGATGATTTTTACAAGATTTGCGCCGCAGCGGTGTAAATCAAAGAAGGAAAATAAGAAATGCAAATGATTATGAGCATTGCGGTCGTTGTGCAGATTATCTCTGCGGTGGCCGTTATCGTTCTAGTACTCCTGCAACATGGTAAGGGTGCAGATTTGGGAGCCGCTTTCGGTTCTGGTGCTTCGGGTTCGGTTTTCGGAGCCTCGGGATCGGCTAACTTCCTCTCGCGCTCGACAGCAGCGGCTGCGACGATTTTCTTTTGCGCAACGCTTGCAATTACTGTCGGTTCTGGCGCTTATCAGAAGAATGCACGCCAGAATGCAGCAGGTGTTCTCGGGACGGTCAATGTCGAGCAGACAACGACTGGTGCGGAAGGTGCCACTGGCGACTTGCAAACGAACCAAATCCCGCGCTAGAATGCTCCCTTCTTTCGCGGGGTACTCCCGCAAAAGAAGCTGAAAATCCGATATGCGGTCGTGGCGAAATTGGTAGACGCGCAGCCTTGAGGTGGCTGTGGCGAGAGT
>CAVLDT010000017.1:0-42372 GCA_963661915.1 Duodenibacillus sp.
GGCTTAGAGGAGTTAAAACCTCCAAAGGAAATTCGGCTCGAAATGGCCGAGCGCATGAAGAAAGTGCGCCTTGCCCAGAACATGTCGCAAAAAGAGCTTGCCGAGAAATCGGGAATTCCACTTCCGACATTGCGGCGGTTTGAAGCCACGGGGGAAGTCTCTTTAAAAGCCTTGGTGAACTTTGCTCTTGCCCTAAGAAAAGCAGAAGACTTAGAGCAAGTCTTTTACGAACCTCCAATGGAAGACTTATATGCGCAAACCCCAAAAACGCGGCTCCGCGCTTCGCATCCGAGAAAAAACGCATGAGAGTAAAAGTTTTTCTTAACTGTGAAGGGAAAAGAGACGAGATTGGCTCTCTCGATGACAGAGGCGGTGTGTGCTTTCAGTACGCTCCAGAATTTCTTCGGCGAAAATTATCTCCTTCGCCTTTGAGAGTTCCCCTATCTTCGCATTTGTGGCGAGGAAAGACTGCGCTAAACGGCGGGCTGCCTGGGTTCGTAGCCGATAGTCTTCCTGATGGCTGGGGTAATCTTCTGCTAGATCGTCAGCTAAGACAGATGGGAAGTCAGTTAGGAGAGATTTCGCCCTTGGAGCGTCTCTGCTGTGCGGGCTCTCGGACTATGGGGGCTCTAGAGTACGAACCTGAGGCAGGAAAAGAATTATTCCCTCAAGAAAACATTCATCTTGATTCCATCGATGACGATGTGCAATCGGTGCTCTCTGAAACTCCAACTGCTGATGCGTTTGACAACTTATGTTCGCTAAATGGTTCGTCAGGGGGAGCGAGCCCCAAGATTGTTTGCCTCGTTTCGGGGGACGGAAAATTCCAATTAAAGGCAGGAACTCTTTCAGAGGAAGGCTATTCCCCTTGGCTTATCAAGTTTCGTAGTCTCACCGATACCCCTGACCTTGGGGTTCAAGAATACATTTGTTCGGAACTGATGCGTAAAGCCTCTATTGATGTCGCTCCCACAAAACTTTTTCCTTCTAAGAAAGGGCAAGGTTGGTTCGGGATGAAGCGCTTTGATCGAACGAAAAAAGGGAAACTCCACATGATTACCGCTGCTGGGGCTTTAGATTGTGACTTCCGTAGTCCCTGCTTAGATTATCAGACGATTCTTGCGCTCACTCGCACGCTTGTTGGTCCACAGGCACTTGTTGAACAAATCAAACGCGCTCTCTTTTCGTTTTTGATTGGTAACTGCGACGACCACGCAAAGAATTTTTCTTTCCTAATGGATTCCCGAGGAAAATGGCGTGTTTCGCCTGCCTATGACATTGTGACTTCTGCAGGGCCTGCGGGCGAACACATGACAGCCCTTTTGGGAAAGGGCAAAAATCCGAGTCGAAGTGATTTCCTGCGTTTAGGTGAAGTCTTTGATATTACGTCGCGCGTCGTCGATTGGGCCCTAGACGAAGTCCTAGAAGCGGTGGCTTCCTATCCAAAATTTGCGCAGGAATTTGATGTGCAGGTTCCTAGAGCCGTGCGCTTTGATTTTTGAAACCCCTGTTTTGTTTTTTTAAACTCACTATAGTTACTCCTCGCTTTCGTATCTTCGACTCGCACTATGACCAAAAATCCGCATCTCGAGGTAAAGGCAATTGTTTCGACAACTGCAATGCAGATTGCGGCCTCCTGCGCCATGATGTCTATGGCAACTGTTGCTCCTTTGGTCGCAACGGATTTAGGCGTTCCTGCTTCGTTAATCGGCAGCTACATCGGGTTGATCTACGCAGGCTCCGCAGTTTCGGCACCAACCTGCGGCGGTTACTTGGCTAGATATGGTGCAATTCGCATCACTCAGATTGCGCTCCTCTTTGTTTGCATTGGACTACTTTTCGGTTGCTGGCATCTTCTTGCGGCAGTAGGTCTCGGCGCATTCCTGCTTGGGATAGGCTACGGCCTCATGACACCAGCATCAAGCGACCTACTTTCTCGCTACGTTCCCAATTCTCGCATCGGTCTTATCTTCTCTATTAAACAAACAGGCGTCCCTCTCGGATTTGCCCTAGCTGGAGTCTGTACACCTTTTATCGCAGAAACCAAGGGCTGGGAAACTGCGATGTGCGTCATGGCGGGTTTCTGCGTCACCCTTGCTCTCTTAAGTTCAGTCGTTCGTCGTGAGCTCGATGGCTACGCGGATAGTTCCGTTCGGCCGTCTAAGAAGTCAGTCTTTTCCTCCCTTCTCCTTGTCATTCACTCTCGGAAGCTTCGCCATATCACACTTGTCTGTTTTGTCTATAACGGGATGCAACTCTGTGTCTTAAGTTTTCTAGTGAGTTACTTCTTTGAAGAGCGCGGAACAGAACTTCTTTTTGCCGGTCTTGTGCTATCAGTAGCCAACGTAGGTGGTATGTTCGGCCGCCCATTTTGGGGATGGTTTTCTGATGTGTTTTTAAACCCTCGGCATGTTTTAGGTGGCCTTGGGCTTACCGCAGCGGCGGCTTTACTCATCCTCACACAGTTGCCAAAAGATGCCCCAACCTGGGCTCTCCTTCTTTTCGCAGGTCTTATTGGCGCAACCTCCATCGGATGGAACGGTGTTGCGCTTGCCCTTATGGCCCGCTCCGCACCAAAAGGGCAAGCAGGGGCGGCTACAGGCGCAATCCTCTTTTTCTCCTTTTTTGGTTCCGTTCTTTTCCCCTCGATTTTTATGTTTGTAGAGCGCGTGACGGGAAGTTATGCCGCTGGCTACATGACAATGGCTGTCTTTAATATCCTCATTGGCCTATTCCTCATCTGTGGCAAAGAAGAAAAAAGCTGAAGAATCCGCAGGTTACAAGCCGAAAAAACCTACAAAAAAATCACGCTTACCCTCCATTTGAGGGTAAACTTTTGTCGGGAAATTTTGTCTATTGTCGTCTCCTCTAAAGGAGATGCGATTTTTTGCGGCCTAAAACATTCAAAGAAGGCCGTGATTTAGGAGTACCTATGCGTACCAACTACTGTGGCCTGATTGATGAGAAGTACATCGGCCAAACTATCACCCTTTATGGGTGGGCACATCGTCGCCGTGACCATGGCGGCGTTATCTTTATTGACTTGCGTGACCGCGAGGGTATTGTGCAGATTGTCTGCGACCCTGATTGCCCTGAGGTCTTCGCTAATGCCGAGAAGATCCGTAACGAGTACTGCTTAAAGTTAACCGGTCTCGTTCGCTCTCGCCCCGAAGGCACAAAGAACGACTCCCTTATTTCCGGTGGCGTCGAAGTCCTTTGCAAAGAGCTTGAGATTTTGAATCCGTCTCTAACGCCTCCCTTCCAACTCGATGACGACACCGTGAGCGAAACGGCTCGTCTGACTTACCGCGTCCTTGATTTGCGTCGACCACAGATGCAGCGGAATATGAAGTTACGCTTCAAGGTCACACAGGCCGTGCGTCACTTCTTAGACGAAGAGGGTTTTATCGATATCGAAACCCCTGTTCTTACGAAGTCAACCCCGGAAGGTGCCCGTGACTACTTGGTGCCCTCTCGCGTACAGGACGGCATGTTCTTCGCCTTGCCGCAGTCGCCACAGCTCTTTAAGCAGATGCTTATGGTTGCTGGCTTTGATCGCTACTACCAGATTGTCAAATGCTTCCGCGATGAAGACTTGCGTGCTGACCGTCAGCCAGAATTCACACAGATCGATTGCGAAACAAGCTTCTTAAACGAACTCGAAATCCGTGATCTTTTTGAAAGAATGATTCGCACAGTTTTTGCGAAGGTGCTCGATGTTAAGCTCGCTGCCGATGGGGAACGCTTCCCTGTAATGCCTTACAAAGAAGCGATGGCGCGTTTCGGTTCCGATAAGCCTGATCTTCGCGTGAAACTCGAACTCTTGGAAGTCACAGACATTGTCAAGAACAGTGCCTTCAAGGTCTTTAGTTCCGTCACAAGCCTACACAACGGCAAAGTTGTTGTGTTGCGTGTTCCTGGTGCCTGCTCGATGCCGCGCTCGGAAATTGATGGCTACACAGAGTACGTCAAGATTTATGGCGCGAAGGGTCTTGCCTACATCAAGGTCAATGAGAAGGCCAAGGGTCGCGAAGGCTTGCAGAGCCCAATCGTTAAGAACCTCTCCGATGAGATTCTCGCTGAACTCTTGAAGGTAACAGGAGCCGAGGATGGCGACATTCTCTTCTTCGGTGCTGACAAGGCTAAGGTTGTCTACGATAGCCTTGGTGCATTGCGCTTAAAGATTGGTTTAGGCGAATTCGGCCGCAAGAATGGTCTCTTTGAAGCAGGATGGAAGCCGCTTTGGGTTGTTGACTTCCCAATGTTTGAATTCTCCGAAGAAGAAAACCGTTGGGTTGCATGCCATCACCCCTTCACATCTCCGCATGATGAAGACGTCGATAAGCTTGAGAGCGATCCCGAGAACTGCTATGCGAAGGCCTATGACATGGTCCTTAATGGCTGGGAAATCGGTGGTGGTTCAGTGCGTATCCATCGCGCCGATGTACAGAGCAAGGTCTTCTCGGCACTGAAGATTGGTCCCGAAGAGGCTCGCTTGAAGTTTGGCTTCCTACTTGATGCCTTGCAGTACGGCGCACCACCCCACGGTGGTATCGCCTTCGGCCTCGACCGTATTGTCACCATGATGACAGGAGCCCCCTCGATTCGTGATGTGATTGCCTTCCCGAAGACACAGCGTGCACAGTGCTTACTCACGGGCGCCCCGAGCCCAGTCGATGAGAAGCAGTTGCGCGAACTGCACATCCGTTTGCGTAACGAACAGAAGGCTTAAAAAGAAGCCTGCGAAAAACCTCAAAGCCGCGGGCGATAAACCCGCGGTTTTGTTTCTTTAGTAGTTAAAGAAGAAAATGGCTTCCTTACTCTGTAACCTTTGTCCTAGGCGCTGTAACACAGATCGCTCGAGCAAGGCGGGCATTAAGAGGTCCCTTTGTCGGAGTGCTTGGGCTCCCTCGGTTGCCCTCGTAAGCCTTCACGCTTGGGAAGAGCCCTGTATTTCGGGAAAACACGGAGCGGGGACTGTCTTTTTCTCTAACTGCAACATGCGTTGCTGCTTCTGTCAGAACCACGAAATCAGTCAAGAAGGGCGTGGTATTGCCGTAAGCGAAGAAAGGCTTGCGGAGATTTTCTTAGAGGAAGAAGCCCGAGGGGCTGAGACTCTAGAACTTGTCACACCGACACACTACGCAGAGGCCATTATCCCAGCACTACGAAAAGCCAAAGCTACTGGTCTTCACATCCCTGTTGTCTACAACACAAATGGCTACGAATTACCCGAAACACTCCGAAGGTTTGAAGGGCTTGTTGACGTTTTTATGCCAGATCTGAAGTATTTCGATTCACTTCTTGGGAGTCGCTACTCAGGGACTCCCAACTATGCCGAAATTGCCAAAGAGGCAATAAAGACAATGTTTCATATGACAGGCCCCCTTACTTTTGGAGAAAATGGAATCTTAAAGCGCGGCATCATCGTTCGACACCTCGTCCTCCCTTGGCAGTGGCGAGACAGTTGCAGGTGTTTAGATTGGCTTTATGAAACCTTTAAGGACGCAATCTACGTTTCTGTGATGAACCAATACATGCCACTATACAAAGCGAGCCGGCACAGAGAAATCAATCGCCCTCTTACAACACTTGAATACAATCGTGTGTTACAACACGCAGAAAAAATTGGCATGAAAAATGTCTATTTTCAGGCAGGCAAGACAAATTCTGATATATTCATTCCAATATTTGACGGAAGTCACGTCTTGCCGAAGCTCTAAGTGAAAAAACTTTGGCTTGGCGTTTGTCTGTCTTTTTCGGGGAACTTAAAAGGATATCGCGAACCATGGCATTAGCTGTTACCAAAAAGCGCAAAGAACTCACAGCCCGAATTCGCTTCGAGCGTGAACGCCTTGGTTTTACAGAAAAACAAATCGCTCAACTCATTGGCATCCCCGTCGAAAAGTATCAACAGGTTGAAGCTGGCGAGTTCGACCCAGGGCTTTTTTCCTTGATGCGTCTTACTGCATGCGGATTTGATGCCAACTTTATTATCACTGGCGAAAGGCTTCGCCCGCTTGAGGAAGAAAACGAACTTCTGCAACGCTTCCGAGAACTCTCGATAAAAGGCAAAAGTACCATTTTCATGACACTTGACGCACTTGAACGTCTAGCCCCGAATCTTCGGAGCAACATCCGCAAAAATATTCGGAACAACCTAGACGCTCTGCGTGGCAAGTTCAAGATTGACTGACCAAGGATTTTCCCATGGCATTCGACTTCAAAAAGTTTTCCGAGAAGGCTAAACAACTCGGCTCAGTTCCCTCACAAGTCTCCGAGAAGGTAAAAGCCAAAACTGCTTTTCTAAAAAAGAAAACGCCTTCCACTGAAAAAAGAGAGCCGAGTAAGTTTGCTCTGCAATTTTCGAAATTCACAACAAAGGCCCGTGCCATCATCCGCCGCATTGTTCGCGCTTTTTGTCTTGTTCTGGGGCTTGCTGTTATTGCCATCGGGATTTTTGTGGCCGGCGTCTTTTATTTTGTTAACCCAGATGCGGCAAAAAACTCCTTTGTCACAATTGCGCATGAAAATTTCGGAATAAAAGCGGTTATTTCTGAACCTGTAAAGGTGAATCATTTTCCGAGACTTTCTATTGAGTTCCCGAAGGTTCAACTGCAAAGAGAAGCCGATAGTTCCCTTCTTGCTTCCCTTGAAGCGCTTCGAGTTGACGTAAGCCTTTGGAGCCTCCCTCTCGGTGCAATTCGTCTAGATAGCACCAATGTTGATGGTTTAAAAACCACAATGCATCTCGAAGATTTCCTCGGCAAAGACGCCTTTCAAAAATCTTTTGGGAAAATTACCTTCCCAAAGAACCTTCGCGTCCGTGAAGTGATTCTTACAAATAGCACCGTCGAGGTTCTTAAAAACGACTCAACACTTTTAACTCTTGAGAAGTTAGATGCCCGCTTGGGAGAACTTTCTCCTGAGAGCGACGCCCCGATAAGCGCCAATCTACATTTCCGAGACAGTAGCGTCGAAGGGGAGTCTCAAAGCTCTGTCAAAGGATCTCTAAGCCTAGAAGCTTCTCTTGGGATTTCTTCTTCCGCCAGCACACTAACACTTCGGAATTTAAGTACAAGTGGTAGCGTTACGAATCTTTCTGGCGAACACGTTCTTCTCGCTTCCGCTAGCCGTCTTCGCTTTAATCCCGATGAAGCCACTGGAGTGAATCTAAAGATTTCCGTAAGTGCCCCAGATAAGACAAAGGGAGATTTCTCCTTTGCCTTAGCGGACTTCCTTGCCACAGCAACACGCCTAGCGACGCCTGAGATGCAGGTCACCTTCC
This sequence comes from Duodenibacillus sp., assembly GCA_963661915.1. Taxonomy (GTDB): domain Bacteria; phylum Pseudomonadota; class Gammaproteobacteria; order Burkholderiales; family Burkholderiaceae_F; genus Duodenibacillus. Next base: position 7,289 of record CAVLDT010000017.1, read on the forward strand.
AGAAGGAAACTGAAACCTCGTCAGCAAAGATTGACCTAGCAACTGCTGTTGATACGAATCTCACAACGAAGGCAGTCCGTTTTTCCGATATCACAGGGAACATCCACACGAAAGGACTCAGTGGCTTCCCAGAGAATTTCCTCGCAACAATAAAGGGCAGTGCTGAAGGGTCTCTCGCCGAAAAGAACCTCTCCCTTACTCTCGGTGGCTCCTTGGCGCAGTCTGCTTTCACTTACAACGGCACCTTACAGTGGACAGACTCCCCGAGACTCGCAGGGAACCTCACCCTTGCCGCTCTCGAATTTGATAAAACACCCGTTATCTCTAACTTGCCTTGGCTACATTCCGTTGATTACGAGGGAGAACTCCGCATCGGAAAACTTCGCGTTGAGAACATCGTGGCCGAGCAACTGCACGCCAATCTCCATCTTACCGATGGCCTTCTTAGTACAAAGGATGCTGTTCTCAATCTCGCAGAGGGACGCATGGAAGGCGCTTTCCAACTTACAGACACTGGTGATTGGACTGCAGACTGCGTTCTTGATTCCGTTTCCTTTGAAAAACTTTTCGTGGTTTCTCCCTTAGCCGGGAAAACGAACTGCTCGCTAAAACTCTCAGGCAAGGGAAACGACTTTACTACCGTTTCGGGTTCTGGCACTTTGCGCACCCTCCGGGGAGAACTTCGTGGCATTAACCTCGAAAAGCCCACAAGCACAAACCTTGCTACGAGAAAGGCAGCAAAGAGCGCCTTTGATGAGGCTTCCGCAGAAATAAACCTCTCTGATGGAATTCTCGCTACAGAGAATCTCATCGTTCAAAATGCGCTGTGCCGCCTGGCTGCCATTGTGCAAATTAATTTAGTCGACAAGAGTATCAGTGGATCGGCAGACCTCTTTCACACACCAGGAGGCTCCGTGCCAACTCGAGACAAAGCCCTCCTTTCGGGAGCTTGGTCTGACCCCGTTTGGACAATTCCAACAAGGTCAGCCGATAGCGCCACCAAAATCGAAAGAAGAACCATCGAGGGCTTCTCTTCTAAGAGACAGCAGATTTGGACGAATTTGAAGAACTTCCTTAAGTTCTAGTGACGAGGATCCGTCTCATCGATGATGACGGCATCCTCGACCTCAGCAACACGTTTAACACCCACACGTGTACGGTTGGCGGGTTCCGCCTTCGCTTCTTTTGGCTCTTCGCGATGAGTTTCGCGACCTTCGGCCTTTGCTTGCATCCGCGCAGCAAGTTCCTCCTGCATATGCTTCAGAGGATCTCCGTGACGCCAACGCCAGTAGATGCCATAGAGGACAACGACAAGGATAAAAAGCAAAATAGCAATGAAGAGCCCCGAAAGAATCGGCAGTAGCAAGATGCCAAAGAAAATACAGGCTGCTATAGCGGCAATTGTTGCTAGTGGGCTAAGTCCTCGGCCATTTACATAAATCATGACTTTCTCTTTTTATCCGACTTCAAAAATGGGTTAAACCTCTTTTTTTGGAGGATTGTAATGACGGATTGTCCAATGTTGTGCACATTCTTGTAAGCATTCTTTTCTCTTTTATGGGAAAATTGCGCCCCATCATGTCTGAGATTAAAGAAAATACAATGCCAACAACTCTTCCCGATGTTCAAAGTCTAGAGGATAACCGCCACATCCAAATCGATCGAGTCGGTATCAAAGGGCTTCGCTTTCCCATGTTCGTTGCAGGCAAAGACGCCACGCAACCCACAGTTGCGAGAGTCGATATGTTCGTGAGTCTTGGCTCCGAGCACCGCGGAACACATATGTCACGCTACGTGGCGCTCCTCGCGGAAAATAAAGAGCCTCTTTGTGCGTCAATGATTCAGAAACTCTTAGAGAAAATGCTTTCTCTCTTGGACTCTGAAAGTGGCTATATTGAAATCCGTTGTCCCTTCTTTGTTAATAAGAAGAGTCCCGTCTCGGAACTCGTCTCCCTCATGGACTATGAGGTGGGCTTCCGAGCAGAACGTCGCGATGGAAAGACACGCGTGATTCAAGAAATCAAGGCTCCTGTTACGAGCCTTTGTCCCTGCAGTAAAGAGATTAGTCAATATGGAGCGCACAATCAGCGCTCGCATATTACGATTGCAGCAGAGACCGACGGTACGCTCACTCTTGAAGAACAAATCCGCGTTGCCGAGACAAGCGCTTCGTGTGAACTTTGGAGTAGGTTAAAACGTAGCGATGAAAAATTTGTCACAGAATTCGCCTACGAGCACCCGAAGTTTGTGGAAGACACCGTTCGGGATGTTGCAGGAAAACTAAACGCAGACTCTCGCGTTTTTGCCTATCGCGTTGAAGTGGAAAATTTTGAATCCATTCATAACCACTCAGCCTATGCAATGCTAGAGCGAGACAAGCGAAAGGCTTAATCACTTGGCAATTTATTTGGAACCGACACTCACCAAAGGCGTCGGTTCTTCTTTTTTTAAGCAAGTTAGAAACATTCCGTTGCCGAGTTTTAACAAATTCCTCCGATGTTCTTTGCTACAGTTACGGATTGCGAATAAATTACGATAGTTTTCGTAAATTTTTTGATTGCTTTCAGCGTCTTACCATGATTGAAAATGAAAAACTTGCCGAACTAGTCTCACGAGCCCTAGAAAAAATCGGCGTAACGAATATCACACCTCGGATTGAAAAGCCTAAGGATCTCACGCATGGAGATTTGGCTTGCACGGTTGCAATGCAGTGCGCCCGCACTCTTAAGTGCAACCCGCGCGAAATTGCGCAAAAGCTTGTTAACTGCATGAAAGACGATGCAAGCTACAGTGAACTCATTAAGGATATTGAGATTGCAGGTCCTGGTTTTATTAATTTCCGCTTAAATACCGCCTCCAAATTCTCAGTTATCTCTGAAGTGCTTGAAAAGAAAGAGAAATTCGGTTCAAGCACAGCCTTCTCAGGACAAAGCGTTCTCTTGGAATATGTCTCTGCCAACCCAACGGGGCCCTTACATTTAGGCCACGCAAGGCAGGGAGCCTTAGGCGATGTTCTCTCTCGGATTATGGCCACACAAGGCTACAGCGTTTCCCGTGAGTTTTACTACAACGACGCTGGTGTTCAAATCGACAACCTCACCCTTTCCGTTCAGGCTCGCGCCAAGGAACTAAAGGGAGAAGCCCAGCCAGAGGACTTCCCTGAAAACGGCTATCACGGCAGTTACATCGTCGACATCGCTAAGGACTACCTTAATGGCGTCTCCATTAAGGCTCCTGACGGCTCTGTGATTGAGAGCCACGGGGACATTGAGGATAAAGGGACCATTCGCCGCTATGCGGTTGCCTTCCTTCGTAACGAGCAGGACGCTGACCTAAAGGCACTTGGTGTTGGTTTCGATAACTTCTACTTAGAAAGCTCTCTTTACACCGATGGCCGCGTAGAGAAAGCCGTTCAGGCAATGATTGATGCGGGCTACACCTATGAAGCAGACGGCGCTCTTTGGCTAAGAACGACAGACCCTGCTTTCTCCTACCTACACGATGACAAAGACCGTGTGATGCGGAAAAAGGATGGCCACTACACGTACTTTGTCCCAGATGTTGCCTATCACCTCACGAAATTTGAGCGTGGTTTTACGCGGGCAATCAATATTCAAGGTTCTGACCACCACGGAACAACCGCACGCGTAAAAATTGGCTTACAGGTCGCAGGTCCCGTCTTTGGAATGAAAATTCCAAAGAACTTCCCTGAATACGTTCTCCATAAGATGCTTCTTGTCGTGAAAGACGGCCAAGAGGTGAAGATGAGCAAACGCTCTGGCACTTACGTCACCCTCAGGGACATTGTCGATTGGGTTGGGCGCGATGCAGCGAGATTCTTCCTTGTCTCTCGCAAGTCCGACGCAGAATTTGTCTTTGACGTTAATCTTGCTCTCAGTAAGAATGACGAGAACCCTGTCTACTACCTGCAGTATGCGCACGCTCGTATCTGCTCAGTTCTCGCACAGGCTAAAGAGAAGGGCTACGGGGTCCCAACAAATGAAGAAGCCTCTCGAGCTGATTTCACCTTGCTTGAAGGAGACGCCGCAAGCGCTCTTGCACAAAAGCTTTCTCAGTACGGAAAGACTCTTGCTGTTGCCGCCCGCGACCTTGCACCGCACCTTTTGTGCGTGTATTTAAAAGAACTTGCTGCTGCTTTCCACGCTTTCTATAACGCAGATCACGTCTTGGTTGATGATGAGAAATTACGCAACGCACGTCTTGCACTCGTGATTGCAACCCGCCAAGTATTAGAAAACGGTCTTGCGACACTTGGAATTGAAGCACCAGAACATATGTAAAAAAAGGGGACATACCGATGCCACGCGTCAGTGAACGTTTTAGCCTCAAGGCACTTTTTTGGTCCTTTACTCTCGGGGCCGTCTTTGCGTTTGCCGTCTCTGCCGGCGTCGCCCTTTGGATTACAAAAGCGCCAATTCCCTTTGTTGCAAAGGTTCAACCGGGATCTAAACTCGTAGACCTCACGCTCGACGGTTCTCAGGATCCAAACAAAAACCTTTACGCTGAAGGGCAAGGTGTCACACAAAACACCGCTGGCGTTGCAACGGTTACAACGGGAGAAGCCAAAGAAGAAGAGTCTGAGGGCATTCCCACGAAATTCTGGGTACAGGCAGGCGCCTTTAGTCAGAACGCGGATGCTGAAAGCATGCGGGCCCGCATCGCCTTTATTGGCCTTGATGCACAGGTCGTTTACCGTAACGAGAAGGGACAGCGTCTGTACCGCGTCCGTATTGGGCCGTTTGATACAGAAAACCAAGCAAAAGAAATCAATCAGACGCTCTCAGACAATGCGATTAAAGGTTCAATTCTTCGCTTAAGGGATTAAAAGAAATATGATTTCTCGTCGTACGCTTCTTGGATGCGCCGCTGCCGCTAGCCTCACGGGCGCCCAAGCACTTTGGGCAAAAGAAGAAAAGGAAACTTTCGTTCTTGGCAAAGACTACATTGCACTTGACCCTGTGGTGCAATACCCAAAGAGGCCCATTCTCGTACATGACTTCTTTGCTTATACGTGTCCACACTGCTATCGACTTGCTCCTCTTATGGCTGAGTATGCTAAGTCGGTGGAAAATGATCCCGACATTCGCATCATTCCAGTTCCTGTAGCTTGGGAAGAAAGTTTTGAGTATTTCCCCGCGGTCTATTTTGCCTTTGAGGCCTTAGGGCGTGTTTCTGACCTACACATGACCTATTGGGAATGGGTTATGCGAGAAGACCACCCGTGGTCTAAAGTTGACGATGTAAAACCCGATACGGATAAGTGGATTGCAGAACACGGCATCTCAAAAACGAAATGGCATGCAACGCTTGAGAGCTTTGCTGTAAAGAACAAAGTAAAACAGGCAACAAAAACCTGGCAACGTTACGACATTGACTCCACTCCCATTATCGGCATCGCAGGGCGCTTTATCACGGCACCCCACATGACAGGGTCTCGACCCAAAGCCATTGATGCGATGCGAATGCTCGTAGAGAAGATTAAATCCGAACGTTCTTAAAATAAAAGAGGCCCATTATGCGCGTCTTCATCACAGGTGCTTCTAGTGGAATCGGAGCGGCGATGAGCCGCGCTTACGCCGCTCGTGGGGCAACTCTTGGGCTTGTTGCCCGCAATCCGGAAAAGCTTAAAGATTTTGCTGCAACACTTCCCAACGCGGAAAACCACGCACTCTTTGCGGCAGATGTCACGGACCGTGATGCCATTTTGCAGGCCGCAAAGGGCTTTGAAGAAAAAGGTCCAACGGATCTTGTTATTGCTTGCGCAGGCATCTCTATTGGGGTCAAGACTGAATTCTACGAAGACCTTGAAGTGCTTGAGAGAATCTACAGGACAAACGTCTTCGCCATGGCTTCAACCTTCCACGGCTTTATTGCACCGATGAGAGCCCGCGGGTACGGTCACTTCGTTGGGATTGGATCTGTTGCAGGAATTCGGGGACTCCCTGGGAGTGAAGCGTACTGCTCGAGCAAATCGGCCGTGATTACCTATCTAGAAAGTCTTCGTAATGATGTTCGCCCTTACGGGATCAAGGTTACGACGCTTTCCCCGGGGTTCGTAAAAACGCCACTTACGGCAAAGAACCCCTACAAGATGCCATTTTTACTTGAACCCGATGAATTCGCCCGCATCGCAGTTTCTGCAATTGATGCGGGAGTTACTTACAAGACGATTCCTTGGCAAATGGGAGTTCTTGCAAAACTGATGCGTGTGCTACCTAACGGGGTTTTTGATGCCTGTGTGGCGCATCGCAAGCAAAAGCCTCGCGACAAAGAACTTCATCCAAACGGTTAAACGAAGAAGTGGGCGCGATTTTCTTGGGCGCCCTAATTTTTTTCTTCTTTCGTAAGAAGCGCCTTGTAGATTGCATCTCGATGTACGCCTGAGGCTTTCGCGGCAATGGCTGCAGCTCGACTCACAGGAAGTTCTTTAGCAATAAGCCTTGCCCAACGTAGCGTCACTTCATCGGGCCTTTCCTCTTCTTTCGTATCGTGCGTACGTTCATCTACAAGAATCACATATTCGCCTTTGGGGTCGTGCGTTGAAGCCCAAGTGGGAAGGTCTTGAGCCGTGAGAGCTGTAACCTCTTCAAACTTCTTTGTTATCTCACGAGCGATGACAACACGGCGATTTGCCTCTAGTTCACAGGAGAGAATTTCTAAAAGGTCCTGAATTCTGTGGGGCGCTTCATAAAGGATAAAGGCCTCTCCTCTCTTAGCTAGAGAAAAAACCGCTTCTTTTCTTGCCTTTCCCGCGGGGTCTACGAACCCCGCGAAAGTAAAACGATAGGCATTTAGCCCTGCTGCACTCATTGCAGTGATAACCGCCGATGCCCCTGGCACTGGAATCACGCGAAATCCTGCATCACGAACACTCTGAACAACACGAGCTCCTGGGTCACTTACTGCGGGCGTTCCTGCATCCGTGACAAGGGCAATGCGATCTCCCGTGCGAAGTCTTTCAATCAGTTTTTGGGCCGCCTCTCTCTCATTGTGTTCATGAACAGCGACACAAGGCGTTGAAATCGCATAGCGATCAAGCAATTTTCGTGTTTCTCGGGTATCCTCACAGGCAATTGCATCGCTGAGCGCAAGTGTCCAAAGCGCTCGAAGTGTCATGTCAGCGGCATTACCAATCGGAAGGCCTACAATGTAGAGCGTTGCGCTCGGAAAGACCTGTTCGTGGAGCAATGCCGCGCGCATGAGCGGATTGTTTTCGAATTTACCCGTTTTTTCGGATTGCATTGTGAAACACCCTTTGTTTGTCCGTTTTATTTTTCCTCTGCTAGCAGGCTTTTGCTCGGCAGCGCTTGCAGAACCTCTCGCAGGAGAGGTGCCCGCAACGCCTGCCTCCAAACAATCTTCCGCCGCTGTTACTCCCGCAGAGGTAGCGCAGCCTACCATCAAACTTGCTTTTATTCTTCCTCAGAAGAAATCGCGATTTGACGCAGTCTCGCAATATGCCCTCGATGGGGCTCTCGCTGCAAATTATGCCTCGAAGAATCCAGCAGAAGTGCTTTTAGTTCGTCCGGGCTCTGACGGCAGTGTTGCCACACAGTTAAGAACTGCTGCCGCGGCAGGTGCCTTAGCGGCCATCGGCCCCATTGACCGTGATGCTATCGAACAGATTTCTCAGATGGAATATCTGCCGCTACCTGTGATTACGCTCAACCAAATTGAACTCGACAAAGTAGTTCCTCTTACCGAGGAAGAAATCGCGCAACAACGGGTGGAAAATGAAGCGCGCCGCATGGCAGATGATGCCGCCCGGGAACTAAACGAAGTCACCGAGGCGCAACAGAAAACGACAGGACCTTCTGATGAGCAATCGAAATCCATAGACGGTTTATCCGAGACCTCTTTAGGGGGGTCTATTGCCACCAAAGTCAACGTCCCAGGGCTTATTCTCGCAAAAGACCTCCCTCAGGAACTTGTGCGCTTTGAGCCGAGAGTCTTTCCCCGAGGACTACTGATGTCTAGCCTCTCCTTAGAGGCAGATGCCGCCTACATCGCAGAACTTGGCGTTGAAGCTCTTCCTCGCCTCACCGAGGCAGGTAATCGCCCGAAAGTCCTTGTTCTCGACCAAGACAAACCTCTACAGAAGCGCGTTTCCGCTGCCTTCACTAAGGCACTCACAGAGTTTGGCTACACTCCAGACCGCATGACGATTGACCTAAAGAACCTAGACAGAATCACACAATTCTTTGAACTCGTCGTCGAGGATGATGACCCTGAAATTGAGCCAGAAGAGCCTATCGATCAAGAGGTCGACCCCCTTGCTTGGCGTCAACAACAAATGCGTCTTATGCGAGAGTCCGCTGAAAGGCGCGCGCACGCGGCCTTCGCCGAGCCACCCTACTACGCTGTCTTCATGGCGCTCGATGCGACAACGGCTTCTCAGATTCGGCCTCGCCTTCCTATCCGCACACGGATTTGGGGAACTTCGCTCCTGTACCCTGGGAACCCAGAGACAGATTCCACAGCGAAAGCCTTGACCTTCGACTTAAAACATGTCGGCTTTGTTGATGCCCCCTTTGTCCTTGAGTTTGATGAAGAAACATTCGATAAGACTTATAAAGTTGCGCCCCCAACAAACCTCGTTGGAAAGCAACTCTTTGCCCTAGGGGCAGATGCTCTACATATCGCATGTTGCATTGCGCGCGGTGATGTGGCAGGAGAATTCAAGGGGCTCACAGGAGACATCCGTTTTGACCTCGAGTCTTCCCCTGTTGTCATGCGGCACGGAACCTGTGCCATGATCAGTAACGGCTCCGTTCGCACTCTCTCGGCACAAGAACTCATTGATTTCCACGAATTACAACCTGGAACTCATTTCTCAGCTAAGAAGAGTTCCCCTAGGAAGGCTACCCCTGAGAAGGCCTCAGATTCCACAGCAAAAGCGTCTCAGTAAAAATGCCAGTTCTTACGCTTTCAGGTGGCCTTTTAAGTTGGGGCGATTTGCCCGTGCTAGACAATGCTGACTTTGCTCTAGAGCCAGGGGAAAGAATTGGACTTATCGGCCGCAATGGAACGGGGAAAACCTCCCTATTAAAGGTTCTTTCTCGCGAAGTTCCCCTTGACGAGGGAGAACTGCGCATTGTCACGGGATTACATATCGTGTATGTTCCTCAGGAACCGCTCTTAGCTCCTGCGGCAACACTACTTGAAAGTCTTGAAAAGATGCGTGAAGAGTATGAAGTCTCTGACGCACAAACGCAGTTTGCAAATCGCGCTCTACTGCGCTCTTACATGCAAAGGCTTAACGTCTCCGAAGGTCTCTGTCCAGAAAACACCTCCGGAGGAGAACGTAAGCGAGCTGCTCTTGCCCTCGCACTGAGTCTTACGCCCGATTTGCTCCTCCTTGATGAGCCAACAAACCATCTCGATATTGACACGATCCGCACGCTAGAGACTCTTCTTCAAGAAGAATTCCGAGGAAATCGCTCCCTTATTGTTGTTACGCATGACCGTGCATTCCTTGATGCCGTTGTTACGCGCATCATTGAACTCGATAGAGGACTCCTTCGCAGCTATGAGGGAAATTTCAAAGCTTACGAGGAAAAGAAAGCCGCAGAGCTCTACGCTGAAACACTAGAAAGACGCCGTTTCGATAAGTTTTGGGCTCAAGAAGAAGTTTGGATACGTAAAGGCATTGAAGCACGTCGCACCCGTAATGAGGGGCGCGTGAGGCGCTTAGAACAATTAAGACGCGAAAGGGATGCTAGACGGGACCGGCTTGGAAATGTACGCTTTCGCATCGACGCAGGAGAGAGAAGCGGAAAAATTGTCGCAGAAGCCAAGGAACTTACTAAGCGCTTCGGCAATCGCACTGTCATCGATAATCTTGACTTCACGCTTATGCGTGGAGATAAGTTGGGGCTCCTCGGGAAAAACGGCGCTGGGAAATCCACTCTTATTAAACTCCTCCTAGGAGAACTCCCACCAGATGCCGGAACTATCCGCTTAGGAACGAATCTCAAGGTGGCCTATTACGATCAACTTCGCACGCAGCTAGACCCTGAGAAGACCGTTGCAGAAACGATTAGTCCAGGAAGCGACTGGGTTGAAATCGGTGGCGTCCGTAAGCACATCATGAGTTACCTTGCGGATTTTCTCTTTCCCGCAAGGAAGGCAAATGTCTACGTGAGTACTCTCTCAGGCGGGGAAAGAAACCGACTTTTGCTTGCGCGGCTTTTTGCTCTCCCTGCGAATCTTTTGGTCCTAGATGAACCCACAAACGATTTAGATATCGACACACTTGAATTGCTAGAAGATACGATTGCAGCCTACTCGGGTACAGTAATTCTCGTGAGCCACGACAGACGCTTTCTCGATAATGTCGTCACTCAGACTCTTGCCCCCGTCTGCTATGAAGCACCCAACGGAAAGTGGCGTGAATTCGTTGGTGGCTACACAGATTGGCTTCGTGTGAATAAGAGGGATAAAGAAAAACTCGCAACAGTTGAAAAGCCCGTAGTGCCCCAAACGCAAAAGCCAAAACATGTCCGCAACACTGCGATAAGTCGCGTAAGAATTAGTTTTAAAGAAAAGCGTGAATTGGAAGAACTTCCAGCGAAAATTGAAGCGCTTGAAGCCGAAGAGACGGCTCTCACGGAAAAACTCTCTGAGGCCGACTATCACAAGCGCCCTCTTTCTGAAATCAAGGCTGATAAAGAGAAAATCGATGAACTCCCAGGGCTCATCGAAGCGGCCTACGCACGTTGGGAAGAACTCACGGAAAAGGCTGAGCAATCTGACCGCTAGCCCTCCCTCGTAGAGCGCCCTTAGCATTCTTCACGAGCTCGGTCGTAGAATCTCTTAAAGCATTTAGATGATTCCTTTTCCTTATGCGCTGGCTACATTCAGCGGGTAATGTCCCGACAACAGAAGCACTCATGCAGCGACTTCGCAGGGCTGAAACTTTCAGCCGCAGCGAAGAACTCCTGCTTGTGATACTTCTTAGCCTTCCTGCAATCATCGCTCAGCTTGCAGGCGTCTTGATGCACTACATCGACATGGCCATGCTCGGGCACTTAGGGTCGACAGAAGCCGCCGCCGTAGGGCTCGTCTCCACAACCATCTGGATGTTTTGGGGAATTGGCAGTGCAGGGATTACAGGCTTTCACGTTCTCGCTGGGCAAAAGATTGGCGCTCGCGATGATGCCGCTGTCCGAAGCCTTATGCGACAATCGCTTCTAGTCACCTTTCTTTGGGGCTCCGTTCTTGCTATCTCGGGCGTTGCCATTGCCTCTTCTCTTCCCTTTTGGCTTGGAGCAAATGGCTCTGTAGCCACTCTTGCTACGGAATACTTTGCCATTGTCATTGCGTCTTGGCCACTTACGATGGTGAACTTCCTAGAAACTGGGATGCTTCGCATCAGTGGCAACATGAAGACCCCTAGCATGCTCGGTATCGCGTCCTGCGTCCTTGATGTCATCTTCAATGCTCTCTTTATCTTCCCATCGCGGGAAATGACCCTCGCAGGCTTTTCCTTTTGGGCTCCAGGTCTTGGTTTAGGTGTTGCAGGGGCTGCCTGGGCAACAGTTCTTGCAACGGCAATTACCCTAATAGCCTCCCTTTGGTTTGCCTGTGTGAAGTCAGAGCATCTCGCGATTTTTGGTCGCTCTGGTTCTTTTATTCCGCGCTTAGCTGACTTATCTAAATCCCTCAAAATCGGGGTTCCTGTAAGCGCACAGCGCATCATGATGAGTGGGGCTCAGATTATCTCCACAATGATTGTGGCTCCGCTTGGAACGATTTCTCTTGTCGCTCACTCCTTTGCCCTCACGGTAGAAAGCCTCTGCTACATGCCTGGCTATGGAATCCGAGAAGCGGCAACAACGCTTTGTGCGCAAACCGTGGGTGCAGGGCACCATAGACGAGCAAAGCGTATCGGTGGCGTCACGATTATTGTTGGCATGTTGGTGATGAGCGTTATGGGTTTAGTCATGTTCCTTGCGGCAGAACCCATTATGAGTTCGATGACTCCTGATAAGGACGTAGTCGCTTTAGGAAGTTTCATTTTGCGGATTGAAGCCTTTGCTGAGCCGATGTTTGCTGCATCCATTGTTGCCTACGGGTGTTTTCTTGGAGCGGCGGATACACTTGTCCCTAGCGCGATGAATTTATTTAGCATGTGGATTGTTAGGCTCCCACTTGCCTTTTGGCTTTCGCAATCGATGGGACTTGTCGGTGTTTGGATTGCCATGTGCCTTGAACTCTTTTTCCGAGGCGGAATTTTCCTCTTCCGCTTCCTCCGTGGCTCTTGGCTCAAAGGGCGCGCTGAAACGAGGTGACGCTTATAAAAGGAGACCCTTAGCTGTGAAAACACGCTCTAGTGTCCGATTTGTTCTTGCCTGCGTCTTCTTAGATGCTTTAGGCGTTGGGCTTATCGTTCCTGTGCTTCCACGGCTCATTGGGACGCTCTCCGAGACTCGAGACCTGCAGGTTTGGTGGTATGGAGCAATCATGGTCAGCTACGGCCTCATGCAGTTTATGAGCGCCCCGCTACTTGGCTATCTTTCAGATCGCTTTGGGCGCCGTCCCGTGCTTCTTGTTGGCATCCTTGGCTTGGGTCTTACCTTCGCCGTTCCTGCTTTCTTTGCTTCTCTTTCACTTATCCTCGCAAGTCGCATTATTGGAGGAGCACTTTCTGCAAACCTCACCGTAGCACAGGCCTATGTCGCTGATCTCACTCAGGGCGACGAACGCACGGTGATGTTTGGCCGCGTTGGTGCAGTTTTCGGTATCGGCTTTGTTTTAGGTCCTGCCTTAGGCGGTTTCGTAGGCGAAAGTGACCCTTCTCTTCCCTTCCTTCTTGCCTTCCTCTTGGCTCTCTGCAACTTCTTTTACGGGTTGCGCTTTCTTCCCGAATCGCTTTTAGCGACCGCTAGAGAAACTCGCCTTTCTACAACGCGTAATGCCTTCCTTGCGCTCCCTAAGCTTCTAGGTAGAAAGCAGATGCGTCCCTTCTTCTTGGTCTTTGCAATCGTCTCGCTAGCGATTGCCCTATTACAGTGCACATGGGCGCTTTACACAGAGTACCGCTATGGCTTTACACCGCTTGAAATCGGGCTTTCGATTTTCGCTCTCGGAGCATCCATGTCTTTAGTTCAGGGAGGAATTCTTGCGAGGCTTTTGCGCCGCTATCCTGCCTCCAAGATTCTCGCTTTTTCTATTCTCTTAAGTGCGGTTTGTCTTGCCGGGATTGGACTTGCGGATAACGGACTTCTCGCGAGCCTCTTCTGCTCAGCCTATGCCATAAGTGCTGTGGTCTCTCCCGTGATTGCAAGCGCTGTTAGTCGTCTTACTGACGCCCGAGACCAAGGACAAAATATCGGCGCTTTAAATTCCCTTTTCTCTCTTATGAGTGCCTTAGCGCCTCTCTTGGGAACGCCACTCCTAGGCTTTGTCATTCATGGCGCCTCCCCCATTCAGATTGGGGCTCCTTACTTTGCCGCATCTCTTTTGATGCTTTTATCTCTCGCCCTCTTCCTAAAGGGAATTGCCAAGAAAATCGACAACTTCGAAGAAGAAAATCGCAATTTTTAAAGAAAATCTCAAGGGGCCAAAGAAACTTTCCTTCAAGCATGCTAGGCTAACGACGAAAAATGATTTCTCAGGGGACACTCTTAATGACGCGTCTTAGTCAGTGTGTTTTTGCATTTTTTCTTCTTCCTGTGGCAATTTCTGCTCAAGCAAGTACCTTTTGGGCGGCTCGCGGTGCGACAGAGACCGTAGACGGCTCCACGCTTGTTGCCTATATGCGTGATGATTTAGCAGGAGAACAAACCTATGCGTCAATCCGCGACGAAGGAAGTTTTGCCTTTAAAGGTATCTTCGTAGGAAGATCACATCGCTTTGAAGCAGGCCTTAATGAGAAAGGGCTTTTCGTCGGCCAGATTTCCGCTGCGAGTGTTGCTCGCAGTACGCGTCTGAGTCTTTACCCGAAACGTTTTAAATCTAAAGAAGGTTGGTACGGTGGCGAGTGGCTCATTCGCAATTGCGCCTCCGTTGCGCAAGCCCTTAGTAAAGGCGGAAACGTCTTCTCGGGCTACCCTATCATTTATGTTCTCGCTGATAGAAACGAAATTGCCTTCGTAGAGTGTCTTCCGAGTGGTAAATTTCACGTTCAACGTACCGCCTCAGGACTTCTTACCCATACAAACCACTTTATTCTCCCTGAGGCTGCAAAATCTAACGAATCCCTTCCCGCGAGTTCCTCATCGAGACTTTTCCGTATTGACTCGCTCTTAGGAACAGAACTCAAACCCTATCGGCTCGAACAATTTCTCTCAATGACGCTCGATGAGCACGCAGGTCCCGACTTGAGTCTTTACCGCGTAGGGAGCAAGGCACGTTCTCCTAAGACAACAGGGGTTTGGCTCATGGATTTCCCCGCAGAAGGCGCTGTGCAGTCTCATCTACGACTCTTAAACGGAGGGACTTGGAAGACCCATAGAGAGCGCTATCCCGCGTCTGCCGCTCTCGGGGCCCCTGCTCCTCTTGCTACCGAAGCCCTCTCGAAGCCTCTTACAAAAAGCTTAACTGAAAAATCTCCCGAGCCTGTTAAAAAGGATTAATGCATCATGTCTTTACGTCGCATTTCTCTTATTTCTTCGCTTGTAAGTATCTCTCTTGCTGGTTGCTCCTCATTCCTCACAGATCCCGTTGCGCCACCTCAAGATGTTTCCCTCTCATTTAGTTACGTTGGAACGGGCTATCAGCAGTTCCAATGCACAGCAGACAGTAAGGGCTACTATTGGCGCTTCATTGCGCCTGAAGTGGAAATTCGCGATGCTTCGGGTAAGCTCTTTGCCAAGCAGGGCGCCGACTTCACCTTTAGTGCACTAGATGGAAGTAGCCTCAAAGCAAAAATTAATGCCTCTTCGTCCTCAGGTTCTCGCTCAAAGATGAAGGATGTCCTCTTTGAAGGAACACCTCGCGGCAATCTCAAAGGAACCCTCTCGGCCTTTAAATGGGTAAAGCGAACTGAGGCGCGTGGTGGTATCCCTACAACAGGTTGCAGCAAGCGGAATCTCGGTACATTTCTTAAGGTTCCTTTTAGCGCCAACTACGCCTTCTATAAGTAGATTTACCGCACGAAAACCTTACAAGAAAAACTTATTTCTTGTAAAATTAGCAGGTTAAATCCGTTTTCTTTAGGGGTTAACTGACCTTTTTTGCTGTCAGGAGGTTCTCTATTATGGTTGGTGCATCGGTCTTGGGTGTTTTTTTGCAAGGCTTGCCGCCGGATCGTCGCGTCGCAATGGCACGTGTCGCGAGTCTTATCCGTCGTGCTGCTCGTGGTGTTCGCGAGAGTAAACGGTTTGGACTTGTTTTTTATGAGCTTAACGGCGGTCCACTCTTTGCGCTTGAATCTAGAGATAAACTTTTAACGCTTTTCGTTGCAGAACGTAAAGCCGCAGAACCTTTCTTTAATACGATTCCTGGTTTTGATACTGAGCATAGCCTCATTAACTTTTCAGACTTAAATCGTTTACCGCTACCTGATATTGAAAAACTCGTCCGGGCAAGTGTTGTTGCACGGCGTGAGCGTGGCACTGCCCCAGATCAGAAGGAACTCCTTACGCTTTGGGGCGTCAAGGAAGAGGAAGCCGCAGTGGCTCCTCCCGTTGTTCGCATTTCTATGCGTACCGCGGAAGAAGAGGCTGCGGAAGAAGCTGCACGCGAGGAAGCTGAACGCCATGCCGCAGCGATGAAAAAGATTCTTAAGCCCACAAAGCCCGAGAAGACTCTTGTCAAAAAGATTGCCGCCGCGAAAGCTGCCGCCCGTGCCCAAGAGAAGGTCGAGGCTGCAGAGCGTCGCGCCGCAGAAAAAGCTGCTGCATTAGCCGCTCGCAAGGCCGCGCAAGAAGCACGCAAAGCCGCTGCTCTCGCCAAGAAAGAGGCCGCCGAACGCCGCCAACAAGAAAGGAAAGCCGCTGCCGAACGTAGACTTCTTGAAAAGAAGTTAAAGGAAGCAAAGGCTAAGGATGCCGCTAAAGAAAAGGCAGCGAAAAAGGCGACTACTAAGACTGCCGCTAAGGCCAAAGCCCCTGCCAAAACGAAGGCAAAAACAACAGTAGCCAAGGTAAAGGCCACTACAAAGAAACCTGCGGCAAAGAAAGCGACGACGGCAAAGAAGACAACTGCGGCAAAGAAAATGGTTGCCACCGTCGTAAAAACGACTAAAAAAGCGAAAACCACTAAGAAAAAGTAGTTTTTGTTTTTCTTCTTAAGAGAGTGGGGCTCTTTCGCTTCATGAGGTCGGAAGAGCCTTTTTCATTCTTTTTTAATTGCGTCCCGATACGGGCTTGAAAGCGCATTAACAAGGCGGATGAATTCCGCCTTCACACGCTCTTCAGAGCAGCCCATAAGAACCGCATCATCGAGAGATTCCTGCAAAAGCGAGCGAATTTCTTCCCAGTTTTCTTCCAGTACCTTAACTTTTTCCGTACAGGCAACGACGGAACCATCGCTTCGAAGCCATTGCTTTGGAGCCTCTGTAGATTTTTCTTCCTTGTCCATAACCTTCTTTTTGGTCTTCTCGTTTGCTAAACGCATCATACGGCATTTTGGAGGCGCCCTCTGCGGCCCTTCGTTTGCGTTTTCTATCGTATTTCGGGCTCTTCTGTTTTAAACTCCCATTTACTTTCGACTTAAAAAATTATCTTTTTTCGCAATGGATTTTTCACACCGTCTTAAAAGTGCTTTTATACCCCGTTCTGTTGCCGTTGTTGGTGCAAGCGACCGCAAGGGAAGTCGCGGAACACTGATTTGGAACGGTGTGATGAATTCACACAGAATCCTTCAGGCTTATCCCGTAAATCCGAAGTACAAATACATCGGACTTGTACCCTGCTGGTCCAAACTCTCAGAGTTACCAGAAAAGGTTGACCTTGTTGTTATCGCTACGCCCTCGAGGAATGTTCGCCTGATTCTTAAGCAATGCGCCGCTCTTGGAATTCAAAATGTCCTAATTACCCCTGGGGAAGATACGATTACCTCCGACAGACTTTGGCGTCGCGATATTGCGGAATTCTGTAAAGAAAATTCCATCCGCCTCATTGGGCCAAATTCCTCTGGAATTATTCGACCTCAGATTGGATTAAATGTGAGTTACTGGTCAACACTGCCTCACATCGGTCACGTGGGACTTATCTGCCAGTCTTCTTCTGTTGCTTCGGCCGTCCTTGACTATGCCTCACGCTGTTCTTTAGGCTTTTCCTCTGTGCTCACTGCAGGTTCAGAAAGCGATGTGACGCTTGCCGAGATGCTCGATTTCCTTGCGGCAGATCCTGACACCGAGGTCATCGCCATGCACATTGAGACGCTCGCACATCCGAGAAAGTTTTTCTCGGCCTTAAGAGCTGCCTCACGGCGTAAACCTGTCATTGTTCTTAAAACTGGTCGCACAGATAACTCCGCTAGACTTGTTGCTTCGCGCTTTGCCACTGCGGCCTGTGATGATGCGGCATTTGATGCGATGCTTTCTCGCACAGCCTGCATAAGATGCGACAGGATTGATGATTTCTCTGCGACTATCGACCTCTTCTCGGCAAAGAAAAACGTCGAGCACGGGCGCCTCGCCATCATTGCAAATGGCTTGGGCTTTGCCGCACTCTCAGCGGATGCTGCAGAATCCGCCCAAGTGAAGCTTGCCACACCATCAGAAACATCCGCCAAGGCGCTTTTTAAATTAACCGGACAAGATTATCTTCCTGCGAACCCTGTGGACCTTGGCTTTGAGGCCACGGCCACGCAATTTGCCAAGGCTACTTCCCTGCTCTTAGCGGATAAAGCGGTCGATGCCATCTTATTGACCATCTCGCCTACGGCCTCTTTTGACATTGCATCCCTAGCCACAGAGTTTCAAGGGGTGTTGCACAATACGTTTAAACCCGTCTTTTTAAGTTGGCAAGGCGCATCCCCTGCGGAAAACATTCGAAGTGTTTTCTCTCAGTTACACGTCCCCGTACTTTGCACGATTGACGAGGCGATGAAAGCCTTCGCACACCTTTCAGAGCGTAATCTTGCTAGAGAACTAACACTTCTGCCTCCCGCGCCTGGGTCAGAGGCCTCACGACATGACTTTGGCCTCGCACGCGACATTATTGAAGAAGCACGCAATCAGAAACGGAATCGGCTAAGTCCAGAGCAGTGCGAGCGACTCCTTCAAGTCATTGGGATTCCGAGTGCCAAGGGGTCGCTAGTTACAACCTCTAGCGACGCTGTAGCCGTTGCTAAAAGTCTTGGAGGTTCTGTAGCACTAAAAATCTGTGCTGACGGCCTTGAACAGCGCTCTCGGATCGGCGGCATCATTCTGAATTCAATGGATCCAGAGAAAGATTTCGCACAACTGAAGCACACCTGTGCAAGTTTTGCCCCCCTGGCTTCCTTTACAGGCATTTTTGTTCAAAAGATGTCCGGTCGCCCCAACGCGCGCGAATTAAGGCTTGCTTTGAATCGAGACCCCGTACTTGGCCCCGTAATCTCACTGTCTGCTGGCGGAAAAGTGGGAGAACTCTTCCCTCAGAAGCTCGAAGCTTTGCCTCCCCTTACAGAGCCACAAGCCAAGAATCTCGTCGAAAGATGCGTCTTCTACTCTGCCCTTGAACGCTTCCGTGGATTACCCAAGGTCGATATCAATGCGCTTGTTCAAGCCATTTTGCAACTCTCGAAACTCGCCTCCGAGGTCCCTGCCCTCACAGAGCTAGAGATTAATCCCCTTATCGCAGACGAATTCGGGGTCCTTTCTCTTGATGCAACGGCAGGCTTTAACCCAGGCGATCTTGCTCCAGATGAAACGTTTTCTCACATGCTCATTGCGCCAACGCCAACTTTTTCTGTTCCCGCTGGCACAGGACTTCGCATCCGCAGTTTGAGGCCTGATGACTTTGAGCCGCTAAAAGATTTCTTAAGTCGTATTTCGGAAAAAAGCGCCTTTCTTCGCCTGCAAAAGAGAGCCTCGGAAGTTACCGATGAAGAATTCATCCATTACACCCAACTTGACTACGACAGAGAGCGAGCCAATGTTGTCGTTGATGCGAAAGGCAGCAATGCAAAAATCCACGCAGTAGGTCGCTTTGTTTTAGATTCTGGGACAAACACTGCCGAATTTGGCCTTCTCGTTGAGGACAGCTGCCAGCATCGCGGACTTGGGACACGGCTTATGAAATCTTTAATTTCTGAAGCTGAATCTCTTCACGCAGAGTCCCTATATGGTGTCGTTCTCACAGAGAATGAAGCCATGCAGAATTTACTTAAGAAATTGCGTTTTTCTTCCGAAGAAGTCCCTGGAAATAAAGATATCCGGATTTACAGAAGAAAACTTTAAAAAGAGAGGTCTTTTATGCGCGTATTTCTCACGGGCGGAATGGGCTTTATTGGATCACACACCGCTGTCGAATTGCTCTCTCTTGGCGACGAGGTAACCCTTTACGATAACCTCACGAATTCCTCAGTCGATGTCTTAGAGCGCATTCGAGAAATCACGGGAAAGACTCCTCGCTTTATCGAAGGCGACATTCGATGCGGAGAAATACTAACAGCCGCTCTTAAAGAGACAAAGCCAGAGGCTGTCATTCACTTTGCTGGGCTAAAAGCCGTGGGAGAATCCTGCGAAAAGCCTATTACCTACTACGACAACAATGTAAATGGCACTCTCGTTCTCCTCGCCTCGATGAAGGAAGCCTGCGTCTTTAAGCTTCTTTTTTCCTCCTCAGCAACCGTTTACGGTACGCCGCAGGCACTTCCCATTACAGAAGAGCACCCTACAGGAGGCGTCACAAATCCTTACGGGCGCACAAAACTCTTTATTGAGGAGATTCTCAAAGACCTCTCTCGGGCTGACTCTCGCTTTAAGATTATTTGCCTAAGGTACTTCAACCCGATTGGAGCGCATCCTAGTGGACTTATCGGGGAAAATCCCAATGGGATACCAAATAATCTACTGCCCTATGTTGCTCGTGTTGCCTCAGGTAGGCTTGACTACCTAAGGGTCTTTGGCGGCGACTATCCCACAAAAGATGGCACAGGAGTTCGAGACTACATTCACGTCGTAGACCTTGCACGCGGACACGTAGCCGCGCTAGGGCGCCTAAGCGCCGTAGAAGGCTGGGAAGCTATCAATCTAGGAACGGGCGTGGGCTATAGCGTCCTTGACATCGTTCACGCCTATGAGAAGGCAAGTGGCAGAACTGTGGCTTATAAGATTGCACCAAGACGTGCTGGAGACACTGCCGCCAATTGGGCAGATCCCACTAAGGCAAAGAAACTGCTTGGCTGGGAGGCAAAATTCGGTATCGAGGAAATGTGCCGAGATTCTTGGAATTTTGAAAAAAGACTTGCCAAAATCTAAAGACACACAAACGCAAAACGCCACTCAGTTGAGTGGCGCTTTGCTTTGGAGCTTATAAACCGACTTCTTATGCCTTCGGAGCTTCTTCAGCCTTCACTTCTTCAGCCTTCGAGGCTTCGGGAGCCTTCACTTCGGCCTTAACTTCCTCGGCCTTCACCGCTTCGGGCTTAGCAGCAGCCTTTTCGGTGAGTTCAACATAGGCCATCGGTGCGTTGTCGCCAGGACGGAATCCCATCTTAAGGACACGTGTGTAACCGCCGTTACGCTTTGCAAAGCGCGGGCCCAGTTCATCGAAAAGCTTTACAACAACTTCACGATCGCGCAAGCGGTTGAAAGCGAGACGACGGTTGGCAACGGACGGTGTCTTTGCAAGAGTAATCATCGGCTCAACAACGCGGCGAAGTTCCTTGGCCTTCGGCAGTGTTGTCTTGATAGCTTCATGACGCAGCAAAGAGCACATCATGTTACGGAGCATCGCAAGGCGATGTGCAGAGGTGCGATTTAATTTACGCAATCCAGAACGGTGACGCATTTTTTTGTTCCTTATAAAAATCTTTGGTCTAACTTAAAACCCCTTAGGGCTAAATTGACCTCCCGACTCTTCTATCCAAACCAGTTTCTGTTTGACGGACGGGTTTCTTTTTGTTTTAAAAATCTCTTTTCACCTCTCGGGCAAACCTTCTTTTAAGACGCCCGAGAAGCTAAAAGAGGCTTAGAAATTAGTTTTCGAGATTGGCTGGCGGCCAGTTCTCGAGACGCATACCAAGTGTTAAACCGTGAGCCGCAAGAACGTCCTTGATTTCGTTCAAAGACTTGCGCCCAAGGTTCGGAGTCTTCAACAACTCGTTTTCTGTTCTCTGGATGAGGTCGCCAATATAGTAGATATTTTCGGCCTTCAAGCAGTTTGCAGAGCGAACTGTGAGTTCCAGATCGTCGACAAGACGCAACAAAATCGGGTCGAGCGGCGGAGGTGTTTCTTCCTGAGCGGCCTGCTCGGCTTCGGTTTCTGTCTTAATCGTGCCAAAGATCGAGAGTTGATCCTGCAAGATACGCACGGCATCTTTCAAGGCATCTTCCGGTGTAATCACACCGTTTGTCTCGATTGTCATCTCGAGCTTATCGAGGTCAGTGCGTTGTCCGACACGAGCAGCCTCAACCTTGTAGGCAACGCGGCGCACAGGCGAGAAGCTTGCATCGAGGATAATGCGACCGATGGTCTGGGAGTGATCGTTTGCGAAGGCGCGCATGTCACCGGGCTGGTAACCGCGACCTGTTTCAATCTTCACTTCCATATCGAGCGTGCCCCCGGAGAGGGTTGCAATCTCGTGCTCGGGATTTAAAACTGTCACATCATGCGGCAGGTCGAAATCAGCAGCGGTGACAACACCTTCGCCCGTTTTCTGCAGACGAATTGTCACTTCTTCGCGGCCGCCTTCAAGTTTGAAGACAACACCCTTCAAATTAAGGACGATGTCAACAACGTCTTCCTTGACGCCATTGATGATGGAAAACTCATGCAAGACGCCACCGATACTCAACTCCGTGGGGGCATAGCCAACCATAGAGGCAAGAAGAATGCGACGCAATGCGTTTCCGAGTGTGTGACCGTATCCACGTTCGAACGGTTCGAGCGTAATAACGGCAATGTTGGGGTTCTTTTCGTCGACGATTGCTTCAATGTTCGTCGGCTTCAAGAGCGTGGTATTAGCCATGAATCATTTCCTTTTCAATACCCTCGGCTCGTTACACCGATAAGGCTGAGAGTGGAAAAACCGGGATTTGTTACTGCTGCACTAAAGCCCCCGTAAAACAGTAGTGCCAAAAAACAATTACTCCCGCGAATGGCCGTTTGTGGCGTTTGGTAAACGGCGCTTCGCGGGTTGCTGTCAAGATTAACGCGAGTAAAGTTCGACAACGAGCGATTCGTTGATGTCCGGGGCGATTTCGTCACGGGCAGGAACGCTCTTGAAGATGCCTTCCATCTTCTTAGCATCAACTTCAACCCAGCTCGGGAATCCGCTCTGGCCGGCGAGTTCAAGCGCATCGATGATGCGAGCTTGCTTCTGGGCGCTTTCACGAACGGAAATCTTGTCCCCTGCCTTCACAGTGTAAGACGGGATGTTGCACTTCTTGTCATTGACGAGAATCGCGCAGTGGCTAACGAGTTGACGCGCTTCCGCACGTGTAGAGCCAAAGCCCATGCGATAGACGACATTGTCAAGACGGCTTTCCAAGAGACCGAGAAGGATTTCGCCGGTGTTGCCTGGGCGAGACGCAGCGGCTGCGTAATAACGGCGGAACTGACGTTCCAAGAGACCGTAGGTACGCTTCATCTTCTGCTTTTCACGCAACTGCGTGCCATAGTCAGAGAGGCGTTGCCCGGAGGTCTTTCCGTGCTGGCCAGGTTTCACATCGGCAGCTTTGACCTTGCTGTCGAAGGAGCGACGAGCGCTCTTCAGGTTAAGATCGGAGCCCTCACGGCGAGAGAGCTTCAGTTTAGGACCGAGATATCGTGCCATTTTTCTGTTACCTCTTATATCCTGCGGCTAAGCCGCATTCAGTCCGCACATCCGATAAATGCACGGACACAGGATACGAAAATAAATTACATGCGGCGACGCTTGCTGGGGCGAACACCGTTGTGGGGAATCGGGGTGACGTCTTGAATGCTCGTGACGCGAATGCCTAAAGCATTCAATGCGCGAACACTCGACTCACGACCGGGTCCCGGTCCGAAAATACGGACTTCTACGTTCTTCAGACCGTACTCAAGAGCCTGCTTACCAGCGTGCTCTGCGGCGACCTGAGCGGCAAAGGGTGTCGACTTGCGTGAACCCTTAAAGCCCTGGGCGCCAGAAGAGGATGCGGCAACCGCATTACCCTGACGATCTGTAATCGTGATAATTGTGTTGTTAAAGGAGGCGTGCACGTGGGCGATACCCTCGGTGACAACCTTCTTGACCTTCTTGCGGCCGCGAGCGGCGGCCTGTTGCTGCTGTTGCTTTGTGGGAGCCATTCGTATTCCTTCTCAGAAATTACTTCTTCAACGTGACACCAACCTTACGCGGTCCCTTACGGGTACGCGCATTGGTACGTGTACGCTGACCACGGACGGGCAACCCTTTGCGGTGCCGCATTCCGCGATATGTTCCAAGATCAATCAGACGCTTAATGGAGAGTTGAACTTCACGACGAAGATCACCTTCCACGCTGAACTGACCAATGGCATCACGGATCTTTTCGAGTTCCGCATCTGTCAAATCCTTGACCTTCTTGGTGTGTTCAACACCGCAGGAATCGAGAATCTGCCCTGCACGAGAACGGCCGATGCCAAAAATGGCAGTCAAACCGATGACGGCATGCTGATTGGGCGGAATATTAATACCGGCAATACGAGCCATATTTGTTTACCTCTTTAGCCTTGACGTTGCTTATGCCGCGGGTCCTCGCAGATCACGCGCACAACGCCCTTGCGCTTAACGATTCTGCATTTGCGGCACATCTTCTTAACCGAAGCGTTAACCTTCATAAAATTCTCCTAAGAGAAACCGTTTTTAAGACGCGAAGCTTAAAGACTTCTTTGTCTTGAATTCAAAAATTTGTTTTCAGTGCCCCGAGCTCAGACTACACCCCAGGTCCAAAGCCCTTGAAGTTAGTCTTCTTGAGCAAATTCTCATACTGGTGCGACATCATGTAGGCCTGAACCTGACTGACGAAGTCCATCGTCACAACGACCACAATCAGCAGCGACGTGCCACCGAAGTAGAACGGTACGTTGAAACGAAGGTTCAAGAATTCAGGCACAAGGCACACGAACGTGAGGTATGCTGCACCGCCAAGCGTGAGTCGCGTTAACACCTTGTCGATGTAACGGGCTGTCTGCTCACCGGGACGAATACCTGGCACAAAGGCGCCACCCTTCTTTAAGTTCTCCGCCGTTTCCTTCGGATTGAAAACCAATGCCGTATAGAAGAAAGCGAAGAAAATAATGAGCGCCGCATAGAGCAATGTGTAAAGCGGTTGCCCAGGACTTAATGCCGCTGCCAAATCGCGAATCCAACGTGTGGAATCTCCGCTTGTAAACCAACCAGCGAGAGTCGCTGGGAAGAGAATAAGCGAAGAAGCAAAAATCGGCGGAATCACGTTTGCCATATTAATCTTCAGAGGCAGGTACGAGGCCTGACCGCCGTACATCTTGTTGCCAATTTGACGGCGCGCATAGTTAACGGTGATTCGGCGTTGGCCGCGTTCAATGAACACGACAAAACCGGTGACCAAAATAACAATTGCGACAATGAAGATGGCCGACAAGGGGCTAATTGCACCCGTGCTGACCAATTGGAATAAACCGCTTGCTGCCGCTGGGAAGCCTGCCACAATACCCGCAAAGATGATTAGCGAGATACCGTTACCGAGTCCGCGCTCTGTGATCTGCTCTCCGAGCCACATGAGGAACATCGTTCCTGTCACGAGGCTTACCGTGCAGGTAAAGCGGAACATCATACCGGGATCAATGACGAGTCCATGCTGCGTCTCGAGTGCAACGGCAATGCCGAGCGACTGGAAACCAGCAAGCAAAAGGGTACCGTAACGCGTGTACTGCGTAATCTTACGGCGTCCCGACTCGCCTTCTTTGCGCAAAGCCTCGAGGCTCGGCAACACGTACGAAAGCATCTGCATAATAATGGATGCAGAAATGTACGGCATGATGCCGAGTGCGAAGACTGAGAAGCGTGACAAAGCACCGCCCGAGAACATGTTAAACAGACCGAGGATACCGCCCTGCTGCTCATTGAAGAGTTGACGCAGGGTATCCGGATCAATTCCCGGCACGGGCACATGCGCGCCAATGCGGTAGACGACCAAAGCGAGCAGGAGGAAGATGAGGCGCTTTTTCAAATCGCCATACTTCGCTAGCCCGGTCGGCTTGGTTTTTGGACTGTTCGCCACGTTTGTTTCCTAAAGCGTTAGTGTGTGTTAGGCCTCAACGGAACCACCAGCGGCCTCAATGGCTGCCTTAGCTCCCTTTGTGACACCAAGACCGCGTACGATCACCTTGCGAGAAATCTTTCCAGCAAGAATCACGCGTGCGCTAATCGCGTTGCGAGAAACGACGTTGGCATTCTTTAAAACGTCCAAGTCAATCATGTCCACAGGCAACGCTTCAAGCTCGGACAAACGGACTTCCTCGACAAACTGATGGTTAATCGAGAAAAAGCCACGCTTGGGCAAGCGACGATGCAAGGGCATCTGCCCGCCTTCGAAACCGACTTTATGGAAGCCGCCGGCACGGGACTTCTGTCCCTTGTGGCCGCGACCTGCTGTTTTGCCCCAGCCAGAGCCAACGCCACGGCCAATGCGATGTGCCTGGCTTGTAGCACCCTCTGCGGGCTTAATCGTATTCAAACGCATGTCTAATACCTCTTAATCGACGCGAACAAGGAACGCGACCTTGGCGATCATACCGCGAACGGCAGGCGTATCCTCGAGTTCACGCGAGTGATGCAACTTCTTAAGGCCGAGACCCTTAAGGCAAGCCAAGTGTTCCTTGCTAGTGCCAATTGGGCTCTTAACGAGAGTTACCTTCAAGGTCTTCTTATCTGTCATTTTTGCTAACCTCCAAAAAGACCTTACGCGAGAATCTGCTCGACGGTCATGCCGCGCTTAGCAGCGATGTCCGCAGGAGAACTCAAGTGAGAAAGTGCATCGATCGTCGCACGAACCATGTTGTAGGGGTTTGTCGATCCGTAGGCCTTCGCCAAAACGTTGCGAACTCCCATCGCTTCAAGCACCGCACGCATCGGGCCACCAGCAATAACGCCAGTACCTTCGCTAGCCGGCATCAGAATGACGCGGCTTGCGCCATGCTGACCCTTGACGGCGTGATGCAATGTGCCATTGTTGAGCGGATATTTTTTCATGTCCTTACGGGCACGTTCCATGGCCTTACTCACAGCGGCCGGAACTTCACGGCTCTTGCCTGTTCCCATACCGATTGCGCCATCACCGTCGCCAGCGACTGTGAGAGCTGCAAAGGCCAAAATGCGGCCGCCCTTCACAACCTTGGTGACGCGGTTAACCGCAATCATCTTTTCGCGAATGCCATCGTCGATTTCTTCGACCGGATTCTTTTTATCAACCTTAGCCATAAGCCTCGATTCCCTTTAGAACTTGAGACCGGCTTCGCGCGCTGCCTGAGCAAGCGCGGCAACACGGCCGTGGTAACGATAACCGGAACGGTCAAAGGCGCAGGATTCGATTCCAGCAGCCTTGGCCTTCTGGGCAATACGCTCACCGACAATCTTCGCGGCAGCAATGTTGCCACCGTTCTTTCCCTCCGCAGCGAGCTTCGCACGAACTTCTGCTTCCAACGTAGAAGCAGAGGCTAAAACGCGATCGCCTTCAGCGGAGATGATGGTCGCATAAATATGCAAGTTGGTGCGATGCACCGACAAACGGATAGCCTTCTGCAGCTTGATGCGGGCGCGAGCGGCACCGGCGCGACGCAGACGGCTTTGCTTCTTATTAATCATGGTCTAACGTCTCCCGCTTACTTCTTCTTAGTTTCCTTAATCACGACATGCTCATCGGCATAGCGGATTCCCTTGCCCTTGTAGGGTTCGGGTGGACGATAGCCGCGGATAACCGCTGCTGTCTGGCCGACGACCTGCTTATCGGCGCCGCTAATGATGATTTCTGTCTGGCTTGGTGTCTTGCATGTGATTCCCTTGGGCATCTTGTGCACAACAGGATGCGAGAAACCAAGTTGCAGATTCAGAGCATCACCCTGAGCCTGTGCACGGTAGCCAACGCCCACAAGGGTAAGCTTCTTCTCGAAGCCAACAGTGACGCCTTTCACCATGTCGTTGACGAGAGCACGCATCGTCCCAGTGTTCGCGTTTGCTTCACGCGTTTGTTCTGTCTGAACGAATTTAAGCTCATCGCCTTCGCGTTCGATCTTGACACCAGCCAAGCGATGCACGCGAACCTCACCCTTGGCGCCTTTGATAACGATTTCCGCATCGGAAATCGCAACATCAACACCCTTGGCGAGGGTAACGGGGATCTTACCAATACGACTCATTTCAAACCCCCTCGATTAAGCGACATAGCAGAGCACTTCACCGCCGATACCGGCAGCACGCGCTTTGCGGTCAGTCATCACGCCCTTGGGCGTAGAAACGATTGCAATTCCGAGGCCATTCATAACCTGGGGAATCGAATCATGGTTCTTGTAGATACGCAGGCCGGGACGGGAAACGCGTTCAATGCGTTCGATCACGGGACGACCCGCATAGTATTTCAAACCGATATGCAGCTCTGTCTTGCCTTCATTGGCAACAACTTCGTAGCCTTCAATGTAACCCTCGTCCTTTAAAACCTGGGCAATCGCGACCTTGAGCTTGGAGCTCGGCATCACGATTTCGGTCTTATCAACGCTCTGAGCGTTGCGGATACGGGTCAGCATATCGGCGATCGGATCACTCATACTCATTTCGTAATCTCCTCGCTTACCAGCTGGCCTTGATGAGGCCGGGAATATCACCACGCATGGCCGCGTCGCGGATCATGCCGCGCGCAAGGCCGAACTTGCGGAATGTTCCGCGCGGACGACCTGTTAAGCCACAACGATTGCGAAGACGCACGGGGCTCGCGTCGCGGGGAAGTTCCTGCAACTTGCGGCGGGCCTCGAGACGGTCCTCAACCGGGCGGGACGCGTCGTTGATAATCGCCTTGAGTTCGGCGCGCTTGGCCGCGAACTTGGCCACTGTGGCCTCACGTTTCTGTTCGCGGTTAATCAATGATAACTTTGCCATCTTGATGCACCTTTTCTCAATTACGGAACGGGAAGCGGAAGGCTGCCAAAAGCGCCTTAGCTTCTTCGTCAGTTTTAGCTGTCGTCGTGATAGAAATATTCATACCCCGAATCGCATCGATCTTGTCGTATTCGATTTCCGGGAAAATGATCTGTTCCTTCAGACCGATGTTGTAGTTGCCGCGGCCATCGAAAGCACGACCAGAAACGCCACGGAAGTCACGAACGCGCGGGAACGCGATTGTGACAAGGCGATCTAAGAAGTCGTACATTCTTTCGCCACGGAGTGTGACCATGCAACCGATGGGCATATTCTCGCGAATCTTAAAGTTCGCAATAGCCTTACGGGTACGTGTCACAGCGGGCTTTTGCCCTGCAATCTTTGTCATATCGGCAACAGCGTTGTCGACATACTTCTTATCGTTGACCGCTTCGCCGACGCCCATGTTCAACGTAATCTTTGTGATACGTGGAACTTGCATCGTCGTCTTGTATCCGAACTTCTTAATGAGTTCCGGAACGATGGTGTCGCGGTACAGAGTGTGGAAACGTGTCATTCCTTACTCCTTAAGCCTTGGCGCCAACAACTGCGCCGTTGCTTTTGAAAACGCGGACCTTCTTGCCATCGACTTCTTTAAAGCCAACGCGGTCACCCTTGCCTGTGGCAGGGTTAACGATCATCACGTTCGACTGATCAATCGGCATCGTCTTATCAACAATGCCACCTTCTGTATTGGTCATCGGGTTCGGGCGAACACACTTCTTGACGACGTTCACGCCCTCGACTGTCACATGCGAGTCATCGACACGGGCGGTAACAACACCTTTCTTGCCCTTGTCCTTGCCGGCAATCACGATAACCTCGTCGCCTTTGCGGATGCGCTGCATCTGTAGGCCTCCTTAAAGAACTTCGGGAGCGAGGGACACAATCTTCATGAACCGTTCGGTACGCAGTTCACGCGTTACCGGTCCGAAGATACGTGTGCCAACGGGCTCGAGTTTGGAATTGAGAAGAACAACGGCGTTACCGTCGAAACGAATTCTCGATCCGTCGGCACGACGCACGCCCTGAGCGGTACGAACCACCACAGCGCTATAGACCTCGCCTTTTTTAACGCGGCCACGCGGTGCGGCTTCCTTGACAGTCACCTTGATGACGTCGCCGATGTTGGCATAACGGCGCTTAGAGCCGCCCAACACCTTGAAACACATCACTGAACGAGCGCCTGTGTTGTCGGCAACGTCCAGCTTGCTTTGCATCTGAATCATGGTTTCTAGTTTCCAACTTATTCTGCATACGCAGACAGTATTGGTCCCGTACGGGAGAACGATTAGCGCATCTGATTTATCCGAGAATCCCCGTACAAAACCACATACGGGCAAACAAAAAAGATACCTAATCAAGAAAAAATCGACACAGATGCCGACCGATTACCGGTCGGCTTCTGCGCGAGGCTTGCAAGTTTAACGAAAAGCCGCAAAGCTTGCAAGCGCACTTTACTTCCTACTAGACAACAACGGCCTTTTCGAGAATCTTCGTCACGTGCCAAGTCACTGTCTTGGAAACGGGACGTCCTTCCGCGATTTCAACCTTGTCGCCCACACCTGCTGTGTTGGATTCATCGTGAACGTGGTACTTCTTACTACGAACAACAATCTTTCCATAGAGCGGGTGCTTGACACGACGTTCCACAAGGACCGTCACGGTCTTGTCCATCTTATCGCTCTGAACCACACCAACGAGGGTGCGGGTGAGCTTGCTTGTTTCAACAGTATCCGTCATTTCGCGGCCGCCTTCTGAGCGAGAACCGTGCGAACGCGCGCGATATCGCGACGGGTCGTGCGCAACTGGTTCGTGTTCTGGAGTTGCTGAGTCGCCTTCTGAACGCGTAGTTTGAAGTACGCGGTCTGAAGCTCGGTCAATTCCTTGTTAAGCGCAGCCTCATCCATGGCGCGCAATTCTTTTGCTTTCATGTCCGTCTCCTTACTTGCCAACCTGGCGGACAACGAACTTTGTCTTCAGGGGCAACTTCGCTGCCGCGAGAGCAAACGCTTCGCGGGCGAGTGTCTCATCGACACCGTCCATCTCATAGAGGATCCGGCCGGGTTGCACGAGAGCGACCCAGTATTCGGGGTTGCCCTTACCGTTACCCATACGCACTTCGGCGGGCTTGCTCGAAATGGGCTTGTCCGGGAAGACGCGGATCCAAACATGACCACCGCGCTTAATGTGGCGCGTGAGAGCACGACGCGCGGCCTCAATCTGACGAGCCGTCAGACGACCACGTTCGAGCACCTTGAGGCCGAAGTCCCCAAAGGAGACATCAGCGCCTCGCTGAGCCATACCGTAGTTACGACCTTTCTGGTCCTTACGGTATTTTGTACGATTCGGTTGCAGCATCGCTTATTCTCCGTCTTTTGTTTCAGTGGCGGCAACGGCGGCATCCGCAGTCTTGCGAGCGCGACGAGCGGGCTTCTTTTCAGCCTTCTCTTCACCCTCTTCGGCCTTGCGGGTACGGCGTGCCGGACGACGGCGACGGTCTTCACGATCAGCGGGAGCAGGAGCTGCTTCAACCGCTTCAGCACGGTCAAGGCTATCGCCCTTGTAGACCCAAACCTTCACGCCAACGACACCATAGGTCGTGTGCGCTTCAGAGAAGCCGTAGTCGATATCCGCGCGCAGTGTGTGAAGTGGAACACGGCCTTCACGGTACCATTCAGTACGTGCGATTTCCGCTCCGTTCAAACGACCGGCGCTCATAATCTTGATACCCTTGGCGCCAAGACGCATTGCGTTCTGCATCGCGCGTTTCATCGCGCGGCGGAACATGATGCGCTTTTCGAGCTGTTGGGTAATGCCATCAGCAATAAGCTGTGCATCGAGTTCAGGACGACGAATTTCTTCGATGGAGATGTGTGCTGGCACACCAATCATCTTCTGAACTTCGGCCTTGAGCTCTTCGATGTAAGCACCCTGCTTACCGATCACAACACCGGGACGAGCCGAGAAGATTGTGATACGGGCGTTATTAGCAGGACGCTCGATAAGAATGCGAGAAACGCTAGCAGCCTTGAGCTTTTCCGTGAGGAAGGCACGTACTTTCAAATCCTCGCAGAGCGTGCGAGAGAAGTTACGGCCGACCGCGTACCAGCGCGACGTCCAGTTGCGCGTCACGGGAAGGCGGAAGCCGGTAGGATTAATTTTCTGACCCATGGTTCACCTTTACTTGTCGCCGACGGTCACGTAAACGTGAGACGTCTGCTTACCGATACGCGTACCGCGACCCTTGGCGCGAGCGCCAAAGCGGCGCAACGTCGTAGCCTTTTCCACGTAAATCTTTGTGACGCGAAGTTCGTCGATATCCGCACCGTCATTGTGTTCGGCATTGGCGATGGCACTTTCGAGAGCCTTCAGAACGATGCCAGCAGCACGGCGTTGCGTGAACTTCAGGATGTTAAGGGCCTTGTCCACGGGCTTACCGCGAACCAGGTCAGCGACCACACGGCCCTTCTGAGCCGACAGGCGCACACCGCGAACGATTGCAGTAGTTTCCATTTGATTACCCCTTGACCTTCTTATCAGCGTTGATCGCGTGTCCTTTGAAGGTACGCGTCATGGCGAATTCACCGAGCTTGTGACCGACCATGTTCTCATTGACATAAACAGGAACATGCTGACGGCCGTTATGCACAGCGATCGTCAAACCGACAAACTCCGGAAGAATCGTAGAACGACGAGACCAAGTCTTAATCGGACGCTTGTCGCGGCTAGACTGTGCCGTCTCTACCTTCTTCATGAGGGATCCGTCAACAAACGGCCCCTTCTTTAACGAACGAGACATTCTTCAGACCCCCTTACTTGTCATAACGGCGCTGGACAATCATCTTGTCCGTGCGCTTGGAATTGCGTGTACGGTAGCCCTTGGTGAGCTGTCCCCATGGAGACATCGGAGCGCGACCCGTACCTGTACGGCCTTCGCCGCCACCATGCGGGTGATCGACCGGGTTCATCACCTTACCGCGAACCGTCGGGCGGATACCGCGCCAACGTGTCGCACCGGCCTTGCCGAGCTCACGCAGACTGTTTTCTTCATTGCCAACTGTTCCGATTGTCGCGCGGCATTCAATCAAAATGCGGCGAACTTCACCAGAACGCATACGAACCTGAGCGTACTCGCCGTCGCGAGCAATCAACTGCGCAAAAGCACCTGCGGCACGCACAAGCTGTGCACCCTTACCAGGAAGCATTTCAATGCAGTGAATTGTCGAACCAACCGGGATGTTACGAAGCGGGAGAGCGTTACCGACCTTAATCGGAGCCTCTGCGCCACTCATCACAGCGTCACCAACATTCAAGCCCTTCGGGGCGATAATGTAACGACGTTCGCCATCGGCATAAAGCACGAGAGCGATGTGAGAAGAACGGTTCGGATCGTATTCAATACGTTCCACGCGTCCTGCAACACCATCCTTATCACGCAAGAAGTCAATAACGCGATAATGACGCTTAGAGCCACCACCCTTATGACGGCATGTAATATGTCCGTCATTGTTGCGGCCTGACCCACGATTCTTCTTCTCGGTAAGAGCTGCAAAGGGGCTTCCCTTATGCAAGCCTGGTGTCACAACCTTAACGGCGTGACGGCATCCGGCCGAGGTGGGCTTCAGTTTAATGAGAGCCATTACTTACCCTCCTGCGCGAAGTTAATTTCCTGGCCTTCCTTAAGGCTCACGTAAGCCTTATGAACTGCCTTGCGAACACCGGGTGTACGCCCCGTGCGCTTAATCTTGCCCTTGATGTTGACGGTACGAACGCTTGTAACCTCAACCTTAAAGCAAAGCTCGACTGCGGCTTTCACTTCAGTCTTCGTTGCATCCGGAAGGATGTCAAACGTGTACTGGCGAGCCTTGTCAGCGACCATCGTGCTCTTTTCAGAGATAACCGGTCCGACGAGGACTTTCAATAAACGATCTTGGTTCATCCGAGCATCTCCTCAATCTTGGCGATTTCACTCTTCGCAACAACGACCTTGTCGTAGTAGACGAGAGAGAGCGGATCGATATAGCGCGGTGTAACAACCAAGATGTTCTTGATGTTGCGAGAAGCGAGGAAAAGGTTATTTTCGAGATAACCGTTCTCATCTCCTTGCGCAATCAACAACGCATTGTTAAGACCCATCGCCTTTAACTTGGCCGCAAAAGCCTTTGTCTTGGGCGTTTCCGCTGTAATCGAGTCAACAACAACAAGACGGCCATCGGCTGCAAGCTTCGAGAGAATCGTAGCCATTGCAATTCTGTAGGCCTTCTTATTCATCTTCTTTGTGAAGTTCTCATTAGGAGAACTCGGGAAGGTACGACCACCACCTCTCCAAAGCGGAGAAGAAGACATACCCGCGCGAGCACGACCTGTTCCCTTCTGGCGGAAAGGCTTTTTTGTCGTGTGATGCACAAACTCACGATTGAGCTGAGCGCGCGTACCCTGACGAGCGTTGGCCTGGTAGGCAACTACCAACTGATGAACCAGCGCTTCATTGTATTCACGTGCGAACACGGCATCGGAGGCCGGCACCTTGGCCGTCTCAACACCCTGCTCATTGATTAAATTCAATTCCATGGTTCGCTCCTATTAGGCCTTAACGGCGGGACGGACAAAAACTTCACCGCCCTTGCTACCCGGGATGGCACCACGGATCAAAAGTAGACCACGTTCGACATCCACACGCGTAATGACGAGATTCTGCGTCGTACGCTGTGCGTCACCGAGGTGACCTGCCATACGCTTGCCCGGGAAGACACGACCCGGATCTTGGCGGTTACCAATAGAACCTGGGGCATTTGTCGTTACCGAGTTACCGTGGCTGGCGCGGTTGGAACTGAAATGATGGCGTTTGATGACGCCAGCGTATCCCTTGCCGATTGTCGTACCCGTAACGTCCACTTTCTGTCCGACGGCGAACATATCCGCTGCCAAGACCATGCCAGGTTTGTAATTGGCAATCTTGTCAGCATCGACATGGAATTCCTTCAACAATGCGGCTGCTTGAACGCCGGCCTTAGCAAAGTGGCCAGCAAGAGCTTTGTTGACGCGCGAAGGCTTTTTGGAGCCAAACGCGACTTGAATGGCATTGTAGCCGTCGCTTTCCTGTGTCTTTACATAAACGACACGGTTGTCGGAGACGTCAACCACCGTCACGGGAACGGACTCGCCGTCGTCCATGAAGATGCGCGTCATGCCGACCTTGCGACCGACTAAGCCGAGCTTATCACTCATTTATTATCTCCACCCCGGCTACGATTGGCCGGGACCGTACTTTATAAAATCACTCCACGACGGGAGGTTGCGTTCGTCTTTCTTTTTTAATGAAAAACGCGCCAACACCGATCGACTGCTTTGGTGTGCCAGGAGCGACACGTAACGCGACAGTTTTTAGAAACGTCGCAAAAAAACTTTTACTGCACCTTAATCTTGACATCCACGCCAGCGGGCAAATCAAGTTTCATCAAAGCATCGACCGTCTTGTCGGTCGGATCAATGATGTCCATGAGACGCTGGTGCGTACGAATTTCAAGCTGGTCACGGCTCGTCTTGTTGACGTGCGGCGAACGCAGAATATCAAAGCGCTGAATGCGAGTCGGCAACGGAACTGGGCCACGAACAACAGCACCAGTACGCTTTGCCGTATCGACAATCTCAAGAGCCGATTGATCGATTAATTTATAGTCAAACGCCTTGAGACGAATACGAATGCGTTGGGATTGCATTTATTTTTATCCTAAAAAGAACGTAAAAAGAGCTAGGGGGCGCAGTATAACTGCCCCCCTTTGACGCTGTCAATTACTCAAGGATCTTCGCAACGACACCAGCACCAACCGTGTGGCCGCCTTCAC
>CAVLDT010000018.1:0-18940 GCA_963661915.1 Duodenibacillus sp.
CCGATACCTTCGTCGGTACGGTCGGGATTGTCGGCTTGTCGCTCAAGTCATTGTAATTACCACTTGTCGCTACCGTGGCAAGGGCGGGCTTGTTCTTAATATAACTCTTTGCACTTGTGTCTGTTTCTGCCCAATCCGAAGGGATCTGCCCTGAAGCAGCCACTTCTGCGTAGTACTTGGCACCATAAAGGCCGTCCTCTACGGGGGAATCTACCTGTACTGCCCAAGCCTTCGCCTTAGTCGCATACCCACTAGCAGAAGCCGCACTCGTCTGCGCACTCTCCGCATTTGAGGCTGCGGAGCCCTCCGAGGTTTGTGCATTCGTTGCAGAAGTAGCCGCCGCGGAAGCAGAAGAGGAGGCAGAGGTCTCTGATGCCTTCGCATTCGTCTCGGACGTCTTCGCTTCAGTAGCAGATGAAGCCGCCGCAGTTGCGGAAGATGCCGCCGCTGTTGCAGATGCCTTAGCATTTGCCTCGGCCGTCTCAAGCCCTGTAGCGGAAGACGCCGCCGCAGTTGCAGAAGCCTTGGCGTTCGTTTCAGCGGCTTTGGCGTTCGTCGCACTCGCGCTCGCAACCCCTTCGGAGGCCTTTGCATTACTTGCAGCTGTCTGTGCCTCTTCGCTGTATGACTTTACAGTCGCCTCAGCGGATTTGGCACTCGTTGCCGATGCGGCTGCCGCAGATGCCGAAGACACTGCAGTCGTTTCCGATGCCTTCGCATTCGTCTCGGACGCCTTCGCTTCAGTAGCAGATGAAGCCGCTGCTGTTTCAGATGCCTTCGCGTTCGTCTCCGAAGTAGAAGCCTTTGTTGCACTTGTACCTGCCGCAGTCTCCGAGGCCTTCGCATTCGTTTCAGATGTCTTAGCATTCGCCTCTGAAGTAGCCGCGGCAGTAGCAGAATCATTCGCAGCGGAGGCTGAGTCCTTCGCAGCGGATGCAGCGTCTCTTGCAGCATTGGCCATCTCCGAAGCTGTAGTAACACTAGCATCCGTCGAGGCTTTAATGTCTGCGGCAACTTCTTTTACGTGTTCCGCCGTTGCTGTAGCAAGGTCGATCGAGGAGAGAACTGTGTTTTTAGCCTTAATCGTCTCGTCATGTAGAGACTGCATACTAGGAGTCACAACAGCATCTTTCCCCGCTGGGCCCTGAAGCCCCGGGATATTCACTACCGTCACACCACCATACAAGGTGTCTTTCAAATTACCAGCCATTCGTCACTCCCTTATGGAAAGAAATCAACCCCTCAGCAATGCGCCACTGATGGTCTCCGATTAAGAGCAATAAGTCGTAGCACGCTTCTGAAAACTTATACTTCGCTGTCACTTTCGCAGGGAAGGAAATCTCAATATTTGAATCGCTAATTATCAAGCGATTGTTCTCTGTAGTTAATGTGTCATAGATCGTGTCAGAAGTCGGAAAAGGCCGAAGTTCCATTTTGGCTGTATATCCCGAGAGATCAAATTCCCCGTTTGCAGGATCACGGAGTTCCAAAAGAAACCGCGTATCACTCCCGTTATCTACAACAGGATTGAACTCCAGCGAGCGAAGGTTGAAATTAATCTGTTGCGCCATTAAGCCGTCCTCACCCAGATATTCACTGCCAAGGCGGGCGGCTGAACCGTGCTTGAACGGCCATAGATGCTATTGCTACGAGATGCCGCGAAGCCGCCAAGGAAGCCGGTAATCCCACCACCTGATCTGCAGCGCTCATTACTACGATCGCTGACTTTGTAGAATGCCCCTGTCGCCACGTCGATATATTGGTTCTTGGACATCATCGCCCAAGCGAATGTGCCCGTAATGTCTGGCAACCCCGCAGCAATGGCTGTGCCAGCCGCATGAGTATCGTCTGCTCCCCACAAGCAACGCCCTTGGCCTTTCTTTACCCACGTACCACCGAGGAACGTAGAGGGATTGACATCGTTTTCAGAAATGAAATAGCTTCCTACAGGATAAACTGCCGCCAGCACTTCCGTTTTTGTCTGGCTTACTGTCTCCGCAGAGAGTTTCTTCACGGCTGAAGGAACTGCGTCTTCTACCGCACGCTTTACGGCTACCTGAACCGCCAGCTCAATTGTTTCTTCAAATGTTGCCATTTGCCTTCCTCTTCAATTGCTTCACTTCTTGTTTTAATTGGATCACTTCCTCAACTAAGGCTGCCACAACTGCGTTATAATCAAGAGAGTAGAACCCTGACTCATCCTCTCTTACTGCCTCTGGAAGAACCCCTTTCACTTCCTGAGCCAAAAGACCAACGTGAATAGATTTGTCTTCGCCCTTTCTAAATTGGTACTTATACGCATGGAGACCTTCTAAACTCGCTTTTTTGCGTCGGATATTCTTCTTTAACCGCTTATCGGACGTCGCTTGAATTGTTGTTCCTGAAACTGCACCTGAAACGGAAAGCCCGTGATTCATAGAGACTTTGCCTGTGCTGTTGTTCCAAAAAAGCGGGCGAAGAGTATTCCAACCACCCGAGGCATTCCCTGAATTGGTCAATAGGAAATATGTGGCATTACCATCATTACGCCAAATCGATCCGTAATCCCCATAATTAATACGAAAGCCATCTGCAGCTCCAGAAACCGACGTAGTTCCTGTCAACGTCCCACCTGTAAGCGGAAGATAGAGGGACTTCGTATTCGCCAAGTCTTCCTGAATAGCGGCGATCTCTGAAGTGAACCCATCAACTGCCTTGTCAAACGTCGCGGGCTGGACACCAACGTCATCGAGTGCCGAATCCGTCGTTGCGCGCTGTAGCGGTGCTGTGCCACTTACGTTAATCCTCGCGATAACCTCATTAATCTTCCCAATGAGCGCCGACGAGGTCGTCCCCTGCGGGAGCCCTTTGATCTCGGTCATACCAACCCGTGCACCTGTGATCATCTCCACAGTCTGCTTCACAGGCTCAAGCGCAGTCGCCAACTCTCGGCTGTACCCTGCGGTGGTGATGGTGGGTTTCCTTATTCCCATGGCGCCCCCTATGCCGGCGAAGCCAACTCAGTCATGGTCGTGGCCATGCGAACTGAGCGCACGTTAAGGTTGCCTGTAATGGCAATCTGCCAGAAATCGCCTTTCTTCGGGGGCAAGCGCACCGTAGCTGAACTTGTGAAGGTCTCACTAAACGCCAGTTCTTCTTCAATGTACCCTGTCACGTTCACATACACGGACTCGGGCTTCGTCGGGAGGAGCTTCAACCGTGATCCACCAATAAATTGGTTCACGACTGTCTTCACTTCCTCTCCCCCGAAAGTGGTTATGTCAACACGGCCTTGATTGAGTTGGTAATCGTTCAGGCACCCACCAAGGGAACGAGGAGAAAGTGCGTTCTTAATCTGCTCGTTATGCTCTTTAATCGCATCACGACTCTCACCCCACTGCGCCACGCGATCGAGGGCCGTGTAGTCTGCATCCACACGGATAGCGGAGTAATTCGTCCAATATTGATCGTAAAACCGCTTACTAACCCACTCAAAAACACCCGCATTAATCTTGTCTGCGTCCATTTCGTAGATCGCGTTCTCTTTCTCTTCCACACAGAAAAGCCGCCCTGACTGGCGCTCGATGTGCATGACACGAGTGTGGAAGTCGTGACCAACGAGTTCTGGCTTATCACTACGAGAGAAAATCAGCATACCCGTACCAAGTTCCGAAGCGTAAGAGCACATGTACAAGTTATCGTACATGGTTGCGATCATCGTCTTCGGATAGTATTTCGACCACTCGTCTTTCGTAATAATCGGGCGTGTGAACACGTCCATCTGACCGCCGGCCATAGCGACTAAGCCGTAAGGCGAGGCATACAGCACACCGTATTGGTCGTAAGCAATCGATCGCTTACTCATACAGGGCTGGAACATCGGCTGCTTCTCCTGTGTCACGGACGAAGGATGCGTACCAGAGATTGTGTATGGATGGCGCTCTGTGCAAACCACAAGTGTGTTACCGTAAACGCCAAGCCCAACAATCGGTGCGTCAACCGTCAGCATGTAATCTGCTGGCCATGCATGCGGGAGGAACGGCTCAGAGAAATACACCTCGTTGTTCTTGAACCCAGCGAAGAACCCGTTAGGCATGCTAACTAGCCCCGTTAGTCCCTCGGGAGGCTCATCATATTTCAGACTATCCAACTCCTTGGAGAGTTGCTCAGCCTTACGAGTGTCAATGTATGTGTAGTTCGCCCACTCAACACCTTCTGTAGAAATACCCGAAGGATCGAGTTGATGCGTTTCGGGATTAAGCGGGAGTTCGTCAACTTCCAAATAAGTCGCAGTCTCCGAACCCGTAACCACACGATAAAGACGGATCTTCGTAATATTGAGATGTTCTGTCGGAACGACAGGAGAAATCGGATTCCCCCCTTCGTCCTTGTTAAACGAGACCGTAACACTGTAACCATCGTAGGTTGTCTTGATGATCTCGCTTGCCTCACTCGGTGCGCTCTCTTCTTCAAGCTCCTCGAACTCAGAGACGTAGGTGTACACATACACAACGTTTTGGATATCTTCTGTCTGCTCGGAAGAGCTATTCGACACACCCGATGGCTGATGCGCAGGGCGCGGCGTTCCCATGTAATACCACTTACGCGGATACGCTCCCTCACCATCGATCGCCATATCATAGGTCGTCTTCTTACCCACACCCTTCTCAGTGTAGTAAATGCGGTTACCTGTCTTATCGGCCAATGGCGAGTAGCAGACGTCCACATCGGAGTCGAACTCAAGCCAAATCGACTGCTCGTGACCGCGAAGACGATAAATACTCTGAACACCCTCGATCGTGCACTGATGCACCTTAACAGGAGCCTGCCAAGGGCGAATC
Source organism: Duodenibacillus sp. (assembly GCA_963661915.1). Classification (GTDB taxonomy): domain Bacteria; phylum Pseudomonadota; class Gammaproteobacteria; order Burkholderiales; family Burkholderiaceae_F; genus Duodenibacillus. Next base: position 4,821 of record CAVLDT010000018.1, read on the forward strand.
TCCCCACTAGCAAGCTTCACGTTATTCGCCTTCGTCGCCTGATTGGGCGGGAGGTTCGTGTCGCTATAGCGAGGCAAAATGCCTGAGAAGTTCGCGAGTTCAAGTACGCTCATTTATTCAGCTCAACTAAGGTGTCGTGTTTGACGACGACGCTTCCAAGTAAATCGCTACACTTTCCAACCAACTCTGCACCTTCAATAAGAAGTTCTCTGCATCGGGCTTCGCCGGTTGCAGGAGTGCTTGTGGTGTCTGACTTTGCTCGTTTACTACGAGCTTCGGCGAGCTGCACGCGGCGAGTAAGATCACTAATGCGCTTGCTATTAGTATCACGCCAAGTATCGAGCTCCACCTGTTTTTCAACAACTCTAGTAAGGGCTTCATTCCTCTCCTTCTGCAACTGCGCTTGCACAGTCGCCGCTCGCTCGTTCAACTCCGCCAACTCTGCCTCGTAGTGCAAGTGCGAGAGATAGCCACCTAGAAAGAACGCCAGCGCGATTCCAATGACGGGGATAAAAACCCCCGCTTTGCTCGAGACCCAATCGATGACACTCGATCCGAATTTCTTCGCTAACCACGCTGTTATCGTCGTCCACATCTATTACCCTCGTGTGCGGTTATCCCAGCGAGCCCTACTCCCACGCGCATCCACATGGACGAACGTGTCGTAAAGGCCGACTCCGCCGTTATCATTTAACTTCACACAAATATCCCGAAGCACAGGGAGGTCTTCTCGATGAGACTCAGTCGGGCGGATGTCAGCCGCCAAACCCTGTGTATGGAATGAGTTCTCCACACCCCCAACAGCCTTGTTATGCTCTGGAGAGCGGTAGCCGCTGTTAACAACGATCGGCTTGCCGTAGGCAGCGCGAATGTCATTTAAGAGTTTCAGGAGAGCCTCCTGTACGTTCATTGGCCCATAAGGAGAAGGTTTCCCGTCCTTACTTGCCAACTCACTCGAATCAAAGTATCCGTATCTCATTTAAACCACAGCCCCTTATCACGCAAATGGTTGATAACAAGATCTGTTGCTTGCTCGCCTAAAAGGCCAGCCAAGCCAGCGAGTGCACCGCAGGCCTCGAAAGAGAGACCACCATACCCGTGCCCCCAAAGGCAAATCAGATAACCCAGAAGACCACTTGTGCACGCAGCGCAGAGGAAGTCTCCGCAACGAAATTTCTTTCCCTTATTGACCTCGCCCCAATATGTGAGCATTCCACCAATAATCCCCAGCAAAGCAGCCCAAAGATACGGATCCCTACGAAACATTACTTCCCCTTCTTCTTAACAACTGATTTGGCCGCTGTCGCGGGTTTACGTAAATCTTCAACTTCTTTCTGCAATTGGATCACTGCGCCAACAAGCACGGGAACCAACTGTTCGAGCCAGACCGTACATCCTCCACCAGAGCCGATTTCGACTGCTTGCGGGAGAGTCTCAGCGAGGCCGTCGGCAACCAAGCCGATCCGCCGTGTGCCGTTCTCTGCCGTGTAGGTAATGAGCTTCGCTGGGGCCAAAAGCTTCAGCGCGTCTGCCGCTTCCTGTTCGGGCATAGAGTGGGAACTTGAACTAATCAGCATGATTACTCCTCAGAATAGGTGGCTAATTCGGCGGTGTATTTCGCAAAAGTAGCGTCAATACTTGCCTGTAAATCTTCATGAAGTGTGCGATTCAATTTGACGTCCGTAAGGTTTGCAATGTCGTTACGGACTTCTGTGATGTCTGTCGTCTTAGACTCTTTCTCAGCGGTGTACTCTTGGCGGCAAATCTTGTCTTCGAGGAGCTCGGCCGTAACGCGAAGAGAAACCTCTGTTCCGATTGCCCAAGCCTTAGCCTCAGTGCCTGCCTGTCCACGGGTCACCGTGAATGTACTACCAACTCGGCGGGTTACCGCCACTACTTCAAGGTTCCCGTCTGTGTCTTCCAGAGTGGCGTAGAACATCGACTCATCTTCAACAGGAGTCGGAAATCGGTCGCCTTGGTCACCAGCGAGGAACAACGTCTCGGTTGTCGCTGTGGCTGTTGCCGCGAGCGTTCCGTAGGCGTTATTTACACAAAGTACCTTAATCGTGTCTGACATTAGAAGAGAATCCTATTAAACCGGAGACGGCCTGTCGTGCGGGTGAAGTCGCTAAACGCATCCCCCTTCAAGCGGGAAATCTCCATGTTGTACTTCGTCTCGTAAGCGGTCGCGAGCTCGATGTTTGAGAACGGCTGACCGACGATCCGATGTGCTCTAGCAAGCACACCGTAGGTAACTAGATCTAGATACGAGTCGTAGAAGAATTCGGGGACGACATCGGCACGCGGTTTGAGCGTGGCGGTGAGGTCAACACGAATCGTGTACTCCTTATCAGGTTTCGGCAGCAGGCAGAACTCACCATGCTGACGGAAGGAGTAATACTGTGGGGCGCCTGTAAACTCGCGCCAATCGGCAAACGAACGCCCCGTAACAGTGTTGTACGTCACAGGACGGAGTTGCAAGCCATCACAGTAGCAGAACCGGACTTTTTCAACGTCCAGCCCATCGGGAAGCGGGATTTCATAATCCTCTTTCCCTGCGGTCGTCTTAAATTCTGATGTGGTTGTAAGACACCCTGTGTCGCGGCAAGCGGAGGCAACGACCTTTACGACCTCTTGCTCTATAACGAAATCAGGGCACTTCTCCAACAAGGGAGAAATATGCCTACAAAAAACCTTTACGGGGACTACTCTCATTCGGTACTCCCGTTAGCACTTAACGGCGTATTCGGAATGAGCGAACGGCCGGCTGGGTATATGGTTTTCATAAGGTTCGCGTTCGGCGTGGTGCTGTCACGCACACCAAGGGCGAGAGCCAACTCTTGCTGATACGCTGCGTAGTAACTTTGAGCGTTCGTGATACCCGGCGAGTATTCGCTTTCCTTGCAATATGCACGGTAAACAATGTAGTTCACAAGCGCAGGAATGTATGTGTCATCGATGACCAACTTATCCGTCTCGCTTGTAAACGGTTTAGGAACTGCCATGTAAGTGAGTTCGACTTTCCCCGTCCCATCATTGGGCGGGTACACCATGAACTCAAGTGGCTGGCGAGTGTCGTAGAGGTAATTCTCTACAAGTTGCTCTTCAGGCATGCGCCGCCACATCGGGCGGTACACGTCGAGCAATGCGCGGGAAGTGATCGTTACAGCCGATACAGGCTTCTCGCCATCGATGTTGCAATGAACCGTTACGAGTGCCCACCCGTCCTCTGGAAGGGACTGTCGAGCACCCGAAACGAGATCTTTCACAACAGTGAGGTTGTAGACCCCGGGGTTACGAGCCACAGAAATCTGCGCTTCGCTCGCCCAATCGAGCATCTCTTTCTTACTCCAACGCTTATAACTCTCATCGTGTGTGATGCGAGTGGCGCGGGTCATAATATCCAATGCTGTAGTCATCCAACCTCCAAAGGCGGGTTACCCCGCCCTTAACTAGCCGGCGATAACTGCCGCCGAGAGTGCTTCACCCTGTGTGATGCCAGCGCCCCACACATTCAGACCGCGAACGAGCTGACCGAAGTCAGACGGGTTCTGGAGGTTCTCGACCTTCGTAATCTGAGATGCGAAGGACATACCAGCCTTCGTACCAGCAAGGATGATGTGGCGTTTGGCTGCACCGTCGGCCGTATCGGTTTCTGTACCACCCTCGGGTGTGTACTTAACCCAAGCCTTACCTGCGGCTGCGCGTGGGAGGTGATTGCAAACATAGATCGAGAAGCGATCAATCTTGCCAATCATGCCGTTGCGCAACGGAGATGTGCTGTCACCCGTGAAGTACGCCTGTGCAATCGGGGATTCCAAGAGCATCTGACGTTCGAGCGGGGAGATAACGAGGAAGCGTCCCTCTTCAGGGATGTTCGCTTCATCAAGAACGGAGCTCAACTTCGTGATGAGCGAGACGATATTCGTCTTGTCAACAGTAAGAGGAGCGGCGTCCGTGCCGAGGTTATAGGAGCCAGATTCCGCACCAGCGGTGGCGCCAACGTTAAAGCAAGAGATCTTAGCGATCGTCTTTTCTGCTTCGGAGTCAACCTTCAAGAGACCCGTTGTCTTGTCAAAGAGAACTTTTTCAAGACCACGGTGATCAACGTACTTCGCCATCTGGTAAGAGGCTTCGCGTGTGAACATGTTCATGAGGTTGGGTTTGGCCTGATGCTCCATAACGTCATTGACGTTGAGACCGAAGTAGTTGCCTTCGTCGATCTTCAAATCGATGGTCTTGGGAGACATCACGTCATACTGAAGGTTCTGACCAACCTTGTATTCGCGGACTTCAACGTCCGGAATTGTGTTGATGATAACCGTATCGCCGATGCCGCTAATCTCGCCTTGCCAGTCTGTATTGGCAATGCCGGGGAACAAAGCTGTTTCGTAGAACTTCTTTGCCAACTTCCCAGACCAAAGGGTCGGGATAAATGTGCCGCTATACGGCGTAGTGGGAGCCGCAACGTAATTGTTGACGGCCCACTGCTGAGAGTTAATGGGCATTACAACGCCCGGAGTAACTGTAGCCATTAGGCCTCCTGTCAAGGACGCCCCAAGTCAATCCGAGCGTTTCTGCCTAAGCTAGTAAGGAGGTAATTGCCCGTTATTTTTGACCAGCGCGTCATTCAATTCTTTTTCAAGTTGCTGGTACTGCTCTGGTGAAAACTCGCCTCGCCGTGCTCTTTCATAGAAGTCAGAGACTTTGGCTTGAGTCCACGTCTGCGGTACCGTTCCGGCCGGCACTGAACTCTTTCGAGCGTAGTCCGGCTGCACCTGACGGCTCAGTCCGTTGCGACGCTGTTTTTCTGCAAGAAATTCTTTAAAGATCTCCACAGCTTGGTGAGCGTCCATTTGGGCAACTGCACCATTTAGCGCGATCTGTCTAGGCACTCCGTAGCCCGGAATCGGCGTCTTAAGCCACTCCAAGAACTCAGGATCTTCGTTCTGTGCTCGCCAATTTGGGATCGCTTCATCGAAGACCTGCGTGAACGCACGTTCCGCAGAAGCATCAGAAGCCTGTTTGGCCGCGTTCATTTGGGCTTTAAGTTGCTCAATATCTGAACGCATCCGTGCAGTCTCAATGCTGCTGTTTCCTGTCGTGTCTTGCGACACACGGCGGACAAAGTCCACCATGTCTTGACCATAGACATCAACGTCTGTTTCCGTCACACCCGCTGGAGGTTCTGCTTGGGCGGCCACTTCCTGAAGACGCTCGTTCTCTTCGCGCAAGGCGTTGAGTTGAGCCTCCATGTCGCGTACCGTCTGATTAAGACGAGGCACTTCTGCGTCATACTTCCCACGTAGTGAGTTGTAACGACTCTGCAGTTTTGTTACTTCGTCCGCAGTCTCCTGCGCACCCACTGCTTCCTGCACTGTTGTTCCAGATGCGGTTGTGGTGTCTTGGGGAACGCCCTGAACGATTTGGTTCTGGATCTCTTCCGCCGAGGCCGCCGCAGCTTCAATCTGTGCTGGCAATGTCATAACTTTTTCTCCTTAATAGCTCCGACTTCACGGTCAGCTACGTTTGATGTTGTCGAGAAACCACTCGTATACAACTACTTGGCCCTGAACCCAACGAATCGCATTGATGTCGTTTGACTTCTTAAGGGTGTCAAGTAGCCGTTCTAGTCGGTACTCAAGCATCCTTTGCAAGGGGGTAAATTCGTCACCTTTAAGCCTAGTGAAACAGCGCTTAACTTGCTCCTCTAGGATCCTAATATGGGCTGCATCACCCTCTGCTACGTATGCCATTATACCAAAACTCCTAAATCATATCAATACTACTTGTCAATTATCTAGGTAATTGTGGAGCTGCGTTCGCCACAGACTGTGGAGAACCGTCCATCAACCGCCTTTGATCTTGCGCTTTTTCAGGCTTCGCCTTCGATCCACCTGCCTGCGGCTGGCCTTGTGCTTGTTGCTGCATGGCCATCTGCTGCTGCATCGCCGCCATCTGCTGAAGTTGCTCAGCAGCAATCTTCGCCTTAAGGATCGGTGTCGCTGGGATGATCTTGTCTGTCTCAAAGCCCATCGGCTTCAGCACTTCACGGAGCATGTAGGCAATGCCTTCCTGTCCGATCAACTGCACGAAGAGCGGGTTCGAAGCTACGATGTTGAGTACCTCAGCCTGACGTTGCTGTTGCGCTTGCTTGAGCATGAGCGCCTCTGCACCTTCGGCAATGATGTTCACATCGCCCTTCAACTCGGGATCATCGAGGTACTGCATGTTGTAGAAGTACAAACGCTCAATGGCCTGTTTCATGACCCTATCAACTGACGCAACGACATTTTTAATGGCTTTTCCGGCGTTGGTCATCAACATATTCATGCCCGAAGCCGTAGAACCTGCACCTCCGACACGCGCATCGCCCGTCATGTAGCGTGGGATGCTCGTATACTCATCGGTAAGCACAGAGAACTTCTCATAAATCTGCATCAGTTCGCCAGCAATGGACTGCGGCTGGAAGAAGCTCACGGGCGCGCCCGCAGAGACCCCACCGTTGTCCTCAAACTGCCAAATCTTCCACGGCACCATCTCTGTTAGGTCAGATCCCGCTGGGATCCTCCCCACATCGATCGCCACCTGTGGCCCTGATGCAAGACTCATGTTGTTCACAAGCGCGCGTGCCGCCGCGTTGCAAACTGCCTGTGTGTCGCGGCAGAGGTCGGGTATGCTCCGACCCCAAAACCGCCCCGGGATGTTCTCCCATGAAGTTTTATAGTACGGTCTGCGTCCAAGCGGATCGGGGTTCACCATGGCCTTAATGACCCAACGGTCAACAAGCCATGCCTCGATCTGGTACTCAGCGTTAAGGTCTTCAACCTCGTCTTCCGAGAGCCCCCAATCGACCAAATACCGACCCTGTACAGAGCCCCAGAATTGGATCGCATCAATGAGCCCCGAGGGGTTGTCAAGCGCCTGATGCGCCTTCCCTTCGAGCGGAGCACGATCAACGTCCACCGTAAGCCAATTGTACAAGCCACCCTTGCCGTACTCTTCAAGCACAGCGTTAATCGCATCAGCCGAATACCCTTCAACCTCGCGCAGATCTACTAAATCTTTCCTCGAGAGCCTATGGCGCTCAATCAAGTACCCGTCGTCCACTGTCGTGGCGTCAGGTGCAGGGTAGAGCATCAAGGGATCAACTCGTTCCCACTCTAATTTATAGGCATCTTCCACAGCCACATGCGTTGTGGAGTCAGGGGCGATCACCCAATTCAACTGAGGGCGGATCCTCACCACAGGGCCCTTCAGAATCGCCGCTGGGAATGTCACTAAGTCGTCGATGAACGCATCCATCGCATCTTCAAACCCACCCTCAAAGAGTTGGTCTTTCATTTTCAGTGTCATCCGCTCGGCACGCTCGTTTGCCGTCTCTTGAATCCTCGCAAACGCCTGATCGCGCACTGCAAGCATAAACTGCTTCACATCGTCATCCGATGGGAAAATCCCCATCATAAGAGACTGCTCAATCGCCTGCTGTGCGTGGTTCGTAATCGCCGCCTTTGTCTGCTCGTCAATATCGCTCACAGGCGTGGGCTTACAGCTCCACGGCATCCCACCAAGCGCTTCCCTAAGCCATGCGGCCGCCCCACGACACTTATTACTCGTAAGCATCATGTACACGGTCGTAGACCCCTGCTGTTTTAACTGAGTGAGCAAGGACGGGTTGTACTCCCCGTTCCTCTGTCTTAACGACTCAATCATCTCAGGCTCGACGCTCTGCTCTTTCGCAGTCCGAGCCTCCTGCCAGCAACGGCGGATGTACCCCGCAAGCCCTGTAATCACAGGCTGGGCGTTCTCCGCAAGTGCCGCAGCCCTCGCTTCCTCCATCACCTGCTCAGCGGACTTCACCTCCATGATCCCGCCAACCGTCATGGGGCCTCGAGGGCCTCCTACCATGAGCGGCATTACTGTGGCGTGGTCGCCTACTTCAGAGCCCATCTGGGGCTGTCCTGAAGGCCCTAACTGTTGGGGTGGCCCCGCAAACACCTCTTGCGGCTGTTGAACCGCCTGCGCTGCTTCAGGCGCTGGTGCGCCTTGAGCCGCAGGGTCTGTAATACTTCTTGGAAGCGCTGTTTCGTTCATTCACCTTCTTCTCCTGCAACAAGAATATGATCGGGATCGTCGCCAATCTCCACCTTCGCAAACGAGTACGACCCGTCGTCAAGACGGTCACTCTGTGCGATCGCAACGACACTGCCATCTGCAAATTTGAACTCTTCGTACTGCTCTACGGCTAAATCACGCATCACATCAACGAGAGACTCGTAGTTCATCCCGCTTCTGTAATTTTTCAACGTAGCAATAAGTGCCTGTGCAACCGTTACCTTACTTTTCATCTCCCGTCTCCTCTTTACAGAACGTCCGCTCGATGTGTAGGAACAGCTCTTCAACCGAGGACGGGGTCAATCCCCCTTCCCAACGACCTAAGACACGCCCATTGTCCCCTGTTGGCTTCACCTCCACAGCGATTGTGGTAGGCATCTGATGCAAGTCCCACAAGTCCACGACGTTCGCCTCATCTTGCGTTGGGTCGATTTTCACAAACTCAACCTCTCGCTCCATGCACGCCTTCCTCACCGTCGGCTCTGTGGTACGGCACCAAGCACAATAATCAGTCCCAAAATAAAGAATCCGATACTTCATAACCCCTCCTAGGCATACACCCACGGCACTTTCTGTACCTGCACGGGCGCAGACCGTCTATGTTTAAACACCCCGGACGTATCCGAGTACAGGCAGGCGTACTGCAACGCATCTGCCACGTCACTGTACGGGTGCGTTTTGGAGGGTTTCTCCTCCGTATCCCCGTCTTTCTTCGCCTTGTACTGATACTTCGTCTGTAGTGCCTCAATAAGAGTCGTACAGCCCGGATCTATCAATAACCCCGGCTCCCCATCGATCATCCGCGTCAGAAACGCATCTACCGCGGTTATCCGCGCTGCAATCACGTTCGTCGGGGCTGTAACGGTGCGCATCCCTAGGGATCGAGCTACGTCAAGCCACGTTTTCTCATCAGATTGACTGCGGGTATTCGCCGCTGGATCAACGCAAATCAGGGCATCATGCCCCCCGAACTTGTCCGCCAGCGTCTTCTTTATCCTGTCTCTCACGAACGAGAGCGCCCCCATCCCCGTCGCGTAGTCCTCGTGAAGCACAAGTAACCGCCCTTTGTAGTCGATCTGTGTGTAGATCGCAGCAGGGTGTAAGGCCGCGTCGCATCCAATGATTATCGGCGCCCCTCGTACAGGCCTTAAGTGCTCTTTGGCAACGTGAATGTCCTTGTTGAAATTTTTAAAGACGGGCTGGCCTTCAAGAGAGGCTCCCAAGAGCCCGTCTACGTAGACTTTACACCACTCCTCATCGTGAGATTCAACGAGGTTTTCGTAGTAGTTATCAGGCAGGTACTGCCCCCAATCACACTCAGGGCTCCTTCCAGATGGCTGGAAGAACACTGCCGCATTCTTCGGTGGGTTCTCTAGGAAGTCCCCCCACCAAGTCCCTCGATCGGGTGGGTTAGACGAGGCAAACACCATGAAATTCGCTTTCCCTTCGTCTGTAACACACCCGCCAATCGGATCCCCCTTGGCGTTCACTCCCCATTCAGGCCTCGGAGGTACTAATGTTTTATTGGGATATCGCCCAACACGTCCCTGTAGAGCCTTGAACACCTCGGGGGAAATCTGTCGTATCTCGTCGATAAACGCAAAACTCAACTGTAAAGACAGTAGTTTCTTCACGTCATCGTCCGAGTCCAATCCGCGAAACAGGCAATCACACTCAGTAATCGTCCCGTCTGCGTTCCCAAAACGCAAAATAAACTCATTTTTCGACCGGATGAAGTCCCCAGCAACGCCGTCTACGTACTTCTCTAAGAAGTCTTTCTGCGTCGTATCTGAGAGTTCACGAGAGGTGTTTCTCACGATGCAACACCTGCTCCGCCTCACCCCGTCAGGACACGCAGCCATCTTGCTCGCCTGCATTGCAATTTTCATGATCGATGCTGTGGTCTTGCCCGAGTTCCCAGTAACAAATATGCATCCATTCCTACGTAATATCAGATATGTCGAAGGAACACTGAAACAGTATTTATACCCATCAGGAGAGGGCACTTCAGAGAGGTTATCCGCAACCTTCCCACTCGGGCCTTTCCCTCCAGAGAGCCCCACGGTCTTCGCGCCGTTGCTCGTCGCCGCGACTCGGTATGTACCCTTGCCATCCAAGGCACAACTTGTCTTCCCCTTCGTCACAGTAAACACATACTGCGCGAAGTCAGCCGAAGCCTGCCGCTTCGTTCTGAAAATCGGCTGGCCCTTACAGGTCACACCACCGTCCCATCTCGGGAGCTCATCAGCAATCACTTCCAACTGATGCTGGTTCGCCTTCCACCAATCAGGGCCGTACTCCTTATCTCTGATTTTGAAATGGAAATAGTATCGGCTATACCCTGGGCTGCTCTTATTAATCGTATATGGAACGCCCACAGCCTTGAGTAACTGCTCGACTCTATCCTTCTTGTACTGCTTCTTGACGTTGATCGCAATCGCATCCTCATGTGCTTGAGGAATGATGTACCCGTCCGCGCAGATCGCCACAGCCAGACGAATCTCATCATCTGTATAAGGCAACCCCTCGGCATCAGGAGCCTTGAACGTTACAGGTATCCGCACCATGCTGGCGCCGTTCCGCCTGTACCACTCGGCTATCTCTTTTGCCGTTTTCTCGCGGTAGTTCTCCCCTTTCCTCCGCAGCTGGTACACAACACGATGCTCCTCGGAGACCATCATGTCTAGCCCATAAATATGCTTGAAATGGTAGAACTTATCACAAGGCAGCTTAATATATGCCTGCGGGCTGACGAACTCAGCCTGCTCGCTCATCGGATCCCACTGAGCAACGAGGTCTCCCGGCGCGTACTCCGATATCGCCTTCCACCCCGAAGGGGTGAGGAACTGAGTGGAGCTATCCACGCATCCGTACGGCCCGATCTGGATCGTAATGAACCTATCGCTAACAAGATATGGCACGAGTGACCCGGGAGGTGTGTAGTCTAGGTTCATCCGTCCAACCCCTCACGTATCATCCTCTGGCACCTCGCGATCGTCTCCTTGGTGCACTCCTCACGAGTTTTCGGTGGGGGCATCGCTTTCAGCTCCGCCCTCATCCTCGCAAGCCACGCCTCATATCGACTATCGTGGATCTTCTTCTGACCCTTTGGTCGTCCCATCGTTGAACTCCAAGTGCACCTCGGCCCTCTGGGGCTCTATGGCCCTCTGGGGCTCGTTCTCAGAGGTGATCTGCTCCGAAGCGACCGTAACGGTCTGCTTCGGTAAATTTATCGTTATCGAGAACCCCGGCCCTGCCTGCGCCGTCCTATCTCCAGAGTCCCATCCGGCTAGCTTCGACACCGCCTGTAGCGCTGCCACCTTGTCTTTCACCGGTGTGATGTCCGAGAGGGCACTCGTAAACACATCATTTAAGAGTTTGTCCGCCATGAGCTTCGCTTTATTTTGAAACGTCACCCCTGACTTCTCTAACTCCGCCTTCGCTTTCTCAATCTGCGCCTTCACTTCAGGCCGTTGCTCAATCTGTAGCCACTCGTTGGGATCAAACCCATATCGCTCTGCGATAACTTCGGTGTCCTCTAAACCCGTGGCGCACTCCAATATGAGCTTCGGGTCAATGTTCGTATAGCGCTCGACGAGAGATTCGGTCATTTCGGCTGGTCTTCCGTGTGGTTGGCAATGTATTCCCGCAACGCTGCGCGAATCACCATGCTGTATGTCCACGTCCTCGTCCTCGCCATAACCTTCGCTTTCCTAATAAGTTCGGGTTCTAGGTTGACACAAATCTTCTTAAATCTTTTGGCGGCCTCTTCCACGTTATTTTCTCCCCAACGCGCGGCGTAATTTCTCCGCAACGCTTATGTTCTCTTCTTCAATCCGCTTCACTTCTCTGCGCATCTTCTCCAAACAGGCTTCGGTCGGGTCGTACCCACTGAGGGTCTCTCTGCCTCGCAAAATCTGATGAAGTACATTGTCCACGTCCCCCGCTTCTTCCAAGAGATGCTCGAAGTTCACTTCGGACGCGTCATTCGCATAAACAGCAGCCGCTTGCGCAAGCTCGGCTGCCTCTTCAGCTAATTTGATCACTTGGTGCTTGTATCCATAGTGCTCCCGCACAATGTCCCGCAGATCAGCCAGCTCGGCTTTCTGCATCGGCGTCGCATCTTGATACGTAGTAAAAATCATACTTATACACCTTTAACAAAACCCTAAAAGGCAACCAATGGCATAAGTCGCCTAAAAGCGATGCCTTACGGCATAAGTCGCCTAAAAGCGATGCCTTACGGCATAAGTCGCCTAAAAGAGGCGACTTATAGTATATGCAAGTGTCGAAAGGAGTCCATCACTATAAGTCGCCAAGCGCCGGGAGGTGAGACATAAGGGAAAATTAATGAAATGTGAGCACAAAAGGAAAAACTCACGTAACACATAACACCTGCCCGACAACACCATTATACCATGTCTATACCTTTTGTGTGAGAAATCTGAAATTTTTTCGAGGGCGTTTAAATATATTTTGAAATTTTGAGGGTAGGTTTCGACATTTTTTGATTTTGAAGGATACGTTTCGGCATTTTTAGATTTTGAAGAAACGGAAGCCAGATCGGACGTATATAAAACGTATATACCTTCAAAAATTACCCCCCATGTGCGTAGGCTGCATTACTACCACACCACCACACACCCCCCACCTCCTGGCTCCCTCCACCCCCCTCCCCCCTTGGCTTCAATGCTTATATGAAGGGGAAAGAAAGCGCAGTTTTCTCTTCGCTCTTTAAACCTCTGCGCTAAAGGAAAAACTATGTTTAACAGCATCACCACTAAGACGGTTAGCCGTTTGTACTCTTCGGAGTACAACCTCTCGGAAGAGGAATTTGAATCTAAATTGTTGGCGACTGCCAGCAACATTAAATCCCACCTTTCTAAGGTGGAAGGAATGGCGTCCGAAATTTTCCGCATCGGGTACGCCCGATGCTTCCGCGCCTCTACGCGGGCGGAACAAAAGGAGGCTATCGCCTCCTTCCGAGACCGCATTGAGGAACTTCTCGGGAAGAGATTTTCCCGAGCGTTCGGGCACACGGCTAGCAGTCTTGATTTCACTCTGCCAACCCAGTCAGAGTTGGAAACAATCAATTGGTTTGCGCACGAGGGTGCGCAAACTAAGAAAACCCCGAAATTCGGGGTCGACGAGCTCCTGAAATTCTTCTCCCGAAGGGAGAAGACAATCCAGAGATTTGAAAGAAAAACTCCAGAAATGGAGGAGGAACTACGAATGGTGGCGGTATGTGTCGCCGCCATCAAGGGAGTAAAAGCTAAATAAATGTACAGGTATAAGCAACTAAAGTTATAATATGAGGTAACCCCGCAGGTCTCACGACCTGCGGGGTTTTTTGTTGTCCAGAACCTGCGGCGCAGTGAGCACTGCGCCGCAGGGAAAAATGATAGGTCTTGCCGTGTATGCGAGGGGCGAGCATTGATATTTTAGGGGCGGAAGCCTCGCATTATGCAATTTTTGCATAATGCGAGATTTGAACGTCCCCTTAACCGGTAGGATTGTAACGGTAAATTATGCAATTTTTGCATAATGCCATAATCCGACCGCCCCACAGGTTACCTGCGGGATATCCAAAGGGGAGAGCGAAGCCCCCAAATTATGGGTTCGGTACACAAAAATCGCAATTTTCGTGAATGTGTACCGATTGGTGTAGTCAATGTGTACCCACTTTTCCAGAGGTAAGTATACTGATATATAATAATATTTTTTTATTTTATATATACTTACTACACCACTACACACTTTTTTTAATGTGTGCAGCTCGTTTTGCGATTTTTCAACACACCTAAATTGCTTTTTTGTGTGTTTAAAATTTCAAAATTAGGCTTCGTTCATCAAAAAACGTGTGTAGTGGTGTAGTTGTCCCACTTTTCCTTTGGAATCAAGGACTTACGACTACACACGCGACTACACCAATCGGTACACAAAACGGAATGGTGTAGTTTTTCGATTTTTTTGTGTAACCACATCCCCCAATTGTATAGATGTGG
>CAVLDT010000018.1:20267-41566 GCA_963661915.1 Duodenibacillus sp.
CATGAAAGATTCCGACTTGCTCCACTTGTGCACGGATCGTGCACTTGACTACGCGTGCTTCATAGCCGAAGACGCCGAGACCTACGGCGACCTCGCTTCGGCGAACGATATGTACCGCGGTATCCGCCGTGTAGTGCGGGAATTCAGGGAGTTTGTCCCTGAATCCCAAAAGCCAGATGTCGATGCATGGCTAAAGAGCATCGACGATTACTTTAACGCGTCCTACAACAAGGGCGCGAGCAACTTATAAGGAGATAGAAATGAAAAATCTATTCCGCAAAATCGAATCATGGAACTGTCCCGACCGCTATCGTATGGTGGTCTTTACAGAGAAGGGGAAAGAGAGGTACAAGCTGGGTGATTTTGTCGCTTTATGCATGAGCAGAACCACACCCACACCCACACCCTTCCACCTTTGGCAAAGGGGGGATGGGTCGGACAAGTGGGCACTGACACACGCGAGCTTCGACGCTCCTTGTAAGGAGACATCCCTCGTGGAGGATGTCTCCTTGTGCTACCTCGCCTGTTGGATGGCGAAGGAGTACAGGAGAGCGCATATGGGCGTGGGGTGTTTCGTGGAGGAGCAGACCTATGCGCCCTAGCAAAGAGCCCGACCCCTCTCTTTGGATGGTGTGCAAAAATCACGAGGACTTCCCTAATAAGTCAATCTATTTGGCTTATTACAGGGCGAAGAAGAGTTTCCCGCGAGTCGGGAGGTATCCACTGTGGCACGCCCTAGCCTCCCTGTCCCCGCAATGGGTTACCTATAGGCATAAGGATGGGAGCGACCGTTGGTGGTTGCGCCGGTACAAGTACGGTGACATGCGTGACATTGTGAAGGATAAGACCTTCTTCGAAGTTGGGATGTGGTACGCCCGATATTTCGAAAAATCGGCGGGCGACAAGTTCTTCGTCTATGAGGAGATGAGCGATGGGTAAATTGGGTAAATTGGGTAAATGGAGACGGTTACTTTTGTCGTCCTTCCATTTCTCGAAGGCGTATGTCGCCCACGTGCGCTACTCTCCCTATGAGTATTTGGAGGATTTCTACCGTGTCACCCACGTCTATGACCTTGCCGATTATGGGTGCATCCTTTTTACCGATGACAAGGGGGTTTACCGTTTGCATCGGAATGGAGAATGTGTTTGCGAAGGGGATGAGTTCACCCTCGCTTGCGGTGTCGCGAGCATAAGAAACGAGGTTAAACATGGGATGGTTATCCACATCCCTGTTGATGTACCCGTCACACAGGGGTATCCCTCAGACCTATCATAGACCTATCATAGACCTATCATAGACCTATCATAGGGGCACACGCCCCAAGGAGTATATGTATGTTTAGACTTTATAAAGAGTCCTTTAGGACTCCCGAGCCTCTGTCAGTACTAGAGGAAGAGCTGTTTGTCACCATTTTTGGGAGGCAGGAGCGCCTGCAGTACCCAAATGGGCACGATTACCACGGTGCTTGCTGCGTATATGTGAGCTCGAAAGGGATTGTGTCCCTTCGGTCATGGAACACGGTGGTGTGCCAGTACGATATGCGCACCCACCGATTCCGCCGCACATGGGCTGGGTATTCAAAGAGTACCGCCGACCATGTAAAACTGTTCATCCGCACATGGATGAAAAACGACCCGATTCCATGGGGGTCATTCAACACATGGAGAAAGGCATGGGGAAGCGTTCCCGTGCAGAGAGTTTTATCTTCATTGTAAAGGAGTAAGTATGTACTCAATTGATAATGTAATCGTGGCATCACCTACCCATTCAGAATGGGGCACTGAAAAACGTAATGGTGATGCCAATGCCGTGCACTATTACGAAACACTTTCGTTCACAACGGCGAAGAAACTGCTAGGGGTACGCCTTGTGCCCTTCCTTTCGTATGGGTTCACTGCGAACAGCCTTGTCCCCTTGTTAAGAGGGGGTAGGAAGGCAATGAAAGAGCAGTCCTTCTTGTACTCCGCGTTTGGTAACACTCGAATCATGGGCGCGGTGGTATGCCCGCGCATCATGATTGCGAGGAAGAAGTATGGGGATGGTGCGTACATCATCCCTCGCACCAAAGAAGGAGAGGTGTTCTTGGTAGGCACGCCAAAGGAGTATTGGACTGCGGTGCTTAGAGGGACGGCTAAGGTGTTTGAGACCATCCTTAACAAGGGATGGACAACCATCCAACGGTACGAGCAGATGAACCTATATTCACCTGAGCGAGTATTTATGGGTGTCATGCAGATGCTTGCCGAAACGCACGGCATCAAGTACGAGAAGCGTCCAACATATTACAGCAACGCCAAGGATGCTCCTATCGACAAGGAGTTGCTGATGATTGGCAATATTTGGATGACCAATTACATCGATTGGTTCAACAGGGAGGTGGAGCGTGTTTGATGTAGATACTTCGTATTATGACACCGACCTTCTTCAGAAGCTCGTCCCCGGGATTCCTCCGAGGTTTGAGATTGGGTTCGACTATCCCGGGGATATCGATGACTTTGACGAACTCGTTGCCGCGTGGGCGGACGGGCATCCTAAGGAAGAAACGGGCGATGGGATGCAGTTTGAGGATTGGATGCCGAAAGCCGAAGGGTATTGGAATACAGGATTTGACGTATGCGTAGCTATCTCCTCAGTACCTGAGTCGGCCTCAGATTTATTCGGTTATGAATATTCTATTGGGCGGACTCCTAATGAAGGAGAGTACTCTCGCTCTCAATGGATAAGAGATGTAATCGATGCGTTTGCTACGGAGGATATATCTCAATGGGAATGGGATGGGGAACTCTTACAAGGGTACTACTGCGCCTGCACGGCGTTCAGTTGCCCAACAGAACTCCTTATCTATAAAGAGCACTTCCTCAATTGGTACGAGGACTGGGTTAAGCAAGGCCGACCCGTAAGAGCCTTGAGTTTTAAGGGGGACATTTACACCCCCGTGTTTGGAGAATTGGAATATGAAGAGAGATAAACCTTTATCTCGTGTGTTGTTCAGTGTTCACCACCTTTGTCTTCATGACGACTTTTGTATCTACCCCGAGACTTTGGCTAAGTACATTCCTGATATACCGACGGGGCTGGGGATGTATCTAAGTACTTCATACATGGATGGGTATCCTCTCAATCCTTACACGGATGTGTTCCCCACATTCGCCTTTTATAAGGGAGAGCAGGACTCTCGCGAGGTAGTAGCGTCTTATCCAATTAAATGGGACGACGACGTCGATGAATCCATTATCTACGATGTCGATGCCGATCACTTTTGCTTCGACATCCGCGCACCTAACAAGTTCGACTACATCACTTGGCTGAGAGACAGTCTTATTCTTTCCACTAATGCTGTACGTGGGGCGGTGCGTAATTTCTTCGAAACGGTAGTAGAGCAAAAGGTATTCCTCACACACTACCAAGCTTGGCGGGTTTCGTGGATGGAGCGAGGGTGCCCTATTTACCTTGGGGCTAAGACTACCAATAGGCGGGGCGAGGATGGGATGTACCACGAGTTTTTAGAAGAGTACCCCCTCGACCCTAATCTGCCCTCATACGAGTAGTCGTATATATAATGTATAGGAGCATGACCTATCATCATGCCGCACCGCTGGGGGCGTTTCCCCAGCAAAATCACAAAAGGA
This sequence comes from Duodenibacillus sp., assembly GCA_963661915.1. Lineage (GTDB taxonomy): Bacteria > Pseudomonadota > Gammaproteobacteria > Burkholderiales > Burkholderiaceae_F > Duodenibacillus. Next base: position 23,898 of record CAVLDT010000018.1, read on the forward strand.
AACTATTATGAAATACAGCGATTTGTATTCTTCTATTATCGAACAATGGTCTGCCAAGGATGGTCACAAAGTTGTCTTCTACGTCCGTTCATCTCCCGGCACTGGGAAGTCTTCTCTTAGCGAAGATATCACACGCAGTTTGCAGAAGATGAAGAACATCCCTGATGAGCGTGTTATCACGATTAACCCATCACTAAGAGAGCCAGCGGACTTCTTAGGTTTGCCTGATTTGTCAGGTGAGGTCACTCGTTGGGTTCCACCTGAGGATTTGTATAGGATTCGAAAAGGTCAAGGGCCTTCTATTCTGAGACTTGAAGAGTTGAGTGATGCGGACATGAGCGTGCAGAACCCGCTGTGCCGTATCATCTTGGATAGATGCGCTGGTTCGATGCCCTTAAGTGAGGAGTTGTATATCCTCTGTACAGGTAACCGCACGGAGGATCGAAGCGGTGCAGGTCGGTTGTCTACAAAATTGGGCAACAGAATGCGTACACTCGAGTTCGATGTAAGCCCTGACGAATGGCTCGATTGGGCTAAGAAGAACGGTGTACCTGCCACGGTGATGATGTTCATCAAGTGGGACAACAGTTCATTGAATGCCTTCGATGCGAAGAAGGACATCAACCCCACACCACGTTCATGGGCAGATGTGTCTCGCATCCCGTTCGATAGCAAGGTGTTCTCGGAGAACCTTGGAGTCCTCGCTGAACACTGTAAGGGTAGCATTGGGGAGGAAGCTGCGAGCAAGTTTATTGGGTTCTTGAAACTCTACCGCGACTTGCCAGACTTCAGCAAAATCGCAACCCATCCCGATAAGGCGAAGATTAGTCCCGACAAGCAGACACAGTATGTTGTGGTTGCTCGCATCATCAATGCTGTGCAAGCCGCAGAGCCGAAGAAGCAAGCGGCGCTGTGGGAGCAGTATTGGATTTACCTTAAGCGTCTCGATACCGAGGAGTTGAGGATGATGGCGGGTGACACGCTGTGCCAGTCGTGTCCTGCCATTCTGCGTACTAACGCTTGGAAGGAGTTCGCCAAGGAGTTTGCCTTCGTAGCGGGCATTAGATAATCGTTACGAATTCGCTTATCGACACACCACTAATCGTATATGGGTGATTTCCTCGCCCGTATACAGGGAGATAACTATGGAAAATATTAACGCCAAACGGACGACCCGTGTAGGGAAGTACTTGAAGAAGTTAATAAAGAACTGTGCCGAACTGCAGGAGATCTACCGCGACTTGCCAGACTTCAGCAAAATCACAACCCATCCCGATAAGGCGAAGATTAGCCCCAACAAGCAGGCACAATATGTTGTGGTTGCTCGCATCATCAATGCTGTGCAAGCCGCAGAGCCGAAGAAGCAAGCGGCGCTGTGGGAGCAGTATTGGATTTACCTTAAGCGTCTCGATACCGAGGAGTTGAGGATGATGGCGGGTGACACGCTGTGCCAGTCGTGTCCTGCCATTCTGCGTACTAACGCTTGGAAGGAGTTCGCCAAGGAGTTTGCCTTCGTAGCGGGCATTAGATAATCGTTACGAATTCGCTTATCGACACACCACTAATCGTATATGGGTGATTTCCTCGCCCGTATACAGGGAGATAACTATGGAAAATATGATTCCGTCACTTCGTGATAAGGCTACTGCTGTCAAACTCGTGCGCCACATGTACAACCCAAGTATGTGTGACAAGGTCGTCACGAACGATATTGATAACGCCAAGGGGACGACCCGTGCAGGGAAGTACTTGAAGAAGTTATTAAAGAACTGTGCCGAACTGCAGGAGACGCAGACTGCGTTCGGGGATGTGTACCAATATGTGCGTAGCCACACCCTCCCTTGGATGGATGACGGCATGAGACTTGTGCCGAACAGTTACTACCCTGAGTTCATCATGGGGTACAAGGGGCTTGCCCAAACGGCTATGGACAAGGTGCAGAAACTCGCAGACGCATGGGATGCGGCTGTGCTGGCTGACCAAAACGTGTTGAAAGGGATGTGGGACCCCGCCGATTATCCGAGCAAGGATGAGATGGTGGAGAAGTGGGAGTTGCGGCTGATGCCTATGCCTATCCCCTCAAGCGAGGACTTCCGCATCGACTTGGATGACGCAGACAAGGCACTCTTAGATGCGAAGCTCGAAGAGGTAGAAGCGGGGGCAACCACACATGTGATTAAGGAGATTCTCACGCCTGTCAAGGCGATGGCAGAGAGACTGAATATCCCCAAGGGGGAGAAGGGGTCGGTCTTCCGTAACACACTCGTGGGTAATTTGTTGGATGCGTGCGATAGAGCAACATCGCTCAACATCAACCACGATGCACGAGTGGACGAAGCGATTAAAGAAGTGAGAGATATCATCGGTGATGCGACAGCCGATGACTTGCGAGAGGACGAATGCCTGCGCAAGGAGGTAGGAACGAAAATGTCGGAACTTGAAGCCACGATGAGTTCGTGGTTCTAGGAGGATGTATGAAAGCGAACATCAAAATGTCAGACGCCAAGCGTCTAGAGGAAGCGCGAGTCTTCTTCGTTATGAGGTATCCGTTCTTTGCAGGGTTGCTCTGTAGACGCTCGGTTATCCTCACAGATGAGGTGGATACAGCGGCAGTGGATGATAAGGGAAGGATTTACGTGAGCCCTACGTTCATGAAGAAGTTGACCACTGAGCAGTTGCAGTTCTTACTTGCACATGAATGTATGCATGCCGTGTTCGCTCACAGACTGCGCATCCATGGAAGGAATCATCTCTTGTGGAATATCGCAGGGGATGCGGTTATCAACTACATGCTGAAGAAGGTAGGTGTAGGCGAGCCTATCGATGGCATGGTGGACTTCGATTGGGTGAAGGACGACACATCTGCCGAGGAAGTCTACGACAAGTTGTTGAAGGACGGGGAGTCACATAAAGACATGCCCGGGGGTGTCGAAGACTTGACAAGTGACACACCGAAACAGGAATGTGATGGCAATAGCAACAGTAAGCCTACTGAGTCTGAGATTAATGCGGCTGTCCAGCAAGGGAAACTTGAGGTCGCCGCGGCATACCAAGGAGAGAAACTCCGAGGGGCTGGCGGTGGTGCGCTTGGGAGCATCATCGAAGCGATGCTTAAGGTGAAGGTGCCATGGCATGAACTCTTGGAGCGGTACATGACTGCGAAGCAAAGGGACATGCATACATGGGGGCGTCCTAACAAGCGCTACCTACGTACTGCATACCTTCCGGGGAAAACACATATGCCATCCATGGGGCGTGTTGTGATTGGGATCGATACGTCTGGGTCTATCTCGGATAATGAGATTGCAGGGTTCCTCGGGCAGGTGGGTAGGATTTGCGAGACCTGCGACCCTGAAGCAGTCGATATCCTCTATACAACAGATACGGTAGAGGAGCACGAGCACTACGAGCACGGCGACTACATGTTCGAGGCCAAGCACAATCGGTGGCATGGTGGTACGGATATGTGTGCAGTAACGCGGTGGGTAGATGAGCAGGACGAGGACACGGATGTATGTGTGATTTTCACCGATGGCTACACACCCTTCCCTACCGAAGCATCCTGTGATGTAATTTGGGTATTCACCTCGGACATGAAGTTAGACGATGCCGCCGTTGGTGAAGTTATTTACTTGGAGAACTAAATATATGAGACAGTCTAAACGTTACCCGATGTATTGGAAGCCCTATGTGAACCTTGAGAAGGAGCGTGCAGTTGGATTGTTTAACTGGCGCTTCAGCGACAAAATTTCACTAGGGCGTGTGAAGAAGTTGCAGGATGACCCTGAGAAATGGGAGGGGGTGTTCACTCTCGATCCATTGGCTCCTGAGAAGTTCGACTCAGAGAAACTCGCCAAGGAGTGGGTGGAAGAGCAAGTCCTCCTTTGGACAATGAAGGGAGGCTCACTTGCGGAGTTCTACACTAATCCTGAGAAGGAAGGCGAGGACGAAGAATACGAAGTAGCGGGAGCAGAACCCACTGAGTATTCCAAGGGGATGGAGTTCCTTAATGGCGTGTACAACACTCTCCCTGTGGGATGCGGGACTATGCGAGAAGTACTTGGGAAGTTCATGGAAGACTTTACGGAGGAATAAATGTTTTACTTTTTCACAACCCACACAAAGAAAGAAATCCGATTGATTATGTTTGCCCTCGAGCATTACGAGGAGCATGGGGTGCAGACATCGCAGCGCCCTGTTGTGCATGCACTGTATGAGAAAGTCAGGGAAGCATACTTCAGTTCCCCCGCTGATGCACATGCAAGAGCACGTACAGGAGAGACTGTGAGTGTGCATGACTTATCTTTTTGGCAACGTTTGAAGTTCTTGTTTGGAGCATTCTGATATGCAGACAGTAGTTCTTGATTTCGAGACCTACTACGACAAAGACTTCTCCTTATCGAAGGTAACTACAGAGGAGTACGTCCGTTCTCCTCTGTATGAAACCATCGGCGTATCCGTCAAGGTGGGGGACTCCCCCATCAGATGGATCACGGGCGAGGATGATTACATCCGTAAGGAGTTAGAGGCACTGCACCTAGAGCAGTGTATCGTAGTGGCTCACAACGCAGTGTTTGACGTGGCTATCCTCACATGGCGGTATGGGATTAAGCCGGGGTTCATCATGGATACGCTCAGTTTGGCTAGACCTATCATGGGGCTGTCGCGCTCGTGCTCGTTGCGCTCCCTCTCGGAGTTCTATGGCTTGGGTGAGAAAGGCACTGAGATTTACAACACGCTGGGCAAGCACCGTGCGGACTTCACCAAAGAGGAGTTAGACGCGTTTGGCGAGTACTGCCGCCAAGACGTGAACCTCACGGCGAAACTCCTTCCCCTGCTCCTTAAGGAGACGAACAGAGAGGAGTTGGAACTCATTGACACGACTATCCGTATGTTTACGGAGCCTGTTATTGAGTTAGATGTCCCTCTCTTGGAGAAGCACCTCGCCGAGGTACAGGAAGAGAAGGCTCGCCTGCTTGACCTCGTAGGCCACGAGGGACGGGAAGCATTCATGTCCAATGACAAGTTCGCTGAACTTCTGCGTGCCGAAGGGGTAGACCCACCGACGAAGATTTCCGAGAAGACGGGTAAAGAGGCGTACGCCTTTGCGAAGACTGATGATGGGATGCGCGCCCTCTTGGAGCATCCGAATGAGAAAGTCCAAGCCCTTGCGTCTGCACGTCTTGGGTTGAAGTCAACTATCGAGGAAACACGTACACAGGCGTTTATAGATATTGGTAAGCGCGGGCGTATGCCGATTCAGTTGGATTACTACGGTGCTGCGAACACAGGCCGCTGGAGTGGGAAGGGTGGGATCAATCCGCAGAACCTCCCCCGTGGTGGTGTGTTGCGCCAGTCGATGCGGGCCCCTGAAGGGTATGCTGTGGTGGCTTGTGACTCATCAAACATCGAGGTGCGTGTGGAAGCAACCCTCGCTGGTGAAGAGAACCTCTTGAAGGTGTTCCGAGCCAAGGGGGATGTGTACTGTGATTTTGGTGGTCAGATTTACGGACACCCGATTACGAAGCACGACAACCCCGAGGAGAGGCGCATCAGTAAGACAGCAGTACTAGGGTTGGGGTACGGCGCTGGCTGGAGGAAGCTCCAATCAGCCCTTAAAAATAACGGGACGATACTTTCCGATGATGAATGCCAGCGCATTGTGAAGGTTTACCGTAGCCACTACTCTCGGATTTCGGCCTTGTGGAAGGCATGCGGTTCTGCTTTAGACCACATGTACGAAGGGTATAAGGATGATATCGGCACGATTCACTTGCCCGTGGATGCCAAAGAGAAGACCATTGGGCTACCGAATGGGCTGAAGCTTCGCTACCCTGACCTACAAAGGCAAGAGGGAGAGATGGGATGGGAGTATGACTACCAAGTGAAACGCATGCGTAAGCGTGTATACGGGCCATATCTCTCGGAAAATGTTACCCAAGCACTTGCGAGGGTCGTTGTTGGTTATCAGATGCTCGCCATACGGAAGGCACTTGATGCTCGATCGAAAAAATTAAACGATGGCAAAACCAGACAAATCGTTCACTTCGTGCATGACGAAGTTGTAGTTATCGTGCCTGAAGATGAACAGGAGATTACTATGAAAATGATGGAAATGATTATGAGTCGTCCACCTGCGTGGGCGCCTACGATGCCTGTCTCTTGCGAGGCAGGCGGAGGGAAAACGTATGGTGATGCGAAGTAATAGGTTATACTTTCAGGCATCATCTGATTCAGGGGGTTCTATGAGTGGACTAGTCGCTGACCGAGAAATGATGCGTGCTGCACTGCTGCTTCTGCTGGACAAGCGGTGGGGCTTACAACGCAATGAGATTACCAAAGAGAGGATCCAACTCCTTCCCGCTTGGACTCGCCCGTTTGTCGGCACGGCTGCCCCTGCGAACTACCTGACGGACGTTGTTAAAGAACACCCAGAGAACAAGGTGCCGATGCTTGAACTGTTGAAGAAGACAGAGGCAGAGTACCACAGGCTCTGGGAGAAAGTCCGCACGGAGAACAAGCGCTATACACGTAAGCACGACACGCTCATGAATAACACACGCGAGATTCGTGTCTGCTACCAGCAAGCCTACGCCATCAAATCTTTGGAGATTGGGAAGACCCTCACCAAGGAGATGAAGAAGGAGGTCGACGCTGAGTACAAGGCGCTTTGGGATGGATGGAAGGAAGAGTTAAAGCTGAAGAACCCCACGATGAAGTGGCAAGACTTCCAAACGCTTGCGAAGAAGGATAGGAACGAGCGTATGCAGAAGCTCTTTGACGAGGCCTTCCCCACTCCACGGGATCCGAGTCAGATGACAAAAGACGAAAAGAAGTTGGTTCGCATTACTAAGAAATGGGTGAATAATGACGGAAAGTAAAGTAAAATTGCCCCCATGGTCGGCGTCATCTCTGATGGCGTTTTCTTCTTGTCCACACAAGTATTATCGTATACGTGTGATTAAGGACGTGAAGGAACAGCCACCGAGCGACGCCATCCTCTTGGGGAGGAAACTCCACACAGCGTTTGAAAATGCCGTGAACTTGAACGCTCCCCTTCCGGGTGAGTACAAGGGCTGGCAGGAGATCGTAGACAAAATCAAGGCGCTTCCCGGCGAGAAACTCGCTGAGTATCCCTTGGCAGTGGATGCGAATTTCCAAGCGTGCGGGGCGAGATGTCCTGAGACGTTTAGCCGAGGGGTGGCTGACTTGATCGTCCTTAAAGGCGACGAAGCGATCATCCTTGACTACAAAACAGGAAAACGTAGGGAGTCTGACCAATTGGGGCTTTATGCTGCGTTCGCGTTTGCGAAGTGGCCTGAATTGAAGAAGGTACACACAGCGTATGTGTGGCTGAAAGCACGAGCCATTGACCGCAAATCGTATACGCGTGATGATGTCCCAGAGTTGTGGCAGAGGTGGTTGCCGATAGTACGTAGACTGGAAGATGCCTATGCGACAGGAGAATGGCTACCCTCTCCTTCGGGTCTGTGTCGGGGCTACTGTCCCGTCGCAGATTGCAAATTCTGTAATCTATGAAGGGGAATATTATGGTAGAACACCTGTCAAATCAACAGTTAGATGAACTGCTTTCTGAATGCATTGATGAAGTGATTCATCGTGAAATATCGGCGGATGTGTGGATAGAGATACGTAAACACTTGCCTCTGTTCGCACGAGTGAGGAAGAGGAATGTCTACTCCAGAAGGAAGAGTAAAGCAGAAAGTAAGAGCGAAGCTCAAGGAAGTTAAGGCTTGGGCATTCGCTCCCATCAGCATGGGGCCGTTGGGAAGGCATGGTGTCCCTGACATCATTGCCTGTGTCCCAACGGAGATAACCCAAGAGATGGTGGGGAAGACCATAGGGGCTTTCGTCGCCATAGAAACGAAAGCCCCCGGAAAAACAACACATACAACCCCCAACCAACGCCGAGAACTGCTGGACATAAGCAACGCTTTCGGTGTGGCGATTGTGACAGACAGCATCGAGGACGTGGAAGAAGCCCTTGAGCATTTATCACATGGGGACATGGATTATAAGGTACCAACATGATTACCTACACAAATGATGAAGCAAAGAAGTACACGGAGCAGATTGTGAACGCACAGCGCTTTGGCCTTTTGCAAGCGTGGCGAGTAGATGCAGATCCGAAGAAGCATGTGGAGAAGTTGCTTGCACGCAGTAGTCGGAGTGTAGGGAGGCCCACGGCAGTGCTCGACATTGGATGCGGTACAGGTGAGTGGTTGTTCCAAGCAGGAGAGATGTGGCCTCGTGCCAAACTCTATGGGGTGAACTTGTTCCCCTCACAACTACCTATGAATTGGGTTTCCCCAGATTTGTTCCTCGAACCGGGGAGGTTTGAGGATGCAGATTTGCCAAGTGGGATCTTCGACCTTATCACAGTGAACTACACAATGGGGCATTTTGACGATATCCATAGGGTGCTCGGCAAAATCAAATGCCTGCTTTCTCCAAAGGGGGAGGTTGCGATTTATGACATCTGTAGGCGTTCTGTCCTGTACGACTCCGTGTTTGGATACAAGTTGTGGAGCAGGAGAGAAATCCGTCGTGCGCTTCTAAACGAAGGGTTCTGTGCGGCGGAGGAAGGGGGATTCGACTATACCCTTGATCCCATGTTCGACGAAGTTACAGCGAATGAATTTATGACGAAGACTTGTCCTTTCTTTATCGTAGGAGGTTTGTGGAATGGATATAGCAGATAGAGCATACCAAGACATTGAGACGATTGAGCGTCTCGTGAAACGCCCTGCGCCGAAGCGTGAAGCTGAGGCTACAGGGAAGTGTTTGTGGTGCGGGAAGCCTTTAAAAGGCGACCGCAGATGGTGCAACGCCGTATGTAGAGACATGTGGCAAGAAGAGCAAGACGGAAGGAGGACAAGATAAATGCAGAGCCCTGAAAGAAAAGCAGAATATGACAAAATGTACAACGCTCGGCCGGCTGAAAAGAAGCGCCGTGCTATGAGAAACGCGGCTCGTCGCAAAATGGAAGAAGCGGGAAAAGTCAAACCCGGCCAAGACGTAGACCATAAAAAGATGCTACGCGACGGCGGGAGCAACGATATGTCTAACCTACGCGCAGTCAGCCAAAAGGAGAACCGTGGATGGAAGCGCGGTAAATCAGGCAAATATGGAAGATGATATGAATGCAACTATTGCAAAAGATCATAAGTGCGTAGTGCTAAGGCCGGAGGATACACGGGCAATCACAACCGTTATCCCCTCGGCTAAGCCCTTCAAGTTCAGAGGGGTAGACCTAGTAGCAGTGCCACATCAGCCAGACGAGACGATGGTACTCAATCAGATCGGGTACAACATCCCTCCGCCGATGAATATCTACTACCCGTATGCATGTAGGTTTACTCCCTTTGATGCACAGAAAGACACAGCGCAGTTTGCTTCGATGCATAGGCGCTGTTTTATTCTCAATAGCATGGGTTTAGGCAAGACGATTACTGCACTTTGGGCTACGGATTACTTGCGCAATATTGGGCAAGTCCACCGTACACTTATCGTGTGCCCTATTTCTGTTATGGAGAGAACATGGGCAGATGAGATTTTCCGTTCTTTCACCAAGTTGAAGGCACATGTGCTTTACGGCACAAGAGAGAAGCGCCTCAAACTCTTGGCTGAGCCAGCGGATATCTACATCATCAACACGGATGCGGTGGGGATTATCAAGGACGCTCTAGCCGATCGACCTGACATCGACCACATCATCATTGATGAAGTGGCCTTGTTCCGGAACGCAACGTCTGTTCGTTGGAAGGCTCTTAACACGGTGTGCAATCGCCAATGCGAGGGGAAGCGCCGCGTGTGGGGAATGACGGGGTCTCCGACTCCGAATTGTCCTACAGATGCATATGGGCAAATCCGCCTTGTGAACCCGAACGCGCTGCCGAAGGAAGGGAAGACGTTTACGTGGTTTAGAGGCCTTACGATGCTTCAGATCTCGCAGTACAAGTGGTTGCCAAAGACCGATGCCACTGAGACGATTAGCAAGTACATGACTCCTGCAATTCGCTACGAGTTGAAGGACGTTGTGGAGTTGCCCCCGCAGGTTGTGGTTCAGCGAACTGCATCTCTCTCGGCTGAGCAGAAGAAGGCATACAAGCAAATGTACCAGCATCTGCAGATGGAGATTGCCGAAGGGACATGCACGGCGGCAAACGAAGCCATCAAGGCATCGAAGCTTCTCCAGATTTGCTCTGGCGTGGCGTACGGCGAAGGTGGCACTGAATTGGCTATGGACGCCAAGGACAGACTCAATGTTGTGGAAGAAGTTGTGGATGAGTCCGAAGGGAAGACGATCGTCTTCGTTGGGTTCTCTGCGGCACTGAGTAAGGTGGCCGATCATTTACGAAAAAATCACACTGTCGAAATCGTGGATGGCGACACACCGAAGACCGAGCGAGACAGGATCTTCTACAGTTTTCAAAATGACAAAGAGCCACAGGTAATCGTGGCAAACCCTTCAACCATGTCGCATGGGTTGACGTTAACTGCTGCGACAACGATTGTTTGGTACACCCCTGTGTGGAGCAACGAGGTATACCAACAGGCTTGTGCACGTATCTTTAGAACAGGCCAAACCCGCAGCACCGTTATCGTTCAGATTGTGTCGTCTGCTCTTGAATCACACGTATACAATCGTTTGGACGAGAAACAGGGAGTGCAAGGCGCCCTATTAGACCTTGTAAAATCAGAGAAAGTTAAATTTTATTGATTTAGCCTTGACAAAGCGTATTTAGTAGTATACAGTACGCTTTAAAGAGGACGCACAGTATACGAAGATACACAGTCGTATACATTACAAAAGGAGTGCATTATGTGTAATCTTAAAGCAAAATCACCTGACGAACTCGTCGCAGCGTATATCCATCTCCGCCAAAAGAAAGCAGAGCTCGAGGCCAAGCAGAAAGAAGAAATGGCTCCGATGACCGCCGCCTTGGATGCGATCGAAGAGGAAGTTCACCAACGGCTAAATGCCATGGGCGTTTCTTCCATCAAGGTCAAAGATGTGGGTACGGCATACACGAAGCGAGTTCGCTCCGTTAAGGTCTTCGATAAAGCAATGTTTATGGACTACATCAAGAACAGCGGTGCGTTCGATCTATTGGATGTGCGGGCGAACAAAACTGCTGTCGAAGACTTCATCGGTCAGTACCAAGACTTACCACCCGGACTTACGTCCACGGAAGAAGAATCCGTCGGATTCCGTAAAGCCTAATCATTGAACCCATTTACAAGGAAATAGAATCATGAGTACAGAACTCACACTTTTAGATAAGATCCAACTTCCCTCTTTCATGCAGGGTTTCAACAATGACGAATACGCCGCCTACATGAGCGATGCGTACGCCTCTCTTTCCATCAAGGGTAAGGTTTTCGCCCTCGTCCGTAATGGCGAGCGTCAGGTTCTCTACGTTCCCGGCACAAGAGATACACTGCAACGTATCAACGTCATAATCCTCAAAGCAGGTGCTCGTCCCGCAAAGCGGTATTATAAGGGCACATACAAGGATGGGGAAGAGGCGATTAAGCCCGCATGCTTCTCCTTCGATGGCCTACATCCTGACCAAGCATCTACAGAGCCACAGTGCAAGGGATGTGGTGCGTGCCCGTTCAACGCGTTTGGTACAGCACGAATGACCGATGGGTCAGTTGGCAAGGGTAAGGCCTGCACTGACTACATCCGCTTGGCTATCTGCCCTGCGGATGCGGCAAGCCACGACGATATTTACTACCTCGCTGTTCCTGCAGCAAGCATCAAGGCATTTAGCAGTTACGTCACAATGCTCGCTCGCCACAAGATGCCACTGCACGGTGTGCGTACAGAGATCTCTTTCGATCCGTCTGCGGCAACCCCGAAGTTATGCTTCAACGCGATCGGTGTTGTGGACAACCAAGCCGAGTGGGCACACTTGGAAGAACTCCGCACATCGCCTGTTGTGAGTAACATCGTTAACGGTGCGGCTATGATTACTGAGGCTCCTGTGCAAGTCGTACGTAAGCCTGCTCCTGAGACAAAGGAAGTCATTCAGGCAAAGGACTCCGCTGTGGATAACATCCTCGAGGGTGCGTTCGCGTCAGCCCCTGTGGCTCCTGCCCCCGCCCCCGCTCCTGAGAAGAAGCCTGAGCCTGCCGTGGTCTCAGATGACCTTGGCGCGGCGTTGAGCAACCTTGGATTCTAAGCATCAACGCGGGATGGTGTAGCGGTTGCACGCGGGACTCATTACCCTGAAGATGGAGGTTCGACTCCTCCTCCCGCAACCAAAGAAGAGCCCGCCGCAAGGCGGGTTTCTTATCAGAATATGAACACGAAGCAATTTCTAGAAGCCGTTCTCCCGAGCGATGCGGTGTGTTTAGTCGCCACTAGGCTCCCGACAGGCTTCAAGCACAGAGGCTTCTCCAATCTAGGGGAGGCAGCGCAGTACATCGCTGAGTGTGATGCTAAGAAAATTGAGACCTATCATGCGTGTGCGGGCTACCTCAAAGAGCCCTACATGCTCAACGGGAAGCTCATAAATCGTATCGCGATGAATTGGAAGTCCGCCAAGGCGTTTTGGTGTGACATCGACTGCGGTGCGAGTAAGGCAGAGCAAGGTCAAGGATACCCTACCCAAAAGGACGCCGTTGTCGCCCTCTTCGGATGGTGCGATAAGCGAGGATTCCCGAAGCCTATGCTCATAAACTCAGGTAACGGTATACATGCGTATTGGCGCTTATCCGAGCCGATCGAAGCAGAGCCATGGCGTGACTTGGCGAATCGTCTAAAGGAAGGTATGGGTGCGGACGGTCTCTTAGTAGACCCTTCTCGTACGGCTGACTTCTCATCGATCCTTCGCCCTGTCGGTACGCACAACTGGAAAGACCCGCAAAATCCCAAAGAGGTAAAGTGGGTTTTCGGTGGTGATACCACAATCACTCCTGATGCGATGCGATCGCTCATTGATGCGCTCGTTCCTGCAAAACAGGAACATACAGTAACGAAGACCAACTACCCCGAGAGGGAGTACTCAGCCAAACTCTGCGCAGATAAGTGTGCGCAGATGGCGAAAATGAGAGACACCCAAGGGGACGTTGGTTACGAACATTGGCGCGGTGTCATTGGGATCATCAAGCACTGCACCGAGGGTGTGGAGTTGGCCAGAGAATGGTCTGCTCAACGCCAAGCCACAGGACACACACAGTTAGATGTTGACATGCGCTACGACTCATGGAACGCAGGCCCAACTACGTGTGAGTTCTTTGGCAATTGCAACGGCGAAGGCTGTGCGAACTGCCCCTTCAAGGGCAGGATTACCTCCCCGATTCAATTGGGTGTGATCGAAGAAACCCCGAAGCCCGAGACGGTTAAGGGGATTGTAGAAGGTGCGGAAATCCGCGGAGAAGTGGAGATTGAAATCCCCGCTTGCCCGAAGGGATTCTTCTGGGACGAGCACAGGAAGGCTATGTGCGGAATGGTGTACGACGCGAAATCGAAAGAGAACGTGGAGACTCCGTTCACTCCCATTCGCCTCTTCCTCTACGATCGCATCCGTGATGAATTCGGAGAGCACTACTTTATGTGTCGTGCCTTATTCCCGCAATCGTATGTGCGTGATTTCAAACTCGCAGGCTCGACGATTGGTGGGAGTTGCACGAAGTTATTAGAAGAACTCGGCAAGTATGAAGTCATGACATGCCGAGGGAAGAACTCGGGAGAGCTTATGCAATCTTATTTGAAAGGACAAGTTAGCACTCTCTCGGAAACGACCAAGGTGAACCGAACTTACGGGCATTTCGGCTGGCAAGAGGACGGAAGTTTCGTCATTGGTAACCGCCGATACGCCAAAGACGGGAAGGTAACCGAAGTCCTTCTTGGGGAGTCTGCCCGTGAGCAACGTGGTGCGTTCCCACTTCCCCAAGGGACAGTGGAAGCGTATGCCGAGCGGGTGAATTGGATTTACAACCGCCCCGGAATGGAGCCGATGCAGTATCTCATCTGCTCGCTGTGGGGTGCGCCGTTAGTGCCGTTCATGGAGCCGACTTACAACGGGATCCCATGTGCGCTTACAGGTGCCGATTCAGGCAAGGGCAAAACGACTGCCGCACAGGTAGCCTTGTATGCCTTCGGGCGTGCTCATCCTGACTTGACACTCGCAGGTGCTCGCGGTTCTACTGTCGGTGGTCAGGCGAAATTCCTTGGCGTTTTGAAGAACCTCCCTGTGCTGTTTGACGAGGTGACGAACAAGACACCACAGCAGTTATCCAATATCTGCTACGAGTTGTCGAACGGCGTTGAAGTTATGCGCTTGCGTCCAAACGGAGGGCACGTTGGGTTCGGTGAAAGAGCCGCTTGGCGTACCCAAACCGCTATGACGGGGAACGCGAACATCGGTGCGAAGCTAGCCTTGAACGGTAACGCAGAAGCAGAGGCTATGCGTGTCTTTGAAATCTGCACAGACAACCTTGACATCCCTCGGTTGGATCCTGTAATCACCGCTACGAAGGTAGCCGAAATCGCACAAAACGCGGGAGCTGCTGGAGAGGTTTACATCAAGTGGCTTGTGATGCACAGAGAGGAGATCTCTCGGATGCTCACCGAAACATACGAACACATCAAGGTGGACAAGCTCCTTGTGTCTCAACCGAAATACCGCTTCTACCGCAACCATCTCGCATGCACACTTACTGCTGCGAAGATCATGAAGCAGTTGGGCGTCATCGATTTCGATCTCGATGCGATGGTGAAGTTCGGACTTGATGCAGTGCGTGAGTGCTTCAACCAAGCGGCAGAGTTCATTGGTGTGGATGATCCGATGGAGCTCTTAAGCGCCATGCTCACGAGTTTTGGCGGGCGAATCGCAGTTACCCCCACACTCGAAGTAGAGCCGGGAACGGAGTTGTACAAGATCTACTGCCCACAAGGACTTGTTGGACGTGGGATTCGTGCGAATGCAGGCCGATCCGATGCATACGATGGGAAGTTGTTCCTCAGTACGAAAGACGTCACTGAATGGTGCGCCGCGAACCGTGTACCCAAGGGGAAACTCTTGCATCAATTGAAGGCCCTTGGGGTACTGCTAGACACACGGAAGTTCTGCACTATCGGTAAAGGCACAACCGTGGTTACTGCTCAACAGCGTTGTTGGGAACTCGATTTAGACAAACTTGAATTACCTTCAGGAGCGGAAGATGGAGATCAACCTTAATACAGACCTACTACGACGCATACGAACCGCACGTCAGCTCATGCGGGAGAGTCTCGCAGCCTCCCCTTCTGCCAACCCACATGTGTTCGACGCAAAACGAAAAAATTTAGCCGATTTACTACAAGAGATCGGCATTCTAGTGGTGCTTCACTACTCACCGCTAACTGATAAGGAAGAAAGAAAATGATTAATTTAGAAGCGCTAAAAACAAAGAAAGGCTTTGCTTCGTATCACGACCTAGCGGAGATGTTTGGAGTTACCCGTGTAACGATCCACCGCTGGGCGAAGAAGGGAGCCCTTCCCTCTCCAAGATGGATAGGCGGACTGCTCGGATGGGATATGGATGAGCTTCGATCCGACCTGAAACTTAAGAAGGAGAAGCCATGCGATTCACAGCCACCGACCGACTAGCGTGGAATATCTCCCGCAGGAAGCGTCAGTACCCAGACGAAATCCCTCCTGAAGATATGCCGATTACCTTTCGTGCCATGTCCCCAGAGAGGGACTACGTCATCGTGACGTGGGGGAAGTTGTCAGATCTTGAGGAACTCCGCAAGGAGCATCCCAATTTCTCCTTCATTTGGTACCCGACGTGGTTTGAATTGAACCTCCCCTCGGAAGCGGAGTGTGAGCGCAGACTCAAAACGGAAAGATGGCTAGCTATCCTCCGAGGGATTTGTGCAACGTGTGGTGTCGTATTTGTCCTTTTCACCTTTACGGTGATCTCGTTGCGGTACTTTTTAAAGTTATAAAGGAGGTTATAAAAAATTAAGAAATCGCTTGCGAAGCCCTGTATTTACGGGGAAGTGGTGTTCCAGTCTTGGGCACCATTTTCCCGAAATTCCTAGGTCTTTGATTCTAGGAATTTTTTTGTCTCTTCGGTCTGTTTCGCGTTGATTTCATTGTGGTTTTTCCTGTTTCACCTTGTATCACCTGTTGCTTTCGTAGGCTCTTCATGTATCATTCTATAACCTCCAAGAGTTATAAAAAGAGTTATAAAAGAAGTTATAAAAATGAAAGCCTCCGAAGTCTTCAAACTACCCGATGGTCTGCATCGTGCAGATGAGTGTCTGTATCTTACAGTAAAAGGGAAATCCCGTTCTTGGGTTTTTGTGACCCGCATCAACGGCAAGCAGGTTCGTCGTGGACTTGGTACAGCTCAAGTCATGACTCTACCTGTGGCAAAAGGGCTCGTCCTGCGAGTCCGTGCTGCACTCGCTGAAGGGAAGACTCTTGACGAAGCCCTCCCTCGGCAGAAGGCAACGAAAGTGAGTGACTTCGAGTCAGTAGCCAAGGAAGCGATTGAAACCCGTTCGATTGTGGCGCAGTTCAAAGAGACGTCTCGGAGTAAGCCGCGTATGGAGCAGTACCTACGTGATTACTGCAAACCTTTGTTAAAGAAAGACGTGGCGAAGATCACTCGCGAAGACGTGTTGAAGTGCATCAAGCCGATTTGGTTTGAAAAGGCGCACACGGCAGGAAGACTAAGGAGGTTCATCCGTATGGTGCTGAACTACGCCCTCGTCAGAGGGCTGAGGACTGCGGCGAACCCCGCCGATTGGGAGGGGGGACTTGAGTTCCTTCTTCCAAAAGAAGCATCGATCCACACCGTGGTGTCTCGTGCTGCGCCCTCGTTCGATGAATTGAAAACGGCATGCGCAGTGCTGGCAAAACAGAAAGG
Source organism: Duodenibacillus sp. (assembly GCA_963661915.1). GTDB lineage: Bacteria > Pseudomonadota > Gammaproteobacteria > Burkholderiales > Burkholderiaceae_F > Duodenibacillus. Next base: position 40,794 of record CAVLDT010000018.1, read on the forward strand.
TGTAGCAGCCCAAGCGATTCTCTTTGGAGTTCTTACATGTACTCGTGTGTCTGAGTTCTGCAAGGTGAGGATGTGCGACATCGACATGAAAGAGAAATGCTGGACTCTTCCAGCGGAGTCTCGTAAGGGTCACCACACGGCACCCCATCGAGTGCCCCTCTCAAGGCAGGCAATGGCGATTATTCGTGAAAGCAAGGCCAAAAACGACGCGTTTATTTTCCCCGGAGCGAGCGGGAACCCGCATTTAAATCCGAACACGCCCCGTATTCTCATCAATAGAGTGCTTCCAGAGGCGAAAACTATGCATGGAGTGCGCTCTACGTTTAAAGATTGGGCAACTGAGAACAGATGGGACAGAGACCTTTCGGAAAAGGTTCTGTCCCATAAACTCGGCAGGAGTGATACCGAGGAAGCCTATCTAAGAACCGATCTGTTCAAACAGCGAATTCCGCTCATGCAAGCATGGGCGGATGCTGTTTTACCATTGTGACTGACGAGTCAGCCCCGCTCGGTTCTGATTACTTGTCACTACACCTCCGACTGCGTTCTTCTCACGCTTGACCTTCTGCTTGTAGGCCGAGTCAAGTTGAGTCGGCTTAATCGGGGTGTACCCTGCGGCCGTGCGCTCTCGATTGAGTTCGCCGAGCTTCTTCTTCGCAGCGACCATGCCTTTGTAGTCGTGGTTCCTCTTCGCCTCGTCGTAATCTCGTTGGATATCGGACTTCATTTCTGAGAAGACTGCATCATGGCGGAGTGCCCATCCTTGGAGGTAC
>CAVLDT010000019.1:0-40800 GCA_963661915.1 Duodenibacillus sp.
TCTATGGGCAGTCAGGCACGTTCATCAATCCTGAAGTCCCACGGCTCAAGTTGATTAAGATACTTGGACGCAAGGTTACGGCGCACGGCATCCGTAGCACTTTCAAAGATTGGTGTAGCAAGAATGGAGTCGATGAGATACTGTCGGAAAAAGCACTCGCTCACGTCTTTGGGACGAAGGTAACGAGTGCTTATCAGAGAGACGACTTGTTAGACCGCAGAAGGCGGGTGATGGTGAAGTGGTGTAAAGCGGTTAGTTAGGCACGTCTGCGATACTTTGCGCGGTACACTTCCTTGTTAGCGCACTTCAAATTCTTCTCGGACTGTGCCTTCATCTCCGCTACTGCCTTCACTACGCTAGTGGCGAACCACTTATTGGCAGAGCCAATGCGCGTGGGGGCAGGGAGTCGTCCATCTTTTACCATGCGGTATAGCGTCTTGCGTGTGATTCCGAAAAGGCGCTGCATTTCTTTAGAGTCAATAAGTTCCAGTTGGTCAAGCATTTGCTCTCTCCAATAAGATATCCATAACCTCACGCTTGGAGGCTAGGCGTACAGCCACGGCCTCATCAAGTGTCTTCTCGGCTACGATGTTGTAAATGTAAACAGGTCTCGGATGTCCCGACTGCGCTTGGCGTGTGGGACCAATGCGCTCGATAATCTGCTCATGCTCTTCGAGATTCCAACCGCGGGAGTAGAACACAAGGATGTTGCCTCCGTCCTGTAGGTTAAGCCCGTGGCCACACGAAGCAGGGTGCGCTAGAAGCATTGGAATCTTCCCTGCATTCCAATCCTTAACGGTCTTGGGATTGGAGTCAAGCACACGCGCCTGGGGAAAGTGCTTCTTGATCCGTGCCAGTTCGTGCTTAAACTGATAGGAAACAAGAACAGGATTCCCTGCTGCTTCCGTCATGATGGAATCTAGAGCTTGCAGTTTCTCATCGTGCGTCTCTACGTACTTGCCATCCTCCGTGTAAAGCGCGCCTCCTGCTAGTTGAAGGCAACGATTTGTCATAGCAGCGGCATTGGGGCTCTCCACGGATTCGCCATTGGCTAGTTCTACATAGAGATTCCGTTGCATTTCCATGTAGGTATTCATAGCCTCATCGGGTAACTTAACTCTGATGTTAGTTACGAGTGGCTTCTCTACAGGGAACCAATCCTCTGTGTTAATTTTTACCGTGATGTCTCGCAGTTTCTCTTGAATCTGCTCATCGGCGAACGGCAAGAGTTTGTACTGCACGGCGAAGGCATTAGATCCAACACGCTCTGGCATGAAATACTGCTCATGATAGGCGGACATTGACTTACCGAGTCTTGCCCCCTTATCGAGGAACCACATCTGCCCCCATAAATCCTCATATCCATTAGGCGCTGGTGTGCCTGTCAGTTCGATAAAGCGATTACAGTAAAGGTGCGCCACTCGTCCCAGTTCTCTTGCTCTCATACTACCTTGCCGAAGTCGGAAAGACTTCAAGCGTGTGGACTCATCGGCCACGATAATCTTGAAAGGCCACTTGCGACCAAAGCGCTTTACCAAATCAGGAATGCGCTCGTAGTTCGTGCAATAAATATCCGCTTGGGTAGACAAAGCAGCATCGACTTGCTTTGCAGTTCCCACGGCTACTGCGACTCGGAGGCCTTGCAAGTGGTCCCACTTCGCAACCTCATCAGGCCACGTTGTGGAGGCCACTCGCTTCGGAGCAAGTACTAATACAGGTCCCTCATCGTAGTAGTCGAGGATAACTTTCAAGGCCGTCAGAGTGGAGACGGTCTTTCCTAAGCCCATGCCAGCCCATAGAGCAATTCTCGGATGCTTGATGATGGCATCAATGAGGATCTCTTGGTAGGGGTACGGTTTGAATTGCTTCATAGCAACACCCATGCGATAGCGACTAGGCAGACGATGATAAGCGTACCGCCTAATGCGACCGTTAGCGCAAACCAACTAGCGAACTCTATGTCTTTTAATAAACGTTCTTCTTTCGTCATCATAGAGTCTTTCCTTTTCCACGGGGGCGTATTTCCATGACATAATATCCGCTGGCTTAATTGCCTTATCAGGGTAGAGTAGGGGGACGAACACACCACACCTTGCTCTGATGGCATACATACAAAAGCCCGTGGCCACTTTGTCGCTCTTCACTCTCGCGATAAAGCGAAGATGACAAGCTGGCCATGTTGTCCTTCTATCTAAGTCGAATGTATTCCAGCTCATAAATAACCCCTATCGCCTAAGCGATTAAAGCGGATATCGACAATCTCGTTATAGAGTTTGTTCGTCTGCTCAATACCGCCGTCTTTCGTGAGTTGCACGTTCATGGCAACCAACAATTCAGCCATGGCATCGTGCAGTTCAAACGAAATTTGCGAACTTGGATGGTCCCACTTACGTGTGATTAAGTCGCACACTCGGAGTGCGCAACGCACCGTCTCACGCTCATGACCAATAAGGCTCTTTGTCTTTTGTAACTTATCGAATCTTTCATCCATTTTGTTATCTCCCTTTTAGAGTAAGTTAAGAGGATTCGTATCCTCGTTATCGATTACATAAACCGTGCATCCTGCACCACGCATCCTCGCAATCTCTCGCTCTTGATGCGCTCTGAGCTTCTCGCCTGGCGCTTTGAACTCAACCCAGTAGTGCTTGCCTTCGGCCATCACGAAGCGGTCAGGCGCGCCACGCCGTCCTTCCCACGAACACTTGCGAACGTCAAATCCCAATGCCTTGCAGCGACTAAGAAACTTGCTTACGACTTTCCCTTCAGGCGTACTCATTGAAGTGTCTCCGATTCAGGATCTGTCATTGCCAACGTCGCCTTATCAATCACTTCGCTAATGGAGTTAAGCAGTTGGCGACTAACCTCGAAGGCACTAGCGACATCTAGGACACAAGTAATCTCAGTCGATTCGTCCCCTAGTTGAATCTCAATCCTGCCTTTATCGGTCGTCTTAACTTCCATCTGCGTAGCACGAACTGTCCGCATTTCTGTAATGCTCATAGTCTTAGTCCTTCTTCTTGTAACGGTTACCAATAAAACCATCGACTGCAAGAGGCAGTCCCTCGTAAACTTTGGAAAGCGGATGCGTCATCACGTCCGCAAGAGTTTCATAAGCCTTATCGCTTCCTCGTTCGGGTACCTCGCACACAATCTCATCGTGAACGTGCATCACGGGAGCAAGTCCTGCCTTCTCAAGACGCACAAGTGCGGAGCAGAGTAGGTCGCAAGATGTGGCTTGAACAAGGTTTTCCACGCACTTTGCGCCGTGGGTTTCTAGCCATCCAAACTTACGGATCTTTTGGTCGATGCCAAGATACTTAAAAGAGCCCCGTTCGGCATCGATAATCTGTGGGTGCGCATAGGCTAACTTACGCCCCTGGGGTAGGGTAAGAAGCAAGAATCGACCATCGTAAAGTGCTGTGATGCCGTGGCGAATTGGAAAGGCCTCGCCAGGATCTGCGATGGCAGATACGCAAGCCTCACCAACCTTTACCCAAAGCGCTGCAATGTTCTTATTGGCTTCTCGCCACGCTCTCTTAACTGCGTCTACTGCAACGAACGTGTGCTTATCGAGGCCACTCGTACGGTCGTTCTTCACAAACCAGTCCCACGATTTGTCGGCTTCGGCTACTGTGGCGGGGTCGAGTGCCGCATAGATATCGTCTGCGACTTTCTGCAAGTCCATGCCGTAGCCGTTGGCAAAGGTTACGAAAGCACCAGCGCCGCCGCCATAACCCATGGCAAGTTCAAGCACCTTACCCATCTGGCGTTGTGGCTTCGTAACGTCTTCGGGACGGATGCCAAAGGTACGACCATACGTCATCTTGTATAGATCGTGGCCTTTTCCTGCATCGAAATCACGGAACGCTTTCAACTTCCAATCCTCACCTGCCATCCACGCAAGAACTCGGCCTTCAACGTTCGACCAGTCTGCGACTACGAAAGTCTTGCCTTCGTCTGCGATGATTAGGCCACGCAAGCACGATGAAAGCACGGGGCGCACATCGTCATAGAAGGCCTCGGCTAAGTCAGCTTTCACCAGTTCGATGGCCTCAAAGAATCCTGCCTCCTTAAACGCAGGGCGACTTAGATTCTGTGGCTGAAAGATGCGACCTGCAAAGCGTCCCGTGCGCATTGCGCCACGAAACTGAATCGTGCCACGCAAGCGACCGTCTGCGGATACCGCGCCCAACACCTTCTCGTACTTCTTAGCGGCCGTTGCCGCGCTCGATAGGCGAATGCGAAGCAGTTCCTTCACGGGCTCGGGCACATCATCGGCAGAGATCTTTCGCTCTAGTTCGGCCTTGCTCATGCTATCGATGTGCCAGCCATATTCTTTCTCAATAAATGCTTTAATGGCATCACGCTGTGTGGCGCGCTTCACTTCCCCATTCGTAAGTGCTTTTGTCTTAAGCGCCAAGGCTTCCTTATGCTCTTTATCTAAGAGCAAAGCGCCTTCGGCCAAGGCGATATCGATGCGATAACCACGCTGGTTGATCGCTGCATCAACTAACTGAATCTCACGCTCGGCCTTCGTGCAGTTGAACTTCGGCAGCTTCTTAAACACGGCACGCATAGAAACGATATCCATACGGCAGTATTCTTTAAACCTCGCCCACTCGGATGGATAGGTCTGCGCATTGGGTCTGCGAATCTTCCAGTTGCTAGGCGCAGGATGGCAGAAAACATTAACGAGTCGCGCGCCATCCGCTTCCATCTTCGCCTCATCTTCGCCTAACTTGAAGACACGGCACAAATCAGCAAGACTCCCTGGGAGACCATGCTGATAGGCAATCACCATCGTATCGATAATGCGATGCGGACTCCAGTCAAACTCTGGCATCTGTTTCTCTAGCACCACGGAATCAAATTGCATACCGTTGTGAAACACAATGCGTGTTGCAGGATCCTTCAACGCCTTGCGCAAATCCTCAGGGCAATTCTTATCAGCAGTTAAATCCCACACTTGGGCGGGACCATCGTCAATGGCGTAACCAAACAAGAGAATCTCGGCAGTTTCTGCATACTTATGAGACCCATTCGTAATGGGAGTCTCGTTATACGATTCGATATCTGCATAGACCAACGTCATTTGACCAATCCTCTAGTTCAGCATTAAAGTAATTTCGGGAAGTCGGCAAGGCCAGGCAGAGCGGTTAAATGAATAGCTCGATATGGAGTGTTGGTGGCGCTCTTGCCTTTAGAACGCGTGGATGTAGGATTAACCACACGCCGCCGGAATTCCACCATTGAAGCACTACAGCCTCCCGACTTCCAAAAGAGCATCCCGCGAGACGCTCTCTTTGAAGGCCTCCCGAAGGAGGCTCTCAGGGTTTAGGCAAAGTCGCCTAAGCCGTACTCATCATTGTTATCTGCTGCAAGTGCCTCGAAATCGTCAGCACTAGCCTTGATTCCTGCACCAGCGAAGGGTTCGCCTTCACCTACGTAGTGGACGCTCACCAGTTCAAAGGCCACGCCCTTAGATCCTGACACGTCATAGCACCACGATTGGAGTACCACGTCCACATAGTCGCCACTCGTTGGCAGTTCTTCGGGGAGCGTGAGCTTGCGCTTCAAGTCAGCGCTAAAGACCACGGGCGCGCCGTTTTCCTCGCGCCTCTTTGCGTTAAGGTAGTAATAGCCTTTGTCCGTGTCATGCTGAAGACCGCGTGTGTTCTTGTTATCGCACGCCGCCTTATAGACACGCTCGGCTTTATCGCCAAACTTCGCGACAAATGCCTCCTTGATGCCCTTAACCACGGTCGACTGCATGGCCTTATCGTCTTCAGCGATGACGATTTGTGCGGAATAGAACTTCTTGCCATCCTGGGAATAGCGATTCTCTTGCGCTACTGCAAGGCGCGGGTAGTTAATCCGCACGTTCTTTAATACGATCTTGCTCATTGGAATTACCTTATATAAATTAGTTAATTAAAAAGAACTTCTTATTACTCTATTGCTTTGAAATCATCGGACGCGGCTACCGTGATGGCAGGGCGTTTGTCAGATTCCTCCACTACAGAGGGCTTGCCTTCGGACTGCGTGATGCAGTCCCTAAGTTTCTGCTGCTGTGGCTCAGTCAGCAGTTTCGGATTGGCTTTAATAGCCGCTTCGAATTGGGTAGGCGAAATGATTTTGAAGTTGTACATTTCGTCTTTGCGAAGTCTTGCGGACTTCATGATGCGTTCAGCCTCGGCTTCATCCGCCCATTTTCTCGGTCCCTTGCGACCCGCTACCAGTTTGTAGCCTGGAATTGCTTCGCCTTGACCGAGACGCGCCGCTACAGATTTGCGCACCATCTCTGCCCAGGTTTCGAGCGCGGGCAGATACGTGTAAGCTTGCGCCAGGGCCTCAGGGCTATCGGGTACTCTGATAACCTTCACGGCTTCGGGCTTCTCTTCATCAGCCTTATAATCCGCAAGAGCGGCTTCTTGTGCTTGCGCGGCTAGGCGTGGGCATTTCGCTTTGCCTCTGCACCACCTGCAAACGGTTTCCTCGCAACAGAAATCATCGTCTGTAGGCTTAGCCTTTTCTTCATAGAGGATAATGGCGCGCTTCGCACGGCCGCTCACATTAGAGACAAAGGCTTCTAGCATCGACACGGGCAACTCCCATTGCCGTACGCCTCCGCACCGTGGCTGAACAATCGCTAAGTGAATCGTCTCAATGTCATAGAGTAGACTCACTTCTTCTAAAAGCGCTGCTGCATAGATGCAAAGTTGCTCGTTCCGTTCAGCCTCAACAGGCACACCCGCGCCGTATTTAAGATCAATGACCCATAAGTGCCCTGGGTAGGCAATTGCGCAGTCAATGGTGCCCTTGGCATCTTTCTCAGTCGTAACGCCCGATATGTCCGCCTCATGCTCAAAAGCATAGAAGGCCTCAGCGTCAGCCGTAAGCGCATCTCTAATGCGATCTGAGACAAAACCCGTGTAAACCGCCACATTAGAGCGCATCTCATCGGTTACGCCCTCGTCTTGTGCTAGGTCGCTCTTGGTCGGTTGATATCCTTCAAAGGCGATGCGCAAGAGTTTCTCTGCAAGAGCGTGTGCCTTAGTGCCTTCTTGCGCATACTCGCTAGAAGGATTAGGCTCGCCCTTTTCCATCAGAGTCGCTGCCATACAACACGCCCATGTGTGCGCGTGCGAGGGACTCAGTAATGCGTGTCTATCCGCTGGCATGATTAGGCTGCCTCCTTAATCGTCTTATCCGCATTAATGCAAAATTGCGCCAGTTGTTCGGGATTCAATGCCTGGAGCTTTTCCACTCCTACCTCGGTTAAGAGATTCCGCAAAACATTCTTACCGTCTGGGACGCCCTTCAATACTTTCAAGGCTAAGGCTCTCGCGTCTGCTGCCGTGTACGTAGGCGCTGCGGGCTCAGAAATTGGCTCAGGCTCACGTGTGGGCGTGGGCGTGGACTTAGGCGCATCTGCGCGCGTGCCTCGTTCAGCCTCGGCCCCCGCCGTCTGTTGTCCCAGTGGTTCAAAAGGCGGATCGCTTAAATCCTCGGTTTTTTGAATTTCCCGAGTCGGAGTCAAGGCTTCGACCTCAGTTTGTGCCACGCTTTTAAGCATTTTTCTAAAATGCTCGTTATTCGCGCTATTTCCTGCGCTTTTAAGCACGTCAGCCAGCGCGCTTAACGCTACTGCGTGAGTCTCTAGCGCTTTTGCTAGACTTTCAAGTGAAGTTTCAATAGTCATTTTTTATCTCCGTGGGTTGATACTTCTAAGCATCTGTTTTTAGGTGCTTAGAGGTATCCGCCAGGGCGACGACTGGCGGTTATCCTGTGCTAATAGTTATATGCTTTAAATTTGACGCGGTCCCGCGGCTGCGTGATAATCAACCTTGATTTATCTGGAAAAACCAGTTTCGCGGATATATGCGACATTCGGAAATACTTGTCGAAGGGCTCATTCGCAAAGTGACAAGCCAGTTCGATTAGGTGATTAATCATCCACGGAGACGGCCGCTCTTGCGCGTCTCTCGGTAGCATCTGCCAGATTGTCTCTAACTGTTGCGCGATTGTCATGATTAGACCTTTTAGGCGATAACGTAGCCGAAAAGCGGACTACGACTTAGTTCAAAAATTGCTAGGCACTTGTCGTCTTGGTAGAGTTCTAAAACTCCCGTACGAATATCTAGCTTTGCTTTAAATCCCGTAGAACACATACGCCCCTGGCGCTCGTATTCGCGCCAGTCGGAAAGCAAGTCGGTTAATCTGCAATAGTTGCGCCCCCGTCTTTCGACATGCGGTTCGATCCAACTGCAGAAATGCGTTAATTGTCGAAGCAACGCATCTTGGTAACTTTCAGTAAATCCCGCAGCCTTAGATCTGACTTTCCGAGTCAGAGCGGTTTTCACGTTTTTTTCAAGTTGACTTGTCATAATTAAGCCTCCAAGAAAGATAGAAGCGCGCGCATTAAATCGCCGCGATCATATTCGAAATATTGGCCACACTTGCCACCGCGAGGGGCGTCATTGCCCTCAGTAAAGTCGATATTCAAAAACTTAAAGAGTTCCAATGCATTGTCTCTATCACTATATGAGATAGTGACGAAACGACCACGACCGCACGTGTGCACGCCGTGAAAACGGCTGTAAGAACTGCGACCCAAGGGCGCGCTTTCGCTCACTAGGTGAACTAAGAAGTCCTTCCCTGGTTTTGTGAGCTTTCCGGCTTTGTTGATTAGCTTCATGATTAGATCCTTTTTGAAATGCGTTAGTTGAAATACGAAAGCGCTAGGGCGTAAGCGACTACCAAAAAAGCGCCTGGTAAGAAGCCACTTAGCACGTAAGCAAGGGCTGTTAACCAATCTTTCATCGCTTGCCCTCGTTAAGGTGGTAAAAGAGGTCGACGTCTCCCTCTTGGGGTCGCGTTGCTGTGGCATGAGCGCAAAAGCACTCTTGCCGTGGATTTGATAGATCTACCCTAGATCCATCTTCAAAGAGCCAATAACGATTAGGGTCGACCGCACCGCGTGAGTGCGATTCGGGGCTATCTAACTGCGCCCCTACGCAGTTCATGAGATGAACGTATTCGTCCACCCAGTCTTGGTCCTTAAACCCGTCGGACTCGTACGGGATATGGTTAATGAGAGTCGCAAAGCACTTTGCTAATGTGACGTTTGTCGTATCGATATCTGCCATGACTTGCTCCGTTAGAGAAAAGAGAGAACTGAGAGCAGCGCGTTACCGACCGCTTCAACGGTCGCACACTTGATACCTAAGGCGTTGTAGATCGCCATTGCAGGAATGGCGAAAAACGGAGATGCGCATACCGCCGTGATCGATACTGCGATAACGCTCGTAACTTTTTCGATTTTCTTTAACTTCATGATTAGATCCTTTTTTGTTATCTGAGAGCTGCCCGTGCAGTTCCCTTATGCTTTGCATTATATCGCATATGCATAAAAAATGCATAATCAAAACGGCAGAATGTGAATAAATTGTGTAACAAATTGTAAACAAACATCGGCCAGGGATAACTAAGTGCCTAAAAATTAGGCACGGGCGGGTCTACCAGGGGGCTTAAAATTTGGGCACGGGTTCGTTGGTGCGTATGCGTGCGAAGAATTGCGAAGAATTGCAAAGAATCACGGGGAAGCCTGGGTGCTTAAAAATTAGGCACGCGTGGGCTTCTAGCCAGTTATGCAAAAGTTAGCGAGTATTATTTAACGTGTTAACTTTCCACGGGGGCTTGTAAGAAATTACACGGAAAATACGAATACCATTGATTTTATTAGAGTTAGTGCACTTAGTGAACGTATTTTAAACCTTCCCATGTATACGCGTAAAGGGGGTTTTAAAATAAGTGCACTAAGTGCACGAATCCGAGATTCTCCTTATTTATCAAGCAAAATATGCGTGTATTTTGCACGGGACGGCCTTTTCGGGCTTTTTTGCGCTTTTTAGCCGTGGAATTCGCCCCGTGGACGTTTCCCCCTCAAGACCGGAAAGCGCCAGACTCTCTTTTTCCGTATCCCGATTAAATCGCAGCCCTCGGCGTTCAAGTTCATGCGCTTCTCGTTCTTTCCCTAAAAAGTGAAAACGTTTTTCTTCGAAGCGTCACGGGAGTTTGGTTATAACCTCTCGCTATCAGGCTGATAGTTTTTGCCTATCCGCTCCCTCTTAGCATCAGCTTGTAGTCTTTCTTTCGTCTCTTTCGTCTCTTGCTCTTTGTTTCTTGCTCTTTGTTTCTTCACTACTCTTTTCTTGCTTTTTTGTTCTTTTGTTGATAGGATTTTTCTATAGACTTTTCTAAACCGATAGCCAAAGGTCTCTTGCGCAATGGCATATAAAACACGTTATGAACTCTACGAAAAAGCATTGTTGGCTCTTGATTCGGGTTATTCGCTTAGACGTGTTTCAGAGTCTTTGGGTTTACCGATAAGTCTTTTAAGTCTGCTCCGAAGTGGTAAGGGTCCGAAGTGGTTTTTTAGAGAGGGACGGAAGAATGTTAGATCTTTTCCAAACAAAGAAAGCGAGCGGAAGCGAGCCTAAATTGGTTTCTTCTTCTTCACTAGTTCAAAATAATTTCATAGAAAAAGAGTCTTTAAAAATTAATACCCCTACCCTACCCCCAAAAAATTTTGAGTTAGTTGAGGGGAATCTTGACCGAGTGGTGGGGCACTCCAAAAACGACCCCGACTCTTGCAAAAAATTACAAGCAGCAGCGGGCTCTGTCGGGACAGGAGGCGAGGGACGGCTTGAATCTGTCCCGACAGTTTTTTCCGAACGAGGTGGTGAGGCATCAGAAGCGCCGACTGGTGGATATGAAGATGTGGTATCGACCGTTGCATCAGGAATACCGATTCCCGAAGCGAGAAGGGGTCTAGGACGCACGCAAACGGGAAAGAAAGGCAAAGGTACTAAACCGACACGCAAACGCGTCTCAGCGATGATAGAGCGTCCTACGGACGAAGAACTGATAACGGAGGGGATTATTGCGGAGTCTGTAGACGATCACTGCACGACAGACAAATGGCGACCCACGTGGCCTCCGAGGAGGGGGCATCCGACGAAGAGGGGGTATAAGGAGAATGCGGCGGCGATTAAACTGCTAGAGAGCGTAGCGCAAGAACCGAAGCCGACGGTGATTGACTGGAGAGACCTACCGAAGAAGGGGAGGCACTTACAGATTCCGTGGGACGAAGTAGAAGAGGACGTGATTAACTTTGTCTCGGCGGGTGGGACGATAGCGGCGTATTCGAGAGCGAGTGGTCTGAAGTACACGGCGATACAAGCACACGTACTGAGGGTCCCGGAATTTAAGGCGCAAGTTGAGGAAGCGAGGAAAGTGGGGGCTGATGCGTTGGCATCGGAAGCGCTCAACATAGCATCGACCCCGTGCATGATGGAAGAACACATAACGGTCTTTGACAAGAATGATGAGGTAGTAACGAAGAGCGTTAAGTTTGCGGACAACACTTATGCGAGGAAGCTTGCGTTCCAAGCGAGGATGCAGTTATTGGAGAAGTGGGCACCAGAGAAATACGGACCCAATGCGAGAGCCGAAGTAAGCAATGGCATGGCAGACAAGTTGAGGAATGCGAGGATGCGCATTCGGCAAGAGTTAAGCGAAGCGAGCAAAGCGGGGCGCATTGAGCTTGAGGGGAAGAAAGAGTGGACAGCGAGGAAGAAAGCGGCGCAAGAAGCCGAGTTGCTAGAGCGAGCCAAGAAGAAGCTGATGTCTCGTAAGACGAAGCAAGACAAGGTTGAGGAAGCCGAGGATGAGGACTAACGCGGGCTAGTGCGAGACCGAGACACGACTAGAGAGGGAATCGCTGAGTTTTGAAAACTGTCCATGCGACAACGTAGCCCATAACTTCCTCCACAGGCATAGTGATACCCCTTGCGGTGGTGAGGGTAACTTCTCCGAGACTGACGGAGAGCGAGCCGAATGCGAGAGCGGTTTTACTATCATCGATTCTCACGCAAGCGACCGCAGGGCAAGAGGCATCGAGTCCTGACTCTGACGCGCCGATGCGGACATAAAGGAGAGCGCCGCGTGGGACGGTAGGCGCGAGATCATCTGAAGGCATATCCATGGTAACGATGCGAGACTGTGTAGCGGGGTCGTTCTTATCTGAGGCGGAACGCGCGAAAGCCTCAGGGGTGACGTGTAAGTAACGAGGCATCATGAGCGACTTGGCATAACTATCGAAAAGCGTCATTGTCTCGTTACTGGCCTTATCCGTGGGTGTAGTGCTAGGACTAGGCCTGGGGCTAAGTGTGAAGTTACTGGCATCGATAGGCGAGGTTTGGAGCGTCCAAGGGTCAACATCGAACACCTTTGCGATTGCAGCGATGGTCGCTTGCCTAGGGATTGTCTTTCCCGCGATTGTCCGAGAGATTGTCGGTTGGTAGATTCCAGAGCGCTTTGCTAATTCGTTATGCGAGATGCCGAATCTTTCGCATAATGCCTTGATGTTATTTGCTAATACGTTCAACATTTTCTATTCCTTTTTTTCAAGTGTGGGTCTTGCATTATAAGCGTAATTAATGCGCTATTCATGTATGTTAATTCTCTCTTGCATAACCTTATTAATGTATGTATAATGCGTACTTAATTAAGAATTTGCATAAGGTTATGCACCATGCCAGCACTTAAAAGACCGATTGAGTTAGTTAAAGCGTTAGCCGAGTGGGGGCTTTCGTACGACCGCATTGCTAGAGAGATTGGCGTGCGACAGTCGTCCATCTTCCGTATTGCATCTGGTGATACGAAGAGACCGAAGGAGAGTACAGAGAAAGCGCTTCGCGCTCTGTATGCCAAATACATCGGTGTAGAAAACTAACTGAGGCTACCACATATGATCCGAGATCGCGGCTTGGAGTTGATTAAGGCGGGATATTCAGTTATCCCTGTATCTCCACATAGTAAAGTACCAAGCATTCCAGCGTGGCAGAAGAACCCATTAACAGAGAAAGCGTGCTTGGAGCGTCCCGCTAACGAGGGCGTTGGTATTCTCTGTGGATATGGCAAGTACCCTGTCGTGGGTCTTGACTGCGATATCGATGGTGACGAGGAGTTGGCCTCGGTTGTCCGTAGTCGCTTCAACGAGATTTTGGGCTTTGAGGATGCAAACCCTATTCGACACGGGAAGCGTCCTAAGTTCCTGATTCTCGGCCGTATGGACGCAGCGGAGCGCTTTCAGAAGTTCACTTCTACAAAGTATTCCAAAGACGAGGGGGAGACGAACGCCCAAGTAGAAGTCCTCGGAGAAGGGCGTTTCTTCGTAGCCTACGGCATACATCCCGACACAGGTAAAGCCTACGAGTGGGAAGATAACATCATTGTTGATAAGCCAGAGGAGATTCCTGTAGAACTCTTGCCTGTCTTCTCATTAGCAAAGTTACAAGAGTGCATTCGTGCGTTTGAAGCCGAGGTTGCTAAGCGTGGCGAGTATCGGGCGGTAGCCACGGCCTCGGGCGTCGGAGAAGCACTTACTGGCGATTGGACGGACGTTGAGCCGCAACGGGCACCAATGGAGTTACGGCCTAAGTTTATCGTTGCGATGCTTAAGGATCTAACCGATGAGGGGAAATTAGATCCGAATACATACGAAGCGTGGCTCTCTGTTGGAATGGCTCTGCATCACCAGTTCTCAGGAGGAGTCGAGGGGCTCAACATTTGGAACGAATGGTCGGCGGCATCTCCGAAGTATGACGCGAATGTGCTTCAGGAGAAGTGGAACTCTTTTGGCCATTACTCGGCAAAGATGCGGACAATGCGTTCTTTTGTCCACGCTTGGTACGCTCTTGATAAGAACGATAAGTATGCTCTCTGCGAAGCAGGACTCATGCATCGGACGATTCGAGAAGCAGGAGACCGTATTCGTTTTGTATCGGATTTAAATAAGTTTCGTGAATGTAATAAAGACACAGGCCGATGGCTTGACGTTAGCGAGACACATATCAGTAATCGTGTGTTTGAAGTTATCGAACACGGGCTGTTGGACGAAGCCAAAGACGTAAACGAGATGGGCTTACAGAGCCGTGCCGAGTCTATCGTTGCCTTCCGTGCAAAGTCCCGTGCTTCGATGTGCCGAGTTTGCACTAACGTCTCGAAGGATTTGAAGGCTACGACTCTTACACAGTTTAAGGACTTCGACTCTAATCCAAATATTTTTGCCGTGGGAAATGGCGCGGTTAATCTAAAGACTGGTGCATTCATTCCTCCTTCTCCGAACCTCATGCTCTCTAAAGGCTCATACGTTGACTATGACCCCAAAGCACGGAATACGAGATGGCTTCAATTCATCGATGAGATTACTAACGGAGATAAGGCAACAGCAGGGTATCTTCAGCGTGTAGTTGGTTATGCCATGAGTGGCGTGCCGAATGAACACGTTATGTTTTTCTTAATCGGTAGAGGCTGTAATGGCAAGTCGGTGTTTCTTAATACACTCGCCAAGGTGTTCGGTAGTTATCACAAATCAGTTCCTGCCGATTACTTCACACAGACAGAGCGTCAGTCAGTAGGGAACGGCAAGGGGCCTGACTCCGTGTTGGTCTCCATGGCTGGGTCAAGACTTGCTGTGAGTACGGAGACTTCCCTGGGGGCTTCGATGCAGGAGGCTGTGATTAAGCGTCTTGTGAGTCGAGACGTGCAGACGGCGAGACCCCTTTATAGCGGCACGATGATGGAGATTGTGCCTACATGGGTTCTCTTTGTAGCAACTAACCATTTTCCTGATGTGCGTACGCACGACAAAGGCACGTGGCGGCGCATTCGTGCTATCGAGTTTGCTGTGGACTTTGACGATGAGAATCACACACTAGACCCATGGCTAGAGGATAAGTTAGCACAGGATTTGCCTGGGATTCTCAATTGGTGCATCGAGGGTTATCAGATGTATTGCCGAGAAGGGCTCAAGGAGTCCGAGGCTATTACGCAATTTACCGAGGATCTTAGAGAGCAAGCAGACGTTATCGCAAGATGGATGGATGCGAACTGTGTGCGAGACGATAGCGAGGTAACGCCTCTAAAGGATGCCTTTGCAAGTTGGCAAGGCTGGGCACACAAAGAGGGGAGTTTTACACAGTACCCGAACAACAAGATTTTCGGGCAGGTGTTGGGTGAGTACGGCTTTATGAAACTTAGAACGAATCAGGGTTATTCGTTTAGAGGCTTCCGTCTGAAAACAGACGAGGAGAAAGCCGAAGCAGCCAACGAGGAAGAATTAATGGGCGATTTTGCCTAAGGGTTATGCCGTGGGTGGGGGGTTACCGCCAACCGCGATAAGGCGGTAGCCCTCCAGTTGCGGAGCAAAGGAAGACGAGATGAAGCTGAGATTTGGAAGTGTGTGTAGTGGGATTGAAGCAGCAAGCGTATTGACGATTATCTCGAAGGGGAACTTGACACGTAAAGGTTAAACCGCTGTGGGTCGTTAAATCCGATTAACCGTAGTAGTAACGACACCGACTCACAGCGGTATCTATGAGGAGGAAGTATGAGCCTATTTGAAGTAGAGCAAGAAGAGAAGTGGGTAATTGTTACGTTGAAGGACGCTGAGACAGGCCACCGAGTGACTGTAATGCTTACTCCTGAAGAGGCTGAGTATTTCTCAGAGCGACTTGCAGATGTATCGGAGCGAGTAAGGGATAAGTACAAGATTCTCGGAATTAGTTCTAGTAATGATGAGAGGATGGGCTTCTTATGAGCGACATGGACGAGTTTTACGATGAGTTGGCGCAATGCTACAACGACAAGGTGTTTAGCCAAGCATTGCAGGAGCAGGGCGCTAAGAAGTATCGAGCGAATAGCGGTTACACGTTTAGCGGATTCCGTCTTCTTACTGATGCAGAACTGGCGGCAAGAGAAGAGAAGGCTGAGGCCGAGGAAGCGAAGGAGATGTTTGCATGAAACTTGTTTGTGCTGATTGCCAAGACGCATTAGCCGAGTTGGACACGAGTAGGGCCATTCTGGTGACTGACCCACCTTTCAACATCGGGTATCACTACGCTAACTACTCCGACAATATGAATCCTGAGACGTACTTTGCGATGCTCGCTAGGATTGTTAACAAGTTCCCAAGGGGGGGGGTAGTTGTGCAATATCCTGAAGCACTACACCATCTTTCGATAACGCTGGGACGGGCACCGGAGCGGGTAGTCTCGTGGGTCTACAACAGCAACACTGCTAAGCAGCACAGGGACGCCGCCTTTTACGGCGTTGTTCCCGACTTTAAGAAGGTACGGCAACCGTATAAAAATCCGAACGATAGGCGTATTAAAGAGCGTATTGCTCGGGGGTTGACAGGTTGCAAACTTTACGACTGGTGGAACGTAAACCAAGTTAAGAATGTATCTAAGGTAAAGACAGAACATCCTTGTCAGATGCCTCTTGAAGTGATGAAACGGATTGTTGGCATTCTCCCTGAGGATGCAGTAATTGTTGATCCCTTTATGGGTAGCGGCACGACCGGCATTGCGTGCCAAGAGTTAGGGCGCGATTTTGTTGGTATCGAGATAGATGCGTTTTACTACAGGATTGCTTTGGAACGATTAGGAGTAAGAGGAGAATCCGAATGAATAAATTAACTGAATCCAATGTGATGACAGGCGTGGATAGCGACGAGGGTTGCGTCTCCTTATGTATTAAGAAAGCCGATGGAGAGTTTGAAGTCTATCGGTTAACGAGCCATTGTGCGGATACGTTGTCGCGTAGTTTGGCGTTTCAGGCTCGAGAGGTAGCTACCCACTGGACAATCTGCGGAGTCGAGGACGCAGCGAACGACATCCGTATAAAGTAATTCCCGAGGGTTCTAGGAGAAACCGATGGAAGAATATTTGGATTGGGTGCGTAGCCTAGCGAATCACTACGGACTGACGCAACAGTTGCGTAAGACTCAAGAAGAGTTGCACGAATTGGACGTTGCAATCCGAGACCACTTAGCCACCCCGACATCCAAGACTCGTGAAAGCGTTGTTGAGGAATTAATCGATTGCGAAATAATGCTTGAGCAGATTAAGCACTTACTGGGAGTGGGCGATACCGAATTGAAGATTTATCGTGAGTTTAAGATTCGTCGCCAATTCAATCGCATTGACCGTGCTGAGGATTAAGAATGTCTAACAATGATGAATTTTATGAGGATTAAGAATGTCTAACAATGATGAATTTTATGAGGAACTAGCCGCGTGTTACGACGATCCTTTGAAGTTCGTCTTGTGGGCCTTTCCGTGGGGCGAAACGCCTGAGTTGTCGATGGTGACGCTTCCTGAGCCTTGGGCATCGCAGTATCCTGCGTGTAAGTACGGCCCAGACAAGTGGGCGTGCGAGATTCTCGACTATGTAGGTGAGCAGGTGAAGGCCAATGCCTTCGACGGTACTCACGCTGTGAAACCGATACAGATTGCTGTGGCAAGCGGCCACGGGATTGGTAAGAGTTTTTTAACCGCTTGTCTTGTGATTTGGATTATGGCGACTCGCCCTGGGGCAAAAGGCGCTGTTACTGCGAACACGGCTTCCCAGTTGGAAACGAAGACGTTCGCAGAAATTTCCAAGTGGCTTAAGCGCTCGTTGGTGCGTGATATGTTCGATATTAAGGCCTCGGCCGTGGTTCAGAAAGACGAGCCCGAGTCTTGGCGAGTGGACGCTTTGACGTGCCGCGAGGAAAACTCAGAAGCGTTCGCTGGGCAACACGCCGCGTCTTCAACGTCCTTTTACATCTTTGACGAAGCGTCCGCTGTTCCCGATAAGATATGGGAAGTGGCCGAGGGTGGCTTAACCGATGGTGAGCCGATGTGGTTCGTGTTCGGAAACCCGACTCGTAACACAGGACGCTTCAAGGAATGCTTCGGTAAGCATCGTAATCTTTGGAAAACTTATCAAGTCGATAGCCGAGACGTACAGATTACGAACAAGACGCAGCTGGAGACGTGGCTTAAAGAGTACGGAGAGGATTCAGACTTCTTCCGAGTACGTGTCCGTGGCCAATTTCCGAATGCCTCTACTACGCAATTCATCCCAACGAAGCTTGCCGAGGATGCGATGCATCGCTTACCTTCTTCTCGGCACAACATTGCTACGGCTATCTTAGGTGTTGACGTGGCTCGTTTCGGCGATGACGATACGGTGATTGCTACTCGCTACGGTAAAGACGCAACTACCCCATTGGCGCGTTACCACGGGCTGGGGGGCGACAGAGTGATTGCCCTTGTGAAGGGAAAGATTAATGAACTCTATCGGGAAGGCTTTGAGCGAGTCTACGTATTCCTCGATGAAGGCGGCCTTGGTGGGGCAATCGTAGACGTGCTAAGAGCTGACGGCTTTCGAGAAGTCCGTGGGGTTAACTTTGGACAGAAGGCGGATGACCCCGAACTCTATCCTTATAAGCGCGAAGAGATGTGGTCTCGGATGCGTAGGTGGTTAGAGATTGGGTCAATCCCTGATGACCAACAACTACTCGATGACCTTACAGGCGTTGAGTTCGAGTACGACATCCAGGGGCGACCCAAGTTGGAGAAGAAGGAAGATATGAAAAAACGTGGTCTTCATTCTCCTGACTCTGCAGACGCATTGGCGCTCACTTGGGCGTATCAAGTTCGGGAAGTATCCGATCGGGATATAGGACCCGACCGAGTGCTGAAAGAGACAAAGAGGGATTTTGATCCCTTTGATTTGAAGTTCGTTTCAAGGCGGTAAAACTGTTTGGGACAGAGGGGTGTTCCGAATTTCTTATTTTGGGTGCGATGATATGCAAATAAGAGAAGTACCTTTTGCGCTAGTCGGACTGGCTGAAGGCTTTGAAGAGCTAATCAAGGAGTACAGCGAGGAGACAGCAAACCCAGCGATTGGCGAGCCGAAAGCGCTCATTGAGCGCTATCAGTTCTTAAACGAGCAGGGGAGATTAAAAGTAATTGGTGCATTTGAGGAGGATAGGCTTGTCGGTATTGCAACGGTGATGATTGCAAAGTCGCAACACTATCCATTCCCTGTTGCATCAATCGAATCGCTTTATCTCATGAAGGAAGTGAGAAAAGGTACGAACGGTGTGCGTTTACTCCGAGGAGTAAAGCGAGTGGTAAAAGAAAGTGGCGCGCCTGGAATTGCTTTTATGGCCCCTCCTGGGAGTCGCTACGACAAGTTTTGTGAAGTAACAGGTATGACGCATACACATAACGTGTGGTGGTACAAACTGTGAGCAACGAAGTAGCAAATCCGATGACCGCGTCCGTGGCTCAGAACGAGAAGCTTGAGAAGTTCACACGGGTACTAGAAGCGTTTCGTGATGCCCATCCTGAGACTGAGATAGATATTGCGACTGAACATCATCTTCATGCGGGGGTGTATTCGAGAACAATATTTGTACCGAAAGGCACAGTAGTTGCTGGCGTACAGATTCAAGTCGCTACGCAACTAGTCTTCTGCGGTAAAGGACAATTTACCGATGGAAAGACCGTACGAGACATCGATGGCTATGTGGTCATGGAGGGTAGCCCAAAACGCCGTGCAGCGTTTCTCTCCAAAGGCGACACATATATGACGATGTTTTTTGCCACTAACGCCAAAACGGTGAAAGAGGCAGAAGAAGAGTTTTGTAGTGAGCCTGAAAGGTTAGGCACTAGACGAAAGGAGAAACTTTTATGTCAGGATGGGTAGTTGGAATTTCTGCGGCGGCTATGGCTGGCGCTTCGATTTACTCTGCTGAGAAGCAGTCTAAGGCAACGAAGAAAGCGGCCGATATGCAAGCAAAGACTGCGAAAGAGCAGTTCCAACGGGATGAGCAACAGTTCAATCGACAGAATCAGAATCAAGTCGATATGACATCTCTTCTCGAAAGCAACACAGCGTCAGGTCTCGATAGCACGATGATGACGGGATCACAGGGCGTGCAGAAATCGCAAATGAATCTTGGAAAGAGCGCATTACTCGGAGGCTAAGACTATGGCCACGAAGGATCTACGCACTAAGTGCATGGCACGATGGAAGGATCTTGACAACGAATTTTCAAGTTGGCGAGACCATTACCGAGAGATTAGCAAGGTACTACTCCCTCGGTCGGGGAGATTTTTACCTACAGAAAATAACCGTGGAGACCTTCAACGCTATAACAACATCTACGACAACACAGGTACGCGTGCCCTAAGAACGCTCGCTGGTGGAATGATGGCAGGGATGACAAGTCCTGCGAGACCGTGGTTTAGGCTCACAACGATGAATCCTGAGTTGGATGAGACCTATGCGGTGAAATCATGGATGAGCAAAGTTACAGGTCTCATGCAGTTAATCTATAACAAGTCCAACATCTATCGTACTCTGCAAATGAGTTACGAAGAGTTGGGTGCGTTTGGAACTTCTGCGGCCATCGTGCTAGATGACTACGAGAAGGTTATCCATTGTATGCCTCTTACCATCGGTGAGTACCGTATTGCGACGGGACCGCGGGGAAACATTAACACGCTCTATCGACAGTTCCGCATGACAGTTGCGGCGATTGTCGAGGAATTTGGCTACGAGAATTGCACGTATCACACCAAGCGTTGCTATGACGATGGGAGGTACGATGAGTGGGTAACCATTATTAACGCCATCGAGCCTCGTGATTATCGAGACGCAAGTAAGCGTGATGCAAAGAATATGCCCTATAGAAGCGTGTACTTTGAGGAACACGCACGAGAGGATGAGGGGATTCTCCGTGAATCGGGCTTTAGGCAGTTCCCAGTTCTCGCAGCCCGTTGGTACGTAACAGGCGGCGACATCTATGGCACTTGCCCAGGGATGGAAGCCTTAGGCGACCTAAAGCAGTTGCAACAGCAGTCGTTAGCAAAGTCTACGGCCATTGCTTACCAATCGAATCCGCCTGTCATCATGCCAGCAGATTTGAAGAACAACGGTGCTGATTTGCAACCAGGCGGGAGTATTTGGGCAGAGAATGTCAGTCAGGCTCAGATGATTCGCTCTGCGTTCGATGTGAATATGCGTCTTGACTACCTCACACAGGATATGGCAGACGTTCGCCAACGCATTGACCAAGCGTTCTACAAGGACATCTTCATGATGTTGGCATCAGGCAAAGACCGCATGATGACAGCAACAGAAGTGGCAGAACGTCACGAAGAGAAGATGCTCATGTTGGGTCCTGTTCTTGAGCGACTTAATGCTGAATTGCTAGACCCACTTATCGCCTTGACGTTCGATAGGTTGGTGCAGTCGAATCTCTTACCGCCGATTCCTGAAGAATTGCAAGGGCAGGATCTAAATGTTGAGTTTGTCTCGATTCTTGCTCAGGCACAGCGCGCGATTACAACAAATGCCATCGACCGCTTTACGCAAAACCTCGGTGTGCTTATCCAGTTTAAGCCCGAAGTGGCAGATAAGTTTAATGCCGATTATTGGGTTGATTACTACGCAGATGCGTTAGGTATTGACCCACAACTCATTGTTTCAAGCGATGAGGTTGCTCTGGTACGCCAACAGCGACAGGAAGCACAACAGGCTCAGTCACAAATGGCACAGATGCAACAGCTCTCAGAGATGAGTAAGAACTTGAAAGGTTCAACTCCTGTATCCGCAAGCGAGGCGGAAATTATGAGTCAGTTCGCTGGCTACTAGAGGGGTGTTCCGAATTTCTGAGAAAGCGTGAGATGATAGTGCTATGGAAATGAGAACAGAGTTTTCGGTACAACGAGACGACTCCTCCAAGGATGTCGAGAATCAGCAAAAGATTAAGCGTGCGGAAGCGGACGCTGATCTCCGATGGCTGACTCTCGACATTCGAGGAAGGAGAATTCTCCGAAGATTCTTCAAGTTTTCTTGCTTGTTCCATAGTGCGATGGATACCGTAAGAGTCGATAGCCCGAATGCGGCGTTGGCAATTGCGGCAGAGGAAGGCAGGAAAGCAGTTGCTTTTGAAGTCTTCCGTGAAGTGAGGCGAGTAGCTCCTGAAGCACTTGCCAAGTTATTGAACGAGCAAGAGGAGAAAGCTCATGGCTGATAACGAACAGGGTGTGCAGACACCCGAAACAAACGCAACGGTTGGACAGAATCCCGCCGTTTCTCCAACGCCGTCTGAGACGGAAGCACAAGCGCCTACGGCGGGATCCATTGCAGACCCCATGGCCGATGCCGCATCGAAGACGGAAGACACAGCAACACCAGCCGACCCCATGGCTGATGCCGCTAACAAGACCGAGGAGACGGCTAAAGAGACTGAGAAGCCAAATGTGCCTGAGAAGTACGAGGCTTTCAAAGTTGGTGAGCAGACGCTACCTGAAGAGGCTACGGCTGCCTTCTCCGAAGTTGCGAAGAAGTATGGCTTGACACAAGAAGGGGCACAAGAAGTTGTGAACTCCTTTATGCCTGCGGTGCAAGCACAGGTGTTGGGCTATCAGAAAGAATGGTTGGATGCGTGCCGTGCCGATAAGGAAATTGGTGGGGAACGCTTCAATGAGAATATGGCCATTGCTGGCGCTGGGTATCGTACCTACGCTGACAAAGACCTTCAAGCCGTGTTTAAAGCGAGCGGCTTGAGTCGGCATCCTGCGGTTGTTCGACACTTTTATCGCCTAGGGAAGAGTTTGCAGCAGGACAACGGAGTGGCAGGCGGTGCCTCCACCTCTGCACCAACGCGGAGACTTTACCCGAAATCGGACATGGTTCCTGATACTAATCAACAGTAAGGAGAAAGGAAATGGCAACAGTTTCCCCTTTGTATCCGACCCTGAGCGATATTATCTCTCGTGCGGATGCTAACGGTCGCATCGATACACAAATTGTTGAGATGCTCAAAGAAAACAACGAGATGCTTGAAGACATGGTCTTTCAGGCCGCTAACGGCGTAACTGAACACGTTACGACCGTTCGCACGGGTCTTCCGACCGCCACGTGGCGTAAGCTTAACTACGGTGTGAAACCCAGTAAGTCTCGCACAAAGAAGGTCAAGGATAGCCTTGGAAGCCTCGAAGCGCTCTCCAAGGTCGATAAGGATTTGGTTGACCTTAATGGCAATACGGAGTCCTTCCGTCTCTCTGAAGATTCCGCCTTCGTGGAAGCTCTTACACAGGAGATGCAGAACACAGTTCTCTTCGGTGATTCTTCCGTTGAGCCTGAGAAGTTCATGGGTCTTACAGCACGTTTCAACGACAAGAACGCTGAAACCGCCGCTAACGTTATCGATGCGGGTGGCACGGCCGCCAAGTCGGGCAAGCTTACTTCCATTTGGTTGGTTTGCTGGGGTCCTCGCACGGTCTTTGGTCTTTATCCGAAGGGCAGTTCCGCGGGTCTTGAGATGCGTGATTTGGGCGAAGAGCCTGCCGTTGATGAGGACGGTGGCGAGTATCGTGTCCTTAAGACACAGTACAAGTGGAAGATGGGTCTTTGTGTCCGCGACTGGCGTTACGTCGTCCGTATCGCAAACGTTGACCTTGAGACACTTAAGGTTCGTCCTGACCCCGATAAGGCTGAAGATGGCAAGTGCTTAATCGACCTCATGGTTGAAGCCCTTGAGAAGATTCCGCATCCTCTCGGACGCATTGCTTTCTATTGCAACAAGGACGTTCGCACGTTCCTCCGTAAGCAGATTCGTTATGCAGCCAATGTGCATATCACGATGGACGATGTCGCAGGAAAACAGGTTGTTTCGTTTGACGGTGTACCAGTCCGCCGTGTCGATGCGCTGACATTCACAGAGAAGCGCTACGTTCCTGCTTCCTAGTTTTAAAGGAGATTTTCAATGATTATCGATAAGGCTTTGGAGTTGGCGAATAAGCAGGTGCTTACGGGCGCGGCTGTCTCGACCAACGTTATCGACTTCGGCGTGGACGATCCCAATCCGAACGTTGATTTTGGCAATGGTCGTTTGACCTGTGTGTTCACAGTCAATGCGGACGTTACAGGCGACATCATGTTTAAGTTGCAGGACTCTGCGGACGGCAAGACTTTTGCGGACATTGCTTCATCCTCTGAAGCTTCTTTCAAGAGTCCAGTCGCAGGAACGAAGTGTGCTATTCCGCTCCCTGGACACGTCCGCCGCTATCTGCGTGCGAACTTCGTTAAGGACACAGCGACATCGGCTACGGCTCTCTCAGCAGGGACCGTTAGTGCGCATATCGTTTGGGGCTTTGACGACAATGTTGCACCGAAGGGCGCTGCCCTCTGATGTGCCTCTAGTGGGTATGTGAAGTAAAGGCTGGGGGCACCCTAATCGGTGCCCCTTTGCAAATCGGAGGAGACATGACAGATAAGATTACGATTTATAACTTAGCATTGGCGCACATTGGCGAGAGTGCGTCAGTCGTTTCCCCAGACGAACAAAGCGATGAGCGCATGGCATGCGCTGCATTCTATCCAACAGCAAAATATCGGATACTAGAACTGTTTGATTGGAGCTTTGCTTCTCGTACTGAGACACTTGCGAAATTATTGCTTACTGAGACTTACGGTTGGAAAGCAGGGTTTGCTCTTCCGAATGCTTGCATCCGCTTGCAGTTCTTGCGAGACGGAGAGATGCTACGGCCTAACCCCTTTTACCCCATTGACTGGGATTATGAAGTACGTGTGTCGGGTTCTAAGAGAATCCTTTACACGGATTGCGAGAATCCGATTGTCGGGTTTATTGCTAGCGACATAGACGAGTCGCTCTTCTCGCCCTCATTTACAGACGCTCTCTCGTGGCTACTTGCTTCCTACATCGCTGGTGAGCGAGTGAAAGGCAAAGAGGGCGCAAGTTTTGCACAGAGTTGCTACCAGTATTATGAACGTGCGCTTCTCACGGCAAAAGATATGGATGCGCACATGACACGTATTCATCAGCCCCCATATCGGGCTCCGTGGATAAAGGCGCGTTAACATGGCTATTCGTGTACTACAGAACGCCTTCAATGGCGGAGAAGTTGCACCATATCTGTATGGGCGTATTGACGATCAAAAGTTTTCGTTGGCCTGTGCTACGTTACGGAATTTCATTTGTAGAGTACAGGGACCTGCGGTAAGGCGACCGGGATTTGAGTTTGTCGAGGCAACGAAATACGCAGGAAAGAAGACACGTCTTATACCCTTCAAGTTCAATTCAGACCAAACGTGCGTAATCGAGTTGGGCGACCACTACGCACGTTTCCATTCGTACGGCATGACGGTTTATCGCAACGGAGCGATTTACGAGATTACAACGCCTTATGATTCCGAAGACCTAGATACTATCGAATACACACAGACAGCAGACGTTGTTACGTTGGTGCATTTGAACTATCCGCCACAAGAGTTGGTGCGACACCAAGATGCCTATGGTGTGTATTTCACAATTACACCGATTAACTTCACGTTGGGCGTGAAACCGCCAACAGGCTTAACGGCAACGAACACTTACACGGGCGAGACGGGCGAATATATTAAGACCGACCGCTATACAGTTAAGTATGTTGTAACCTCGGTTAAGGATACGGCGGACGGCACAGTCGAGTCAGAAGCAAGTAGTGCCGTGTCTGTTAAATGTAACCTCTATCTTAATGACTCCTCTAACAGCCTTGGCTGGTCGGCAGCCGATGGCGCAGACCGCTATCGTGTGTATAAGACGTATTCGGGTTTATATGGTTACATCGGTGAGACGAGCGACACGACTTTCTTAGACAACAACCTTGACGCTGACGAGGGTATCACGCCTCCGAAAGTGGACGAGGTGTTCAGTACGACTAAGGGTATCTCATCCGTAACCGTCACAAATGGTGGCGGCGGGTACACGAAAGCAGCAGGAAGTCTTGCAGATGCAAAGCCAAAAACAGGCGATGACTATATGTGGGAGTTTACAAGTGTTGACGCAATCCCACAGATTACCTGGTCAGTCTACGATGAGAAGGGAACGGGTTACGGCGGTTCTGTTGATATAGTGCTTGAGCGTTGGGTAAGTTCTACCACGTCTTTTGGACACACCTACGTTACTAACCATGTCGGGATTAAGT
Organism: Duodenibacillus sp.; assembly: GCA_963661915.1. Lineage (GTDB taxonomy): Bacteria > Pseudomonadota > Gammaproteobacteria > Burkholderiales > Burkholderiaceae_F > Duodenibacillus. The sequence continues at coordinate 25,905 of CAVLDT010000019.1, forward strand.
ATGTAAACGTCATCGAAGCAGGGCAGGGATACACAGAGCCGAGAGTGAAAGTCGTTGCTTCTAATCTTTATCGTGCGGTATGGGACGAGAGCGGTGACGGAAGCACCTATTGGCGAGGTACGGAGAAAAGGGCAAACATTACTAAATACATCTCGATGCCGATGGACGAAGACCCGCCCAAGGCCTACATTACAGACGCTACGGGAAGCGGCGCAGAACTCCGTGTCAAGGTTGGGAGTAATGGCGTAATCACAGGCATTCAAGTTCTTAAGTCAGGTAGCAATTACACGAATCCATCGGTTGTTATTTCGGCGTCTGTTGGGTCAGGCGCAACGGCTACTGCCTCGATTGGCGAAGGTAACGATTACCCAGGAGCCGTTGGCTACTATGACCAAAGGCGTTGTTTCGCTGGGACGACAAAACAGCCCAAGATGATGTGGCTAACTCGCCCAGGGACCGAGACGAACTTCACTTATACGATTCCGACTCAGGATGACAATCGTATTAAGTTTAATGTTGCAGCACAAGAAGCAGGACGTATTAACCACATTGTGCCGTTAACTCAGTTGATTCTTACGACTCCTAGTGCGGAGTTACGAGTGCAGTCTGTGAACTCAGATGCGCTCTCTCCGACTTCGTTCTCTGTGAAGCCTCAAGCCTACGTTGGCGCAAGTTTCGTACATCCTCAAGTGTTTAACTCAGTGATGCTCTACGTTGCAGAACGCGGCTCACATATTCGCGAACTCGGCTATTCCAATCAGGCTGGAGGCTTCACAACAGGCGACTTATCGGTTCGGGCGACACACTTATTTGATAACGATAAGGTGATGGATATCGCATTGGCGAAAGCACCCGACCAAATTCTGTGGGCGGTTACACGTTCAGGGAAACTTCTCGGCATGACGTATATGCCTGACCAAAACGTTGCCGCATGGCATCGGCATGATACAGAAGGGCTTTTTGAATCTATCTGTGTTGTGCCTGAAGATGACGAAGATATTCTCTATGCGGTTGTTCGCAGAACGATTAACGGTAAGGAAGTTCGTTACGTTGAGCGTATGCACGAACGAGAGAACGTGGCTATTGAGGATTCGTTCTTCGTGGATTGCGGTATCGAGAAGACATATGAAACGGCCACAGATGAGATTACAGGTCTAGCGCCGTTGGCAGGGATGACGGTATCTATCCTCGCGGATGGTGGTGTGTTACCTGATATGACGGTCAGCACGGATGGGAAACTTACGCTCCCCTTGGCCGTTAAGAAGGCAATTATTGGTTTGCCGTTCGTTTCAGATCTAGAAACGCTTCCTGCTGCTTACCAAGCGCAAGACGGCTCTTATGGCCGAGGCCACATGAAGAACATTAACAAGGTTTGGATTCGTGTGTATCGCTCTAGTGGCATCTTCGTGGGACCATCCTTTGAGAACCTTGCCGAGCGTAAGCCCCGTCAGGACGAAGCATACGGCGAAGCGCCGACTTTGGTAAGTGATGAAGTGGAAGTTTCCATTCCGCCATCGTGGTCAAGAAGTGGACAGTTAGCGATTAGACAGACTTATCCATTGCCCTTAGTGGTGGTGGGTATCACAGCAGATTTTGCGCAGTAAGGAGGGGATGATGGCTTTAACGTTTGGGGGAGCATCTGTAACAATGACACCCGCTACTGCATCGGCATGGGGTATTCAACAGGTCCCTGCAGCAGGAGCGACAGCCACAGCGACAAGCAGTACGGGAGGTGCTAGTGGCGTTGGAAATGCTTTAGGCAATTTTGGTACGGGGCTTGCGATTGGGCAAGCGATTGGTGCTGTAGTTGGTGCTTTCATTAGTTCCAAGGCAACAAGTTACGTGTTGGACAAACAGGCCGAGATTAACGAGATTAACAAAGGCCGTGCGCAGTTGGGCTACGAGAGCGCTCTCCGTGCAGGAGAGTCGCAAATTGGAAAGATTACACGCGAAGCAGGAGCAGTCAAGGCCAAGCAACGCAATGCAATGGCAGCCAATGGCGTATCCGTTGGTGTGGGGTCTTCTGCTGAAGTTCTAGCGACAACAGATGCAAATAAGGAACTAGACGTTCGCACGATTCAAGAGAATGCCATTGCTAATGCCTGGGGCTACTCAAGTAAGGCCACGCAGTACGACATGATTGCAAGTACGCAACGGATGGGCGCGGAGTATGCGTCCGATACGGCAATCTCTTCAACAATCGCCAAAGGCTTAGAGAGTGTCGGCACGGTTGCCGATAAGTGGTACTACTACAACAGGGGGTACTAATGCCAGTTGTTCCAACCTATGAATCGAAAGCCGTCTTACAGCCCAACAATGGCGGAGGCGCAGTTCAAGCCGTTGACACTTCTAAGATGTTCCCATCTATCGTGCCTGACGTGTCGAAAGCAAGCGCGGCGCTTATGGCCGCACAGAAGCGAGTAGACAAGACTCGTGCCCTGGAAGCAAAGAATGCGGCCATGCAGTATGTAACCGATGCGACTTACGGTGATAACGGTTATGTAAAGTTGCAGGGCGAGAATGCACTAAAGCCTGATGAGCAAGGACAAGGCCTCGTACAGCGTGGGCTTGCAGGACTCGATAAGCACATGGAGGACTTCTACAAGAATCACGGCTATACGACTCAGCAAATTGAACTCGCCAAGAAGGAGTGCTTCGGCATTCGCTTAGGCTACGAGCAGGGCATGGGTTCGCACGTTATCTCCGAAGAGAAGCGCTACGAAGTTAACCAAGTCTCCGCCGCAAAGACAAACGCCATTAACATGGCTGTGTTGGCAAGGAACGGCAGGGATGTAGCACTTGCCGCAGGAAACCTTGACTCCATCGTTGATAGAGAAGGTGAAATTCTAGGTTATAGCCCAGAGCAGATTAAGGCGGAACGTGCTAAGGCGCATTCTCAGTTGTACACAGGCGTGGTAAGTCAAGCCGTTCTCGATGCATTTAAAGATCCTGTGAACGGCTACTATCGTGCAAAGGCAATCTTCCAAGCGCATTACAAAGAGTTGGACGCAACAACAGCCGTTGCGCTTCAAGGCAAAATAAGAGAGCTTGAAGCCACGGCTGAAACCGCAAAAGCGCTACTAGCCGCTAAATCAACAGACGATTTGGTGAATGCAGATGGGGCGACCCCAATGGTGCTTGCTGTAACGAATGGCTCAAAGAATGCTCCTGCTTTGCTTTACCACGGGCTTACTGAAGGAAACACTCAATCCGCAAGCGGCAAGACTGTTCGCCAATATGCTAATGGCGGCTATGGTGTTAGTGGTCTGCGAGTCAAAGATGCTTTAGAAACACTTAAGAAGCATCCTGAGTTGTATACCCCCGGTTTGTCTGATAAAGAGTTGGAGTATATGTTTTTAACAGACAGAGGCTTTAACAGCAAAATCGGTATGTATCGCATTAACGACCTTTGCAAAGATTACGGAGATATTGAGAAAGCAGCTGTTGCATACCATCTCGGTAAGAAGGCCTTAGAAGATGCCGAAGACTTAGCGAGAGACGCGGGTAAGTCTGACAAGTGGCTTGATTATGTGAAAGGCGATACGTCCAACATCAGGCGTGTTATTAAGTCGATTCGTGATTCACAAGACGGTGTCGTGTACGGCGCTAATGGTAAGAAGATTAACCCATGGGAGGATGGCTACGTTGAGGCTCTCTACCCGATGCGCTCCGAAGAACAACGGCGTGAACTTCTTCGTAAGACGAGCGGCGAATACATTCGTAACAACCCGTTGGAAGAGGAGCGCTTGCTCAATGTCATGAGGACTTATGACATCAAAACACAGCAGGATCGTAAGCGCGCTTTCCAACAGAATTATTTTAAAGCCGTTCAAGCCGTTCAGTCAGGGCAGGAAGTTCCTGCTGAAGTAATGCAGTCTTTGCCGATTGCAGCACAACATAGTCTTGAGGACTTGAGTAGCAAGCGCATCATTGGCGATGGAACGCCCAATATGCAGATTTACACTAAGTACAAGACAGACGTTGGTACGTTGGCAAATATGGATGAGGAGCATTACCAAACGTTCGTGCGTCCTTTCATGGGCGATAAGGCGCAAGAGATTGATGCACTCCGCTACTCGAATCGCCATGCGATGGGTTTGGCGATTGACCGACAGTTCGCGAACAACGTAGCAGCCAGTCAAGGTAAGACAGACTGGTCATTCGCGCCCTCAGAAGACCAAATTAACTCTGCTTTAAAGATTGTGATTAAGGACTTTGCAAATAAGAGCAAAGTACAACAGTTAGGCTTATACATTCGTGCGCAGTCTCTTGCCACGCGGGAGGCGATGAGACGCTCAAATTACAAAAACGGTAAGCCTGTGGCACTTGAAGGCGCAGAACTTGAGTATTTCCTTCGTCAAGAGTTTAGAAAAATAACGGCGGATGGCATTATCCCTACGTGGGCATCGCTTGATAGTTTGCCCGATAACGTTGCTAGAGACGTTCGTAATGCATTACGCACAATGGCTAATGCCTATTCGCAAGTGAAGTACAAGACGAATGCGCCAGCCTCTAGAGATGCTAACGAGTTGGTTTGGTCAAACATCATGCAGGGCGAGCCATTCGAGGGTATGCCAACGTTGGCACAAATCTATGCGGATGAGACGAACTTTAGTCAGGATCGTTTAGACAAATGCATAGCGGCACTTAAGGCGGAACAGATACCCGTTACAACTATTGCCGTGCTTAATCGGTATATGTTGTCTCTATGTGGATGGGAAGACTTCAAGTCTGAGACAAGTGAGAAACGCGAAAAGCTGTCGCACGTTTTAGATATGCAAAACGTTTCTGAAATTTTCAGTAGGGAAGACTGATTATGAATGACTTAGTTCAAAAGCAAGAAGAGCAGTTCGCAACGTCTCTCAACCCTAACGCACGATTTGGTCTTGAAGCGCCATCGTTTGCAAAGTTCAATGTGCAACAGGCTTACGCCACGGGGCTAACACCTGAGAAGGCCGCATCGGATGCCAATCTTGCACGAAAAGTTGGAACGACTCCTGAGTATTTGCTCCACTTAAAGCCTGAGGACAAGGCGGCAGAACAGGTCAATGCTCTCGATTGGGCGCAACTACACAATGAGAATCCTGTTCTCATGAAGATGATGGATGACCCAACGTTCGCTGCTGAAGTGAGCGATGACCCACGGGAAGCGGGAATGCTTGAGCGTCTCCATTGGTGGCTATCTCCCGACCCAGGGCAACGTGGTGGCTTTTGGCGATCGTTCCGAAACATGACGGCAAGAGGCATGGCAGGGATGGCGAACTCCGCGCCGCTTATTGGTAACGAATCTGTGCTTGAACACGCACGTAAGGAACTGCTAGATATCTCCGAGAAAGAAGCAGCACTTGCGGGTGGCAAGACCATTGCAGAAATCTTCGGAACAGAAGAGGACCCCACAGGAAAACTGGCGTACTCCAAGTGGGAGATGAACAAGGAGCGAATCAAGCAAGAAGCCAATCGGCGCATGATTGGTGCGGCCGAAGGCATGGCATGGGTTAATCGCACGATGCCACTATTCCCAATGAGTCGCGCAACGGAAGCGATGTTCGCTCAAGACACGGCAGCGGGCGCAGCAGAGGCCTTTCTCTCTAATCCGTTCTTAATCGCCATGGAAGTTGGCGGTGAGTCGATGCTTCGCCAATTACCGCAGTTGGTTGCTCTCGGCGCAACGGCAGGTCTTGGAGCGGTTCCTGCGGCGCTTGCCACGGGCGCAACGTCCATGACGCTAGAACGTGGCGCACGGCAAGCCGAGTCAATGACCAAGTACGGCCTACAGACCACCAATCCGTTAGACATTCTCCGTTGGTACAGTTCCGAGTACAAAGCGCAGTACGACCAGATGGACGCTATCAACACTACAGCGGCGCAGATTATCGGTGCGCTTGACGCAGCCGGTGGCGGTCTCATGTCTAAAACGATTGTCCCGAAGGGCTTCCTTGGCATGAGCGAGAGAATGAGCAGAGTCTCGAATGTTGTTGCGCAGAGTGCAACGCAGAGCGTTTTAGGCGGCGCTGGCGAAGCAGGGGCACAGATTGCAACAGAAGGCAAGATTACCAGTTGGGCGGACATCATTGCTGAAATGGCTGGTGAAGGTCTTACAGGTCCCGTTGAAGTTGCCGTAGCAGCATTTAGTCGTAACTCGATGAATCCTGCTGTACTTTCGGCGGTACAAGAGTATGCGAGAAATACGGCAGAAGCAGAGGCCGTAGCCAAGGCTTCTACGCTCCTTGCGAATGATCCGCAGAGTGGCGCTGACTATGTGCGCAACGTTGCAAAGAGCAAAGCCCAGGGCGGTAAAGTTCCTGACTTATTTGTTGACGTACAGTCTATGCATCAAGAAGGGCAGGATAATGTTATTCTAGAGGCCTCTCCCGAATTGGCAGAAAGATACAAGGCCGCTCTCGATAAGGGCGAACATATGAAAGTGAGCGCTGAAGAAGTGCTAACTGTCATCGCACCAAGAGATACAAACAACGTTCTTGCTGAAGCACTACACGCTCAGGATATGCCGTCACTAGCGGAGGCACGTAACATCGAAGCAAGAGCCGCTGAATCTGCGTCTGAGCGTCTTTCCCAAACATTGAAAGGCAAGGATAAGGCATTCGTACAAAGTTCTGCGGAAATGGGCAAACTAATTGAAACGCAAATGGACGAAGCCTATGGCGACAACATCAAGCCCCAAGATGGTGGAATGTCTAAGGCAATGCGTAAAGTTGTACAGACGTTCCTTCAGACGATGTTTAACACCATCGCAAAAGATATAGGCATTACGCCGATGGAAGCCTACCAACGGTACGGCGCTACAGCGTTCCTTACTCCTGCGGATATCGAGCGTACTCCCGAAGGTACGATTAAATTAAAGTCAGAAAGAGCCAAGAAGATATTCGCAAAGAAAACTGAAGCCGCAGTTGTATCTCAGCAAAAGGCTACAGAAACAGTTGGTGCAACACCAACAGAAACGACTCAAACCGTTACAGACGAATCGCACTCTCAGGGCATTATCGGCGATTGGTTCCCTGATATCCGCGCGATTGCAACGTGGGTTGGATCTAATCGTTCTACGTTCTTGCATGAGACGGGGCATATGTTTCTTGATATGCGAGTGCGTATTGCCCGGGAACTTCTTGCCAAGAGAGAGAGTGGCGCTGAGCTAACCACTGGCGAGAAGCACTTACTTGAAACGGCCGAAGCAACAATGGCGTGGTTGGGGACAGACATTAAGACATTTGCTTCCATGAGCGTAAAAGACCAACGGCCGATGCACGAGAAGTTTGCGAGAACTTACGAAGCGTACCTCATGGAAGGTAATGCCCCTAATCGTTCTCTTACGAATCTATTCCGTTCGTTCTCTTCGTGGTTGCGTAACATCTATCACATTGTCTCCAACATTCCTGAGGCTGAGATTAATCCCGAAGTGCGTGCGCTTTTCGATAGCCTTTTTGTTGCATCCACGGAAGTTGAGATTGCACGGCAAAGACGCGCTCAATTCACAAACTACGATGATCCTAACCTCGCTGGCATTGCCATCGATATGGGCGAAGACTTAGCAGAGTTGCAGAAAGAGAGCGGAGAAGCAGCTGTCGAAGAGATGCAGAAGCGTCTTAATCGTGCGGCGAGAATTACAAGCAATATCCGCAAAGGCATGATTAAAGATCTTTCGGAACAGGCACAGGAAATCTACAAACGTATCTCAGACGAAGAGTGGGATAAGTTGGTGAAGTCTCCTGTCTATCAAGCCTTCATTGCCTTAACAGAAGGCATTAATGAAGTTAAGCCAAAGCTTACCGAGAAGGATATTGCCAATATCTCGCCAAAACTCACAGAGACGCAGATTGAGTTCCTGAGAGCGCATGAAATGGTTGGCAAGAATAAGCGTGGCGTAAACGCCCTAATGGTCGCGCAAAGGTTCGGTTATGCGTCTGTCGATGAGATGGTGTTCGCTATTCTCAACATGGGTAAGGCAGAGGATTACGTCCAAGCGTCAGCTGCAGAACGAATGCTCGAAGAGTATCCCGAAATTGCCACTCCCGAATCGATTGAACACATGGCGGATATCTCCATCTTCAATGATGCAAGACTTCGCATTTTGGCTATCGAAGCGAGGGCTTACCAAGAAGCGTTGGGGAAGAAAGGCGATGTTATTAAGGCCGTTAAGAATAGCGCAGAAACTGCCGTTGGCTTGATGAAGATTGCAGACCTTGATACCGAAGTATCGGTACACGCGGCGGCAAGCGGACGCTGTGGCGAACAGGCTAAGTATGAGCGTGCCAAGGGGAATGTGGTAAGCGCCGCTGCCGCCAAGGTGCGTGAACTTTACCAAGCGTCAATCGTTAACGTTATTAACGATGTTAATAAACAGTACATTAGAGGCGTGAAGTTCTTTAATCGCTTCTCCGATAAGGTAACGATGGACTCTTGCGATGTTGGATACCTCATGGCTATTCAACACATTCTTGACCGCATCAAGTTTCGCGACTTCCCGAAAGCAGGAGCAGGGCAACGTGTTTCTTTGAAAGACTTCGTTACTAAGATTAATGAGGAAGCAAAGACGGACGAGTCTACAGTTCGTGAAATCGAAGTGAGCGAATCGCTTGTCAATCAGATTGACTCTGGCGCGCTCACAATGGAAACGATGAGTGTTGCGCAGTTCCAAGCAATCGAGGACTTAGTTCGCCAGTTGTATGCGCTAGGTAATGACCTAGCCACTATCGAAGTGGACGGCCAACGCGTTGAGTTGGAAGCAGCACGTAGAGACGTTGCCCAGGGCGTACTCGACAATGCCACGAAGAAGGGTAAGAAGATTCTCGATAACAGAGAGAGAATTGGACAAATTAATCGCATTAAAGAATCGCTAAGTAAGATTGGTCTTGCTCATGCACGCATTCCGTCCTTGCTCAATTGCATCGAAGGTGTAATGCCTGGGTCAGGAAAGTTCTTCAAGTATGTTGTTCGTAAATTCGATGAGTGCGGTAACCGTGAAGCGGCAATGAATCACGAAATTACAGTAGCCTTAAGCGAAATCTTAAAGCCACTCTATAAAGACCTCGCCAAGCAAAAGCCTCGCACATACACAGTTCAAATCGAACGCATCGTGCAAAATGGCAATGAGTTCGAGACAACGACAGAGACTAAAGAGGTGAGTTTCACCAAGCAGGAAGTCTTCACCATGGCGCTTAACATGGGTAACGAAGGCAACATCCAACGCCTTGTGGATAACTCGAACGGTTGGACGTTCATGCGTAGCGAAAGCGAGAATGTTAAGAACAACATCACGTACCAAGGGTTCGTCTCCATTATTCAACAGACGTTAACTGCGGATGAGTTACGCCGTGTTCAAGCGATTTGGGATCTATTCGATACGCTCAAGACGCAAGTGGAAGCGAAGGAAATCCGAGTGCGTGGACGTGCGCCAGCGTGGGTCGAAGCTCTGCCTATCTCGCTAACGACCGCAGACAATCAGGTCGTACACTTGAAGGGCGGTTACTACCCAATTGTTTATGATAAGAATGCAAGCGGCATGGGGCAAAAGAACGCAGAAACTCAGCGTGTTTTGCAAGAGATGAAAGCGGCCAAGGGACAAGCTAGCACCTACAAAGGACACTTGAAAGACCGTAAAGACGCTGTGTCTGCATCTAGCCCATTAACGCTTACTCTCCGTGGTGCTTACGAAGGCTTCGAGAATACCATCCATGATGTGTGTTGGGATGAGTGGGTAACGAATACCCGTCGTCTGTTCGGCAATGGCGGGAAACTCAGCAACACGATTCGTGACTACTACGGACCCGACACAGTCAAAGCGATTGAGCAATGGATTCACGACTCGGCAACGGGCAGAAATACGCAGACTTCTATGGGGGATGACCTCGCCGTTGCCTTGCGTAAGAACATATCGCTTGTTGGTATTGGCTTTAACCTCGTTACGGCCGCCATCCAAACCGTGGGTATCACACAAACAGTGGTCGCTCTCGGTAGTAAGTGGACGCTTAACGGTGTTGGGGAGATGATGACAAGAAGCCCATTTGGTGCCTACAAGTATGCGGCCTCTAAGAGCTTACTTATCCAAGACCGCTTGCGTACTCAATTCAGAGAATTAGCTGAAGTACAGCGGTACACATCGAGTGGCGGAAATAAAGTTTTCGATGGTCTCGCCCGTGTAGCGTATACACCAGTTGCGTTAGTGCAGATGATGGTTGACTTACCCACATGGATTGGCGCATACAACAAGGCAATCTCCGAAGGGAAAGCAGAAGCAGAAGCCATAGCCATTGCCGACCGCACCTTGATTGAAGCCCAAGGCTCTGGTCGATTCCAAGACCTATCAACCGTGGAGCGTGGCCATGCCTGGGCACAGTTGTTTACTGTGTTTTATACGTTCTTCAATACCACGTACAACCTTTGCCGACTTACGATGAATGCCAAGAGCGGACTTGCAGCCGCAAGAGATTTAACACTTCTCTTAGTCGCGCAGCCTGTTATTGAAACGTTCCTCCGTGAAGCGCTTGCTGTTAAGCAAGATGATGGCGAAGACGATGACGCGTATTGGGATCGTATGCAAAGTGCGTGTATGAGCAACGTTGCGAACTTCAACATGAGTATGTTTGTGATCGTTCGCGAAGCAGCAGGACTCTCTAACCTTCTCTCCGAAGAGCCTGTTAACTACCGTGGTCCCACAGGCACGAAGAAGATTACAGACGTAATGCGGTGGGGCGCGATGGCCTTGAAGGAATGGTCTCGCGAAGATGAGATTGACCCAGCGTTTATTCGCCAGACAATCACGGTTTTTGCAGAAGTTACGAACACACCTATTCCTGTGGTGCCTATTAATCGCTATCTGCGTGGTAAGCAAGCGATTGACGAGGGCGATACCAGCGATTGGAAGGCCTATCTATTTGGCTATTCCAAGAAGTAAAAGGGTGTTCCGAATTTTTGAAAAATAGTGAGATGATTATTACATCTTAAATAAGGGGACTTAAGCATGACAGTTGCGGCTATTACTCGAAAGGCAGGACCCTTCACCAACACAACAGCCTCGCCTGTGGTTGGCCCCTTTCCATTCGAGTTTAAGATTTTTGCATTAACGGACGTTAAAGTTGTTCGCTCTCTCACAACAGATGCAGAGGGTGCTTCTGAGACGCTTGAGTACGGCGTGGACTACACGGTAAGCGCTAATCTTAAGACGCAAGATGCAGACGCAGGAGGCGCTATCACGCTTACAGGAAGCGTGTCGGCTAACACAGGTTCTTTACTGCAACCTGGATACACACTAGCCATTCTTTCTAGCGTGCCTTACTCGCAGTTAACAACGCTTACCAATTACGACAGGTTCATGCCTGAAGTATTAAATGAGGTACACGACAGAGCCGTTGCAAATATTCAGCAGTTGGAAGAACACCTTGCCCGTGCTTTGGAAGTACCAGCAACGTCCTCGGTTTCTTCTACCGAGATGGTTAATAGTCTTATCAATGCAGCAGATACTGCGGAGAAGGTCGCTAAGAGTTATGCGGATGCGGCTCAATCCTCCGCCACAACCGCCTCCGAGTTAGTAACAACAGCCACGACACTTGTCAACGGCTTCGATGCGAGAGTTGAGTCTGGCAAGGCAACCCTCGATGCAAAGACTGATGCAGAGGTTGTAGAACTTGAAGCGTTTGGCGATGCACAAGTTGCGAGAGTAGAGGCAGAAGGCGACAAGCAAGTAGCACGAATCGAAGCAGACGTAGATCAAATTCTCATCGACCAATCGACTGGCTGTGGCGAGTGCCAGTGGGTAGCAAGTGAAGCGATTAGCGCAGGAACTGAAATCACGATTCCTGCAAGCCTTGCTTATGTGGTCGGCCGTCATCATTTGAAAGTGTTCTACAACGGCCTTACTTGCTACATCGGCAGGAACTTTGCTGAGGTTGGAAACACGGACACGAAGAGCAACAAGTTCAAGTTAACTTTTGATGTAAAGGTCGGTGATGAGTTAGACGTTTGGGTTGCCGCATTGGGCAAGGCTGACGTATCCGACGCAATCACCAAAGCACAAACAGCACTTGACTCCGTTGCAGATTTGAGTCAGAAGGTTGTCTACAAAGATGAAACTTCAGCGTCATCGTAATTGTCGGGGAGATAAACAATGACCGAACTAACAGAAACAATTTTGTATTCACACGAGGGCACGACAAATACTGCTCTCGCTCCTGCGACCAAGGCTACTCAGGTACAGATTGCAAATGTCAACGGTGAAGCGTCTAATGTTGAGACTGAAATCGTTGCGTTGCGCACCAAGTTGAATGAGGCAATCGATGCAGGTATTCACTTCAAGGGCACAGTTAATTCATCCACACCATTGCCATCGGTTGCTTACCAAGCAGGATGGCAGTATGTTGTTGGTGAAGCAGGAACTTATGCAGGCAATGTATGTGAGTTAGGCGACTACATTATCTGCGTGAAGGACTACGCAAGTGGCTCTGCAAGCGATTCAGACTGGACGGTCTTGCAGGCCAATCTTGATGGAATCGTCACAGGCGCTTCTTCTTCGGTTGCTAATCGAGTAGCAGTCTTTGATGGCACGAGTGGCAAGAAGATTAAAGATAGTGGCTTTACGATTGCCAAGAGCGTGCCCGCCAATGCAGACTTCACAGACACTAAGTATGCACCTGCCACAGCATCTGCGGATGGATTGATGACTGCGGGTCAGTACACAAAACTGGAAGGAATCGAGGCAGGTGCTGACGTAACCGATACGGCTAATGTCAAGGCGGCTGGTGCCTTCATGAAGTCTACGGATACGCTTGACTCGGTGCTTGATGGGACGTCTTATGTGAAGATGACCACCGCAGAGCGCACGAAACTCACAGGCGTTGCTGCAGGTGCAGAAGTCAATCAGAACGCATTCGCCAAGGTTACCGTTGGCACAACGACAATCACGGCTTCAGCCAAGCAAGACACTTTGGAGATTGAGGCAGGGGAAGGCGTGACGATTACTGCGTCAGGAAAGAAGGTCACAGTCTCAGAGACTTACATTGACTCTTGCGTTGTCTCGTCTTTAGACAATGTGCCAAGCAATCTTAGAAACGGCGGATTGATCATCTTGAAGAGTTCCTAGTATGACGGATTCCCTATACGTCAAAACCTCTAGCGGGCCTGTGCTGTTAGATCTCGGCACAGGTAGCAGTTCTGGAACTGTTACTCGTCTCGTCCACACGGTCACAGGCATAACGCTTACCGCAGGAACTGCCCTTGCTGTTCCGGCCTACACGATGGGGAGCAATCTGTTAGCCGTTTATTTCAACGGACTCTTGCTTTCTAAAGACGTTGAGTACAGCGAAGTCTCAGCGACAAGCATTGCTTTCACGTTTGACATCACGACCGATGACCTTATCGAGGTGATTTGCTACAGCGGTTCAACCTCAAGCGGAACAGGCACGATGACGACAGCGGTAGACGCTTCACGCTCTGCCGTGATTAGCGCAGGAATAGCGTACACAGTCGCTGACCACACCGTGGGCGAGAATCGGCTGACGGTTTATTTAGACGGCTTGCAGTACACAGACTTTAGCGAGACTTCACGGACGAGCATCGTGTTTGACGTAGACATTCCTATGACGATGTCAATCGTTGTGAACACGAACAATCTTTAAGGAGAATTAAATGGCATTCCCTAAACTTTTGCAGAAACTTTTTCAAAACTCAGGAGCAGGGTCGCTTCTGCGTGAGGACATCATTCCGCTTGACACAGCGTTAAGCACCACCTCGACCAACGCAGTACAAAACAAAGTGGTCAAGAGCGCAGTTGATACGCTCACAACATCGGTTAATGCGAAGTTACCGCTCGCAGGCGGCAACATCACAGGCTCTTTGAGCATCGGTGGCATTGAAGTCGTCCCTGTCGCCAATAATGCGGCGGCTCACAATGCGATTTACCGTGGCATTGACCTTACGACCAAATACACCGAAGCGCAGATTTCGGCGAAGATTCAAGCAGGCGATTTTTCAGACTTGTTTATCGGCGACTACATCCCGAAGACGCTCACAATTGATGGCACTCCGGTCGCAGCAAATTGGGTCATCGCTCACTTCAATTACTATATGAAGGTGGGTTGGACTGCCGATGGCTTGTCATCGGGCTTTGCGGTGAGCGTTCCGCACGTTGTTCTCGTGCCCGACCGCAAGCTAATCTCAGCGCAGATGAACACGACAAATACAACGTCAGGCGGATATCTCGGCTCTGCGATGCATACGACAACGATTCCGAAGATTACGACCGCTTTGCAAAACGGCTTTGGCTCTTCGCACGTCATCTCGTTTGCGTCTTATCTGAGTTCGACCATGAACACGTCTCTTGCTTCTATGGCAGGTTGCGGATGGACAGGCGCAACGCCCGCTTGGGGTGGCACGTGGACGAAAGTGGAGTGTCGTTTGATGAGCGAGCAAATGGTCTATGGCTCTGCGATTATGAGTTCTTCAGGTTTTGACGCAGGAGAAGCGAAACAGCAATTGGCGTTATTCGCTTTGAATCCGTTGGCTACGAGCATTCGACTCGATTGGTGGCTTAGTTCCGTTGCTAGTTCCGCGGCTTTCGCGCTTATATCCGGTACCGGGTCCGCGATCGCCAACAGCGCTTCGTTCTCTCTTAGTGTTCGCCCGTTTTTCCTGTACCACTAACCCGTAACCGCACGGCGTAATGCCGTGCAACATAGTTTCTTGTAGGTGAAAGATGCCAGTTCCTGCTAGTAAAAGAAGCATCTCGGAGTTTGCGAAATCTTAATGCACTTTATACAGAACTTTTCGTCAATTCTTAGGAGAACTTAGATGATAAACGAAACCATGACCGAAGACTTACGTCACCAATACGAAAGCGAAATCCTTTGCTTGACCGCTGACCTTACAGCATCAGTCTCTGAGATTGGCG
>CAVLDT010000020.1:0-38992 GCA_963661915.1 Duodenibacillus sp.
ACACCTTCGACTTGGCAGGAACGGTTGACTCGTAGTTCGATTCCTTTTACTGACAAGAGTCTGTCTCTAGCTTCTTGCTTGAGTCTTTGGAATTCGGGATTGACTTCAAACACGCGTTCTGCGGCGACAGGAAGTTTCATCCATTGTCTGCAATAAGGCATAAAAGGGCACCCTTCTGGACACTGAACGCGGTAAAAATGGCCGTTCCTTATTTTGTGATGTCTTCCCTCAACTTCTGTTGCAAGAGCCTTTTGTCCTCCAATGCAAGTAATAGATCCATCATCGTTGAGCTCATACAACGCAGGTCTTCTTCCACTGCATTCTCCTTCCCAAGCTTGGTATTTGACGAACGCTTCAACAGCGTTATCTCGACAGTAACGATAGTTGTCAAGACACCCGTAACCAGCATCGGCTGTGATACGTTTTGGGAGCCTGTTGTGCATTGCACGGAATCGCTCTAGCGTAGGAATAAAGGAATACAAGTCCGTTCTGTCTTGAGATACCTGATAGGCAACAACGAAGCCATGGCTAACAACAATTTGCATTTGATAGGCAGCGCGGAAATTGCTGCCAAGACCGCTGTAGTAGTCCTCTTTTAGACACATTGCTGTTGCATCGTGGTCAGTCTTGTAATAAGAGTTTCTGTCGGGACCGCAAATGCTTTCCTTTTCCTCGTATTCAAGCAACTTCAAAAGATACTCGGTTAAATTTTGAAGTTGTCTCTCTCGTGTTTTTCTCTCCTTTTTCTCAGAAGGCAAAGGTAAAGCTCGAGCCTCTTTAATCTTCCCGATTAGCGTAGCAGAAGGAATAAACCCCTCACTAGGAACACCTCGAGAGAGTCCAAGAAGACCCAAGAGGCATCGGATTTTCACACTCAGTTTTAAATGAAACGTTGTTGGTTTCCAAACGACCTTATACTTGTTTGAGCGAGCCTCGAACTTCGTACCATCGATGTGACATTCGTCGATATCAACATGGCACAGCTTAAGAAACGCTTTTGTGACAGCCGCAAAGATTTCGTCAGCGTGCGGAAGGATAATTTGATCGAAGTATTTAGAGAAGGTCGAATAGTCAGGACGCTCTTCGCCCATAAGATAAATAAAACGAATATCGTAGCGGCAACTCGAGTCAAGCGATCGAAGAGTCGTTGACCCAAATGCGAAGCCAAACAGAATTGTCGCAAACATTTTGAACGGATCAACTTTTGGTCGTCCAAACTTTTGTTCGTTTGATGCTTGTCGGATGATTTTTGCGACGCCTGAATCATCTAGTGCAGACAGAAAAGCGTCGATTTTTCTCTTTTGCTCCTCGTCTATAGCGTAGCAATAGAACAGAGGCTCATCTTTGGTGATAAAGTCTTGCATAGTAAGGTGAAATAAGGTTTAGTCACCTACCATCTTACTAGCGAGCCCCGGGTTCGATTCCCCGGGCTTGCTCTTACAAACTTAACACCATAAAAAAAGGAGTGCCGACTCAGTCGGAATGACCGACTTTATCAACACCCCCTTTTAAATTTAGGAAAATATAATGACAAGCAGTTAAAGACTACTTTAAGAAAGGAATAATGCCTGCAATAAAGATTGTGAGAATAATGAGCGGCAAAATAAACGTGCAGTAAAGCCGCAGTCCCTTGCGGAACATGATGCCGTGACCGGTATTTGCTTCAGCGATGAAGTTTTCCCAACCCCATCCCTTCTTTAAGGTGCAAAAGAGTACGAAGATGAGGCTTCCCAAGGGCAACAAGCAATTACTCACAATAAAGTCTTCTAAGTCCATGATTGAGGAATTTCCTCCCATCGGATGGATGTTAGAGAGGACATTAAAGCCAAGAGCGCAGGGAGTCGCGAGAAGCAACATCGCAACGCCACAAATCCAAGCGCTCTTTTTGCGTTCCCACCCGGTTAGGTCACGAACGCAAGCAAGAATGTTTTCGCAGACAGCAAGCACTGTCGAGTAGCAGGCAAACATCATGAAGACAAAGAAGAGGGCGCCCCAGAGGCGGCCTGCTGGCATGTGATTGAAGATGTTAGGCAGTGTGACAAAGATGAGGCTCGGGCCCGCATCGGGATTCACGCCATAGGTAAAGCACGCAGGGAAAATAATCAAACCCGCTGTTACTGCAACGAAGGTATCTAAGATAATCACGCGGACGGACTCTCCGCCCAAGGTGTGATTCTTTTCGATGTAACTGCCGAAGATTGCCATTGCACCGATACCAAGGCTTAAGGTGAAGAAGGCCTGATTCATTGCAGCAACAATCACACTCCAATTGATCTTTCCAAAGTCAGGAAGTAGATAGAAACTCAGGCCCTCTTTCACGCCATCCATCGTGAGGCTATTAATGGCGATAATGACCATAAGGACAATGAGAGCCATCATCATCCACTTTGTCACACGCTCCAGTCCCCCTTTAAGACTAAAGGAAAGAACGATAAAGGCCGTGATAACAATACCGGCTGTGTTAAGAAGCTGTGTTGTGGGATTTGCAAGAAGCGCACCAAAACATTGCCCAACTTCCGCTGGGGTCTTCCCTGCGAATTCCCCAGTACACATATAAAAGAAGTACTGAAGCATCCAGCCTGTGACAACCATATAAAACATCATGAGTACGACGTTACCGATTAGGGCTGCGATACCATGCCAGTGCCAACTCGTGCCGCGGGGCTCTAAGACCTGATACATGTGCACGGGACTCTTTTGACTTGCGCGCCCAAGGGCAAATTCCATTGTCATCACGGGCCATCCCATGATCACAAGAAAAATTAGATACACGAGCACAAAGGCACCGCCGCCGTACTGGCCTGTTAACCAGGGAAATTTCCAAACGTTACCGCAACCGATTGCGCAGCCTGCGCTCAATAGAATGAAGCCCAAACGACTTCCTAGACGTTCTCTATCCATTTCCTACACCTTGATTCGTTTATAGGTACGACGCAACGGAAAACAATTTGACCGATGCCCGTTTTCTTCTTCCGACTTCGCGTTTTGTCTATTTGTGCGCGAAGTTCACTCATTATCGGCTAGCCTGAGGAGTCGGTCAAACGCGACTAAGTAAAAGAGCGTAGAGGAGTTGCCTAGACATTTGACATTAATCAAATCGCTTTTCCTCTTGCGCCGATGCGTAAAAAAAATACAAAGCAGAGAATTTCGTCAACGCCGTTCAAATTAAGTGAATTCGGCGTCTTTTTTGAAAATATTTTTGGAGAACCCTATTTATGAAACTCGATCGATGCAACGCCCTGGTCGAGCGCGACAAACGTTTCGTCGCACCCTGCCAGCATCTTTCCTACTATCCACTCGTTATTGCTAAGGTAGAAGGCAGCATTATTACGGACTTGGATGGGAACGAATTCATCGATTTTTTGTCTAGTGCATCGTCTCTTAACATTGGGAGCTCCAACCCGATTATTACGAAGGCCATTGAGGCCCAACTGAAAAAATTTACGCAGTACACGCCCGCTTATACCTATAACGAGCAGACAACAACTTACGCAGAGAAACTTGCCTCCGTCTACCCAGGTGGCGTCAAGGCCAAGGTCTGCTTCGGTAACTGTGGCAGTGACTGCAATGATGCGGCTGTGAAATTCTCTCGCGCCTTCACGGGCCGTCAGAAGATTATCGTCTTCTTAAACGGCTATCACGGAAATACCTACGGGTCTGCGACGATGACGACCTGCTCGACGAAGATGCACGAGAAGATGGGGCCGTTCCTTCCGGAGATTTATCCCTTCCCCTTCTTTGGCACGGATAAGACAGATGAAGAAGTCGAGCGCGATTGCATGAAAGCGATGCAGACTGCGTTTGATACCTATCTTCCGCCCACGGAAGTCGCCGCAATGATTATCGAACCCGTGCAGGGCGATGGTGGCATTCTCCCTGCGCATCCGATCTTCATGAAGAAACTCTACGAGACCTGCAAGAAGTACGGTATCCTCTTTATTTCCGAAGAGGTCCAGCAGGGCTTTTACCGTACCGGCAAGTTCTTTGCCATCGAAAACTATGGCATCGTTCCTGACGGCATCATTATGGGTAAGTCAGTTGGCGCAACATTGAGTCTCGGAGCCTTCATGGCGCGAGATGAAATCATGGATTGCCTACCGGCTCCCGCTCACCTATTCACACTCGGTGGTAACTCGATTGCCTGCGCAGCTGGCATCGCACAGTTTGATTACTTCCAGAGTGAAGAATTCCAAAAACATTTAAAGAATAACATCCAACTCGTTGAGAAGCTTGGTGTAGACCTTAAGGCAAAGCATCCGAAGCTTGTTGCCTTCGCGCGTAACCTTGGTTTCTCAATGGGAATCGGTATTCAAAAGGAGGACGGCTCGCCCGATGCGGACGGGGTCTTCAAGGTGCTTTTCCGTGCATACGAAAAAGGCCTTGTCGTGATTTCGCTCGCAGGGTGGATCTTGCGCATTCAACCGCCACTTACGATTACTCCCGA
Source organism: Duodenibacillus sp. (assembly GCA_963661915.1). Lineage (GTDB taxonomy): Bacteria > Pseudomonadota > Gammaproteobacteria > Burkholderiales > Burkholderiaceae_F > Duodenibacillus. The sequence continues at coordinate 4,445 of CAVLDT010000020.1, forward strand.
GCAGCTTACACGCGGTTTCGAGATTATCGATGAGGCAATGTGCGAGTACGAGCAGGGCTTGATTAGCGATGATGTACTCAAGTTCCGCGCTGGCTGGTAAGCCGTTTAAAGAAACCCCTTTTAGATAAAAAATTTAAGTATTACCGATATTAAGGATTGATTAAAATGAATCAGTTTGTGAAGCTTCTTGTCCCTGGACTTGTCTTTCAGTCCATCTTAATTGGCGGCGGTTACGGGACAGGCGCAGAAATTGCGCAGTTCTTTGGCGTAAGTGGCATGATGGGTGGCCTCATGGGTATGGCCGTTACCTTCATCTGCTGGGCTCTGGTTTGCACAGCAACCTTTGAATTCTGCCGCGTGATGCGCACTTTCGATTATGGCTCCATGATGAAGGGCATCTTAGGGCCTGGCGCCTTCCTCTATGACATCTGCTACTGGATTATGTTCCTCATCGTGATGGGTGTCGTGAACGCAAGTGCGGGTGCTATTATCGAAAAACTGGGCTTTAACCAGTGGGTCGGTGTTGCACTTCTTTCCGCAGGCGTTCTTTTCCTTGTCTTTAAGGGGACAGAAATGGTCGAAAAGGCCCTTTCAATCTGGTCCTATGTGCTTTGCGCCGTGTACCTTATCTTCATGATTGTGGTCTTTATGAAGTTTGGTTCTAACATCTCTGCAGAAATCGCCAAGGGTGAAGTGCACGAAGGGTGGTTTGCACACGGTCTGCAATATAGTTTCTATAACCTTGTTTGCGTGCCGCTTATCCTTTACACCGTTCGCGACTTTAAGTGCCGCACAGAGTCTGTGATCAGTGGCCTCATCGCGGGTTTCCTTGGCATCTTCCCGGGAACAATGCTTCTTCTTACGATGGGTAGCGACTTTACGAACGTTGTGAATTCAACAGTTCCTGTCCTCTCGATTTTTGACAGAATCAATATGCCTTGGCTCTTTTGGGCTTTTGAGATCGTCCTCTTTGTGACTCTTATGGAAACAGCCACCGGCTTTGTGAAGGCGGTTTTCGACCGCGTTCAAGTGGCATTCCTCAAGACAGGTCGCGAAGAACCGAATTGGTTTAAGCCTGTGACAATTATCGTTCCAGTGCTCCTTGGTGTTGCAGTGTCTGCCTTCGGTCTTCTTGGTCTTATCGTTAAGGGCTACGGCACGGCGTGCTGGGGTTTCCTCTGCCTCTTTGCGCTTCCGATGCTCACAGTGGGTGTTTATAAGATCGCTAAGAATTCGAAGTAATTTCGGGGCCGCTCTCCTCTGACTTTTAGGAGGGGCTCGGGGGAAAAAGAAAAAGGCGCCATTTCGATTGCATAGTCAAGGAAAGAGGCGCCTTTCTTTTTCCTTTCTTAAGTTGCAAAAGAAGGTTCTTAGAGCCTTATCTTTGTGCAAGTTGTAAAGAGAATTCTCTTTCTCCTCTTCCGAAAGAATCTTCCTCGGTTAAAATACGCAAAACCTTAAGGCGGTTTTTCTTTTGACCGCCTTTTTGCTGTCCGCAATTTGTCTACTCAAAGAAATTTATTTGGTCGATTACGCCAAGAAAGGAAGGAAATCTGTGTCTAAAGTTGGCTTTGATAATGCGAAATACATCGAAACCCAATCAGCGCACATTAAGGAGCGTATCGCCAAATTTGGTGGAAAGCTCTATTTGGAATTCGGTGGCAAACTCTTCGATGACTACCACGCTTCGCGCGTTCTTCCTGGCTTTGAACCCGATAGCAAGATTCGTATGCTCTCGCAATTAAGGGATGATGTTGAGATTATCGTTGCTATCAGTGCGCCGGATATTGAAAAAAATAAAATCCGTGGTGACCTTGGCATCCCCTATGAGGACGATGTATTGCGCCTTATTGATGTCTTCCGGAATCTGGGATTTTGCGCTGGTTCCGTTGTCGTGACGCAATACAATGGACAGCCCTCGGCAGACGCCTTTATGCGTCGCCTCACTGCGCTTGGGGTGCGTGCTTATAAACACTTCCCGATTGCCGGCTACCCCCACAACCCAGCACTTATCGTAAGCGATGAGGGTTACGGGAAAAACGACTACATCGAGACAACGCACTCTCTTGTCGTTGTAACGGCCCCGGGACCAGGCAGTGGCAAGATGGCCACTTGTCTCTCGCAGCTTTATCACGAGCATAAGCGCGGCGTCAAAGCGGGGTACGCCAAGTTTGAAACATTCCCCATCTGGAATTTGCCCTTGAAGCATCCGGTGAACTTAGCCTATGAAGCGGCGACAGCGGATTTAAACGATGTGAACATGATCGATCCCTTCCACCTTGATGCCTATGGCGTTACAACGGTTAACTACAACCGCGATGTGGAAGTTTTCCCTGTGTTGCGGGCTATCTTTGAGAAGATTCTTGGAACGTGTCCGTATAAGTCGCCTACGGACATGGGCGTTAACATGGCAGGAAACTGCATCATCGACGATACGATTTGTCGCGAGGCTTCTTACAAAGAGATTCTTCGCCGCTACTATCAGGCAAGAGTTGATCACGTCCGTGGCTTAGTTCCTGACTCTGTAGTCTATAAGCTCGATCTCCTAATGAAGCAGGCAGGGGTCACATCAGATATCCTCCCTGCGGTGGGCGCAAGCCTAGCTAAGGAAAAGGCGAAGGGAACGCCCGCTGGCGCCCTGGTCTTAGCAGATGGCCGTGTAGTCACTGGGAAGACAACACCTCTTCTTAGTGCAAGTTCTGCGCTACTCTTAAATGCCTTAAAGGCCTTAGGCGGCATCGGTAAAGAAGTGCTCTTAATCAACAAGGCGGTCTTGGAGCCTATTTGCCGCTTAAAGACAGAGAGCCTTCGGCACTCGAATCCGCGGCTCCATAGTGATGAGGTACTTATCGCCCTTTGCGTAAGTGCGCAGAGCGACCCGTTAGCCGCACGCGCCTTAGAGCAGATTGATAAGTTGCGCGGCTGTGACGCACACTTCTCTGTGATCTTAAGTGAAGTCGATGAGAAGCTCTTTAAGAGGCTTGGCGTACACGTGAGTTGTGAGCCAAAGAACGAACGCCGTAAGCTTTACTTCTAATAAAACTAATTTAAGTTTTAAGAGCAACGCCTCGCAAGTTAGTTAAGAGAAACTGCGAGGCGTTTTCTATGAGCGTTCTGAAAGTTCAACTTCCAGATAAATTAAACCCCCGAGGGGCCAAGAGCCATTCGGGGGTATGTGACTTTGTGTTAGAACACAAGTTTTAGAGTTCGCCCATGAGCCACTTCATCGGGATAATCGAGATCTTCGGGAAGACCGTGAGAACGAGCAACACGATAACTTCCGTAATTAAGAACGGGATTAACTTTGTGATGAGTTCGACGAACTTGATGTTACCGATACCGCAAACGACGTACAAAATCGTTCCAACCGGGGGCGTAATAACGCCAATACCAAGGTTCAAAATGAAGATGAGGCCGAAGTAGTACGGATCAATACCAGCACGTAGGATCAACGGATAGAGCACCGGTGCGAAGATGAGCACGTTCGGTGTCAAGTCCATAACCATACCAATGAGGAAGACGAACAAGTTGATGACGAGCATGAGCATGAGCGGGCTGCCAAGCAACGGTTCGAACAACCAGACGATTTGCTGCGGAATCTGAGCCATCGTAATGAAGAAGCCAACGGCGGAAGCACCCGTGACGATCAACATCACGGCCGCGGTCGTACGAGCAGAACGCGCGGAAACTTCCAAGAGGTCGGAAGGCTTCATTTCACGGTAGTACAGTAAGCAAACGACAATGGCGTACACGGCTGCGAATGCGCCACCTTCTGTCGGTGTGAAGACGCCAAAGCGAATACCACCGAGGAGAAGCACTGGGAGCAAGAAAGCTGGCCATGCGTCAATAATAATCTTGATCTTTTCTTCGCGAGTGAAGGTAATCGTTTCGTTGTAATTATCCTTACGAACGATGAAGAACCAGCAAACGCAGAGCGCGATACCAATGAAGATGCCAGGGAAGAGACCAATCATGAACAACTTCGTAATGGAGAGGCCACCAACGGTTGCGCCCAACATAATGAAGTTTGTAGACGGCGGAATAATCGGTCCAATGATAGCGCCAGAAGCGATAACCGCACCTGCGCGACCTGGGTTGTAACCGACATTCTTCATCATCGGCAGGAGCAAACCACCGATAGCAGCAGCTTCTGCAACGGAGGAGCCCATCAAGCCAGCGAAGATGATGGAAGCCACAATAGCCGCATAGCCTAAGCCACCACGGACGTGACCAATCATCAACTGAGCCATCTGGACGACGCGGTAGCTAAGGCCACCTTCTGTCATGATTTCGCCAGCGAAGATGAAGAATGGGATGGCCATCAGCGGATAGTTATCCGCAGCGTCGACCATCGAAGACGCAATCATCATCGGGTCCCAAAGTCCAGAGTGGAACATCAGAACGAGAGCGCAAAGAATCAAAACGATACAAATCGGAACGCCGATGACGAGGAAGAAAAAGAGGGATGCCAAAAATAAAAACAGTTCCATGGTTCTCTCTCCTTAGAGCGCGTTGCTCGTATCGGGCATGTCCGGTATTTCTTTCTTTTCTTTTGGAGCGTAGTCGCTCATCGGACGTTTCCATTCATGCCAGAGGTCGCGAATCAGAATCAAAACAGCACAGAAGGCCATAATGGGAACCGGTCCGTTCACAAAGGTCATATTGAGGTTTGTCGAAACTGTGTAGGTGTCATACGTTGTCATAACGTGGTAGATACCGCCTTCGAGCAAGACTGCCATTGCGTAGATAGAAACAGCAATTGCGAAGAAGTTAACGTAACGACGGAACTTGCCGCTTAGCAATTCGACAAAGAGATCGACGGCAATGTGACGACGCCGATAGAAGGCTTCGATACCGCCGAAGAAGGTAATGTACATGAAGAGGTAACGGGACCACTCTTCACTCGGAGCGTAGGACGAACGGAAGACATAACGCAAGAAGGCGTTATAGAAGACCAAACCGATCATCCCTAAAAACACGACAGCGCAGAAAATCTCAAAGAGTTTTTCTGCCCAGTGTTTCTTTGTTTGGGTGTTAGACATCGATAAGTCCCTTGAAAAAAACTTGGATTTGTTAAGCGTAAGAGCCCTAGGGGGCTCCTACGCTTATTTACTACAGACAGGAGCGAGAATTACTTAACGGTCTTGTACTTGTTAGCCGAGTCAATAATACGCTGTGCATTCGGGGCGTACTGATTGGACTTCGGATCCGTGAACATCGTCCAGGTCTTCATACCAGCTTGCTGCACGTGGGCGAGGAATTCGGGCGAGGGTTCAGAAACCTTACCGCCGTGGCTTTCGATGGTCTTGATGGCGTTGGCGTCGACTTCAGCGGCGAGCTTCCAAACGTCTTCAGCGGCCATGAATGCAGCCTTCTTAACCCATTCCTGGTTCTGCTTGTCGAGACGGTTGAAGAACTTCTCGTTGATGAACAAGCAGTGAATAACAAGGATGTGGCCCGTCTTGGTGATGTACTTGGCCTTTTCGTACATCTTCTGGGTTTCGATATCAGAGAAGGGGCTGTCGCCGCCGTCGATAACGCCCTGGTCAAGAGCGGACGGAACTTCTGCGGAGGCCATCGGCTGAGCAGAGAGGCCGCAGTTCTTAACGAACGTCATGTAAAGCGGGATGTTGGGCGAGCGCATACGCCAGCCTTGAACTTCCTTAACGCTTGTAATGGGCTTCGTGGAATAGAAGTGACGGAAGCCAAGTGGGAAGGCGTTCAATGTGATAAGGCCAGACTTCTTCGTGAAGTTTTCGTTAATGATCTTGAACGTTTCGCCGTTCATCGCGCGGTGAGCGTGCTCGTAGCTATCGAAGAGCATCGGGGTTTCGAGCATAGCCATTGCGGGCAAGAACTGAGAAACCTGTGTACCTGTTGCGCACATCTGAATAACGCCACGGCGTGTATCGGCGATGTACTTGTTTTCTTTGCCGAGCATGGAGTTCGGATAAACCTGAACGTCATACTTGTTGCCAGAGAGCTGGTTGAGATACTTACCAAAGAGATACATACCCTGTGTTTCGGGTTCGCCTTCGGGTTTCATACCAGCGATTTTGATAACTGTCTTACCAGAGGCAGCAAGAACGGGTGCGGATGCGCCGACCAAAAGACCGAGAGCGCAAACAGAAAGAACGAGACGCTTCATGGTGGATTCCTCCAATTTGAAATTTTGAGAAGCTTTAAAAAGCATTAGATCATTTAGATCGAACAGCAGGAATTTCCCTTAAGGGGATTCCCCTACTGAGATATACGTATATCTGGAACGGAAATTAACACTTTGTAACGGCTTTTGCAAGACGTAAAATACATAAGACATTTGCACTAGTTCTTTTGACGTAGTGTTTATCTTGTTTTTGTAAGAGAAAAATTTTTTTCTGACTTGCGAAAATTCTCGAAATTACTCGTGGGGAAAAATTAGGGCCAATGGCAATCGGTAAATTGCAATAAATATTAGGAAATACTTAGGATTGGACAGAATAGGGGCATTCCATTACGATTGCGCCCTAGGTTTCTCTGCTTGATTTTTCAAGCGTTTCTTTTCGTAGGGGTGAGTGAATGCTTCGGAAGCGTTGTATGGTCTTCGATATGGATGGAACGGTTTATCTCGGTCCAATTCCTATCGAAGGAACGGTAAATTTCATTAAGAAAAACTGGGGAAAAATTGACTTCCAATTCCTCAGTAACAACACTTCGAAGTCTCCTGTCACATACGTCAAACGACTTAATTCGATGGGTATACCAGCGACTCTTGATCAAATTTTGACGCCAATTACGCCTCTTATTCACTATCTGAAGCGTGTCGGAATCAAGCGCGCTTATCTCGTTGGTAACAACGACTTTGTCGGTTGCATGAAAGAGCGTATGCCAGAACTCGAAAATACCGCCGAAGGTGCGGAGGCAGTGATTCTTGCCTACGACACGGAACTCACTTACGAGAAGATTAAGACTTCCGCTCTCTTACTCTTAGATAAGAATGTGGAATTTCTTGCCACACATCCTGACTTCGTTTGCCCAACAGACGCTGGTCCACTGCCCGATATTGGTAGTTTTATTCGCATGTATGAAGCTGCTACGGGTCGCAGTCCGCAACGGATCTTTGGTAAGCCCTGTACGGAGGTTCTTGAACCCGTGCTTACAAAGTATGAGCGCAAAGACGTTTGCATGGTTGGCGATCGGTTGATGACAGATAAGGTCTTAGGGGAGAACGCAGGGATTGACTTTATTCTCGTACTCTCTGGAGAAACAACAGAAGCGGATTTACCCAAGGTTCGTCAGCAGGAATTCCGTAAGTCGATGAGGCGTCTTTTTCACGTTGGTCCAAAGGAAAATCGCTTGCCGCAAAAGACCTACATCATGCACGACTTGAGTGAACTAACCTTTGACGAGGAGAAGTAAGAGTAGGGACATTTTTTAGAGGGTTGGCAAAAAGGCTAGGTTTATCTAATCCTTTTGGCTAGTCTAACTAGGTAGTTTCTGCTAAACTCGCTCTCGTTCGCGCGCACAAGGTGTGTAATTTTTGGTGTGCGTAAATTTGGATTACTAATTTAAATTTTTTAATTTGAATTATTTTTGTTTGTCTTAATCATTGGAAAAATAACATGATGAAAGAACTGAAACCCGTTGACCGCAAGGCCATGTTTGCCGAGATTGACTCCGGCAAGGAATTTGACATCGTGATTATCGGTGGCGGCGCGTCTGGTCTCGGCGTGGCAGTCGATGCCTCGAGCCAAGGCTACTCTGTGTGCTTGGTCGATGCGCAGGACTTCGCCGAAGGCACGAGTTCTCGCTCCACGAAGTTGATTCACGGCGGTGTTCGCTACATGCAGAACCCGCATGATTGGGGCTTGGTTTTCGAAGCCCTTCGTGAGCGCGAATTGCTCTTGAAACTCGTTCCGAACCTCGTTCACAAGAACCCGTTCATTCTTCCGTGCTATCGCTGGTACGAGAAGGCTTTCTATGGTGCTGGCCTTACGGTTTACACCATGATGGCGAAGTTTAGTTCTGGTGACGCTGGGTCCCTCTCTATCCTCTCGAAGGAAAAGACTCTTGAACTGCTTCCTGGCATTAAGTCTGACGGCCTCTATGGTGGCGTTCGCTTCTACGACGCACAGTTCGATGATGCCCGCATGGCAATCGCTTTGATGCAGACCGCTGTTGCACATGGCGCAGTCTGCGTGAACTACACGCCTTGCGTTGGATTCAACCACACCGATGCGAAGATCGAATCGATGATTGTTGAAGATAAGGAAACGGGCGAAAAGCACACAGTAAAGGGCAAGATGTTCTTTAACTGCGCTGGCCCATGGGTCGACGAAATCCGTAAGCTCACCGGCAAGACCGACGTGAAGCCTTTCGTGAAGGCCGCTCGTGGTTCTCACATCATCCTTGACTTGAAGAAGTTTGGCAACCCGAAGGAAGGTATGTTCATCCCGAAGACCTCCGACGGCCGCGTCCTCTTCTGCTTGCCGTGGCACGGTATGCTCGAAGTCGGTACAACCGATCTTCCGGAACCCGTTCCAGTCAACATGGATCCGAAGATTTCCGATGCGGAAATCGATTTCATGATCTCCAACTGCAACAACTACTTGAAGACAAAGGTTACACGCGAAGACATCCTCTCGACATTCGTTGGTGTCCGTCCGCTCTACACACCTGCTTCTGCCTCTGCTAACGGTGGCAAGACCGCTAAGGTCTCCCGCGAACACGCCATTATTCCTGAGTTTGGCAACATGCTCACGATTACTGGTGGTAAGTGGACAGCCTACCGCAACATGGCCGAGCACGCGATGCGCGTTGCAGCCGAGAAGGGCCTTATTCCTTCTTCGAAGACCATCACAACGACGTTGCCGCTCACGGTCGATACTGCCTTCGATCCGGAAGCTCTCGAAATGCGTGCACAGTCCGCTGAGAAGGTCGAAGACGTTGTCGATGAAGTCGTCGCCTTCGCAGTGCGCCAGGTTCAGGTGAGTGCCGCCCGCAACGCCGAGGACGTCTTGTTCCGCCGCTTGCGCTTAGGTCAGATGGACGACAAGCGCACCGAGGAACTCCGTAAGGCTGTTCAGGCTGCTGTCGAAAAGGAACTTCAGAAGCAGGCGAAGTAATTCGCTTTGGATTTTTGAAGGCTCCATTGAGGCTACGTTCAAGTGACTTGGGCGTAGCCCATTGAGGTAAAGGAAAGAAAAAGCCGGAAAACTCCCTCAAAAGGAGATCCGGCTTTTTGTTAACTTTAAACTTTTAAAAATCAGTTTAGAGTTGGCCTGAAGTCTCCCTGAGGAGAGTCCGGTCTTTCCGCATGTACTACTAAGCCATCGGGATTTGCGTAGAGTGGGGCGCCACACTGCTCACACCATTCCATGGGAAAGAGTTGACTGTGCGCTACGACTGTCTGAACCCCTTGCATAGTGAGGACTTCGCCAGCGAAACTCTGTGCGATTTCTAATTCATTCGCATCACAGGGCCAAACGATGCCAGAGATAATTTTCTCTGGGGCCAAAAATAGCGAAATCCCAATGCGTATTTCAGGTTGCGTTTCTCGAGAAGACCCTTCGGAGACGATAGAAAAAATGGCTGTCGTTGCAACCAAGTCTTCGGGTTTGTTTTTTCCAACGCAGACGTAACTTACAAGTGCCTTAAGAGAAAAGAGGCGCTCGGCAACTGCAGCTTGTCTCCACGCGGAAAAGAAGGCCGATGGATACTGCACCTCGATAAAACTTCCTAACATAAAGCATCGAAGTTCTTCACGGACTTTAAGGGCAAAGTCCATAAAGTCTCTTGCCCTTGCGATGCGGGCTTTTGTAGCGGGCGTAAAGAGCATAACTTCGTTAGTTGCACTCACCGCAAGAGGAACGTATCTAGCGTCGGAAAATTCATCTGCGGGAGAAGCCGTGAGAAGAAACGTTGTGTCAACAACAGAGCCGTGTGTTTTGGGTTTACTTAAGACCGTGAGTAGATGCCTCACAGAGACGAGCCGTTCAGGAATGTGTTCAGCGGAAATTAAGGTATTTCCAACCGTCACACGGGCATCGGCACCTGCAAAGTAAGTCTTGTAGAGATCAGCGATGCGCTTAGCAATTGCCTCAGGCATCCGTCCGACGGCAATGCCGTAGCGACTCCATGCGAGAATGGGGACAAGGACGAGAAGGTGCACTCCATTTTTATCGCGGTAGAACTCTGCAGCGCCTTCAGCAATGGAAAGAAGGTCATCGTAGTTTCCCCCTTCCTCCGTTTTAAGAACGGCAAGGGCGGCCTCAATATCCGAGTCATCTCCCTTTGCAAGAGCCTCATTGCAGAAATCTTCAATGTGTTTATCGAGAATTCTGTCTTCAACGTTAGACGTTGAATCGCTCGTTCGGTAAGCGAGGGCGAGAAGCCTCTCACGCTCAGGATTTACCGGCTCTGTGTTAGGGAGTTCTTTTAGAAGACGTCTTGCCATTGTTTCTTTAACTAGAAAGCTTATTTAAAGGATTCGACAGTCTAATCGATGCGATTGGATATCGCACAATAGGGAGGCTAAATTGCGACCTTATTGTGGCACCGTCATCTTATCGGCCAACCACGGAGCAAATTTCATCACACGAGGAATAATTTCCTGACGCACTGTTGCAAGGGCAATTTCATGAATGAGCTGTGTTTCTTCTTTGAATTCCCCTTCTCTTCCCATGATGTAGACCGTTCTCGATAGAAGGGGCTTTTGCATAGGTTGTACGCTGATTTCCGAAAGAAGATGTTCTGTTTCTAAAACAGTTGTCGGCCGTGAGAATGACCAGCCCAGACCCTGAGAAACTAATTTAACAAGGAAGGCATTGTTGTCGACAAAATATCGCTCTGGGAATGTGAGGCCATGACTGCGCAAGAATAGGTCGTTGAGCATACCAGCGCCTGATTCTTTCCAGTAACTGATAAGGGGTAATCCGCATCGACTTAATCGTTCCCAATCCCAGACGACGTTCCGATCTTTTACGAGCGATTTTGGCAAGATTAGGATACTTGGTTCATCGAACAGTTTTCTGCGGAAAATACGTCTTGGTTCTGTTGAGATGTCATTGGTGATGATGAGATCGAGTTTTCTTTCAAGAAGACGCTGTTTGAGGACGTTTGCACTCGCTGTGAGGAGTGTGACCTGAGAGAAGATTGGAACAGAACGTCGGATGATTTCAACACCAACATTGAGCGTGAGACTCTCTAGGATTCCAAGCCTCAGTATTGGATGGATTGAATTGTGGTTTTGAATCTGTGTTAAGACCGCTTTGAAGTCGCCGCTGACTTGTCGCAGGTGTTGCTGAAGGAGGCGAGCCTCGGGGGTGAGTGTGAGGGGCCTAGAGGCACGTACGAACAAAGAAAAACCAAGTTCCTCTTCAAAGGCAGAGATGATTTTGCTTACCGCAGATTGTGTCAGCCCTAGAGCCTGACCTACGGCAGAAAAATTCCGAAAATCGCAGCACATGAGAAAGACTTGTGGTGCACGACTAAGAAGCGTCGAATCGATTTTGACAGTCATTTTTTGGCCTCCCTAAATGCCTACCATGAATCTTAAACGTAGTGGCGTGAATATTTCATGCAATCAAGGGGTTAAGAGAAGTTGATTTCAGCAAAATGCAGGAAAGGTTAGGGTTATCCCCTGCGTAACATGAATTCTAGGAATGGAATGGATTCTCAGGTTTCTGCGAGTTTGACCTATGTGTATGTCAAATGAGATTCTCTTTTCTCGAGCGAATCGGACAAGTTGCGAAAGGCAAAAAAAGATTTGTTCAAAGAAAAATTCTAGTTTTCCGCAGGAGGGCATTACTTATGGCTTTTACAGGCTGGTTAGCGATACTTGTAGTCGCTGGCATGATTTATCTTTTGGTTAAGCAATACGAAACCCGTTTAGTTCTAGTGGGTGCGGGCTTAGTTCTTTGCTGTATATCTCTTACTCCGATGGCGGGTCTTGATGCTTTCAACAAGACCATGACAAACGGAGCTCTTATCACGGCAATCTGCTCGGCAACGGGTTTTGCCTATTGCGTGACATACACCGAGTGCGATCGTTCTCTCGTGCACTATTTAGCTCGTCCCATCCGCAACATCGGCATCATTCTTGTTCCGATGAGCACCATCATTACCTTCTTCATTAATATCGCGATTCCCTCTGCTGTTGGCGTCGGTGCTGTTGTGGGTACAACACTCATCCCAATTATGATGCGCGCTGGCATTAAGCCTGCGGCAGCTGCAGCTGCGATTTTGATGGGCACAACAGGATCCCTTCTTTCCCCGGGCCTTTCTCACAACCCCTTCGTTGCTGAGATGGCGCACATGTCCGTGATGGAACTGATTCAGTATCACGCGAACTTCTCTCTTATGATTGGTGCCATCGGTGCCATCGGTCTTACGATTGTTGTCTACGTTTTAGGCGACAACAAGGGTGAAAAGATTACGGATGCCGCAGCCGATGATGGCTTTGTTCCGAGCCCAGTCCGCGCTCTCGTTCCACTTATCCCAATCGTTCTCATGCTTGTTTGCACATTCTGGCTCCCGAAGGTTTCCATGGGCGTGACACAGGCAATGTTAATTGGCACCGTGGTTTGCTTATTTGTCGCTAGACCCGATGCACAGGTTTTCAGCAAGAAGTTCTTCCAAGGTATGGGCGACTCCTACGGCGAAATCATGGGTATCATCATCGCCGCGGGTGTTCTTGCCGCAGGTTTGAAGGCTTCTGGCCTCGTTGATGGTCTAATCGCTTTGATGGTTCAATCCAAAGAAATCGCCCAGTGGGGCGGCTCCATTGGCCCCTTCGTTCTTAGCGTGATTATGGGTAGCGGTGATGCAGGTGCGATGGCCTTTAACCAGACGGTAACGCCGCACGCTGCAGAATTTGGTATGCAAGTGCACAGTCTAGGTTCTCTTGCCTTCCTCGCTGGCGCGGCTGGTCGTACAGCTTCTCCGATTGCTGGTATTACGATTCTTGTCGCTGGCCTAGCAAGAGCTAACCCCTTTGACGTTGCAAAACGTACGGCACTGCCGATGCTTGTGGCCGTCATTCTCTTGGCGCTCTTCATGCGCTAAAGTCTGTTAGAAGGTAAGAGGACATCTCTTGAGCCTCTTACCTTTTCTCGGAGTCAGATTTATGAAAAAACCTACGATTGTCGTTGTGAGCACAGGTGGCACGATTGTGAGTTCGGGAAATTCCGAAACACAATTGACCGGATACAGTATCAAGGACTTTAAAGTCGAAGATTTACTGCGTTCTGTCCCAAGTTTGAACCAGGTTGCAGAAATCGATTTTGAGCCTTTCTGCAATATTCCCTCTAGCTCAATTAACGAGGCGATTTGGTTCAAACTTGCTTTGACTGTTCAGAAGCTCGTTGACAATGCAAAGGTAGATGGTGTCGTGATTACACACGGCACTGACTCAATGGAAGAAACGGCATTCTTTCTGAATTTGGTTTTAAAGACAGAAAAACCTGTTGTTCTTACAGGAGCCATGAGGCCAGCAACGGCGCTCTCTGCAGATGGTCCTCTTAATCTCTTTAATGCAGTCTGTGTTGCGAAGTCAAAGGAGGCTAGAGGCAAGGGCGTTCTGATTGTCCTTAATGGTCTCATTGGTGGCGCGCGTGATATGACGAAAACAAACACCACATCGGTACAAACCTTCCAGGGTCGCGACTTTGGTGCATTTGGCTACGTGACAGGCGAGGATGTGGAGTTTTTCACAGAGAGCACACGGCCTCATACTCAAAAGACAGCCTTTACCCCGACACTTCTTAAAAGAACTAAAACAACACCTCGCATCGATATCGTCTATGCCTATGGTGGAGAAGATGGTCTTTTAATCGATGCAGCGGTTAAGGCAAAGGCTGCTGGAATCGTTTATGTTGCAATGGGGCATGGTACGGTTTCAGAGAAGGCAGAAGTAGCCCTATTAAAGGCAAGAAAAGCAGGTCTTATGGTTGTTCGAGCCTCGAGAACAGGCTCCGGTCTTGTGACGGAAGGATTAGAGCGTTGGCAGGAAGCAGGTTTTATCCCAAGTCGATCGCTTAACGGGCAAAAAGCAAGAATTCTTCTGCTACTTTCCCTAATAAAGTGGGGAAACAACCTTAAGAAAATCAGTGATGCCTTTAAAATCTATTAAGGAAGAAACGCAGTTGCCCAAAAAGGAGTAAGGATATGTTTGATTTGCTTATTCGGGGCGCCCACGTGGTCGACCCGCTCAACGGAATTAACGGTAAGTTCGATCTAGCAGTACAAGATGGCAAGATTGCCGCAGTTGGCGCAGATCTCGCAGGAGATGCCAAAGAAGTCATCGACTTCACAGGCTACGTTTTGCAGCCTGGCATTATCGATAGTCACGTGCACCTTGGTTCGATGTGGGGTAGCCCTTATGGGGCTCGCATGCTTGCGATGAATGGCGTGACGACGTGCTTAGATATGGCAGGCCCCTTGGAGGATATCTTAGATAAGGTCCCTGAGTATGGCGCTGGGATTAACATGGCAATTTTGCAGTTTGCCTCTCCTCCCTTCACATTCAAAAACGACCACCCAGAAAAGTCTGAGATGGAAGCTCTCATTGATAAGAGTTTGGAAGACGGTGCCCTGGGTGTGAAGCTCTTGGGTGGCCACTATCCCCTAAAGCCAGATGTCTCTTCTTTGTTGATTAAAACCGCTCTTGAACGCCGTGCGTATGTTGCTTGGCATGCAGGAACAAGTGAACATGGCTCTAACATCGAAGGTATGCAAGAGGCTGTTGCAATGGCAGGTGGTTACCCCTTACATCTTGCGCACATTAACGCCTATTGCCGAGGGGCAATCAAGAATGAATTAGAAGAGACAGCGATTGCAATCGACCTCTTAAAGAAGAACCCCAATATCTTCTGCGAAAGTTATATTTCACCAAAAAATGGAACGCGCCTAACTTGCGATGCTGAGACAGGTCGTATTCAGTCTCATGTGACAGGAAACTGCTTAAGACGTTTTGGCTTCACAGAGGATAGAGATGGCGTGAGAAAGGCCATCCTTGCCGGCAAAGCCTTTGTCGTTTATGACGCAGGTGGCTACTCAGATCTCGTGACGGGTGAAGAAGGTTTGAAACTTTGGGAAGCGGCAGATAGTAACGTTGGCGGAAGCTTCAATGTGAATCCTCCGATGCCTCGCATCATGCTCTCTGAGGCAAAGCGCGATGATGGAAGTTTCGTCGTGGATGCTATCTCCACGGACGGCGGTTGCATTCCACGCAATGTCATCCTCTCTCAAGGGCTTTCTTTGGTGAAGTTGGATGTTTTGAGTTTAACCGAATTCGCTCAGAAGACCTCTCTTAATCCCGCCCGTATGCTTCGCCTTACAACGAAGGGACACTTCTCTGTTGGTGCAGATGCGGATATCACAGTCTATGACTATGCCACACAGACGCCGAAGGCCTCTTTTGTCGAAGGCCGTAAGGTTCTCTGGGATGGGAAACTCGTCTCTAAGAGCGCTACGGTAATCTGCACAGAACGCGGCAAAGCGGCGATTGAAAAGCGCGGTATGAAGGCTGTGGTTGTAGATCCAGGGCTACAGATTAAACGCGTGAAAGCACTCTAACGCGTTAAAGCAGTAAAAAGTAAAGAAAAACTTTCGGGCACCTCGAATTTGAGGTGCCCGAAGTT
The DNA here is from genome assembly GCA_963661915.1 of Duodenibacillus sp. Lineage (GTDB taxonomy): Bacteria > Pseudomonadota > Gammaproteobacteria > Burkholderiales > Burkholderiaceae_F > Duodenibacillus. Next base: position 20,065 of record CAVLDT010000020.1, read on the forward strand.
TTAGGGGAAAAAGTTTTTTCTCTTTACAGGAGATTTCCCTCTAGGCAAGAAGGAAGTTCTTCACTTCTTTTTGTCTGTTTTTTCTACTGGAATTTCCCCTTGAAAGTCTTCCTTGCATGTTAGAATTTCAGTTCATTTAAATCGGAGGCTTGGCGCGAGCGGATAGTATGAATTTGTCCTTTCGCGCGAGTCCTTTTCTAAAAGGATTTATATGCGTTTTATAAGGTAGGTTTTCTACTTTGTAAGCGCAGATTGGATATGGACAACATTCGAAATTTTTCAATCATTGCCCACATTGACCACGGCAAATCAACTCTTGCCGATCGCCTTATCGAGCGTTGCGGAGGTCTCTCAGGCCGCGAGATGAGTGAACAGGTCCTAGACAGTATGGATCTTGAGCGTGAGCGTGGCATCACGATTAAGGCTCAGACTGCAAGCCTTAAATACAAGGCTAAGGATGGGAAGACCTACGAACTTAATCTCATCGATACCCCGGGGCACGTGGACTTTTCTTACGAAGTAAGTCGCTCTCTTTCTGCCTGCGAAGGAGCCCTCCTTGTTGTCGATGCAACGCAGGGCGTTGAAGCACAGACGGTTGCTAACTGCTACACAGCGATTGACTTGGGCGTGACGGTTCTTCCCGTTTTAAACAAGATGGACTTGGCTAGCGCCGATCCTGTGACAGCCGCTGAAGAAATCGAAGACGTTATCGGTATTGATGCAACGGATGCAGTGCTTTGCTCTGCGAAGACGGGCATGGGAATTGACGATATCCTCGAGCGAGTGGTGCGGGATGTTCCGCCACCTAAAGGGGATTCTGCTGCACCCTTACAGGCTCTTATTATCGACAGTTGGTTTGATAACTATGTCGGCATCGTAACCTTGGTAAGGGTCGTAAATGGCACACTTAAGCCTAAGGACAAAATCACCCTCATGGCGACAGGCGCGACGCACCTTGTGGAACAGGTGGGGATTTTCACGCCGAAGGCAGAAAAGTGTGAGGCTCTTAGCGCAGGGGACGTTGGTTACGTCATTTCTGGAATTAAAGAACTCAAAGATGCTCGCGTTGGCGATACCATCACGCAGGCAGTGCGTGGGGCAACAGAGCCCCTTCCAGGTTTTAGGCAAGTAAAGCCACAGGTTTTCGCAGGCCTTTATCCCGTTGAATCCAACCAGTACGACGCCCTGCGGGATGCGCTTCTTAAACTTCAATTAAACGACTCAGCTCTTAAGTTTGAGCCTGAAGTTTCGCAAGCCTTAGGGTTTGGATTTCGCGCAGGGTTCTTGGGCCTCTTGCACATGGATATCGTCCAAGAGCGCTTGGAACGTGAATACGACATGAATCTCATCACGACCGCTCCCTCGGTTGTCTATGAAGTGCTCATGACAAATGGGGAAGTCGTCCGCGTGGAGAATCCGAGTAAGTTACCGAGTCCAGATAAGATTTCCGAGATTCGTGAACCGATTGAATCCGTCACCATCTTTGTCCCAAATGAATTCGTGGGAGCGGTGATGAAACTCTGCCAGGATAAGCGGGGTGTACAGACAAACCTTGCTTATCACGGCCGTCAGGTGCATCTTACGTATGACCTTCCGCTTTCGGAAATCGTCCTAGACTTCTTCGATAAGATGAAGTCAATTACACGTGGCTATGCTTCGATGGATTATGAATTTAAAGAGTACCGTGCAGCGGACGTTGTTAAGCTCGATATTCTCATCAACGGCGACAAGGTCGATGCCTTAAGTTCCATTATCCACCGCTCTGGCGCAAAGACCCGCGGCAGGGACGTTGTAGTGCGCCTTAGGTCTCTTATCCCGCGTCAGATGTATGACGTCGCGATTCAGGCGGCAATTGGTGCGAACATCGTTGCTCGTGAAAACGTCAAGGCATTGCGTAAAGACGTTATCGCTAAGTGCTATGGCGGCGACATTACCCGTAAGAAGAAATTACTTGAAAAGCAGAAGGCTGGTAAGAAACGCATGAAACAGGTCGGAACCGTTGAGATTCCGCAAGAGGCGTTCTTGTCGATTCTGCGTGCTGACGAACAATCTTAGAAACGAAAGAGGAGTGTGAGCGTGAACTTCTCACTGGTCTTATTACTTCTGAGTATCTTCACTGGAATTATGTGGGTACTCGATTTGATGATTTGGAAACCGAAGAGAAAAGCAGAGGCTGAAGCCGTTCGCCGTGAGTTTGATGAAGCGAATGCCGAGGCGGTTTCTCGCGGAGATGCCCGCGTCATTCGCCTTCGAGACGCAAGTGTGAAGGCAAAGTTGCGGATGCCTTGGTGGCTTGACTACACGGCAGGACTCTTTTGGGTTGTCTTAGGCGTCTTTCTTTTCCGCTCTTTTGCCTATGAGCCTTTTAGGATTCCTTCTGGTTCGATGTTGCCGACACTACACATTGGTGATTTCATTCTTGTAAATAAATTCGATTACGGGATCCGGCTTCCTGTCGCAAATAAGAAAATCGTAAGTCTCGGAACGCCTAAGAGAGGCGATGTGATTGTTTTCCGTTATCCCGTGGATCCAAGTTACGACTACATTAAACGTGTCGTGGGTTTGCCCGGGGACGTTGTGGAATACACAGATAAGATTCTTTACGTTAACGGTAAAGAAATGACTCGCACTGATCCCGTGGATTGGGTTGCTCCCGATACGATGCGCACTCTTACGAAGACAAACGAGAACTTAGATGGCGTCATTCACATGACAGCGGTGGATGATAGACGTCCTGCGGGACTCTTAAGTCGCCCGTATCCCGCGGCACTGAAAGTCTGCCGCTACAGGGAAAATGGCTTTACGTGTCGCGTCCCTGCGGAAAGTTACTTCGTGATGGGTGACAATCGCGACAACAGTGAAGATAGCCGCTATTGGGGCGTAGTGCCAGATGAGAACATTGTCGGTAGGGCGTTCTTTATTTGGGCGAACTTTGGTGACTTTAGCCGTATTGGGTCATTCCGTTAAGAGAAAACGTATTGGAGTTAACGCAATATGCAAACTAGAAAACTCCTTTCATCGGACATTTTGGAAAAACGTATTGGTTATACGTTTAAGAATAAGACGCTTTTAAGCCGAGCGCTCACGCATCGCAGTTTCGGGGCTGACCACAATGAGCGTTTAGAGTTCTTGGGAGACTCGGTCTTAAATTTCGCAATTGGTCACGCACTCTTTTTGCGAGAGGCGCACTACAACGAAGGCGTTCTTTCGCGTGTGAGATCCAACCTCGTTTGTGAAAAGACGCTTGACGAGATTGCTCGCGCAATCGACATCAGTTCCTTTATCCGCCTCGGAGAGGGGGAGCTTCGTACGGGAGGCGCAACGCGGCCTTCGATTATTGCAGATGCTTGTGAAGCGCTCTTTGGAGCCATCTTTATCGATTCGAACTTTGAAGAAGCAGAAAGAGTGATTTGGAAACTCTATGAGCCAATCCTCGCGGCAAGCGCCATTGCCCCAGACCGGCTTGGGAAAGACGCTAAGACTCGCTTGCAGGAGATGCTTCAGGCGCGCCACTTTGGGCTCCCTGATTATCGAGTTGTCGATAGCGAGGGAGCTGCACACGCACTCACTTTCCGTTGTGCTTGCAGAATTGAGCGCTTTGCCATCTGTGAATATGGCTCAGGGACAAGTCGCAGAGCCGCAGAGCAGGAGGCCGCAGGAAAGGCACTTACGGAACTAGAAAAAATTCTTAAGACTGAGTTATGACAGATAACAGCACTGAAGAACAAACCGCTGAGCCTTTTCGTTGTGGCTTTGTTGCCGTTGTCGGTAGGCCCAATGTAGGGAAATCCACTCTCGTCAATGCAATTGTTGGAGAGAAGGTTTCGATTACTTCGAAGAAGCCTCAGACAACGCGAGATTGCATTTTGGGGATTGTGACATACGAGGATGCACAGTTAATCTTCATGGATACCCCTGGGTTTCAGACGCAACACAAGTCAGAACTCACAAGGCGCATGAATCACTCCGTGCGTACATCAGTCACTGATGTGGATGCAGTTGTTTTTGTTTCGTCAGCAACGGGATGGAAGCCCGAGGATGCTGCTGTTTTAAGACTCATCCCAAACCTATCGAAAAATGTGATTTGGGCGATTAACAAGGTTGACCTCCTAAAAAACAAAGAAGAAACACTTTTCCCAATGGCCCAAGAGGTAACGAAGAACTATCACTTTGAAGCCATTGTGCCTGTCTCTGCGGAAAGAGGGACGCTTTTAGAAGACTTAGTGGGGGAGATTAAGAAACTTCTTCCGCCCTCGATGCCTTTTTATGATCCAGATGCCTACACGGATAAATCCCCAAGGTTTATGGCTTCCGAAATTATCCGCGAGAAAGCCTTCCGCTTCTTAGGCGAAGAACTTCCCTACGGAATTGCTGTTGCCATCGAAACCTGGAATGAAGATGAGCATGAAGTTGTCATTGAGGCGACTCTTTACGTGGAAAGAGAAAGTCATAAAGCGATGGTAATTGGTGAAAAAGGTTCGAAACTCCGGGAGATTACCTACCTTGCACGCCGAGACATCATGATCGCTGTACAAAAGCCCGTGCAATTGCACATTTGGGTACGAGTTAAGCGTGGCTGGAGTAACGATGTGCGGGCACTAACGAGTCTTGGGTATGACAACTACGGCTAGCAAAGATTCTCTTAAAGTAGAAGAGGACATTGTCCTTGAGACAATGCCCCTTGATGCTTTGGGACGTTTTGCTACAAAAAGGGAAGAAACCTATCTTAGTGTAAGAGAAGAACCCGCCTTTGTTCTGACGAGTTGGCCTTGGAGGGAGACAAGTCTCATCGTCTCGCTTTTCACAAAACACTATGGACGTGTGACAACGGTAGCAAGAGGCGCAAAAAGAGTTGCGGGGCGCTTTCGAGGGCTACTCGACCCCTTTAGCCCACTGCTTGTGAATTTTTCTGGTAAAGGTGAAGTTAGAACACTTACTGCCGCGCGTTGGATGGGAGGCCTAGCTCCGATTTCTGGCGAAGGGCTTCTCACTGGGTTTTATCTTAACGAACTCATTTTCCGCCTAATGCCAGCGGAGGTTTCTCATACGGAACTTTTTGAAGCCTATACGGCGACCCTTACGAAACTCTCTTACGGGAAGTGGCAGGACGCGGACCGAGCAGTGCGAGAGTTTGAAGTAGACCTCCTAAGGCTCTCAGGATGGGGTCAGAGGTTAGTAGATAAGAGTGCGGGTTTCACAGGCTTTGTTCGCGCTGGCGAAATCGTGGATGCCTCCCAATATTCCCCCTATCCAGAAGAAAAGCTTTTTGACCCTGCGACCGTTAGAGCTGTCTTAATGCGAGACTTTAGCGATGCGCGAACACTAAAAGGGGCGCGAGAAATGCTTCGCCTTATTATTGAGTTTTATGCCTTGGGAGGCAAAACGCTTAGTTCCCGAAAGACGCTTTCGAAGTGGCGCCGCTTTCGAGCGGGTCAAAGTTAAGAATTTAAAAGGTTTTGAAGTTTTGAAGGATTTTTATGAAAGGACCGATTGTTTGCGATATCGCTGGAACGACTCTCAGTAAAGAGGATAAGCGGCGCATCGCACACCCACTCGTTGGTATGGTGATTCTCTTTACGCGCAACTACGAAAATAGAGCGCAGTTAAAAGCCTTGTGTGATGCCATCCACGCCGTAAAGCCAGGTGTCCTTATTAGCGTTGATCACGAAGGGGGGCGCGTACAGAGGTTTCGCACAGGGTTCACAGAGATTCCCGCGATGCGCGCTTACGGGAAACTTTTCGAAGTAGATCCAGAGCGGGCGAAGAAATCCTTGAAGGCTGCGGCCTTTGTCCTTGCTGCAGAACTCCGAGATTGTGGTGTGGATTTCACATTTGCCCCTGTCTTAGATCTCGATTGGGGTAACAGTGCGATTATCGGTGAGAGAAGTTTAGGAAAAGACCCTGCGGCAGTTGCCTCTCTTGCGAGAGCTGTGTGTGAGGGCTTTGCTGCGGCAGGAATGGCTAATTGCGCAAAGCACTTCCCAGGGCACGGTTTCGCAGAGGCAGATAGCCACTTAAGCCTTCCTGAGGATCTTCGAGCGGCTCAGGAGATTCTTTCTTTTGACGTCTCGCCTTACCGGGCACTTGCCGATGTTTTGGTAAGTGCGATGACCGCGCACGTTCTCTATCCGAAGTTAGATGCCGTGCCTGCGTCGTTTTCTCGCGTGATTGCAACGGATATTCTCCGAGGCGATGCAGGGTTTAAGGGACTTCTTTTCTCAGATGACCTTTCGATGGCAGGAGCGAAGGCTGCAGGGTCCATTGTCACCCGTGCGGAGAAAGCTCTTAGTGCAGGGTGCGATGCGCTGATTGTCTGTAATGACCCAGAGGCGGTGGATACGCTTTTAGATAACCTTAAATGGAAAGAGAGAGAAGAATTTACGCTTCGTGCCGCAAAACTTAATCCTAGGGACTGGAATGTTCCTTTTGGAGAACTCTCCTGTGACCCAGAATACCAAGCGTCTCTCAAAGAGATGTTTCTCGGTTTATAGTTCTATTAAAAGGTTCGATTGGAAAAGAGAATAGAGAAGGGGAAACTCCGATGATTATCGAATCACTTTTGGATACAGATCTCTATAAGTTCACCATGATGCAAAGTGTTTTGCATCAGTTCCCAGGCGCAAAGGTCACCTACAAATTTAAGTGCAGAACTCCTGGGGTGGATCTTTCACCTCTAGCTGGGCAACTTCGTAGTGAGATTGAACATCTCTGTTCGCTTCGTTGCTCGGAAGAGGATTTGCAGTATCTTTCGACACTGCGTTTCCTTAAAAGCGACTTCATCGACTTCTTAAGTGTCTTCCACTTAAAGACAAAGTACGTGAAAGTCGAAAAAACGGATAAGAGTGATTGTGGACTGGCTATCACTGTTGCTGGTCCCTGGCTACACACTATTCTTTTTGAGATTCCGATTCTTGCTATCGTAAGTGAGCTCTACTATAAGAGGCTTGGCATTGAACTCCCACGAGAAGAAGGGATGAGGCGTTTGCAGGAGAAGATTTCTCTTGTGAAGACAGAGCCCAAGAACGAAGGATTCAAACTAAGCGACTTTGGCACACGACGTCGCTTTTCTCGCGATTGGCAAGAAGTGGTTCTAGGTACCCTCGTAAAAGAACTTTCTAGCGTTAACTTTACGGGAACAAGTAACGTTCTTTTTGCAAAGAAATTTAACCTCATTCCAATGGGCACGATGGCCCACGAATACCTCCAAGCTGCTCAAGCCTTGGGGCCCCGCCTTCGGGATAGCCAGCGGTTTGCTTTCGAGTCTTGGGCTAAGGAATATCGCGGTGACTTAGGGATTGCTCTTTCGGACGTCTATGGGTTAAAGCCTTTCTTACGGGACTTCGATATGTTCTTCTGTAAGCTTTTTGACGGCGTACGGCACGACTCAGGAGATCCCTTTGCTTGGGGTGAGGCTATTATCGAACACTATAAGAAAAATAAGTGTGACCCGAAGAGTAAGACGCTTATCTTCTCGGATGCTCTCACGGTGCCTGTTGCCTTGGAACTCTACAGACGCTTCGCAGGTCGCGTGAAGTTGGGTTTTGGTATTGGAACGAATCTTACAAATGACGTTGGCGTTGAACCGCTTAATATCGTTATGAAGATGGTAAGCGCCAATGGGTGTCCAGTGGCAAAGATTTCCGACTCTCCAGGCAAAGGCATGTGTGAAGACCCCACGTACTTAGCTTACCTTAAACAGGTCTTTGGTATCGAGGATGCGAAGTGATTAGAAAGTTCATAAGTGCTTTTGTGGTCTTTGCGGCAGTTTCTGCGGTTGCCTTCAATGCGCTCGCAGCGGCCTCCTCTCGGGGAAATACCACAAACGAAAGTTACGTTGAAGCAAAGCGCACCTTAGAGAAGAAGGTCTATTACGACCACCGTGTGACGCTTTATTGCGAGGCAACATTCGATAGGAGGAAAAACATTTCGCTCCCTGCTGGCTTTAAGACGCCATCAGATGAGAATCGTGCCAGGCGCGTAGAGTGGGAGCATGTTGTTCCTGCGGAGAACTTTGGTCGGGAATTCCTTGAGTGGAAGTATGGGAGTGACGCTTGCTTTGACGAGGGCGAGGCTTTCCGAGGGAGAAGTTGCGCGGAGAGATCCAATCGAGAATTTCGTCTCATGCATGCGGACATGTATAACCTCTTTCCCTCTATTGGTGCTGTGAACAAATTGCGTGCGAATTACCCCTACACGGAATTCGATAAAAACATCCGCTCCACATTTGGCTCCTGCAGTATGAAAATCTATCGTGGGAAGGCAGAGCCTCCAGCGAACGCTCGGGGGAAAATTGCCCGCGCGATGCTTTATATGCATTGGGCGTATCCAGAGCGCGTTAAATTGAAGTCAAAGTATCTTTCTCTCTTGGAAGATTGGAATGAGCGCTACCCCGTTTCTTCTTGGGAGTGCACGAGAGCAAAGCGTATTGAGAGACTTCAGGGAAATGCCAACCCCTTTGTAAAAGAACCCTGCGAGAGACTCGGCCGCTACTAGTAACCTTAAAAAATCCCCGTCAACTTTTCTTAAGAGCGGGGATTTAAAAAAATGAGGGAATCTTCCTTTAGGCCTTTGAGAGCTTTTCCTCTAAGGATGCAATATGCTTTTCTAGGTTCGCGATGGTCTTAGCCTGACTACGAAGAAGGCTTTCTAAGTGCGAGAGACTTTCTGCATAGGGGTCTTTCTCTCCAGGAACAACACCGTAGGCGTTAAAGCGTGCGTGGCTTTTGGCGGCATCGGTTTTCTTTTCATTTACGGGTCTCGCTGGAACTCCCACAACAGTCGTATTCGCCGCAACTGGTTTTACAACAACAGCATTAGCGCCAACGATTGCATTGTCTTCGACTGTAAAGCCCCCGAGAATCTGCGCTCCTGCGCCAACGACAACGTTTCTCCCTAAGGTCGGGTGCCTTTTTTCTCCCTTCCCAAGAGAGGTGCCACCAAGAGTTACCCCGTGATAAATCGTGCAATCGTCCCCGATCTCTGCTGTCTCTCCGATAACGAGTCCAGAACCGTGATCGATGAAAACACGCCTACCGATCTTCGCCGCTGGGTGGATTTCGATGCCTGTGAGAAAGCGGGAAATTTCACTTACGATGCGAGCAAGTACATAGCAGTGTTTCTTATGTAACCAGTGCGCAAAGCGGTGAATCACAATGGCGTGAAACCCTGGGTAACAAAGAACGACCTCTAAGGGGCCGCGTGCTGCCGGGTCTTTGGCACAGATGTTTGCAAGATCTTCGCGCGTGTTTTCAAAGAAAGACATTTGAGGTTCCTACTTATTTAAGAGCAAAAATGGGAGAGGAAAGGTATCGAGCGCCCGTGTCTGGCATGAAGACGACGATAGTCTTCCCAGCGTTTTCTGGCCTCTTCGCTAAGCGCGTAGCAACGGCAAGAGCGGCTCCAGAACTAATTCCAAGAAGGACTCCTTCCGTGCGAGCGACCTCCTTTGTAGCCTCAAACGCTTCTTCATTTGTCGCAGTGAGAAATTCATCAATGACTGTGCGGTCAAGATTTTCTGGAATGAAATTTGCTCCGATACCTTGAATGGCGTGGGCTCCTGCGTGGCCCTCTGTGATTAAGGGAGAAGAGGCAGGTTCCACAGCAACAACATGCACTGCCTTGTTCTTTGACTTTAGGTAACGTGCTGTGCCGCTTACGGTGCCTCCGGTGCCAAAGGTTGCAACAAAGATATCAACCTTCCCATCGGTGTCGCGCCAAATCTCAGGGCCCGTTGTCCTTTCGTGAACCGCGGGATTTGCGGGATTCTCAAACTGCCCCGGGACAAAGACATTGGGAATTGTTCTTTTCAGTTCCTCTGTCTTCTCGAGTGTGCCTTTCATCCCCTTTGCTCCAGGCGTGAGAACAATCTCTGCGCCGTAGGCGGCAAGAAGGGCGCGGCGTTCCACGGTCATCGTATCTGGCATCACAAAGATGGCGCGGTACCCTTTCGCAGCAGCAATTGCAGCTAGGCCAATACCCGTGTTTCCACTTGTCGGTTCGATGATCACGGACCCTGGTTTTAAGAGTCCTCTTGCCTCAGCATCTTCAATCATCGACACTGCGGCGCGATCCTTGGCGGACCCCGTCGGGTTGAAGTATTCGAGCTTTGCAAGTAATGTCGCTGGGACTGCGTACTTTTTCTCCCAAAGTGCGAGATGCAATAGTGGTGTGTTGCCAATTAAGTCTGTGATGTTTTCAGCGATTTTCATAAGAGAAATTCCTTTCTTCTAATGCTTTTCTTAAGGGGCACGTGTTTTATCTCGGCTACATAAAAAACCTCGGTTTAAGACACATGTCCCCGAGGTTTCATTTCAGTGCGGTTATTTATTTTTAAAAAAGATTTTTCATTTGTTCGCACGAATAAAAACGGGGGGCACCGTTCTCTCTACAGAGGGACAACAACAGAGGATAGAGGTCGGACGTTCGGCCCCTTTCGTTTCCCTTATTGTCGTGCCAAAGTTTTTCATGCGAAAAATCCTTTCTCCTCGAAAGTTAGCCACTTGTTAACTTTCCTAAATTAAGTGAAAGTTTACGGAGGAATTCCCCGTGGTTCAATAAGGGAATTGCCTTTTGGCAGCGGCCTTTCTTAGGACTTTGTCTTAGGTAGTCTGCAAAAAAGCATGCGCATCTTCCTTTAGTGGGAAGGAAAAGTTGCACCAAAGGTGAAAGCCGTGTACTGTGCACGTATTGGTTAGCCCGAAATGGGGTTAACTATCGTAGATGACTAAAGACGGAGTCCATTTAAAATGGAAAAACGCGATAACACTTGTGAATCGAACTTAATCGATTCCTTAGACTCTAGAGAGAGCGCTCTCTCTAGCGTTTCCGCGTTCTCCGCTCGCTTTCTAGATTCTCTTAAGAACGTAGCAGCCGCCCTCGCAGCAGCCGCCGCAACCGCAGCAGCTGCAGCACTCGCATGCGCAGCAGCAAGCAAAACCGAAGGCTGTGTTGTTCCGATACTGAGGATAGCAAGAACTTAAAAGAAAGCGGAACCCAAACAAAAGAACACAAGCCTTCGGTGAAAAACACCGGAGGCTTTTTTAATGCTTTTTAAAAAGATTTAACCCACGAAAATGAAGGCAAACGCCATGAGAACAGAAAAGAAAAACGTATTGGACTTCCCGATGATTCGCCCCGTACCTTACATGGGTGTTATTTGGGTCAATCACAAGGCAGCCCAGTTGGGTTACGTACCAGGGAACCCCGACTGGTGCAACTTGGGACAGGGGCAACCTGAGGAAGGAGAGATTGCCGGCGCCCCAGAACGCCTTAAGCAGCTTGAGTTGCATGAAGCCGATTACGCCTATGGGCCCGTTGGCGGAACGTTGGAACTTCGCAGGTCTGTTGCCGACATGATGAATCGCCTTTATCGCAAAGGAAAGACGAGCCAATATGGCCCCGAAAATGTGACGGTTGCCTCTGGTGGCCGCGTTGCTTTACTTCGTTTCTTAAGTATCTTAAGCACTGAGGCGAAGGTTCTTATCCGTAACCCTGATTATTCTGCCTACGAAGATCTCTTGAGTTACGAACTGGGGCGCTTAGAGGTCTTTGTGGAGAATACGGGAGAAAAAGAGGGCTTCACGGTTTCTCCCACGAGGCTTCGTACCCTTGCTAGAGAAAAAGGGATTAACACTTTCCTTCTTTCCAACCCGAGTAACCCCGCAGGGGCTATTGTTCGTGGCAATCGCCTAAAAGAGTACTGTGAAATTGCCCGTAAGGAGGGCGTTCTTCTTGCCCTAGACGAGTTCTATTCGCATTACATTTACGAAGACCTCGAAGGGAAAGAGCCCTCCGTGAGTGCTGCGCGATATGTGGAGGATGTTGAAAAAGATCCTGTGGTGATTTTCGATGGACTTACAAAGAATCACAGATATCCAGGTTTTCGTATAAGTTGGATTGTGGGGCCGAGCCGCGTTATCGAAGCGATTAATAGAGCGGCAAGTGCGATTGATGGCGGTGCGAGTGTTGCGATGCAGCGGCTTGCCGTGTTGGCCCTCGAGCCAGCGAGGTTTGATGCGGAAACCCGTGCGCTTCGCCGTTGCTTTAAAGAAAAACGCGATTATGTCTTAAAGCGGCTCGAGGCGATGGGAATTCGAGTCCCCAATCGCCCAGAAGGAACGTTTTACATTTGGGCGGATATCTCTGACTTACCAGAATCAATCAATAACTGTGATACTTTCACGCTTGCTGCGCTTGAGAGCCACGTGCTCACCGTCCCAGGACGTTTCTTTGACATTAATCCAAAGCGGGAGCAGGGAGCGCCCTCAGCGATGTCACAGGCGATGCGGTTTTCTTTCGGGCCCAGAATGGAGGTTTTAAAAGAAGGGCTTGATAGGATTGAAGCGCTTATCCGCGAGAGGCGAGAAGCCAAAGAAGCCGCCTAAGTGTCTGATTTTTGAAAGTTTAGGGACTTTCTAAAGATTTCTTAAGAAATTTCAAAACACAAGGAGAGCAAAGTTGTTATACTCGCTCTCCTTTTTCTTTTTGATTATCAACGCATTTTATGAGTTTTGATCTTTCCACGTTTATTTTCTTAGTTGTTTTGATTTTCTTAAACGGGGTTTTTGCAATGAGCGAGATTGCGCTTGTTGCAAGTCGTAAGGCGCGTCTTACTGTTCTCGCCGATGAGGGAGATGAGCGCGCAAAAACCGTGATGCGTATTCAAGGCGAGCCGACGCGGGCGTTTTCTACTATTCAGGTTGGTATCACTTCAATTGGCATTCTCTCGGGTATTGTCGGTGAGTCTGCTCTCTCAGAACCCATTAGTAGAGCACTTGTTGGCTTTGGTCTTGATGAAGAAATTGCGCGCCTCGCGGGCCTCGCTATCGTTGTCATTCTCGTGACGTATTTTTCTATCGTCTTAGGAGAGCTTGTCCCTAAGCGCTTGGGACAGAGTCGTGCGGAGGCTATTGCCTGCCGCATTGCGAAGCCCTTGCAGTTTTTCTCTTTCTTGATGGCTCCCTTCGTGAAGCTTCTTGCCGTTTCAACCGAGCTCGCCCTAAAACCCTTTGGACTGGAGAAAGAAAAGAAAGACGATATGACAGAAGAGGAAATCCACGCGCTCTTAGAGGAGGGTGAGGAGAGTGGCGCCATTGAAGAAAACGAAAGCGACATGGTGAAAAACGTTTTCGGCTTAGACGATAGACTTGCCGCTACGGTGATGACACCGAGATGCGACATCGAATACATCGATCTTGAAGACCCTCTTGAAGCGTGTATTGCGAAGATTCTCACCTCATCTCGCTCTCGTGTTGTTGTCGTTAAAGGCGGTTTTTCACATGTTTTGGGTTACTGCACGACGCGCGCCATCTTGCGGCAGATTATCAATAAGGAAAAGCTCGATATCGCAAAGTGCATCTCTGAAGTTATCTACGTGCCTGAGTCAATCACAAGTCTTGAACTTCTTGAGCGCTTTAAGGCAACGAACGCCCCTCAGGCGCTTGTCGTTGACGAGTATGGAGAGGTGGTAGGTCTTGTGACGCCTCGAGATCTTTTAGAGACGATTGCTGGAGAATTTAAACCCGAAGGTAACGACGAGCCTGATGCACTGTCGCGGCCTGATGGCTCCTGGGTTTTAGATGGCACGATTGCAGTTCCTGAATTAAAAGTTGAACTAGAAATCGAAGAGCTTCCAGAAGAAGATAGTGCCCACTACAACACGCTCGCGGGGATGTTGATGCTCTTACTAGAACGTGTGCCAAGGATGGGCGATGTTGTCGTCTGGGGTGGGTGGCGTTTTGAGGTGACATCGATGCAGGGATTACACATCGATAAAGTTATTGCAAAACGTGTTGGCACTGACGCAAATCAGACAACAAATAGTAAGAATCTTGAGAGAAAATAAGCCCCTAGTTAAAAAAGTGATTCTTTTTCAGTACAATAGCGGGCATTCATTAAGGGGAACTTTTAAAAAATGAGTACAGAAACCATCGATAACCGTTTCACAGAGGTCGTCATCGGAAAGTCCACAATTACAAAATCCGTGCTTGCCGAGGCCGTTATGGAACGCATTCATTGCACCCATGCCGATGCTATGGAAATCGTTGATGTCATTTTCGATGAAATGCTTGATGCGATTAGCAAGGGACGTGATTTGAAATTCTCGAATTTTGGTACCTTTGAGTTGCGTGACAAGAAGGCGCGTCCTGGGCGCAATCCCCGTACGCTCGTCGATCACGAGATTCAAGCACGCCGTGTTGTAATCTTCACGCCTTCTCCTCTGATGCGCGAGGCCACAAGAGAATTAAAGGGTGCTGGTGCTGTTGCAGCAGCTGCGGCTAAATAGCATAAAAGATTTCTAAAAAGAGGATGTCCGGCAGGAGCGATGTGTTCTCTGCCGGATTTTTTATCTCAAAACGTAAGCGTAACGCCTAAGTTTTGGAGAAATTTCATCTAGCATCGTGAGGGTCTTTTCAACGAAGAGCTTTCGCGTTGTTGCGGCAAGCCAATCAATCGTCTCCGAGTACTCCTCCCTACCTAAGACCCACATGCGTCGTGTAACAGGATCTTTTCCAGGGACAGGCCCCCAATTCACAGTTTTCGCAAAAGCCCCGCCGCACCAAAGGTTTGTGGGAGGAAGAATGGACCAGCCTTCGGTCTGGTTGATAAGTCCCACAAGGCAGTAACTAGAACTCGTCTGAATCTGCGTCTTGGGTTTAATGTTCACAGAACTTAAGAAGCGGTAAGAGATTGCCTGATCGACACTACTTTGTGTGTAGGTTACAAAGGGCCTTTCTGCCGCAAGCCTCTCAATGTCAGAAAGGGATTTTGGTGTAGGGATGTTTTCTGCCGTAATGACAAGGTATTTTTCTTCATAAAGAGGAAGCCTTTTCCACTTTGCTTCGTTTAAAAGTCCTTCGGAGTACACACATACGTCGAGCGCCCCTTCGGCGAGTTTTTCCGTAAGTGCGTAGTTAAGGTTCGAGACTGTCTTTAGTTGCGTAACGCGGTTTTGCAGAGCACCGATAAGCCAAGGAGAGAGTGTGGAAGTGATGGTTTCACCGAGGCCGACACGAAGCGTTGGCTTCTGATAGGGCATCGTTGTAAGGCGTTCTTCGAGATTTCTGAGAGAGGCAACAATCGGTTCGCAGTCGTGAAGTAGGCGTTCTCCAGCGACGGTTAAGCGCATAGGGCGAGTTTCGCGTTGGAAGAGTTCAGAATTCACTGCTTTCTCGAGCCGATCGATTGCGTGCGAGACGGCAGATGTCGTAACTTCAAGTTTGCGGGCAGCACGGCTAAAGTGTCCTTGTTCGCAGACAACACAGAAGATTTCTAGTAAATCGGGATCTAATAGGCGTCTCATTAGGGATTTCTCTATCTATAGGTTGAATTATATTCAACTTATTTAGAGAATGGGTTGAATAGATTGCATCTTTTTTGCTAGATTGAAAGAATCGCAGTGCACAAAGATTTGAGGAGTCTCAGAAATGACTACATTGCTTCAGAGTCTTGCAAAGTTCGTTAAAAATGCACGGCTTGAAGATATGCCAGCTAAGGAAATCGAATGGGCACGTCTTGCACTCACAGACTTTATCGCTGTGAGTTATCCAGGGGCGGCTATGCCAGCTGCGCAAAACGTTAAGGCCTTTTTAGAGGACCGCCCGACGGTGGGGAATTCTCTACTTATTGGAACAGACATTCGGACAGATGCTGCAAGTGCGGCGCTCTTTAACGGAACAGCCTCGCATACACTCGACTTCGATGATGTGAGTTGGGCAACGATTGGTCACCCAACGGTCTGCGCAGCTCCTGCGGCACTTGCGGCTGTGCAAGAAAAGGGTCTTGATGGGAAAACGCTTTTACTAAGTTACATTGTCGGCGTTGAGGTGATGCATCAGATTGCCCGTTGGACGATGCCGCTATTAAGTGAAAAGGGTTGGCATACGACACCTGTGTATGGCACGTTTGGCGCCGCGGCTGCGGCTGCAGTTGCTTATGGTGCAAGTGTTGAGGAAATAGCTAACGCCCTTTCTATTGCGGCAAGTCGTAGTGGTGGTATTCGTGGAAACTTTGGCGCACAGACAAAGGCACTTCACGCAGGGACAGCCGCCTCATTGGGGCTTGAAGCGATAAAACTTGCAATGCACGGCATTACGGGAAATCTATCTTGCATTGAAAATCAAGATGGTTTTGCGCAGTGCTTTGCAAAGAACCTCACAGAGGACATCAAAGTAGACATCGGTTCCTATTGGGATCTAGCAGAAAACGGTCTTGTCTTTAAGCAGTATCCCTGCTGCTCAGGCTCCCACCCGACAAACGATGTTTGGGACGCCTATGTAGCAGAGTACGGCGTTCACTATGAGGATATTGAAAAGATTCACGCAGGAGTAAGTCTCTTGGGGCCACGTGAACTCAGCTGTCACAAACCCG
This sequence comes from Duodenibacillus sp., assembly GCA_963661915.1. Taxonomy (GTDB): domain Bacteria; phylum Pseudomonadota; class Gammaproteobacteria; order Burkholderiales; family Burkholderiaceae_F; genus Duodenibacillus. The sequence continues at coordinate 36,433 of CAVLDT010000020.1, forward strand.
TTAACGCCGTGCAAGCGAAATTCTCCTTGGAATACGCTCTTGCAAGCCGCGTGGTTTTTGGACCGATTGTTTTGGAATCTTTCACAGACGAGAAGGTCCTTGATAGCCGAGTGCAAGATCTAATGAGTCGCACGGTAATGGAAGTCGACCCAGAGCTTGCTCGTCTCGGGTTTATTGGAACTGCTCCCGTGCGTCTTGATGTGACTATGAAGGATGGTCGCACCGTGCATCTAGAAAATGATTTGGCTGAAGGAAATCCTGAGAAACCCTTTAGTAAGGAAAAGTTCTTCCGCAAGTTTGCATCTTGCCTAAAGACTGCGAACTGCGAGGGGGCTACTGAGAGACTTTGGAAGATCCTTCAGGAGATTGAATCCGCAACAGGTGAGCAAATCGCATCACTTGGGGCATTAAATTAAAAGCATGACAACGCAAAAAAAGACCGCAAGGAGGTTTTTACTTACGTTGATAATTTCTTAATTTGCCCTGTGGTAACACAGGCTTTTAAGACAAAGTAATTGGGAAAGAGAAGTTCCCTAAATCGGAGTTTTCATATTATGGAAAAAACACGTATTGAACGCGACTGTCTCGGTGAGATGGAAATCGATGACAGCCACTACTATGGCATTCAGACAACCCGCATGATGCGGGTCTCGGGTGCGGCTGGTTTCCCAGTTGTTGCCTACCCGGATATGCACATTGCTCTTTGCCAAATTAAGAAGGCTGCAGCCCTTGCCAATGCCGATATCGGCGCGATGAAGCCAGAAATTGCGAAGGCCATTTCGGAGGCCGCTGACAAGGTTATCGCTGGTGGTTACGAAGGAGAGTTCCCCTTGGATATGTGGCAGGGGGGTGGTTACACCTGCGTTAACATGAACGTCAATGAAGTTCTTGGTAACCTTGCCAATGAAATCATGACTGGCCACAAGGGCCAAGACGTAGTTCACCCGAACACCCACGTCAATATGGCGCAGTCCACAAACGACACGATTCCGTCTGCAACGCACTTAGCAATCGTACCGCGTTTGGACAGAATCACTAAGGAACTAAAGCTCCTTGAAGCCTCTTTTGCGAAGAAGGCAGAAGAATTCAAGGACATTGTCAAAGTGGGTCGCACCTGCTGGCAAGACGCTCTCCCTGTGACACTCGGTCAGGAGTTTGGTGGCTTTGCTAGCGTCACGGCGGGCCTCATTAAGAAGATTGCTGCAGTGCGCCCAGGGTGCTTGGAACTCATCATGGGCGGAAACGCTGTTGGTACAGGACTTGGTGCTGCTCCTGGCTACATGGATGCTTTCTATAAGCACATCAGTGAAGAAGTTGGCGAGACCGTTCGCCCGATGGATAACCTTTTTGATGGATTCCAGAACTCCAACCAGGTTCTCGTTGCTTCCGCTGTCGTAAAAGAGGTGGCCTGCACGCTCTCGAAGATCTGTAAAGACCTTCGTCTCATGAGTTCTGGCCCACGCGCTGGCTGGATGGAAATCAATCTTCCGGCGCTTTCCCCTGGAAGCTCGATTATGCCCGGGAAGATCAATCCGACCGTGCCCGAGATGGTCATTCAGATTGCGCACCAAGTTATCGGTAACGATGTTGCCATTACGGTTGCAATCGATGAAGGCGAATTAGATCTTAACGTCTGGGATGCAACCTTCTACAAGTGCCTCTTTGAGAGTATGCAGATTGTCGAGGGCGAAATCGGAATCCTCCGTGAGCACTGCGTCGATGGCATCACGGCCAATGTCAAGCGTTGCCGTGAAGAAGCCGAGGGCTCCATTGCTCTTTCTACAGTTGTTGCGGCGACCTTTGGTTACCCGAAGGGAGTCGAAGTTGCGCACTACTGCGAAAAGCACGGTTGCAACGTTAAGGAAGCTGTCGTTGAGATGGGTTTGATGACAAAAGAACAGGCTGATGTTCTCGTTGACCCAGCGCTCATGGCAAATCCCGAGAAGATGGCGCCGATTGTTGCGCGCTTTAAGAAGGAACTCGGGATTCTTGTTTAAATACTGAAAAGAAATCCCCTTCATTTTTCGGTTAGTAGTACCCGCAGTGAAGTTATCTTCACTGCGGCATCCCCTTTGCAACCTTAGAAAAGCATTTTTGTAAGTATTTTCCCCTATATGGTTAAATTTTTGGCAAAATTTCACCCTCGGAGAGAAATATTGAGTGCAAAGGTGTACTCGGCGAAGATCGGGACCCGTGCAGTTGACGCGTAAGCGTCTTTTTTCTTTCTTTATAAAACGAAATTGCTTTGTATTTCATCTTAAGGAGGTAATTACATGTCTGATGCCTTATCAGGCAGGCAGGCGCTCTTGCGCTATGGGTCGCTTATCGCAGGTCCATTGCTTTGCTTAATCATCTATATGACCATGCCGTCAAGCTATGTGACCGCTGACGGCAGTGTTGCTGCATTCTCGGATGCGGGTCGCGCCTGCCTAGGCGTGCTCGTCTGGATGGCGATTTGGTGGTGTTTTGAATCCGCCCCAATTGCTGTCACATCGCTTTTACCGATGGCTTTATTCCCGCTCTTAGGGGTTTGTAAAGCATCGGCTGCCATGGCTCCCTA
>CAVLDT010000021.1:0-6437 GCA_963661915.1 Duodenibacillus sp.
TGCCGAAGCTCTCAAAATGAGCAATGTGAGTATTCATAGATCCCTTCACTCTTTAGAGGAAGGCATCGGTTGCCCACTCTTTATTAGAAAGGGTCGTAACCTTCTACCGTTACCAACGGCAAAGGAACTCTATTCCAGAATCGATTACGTCCTTGCGGACCTACATAGTTGCATTCACATGACACGGCTCTTAGGCAATGTCGGCAACGACCACATGCGGCTTGGTACCCTGTACTCGCTTGCGATTCAGACTTTGCCGCAACTTATTGCGGCTCTGAAAGAGAGACGCCCGCATATCGACTTTGAATTGCACATGGGTTCCAATGAAACACTTCTAAAGAGACTTTCTGAGAATCAATTAGATGCAATCATCATCGCAACAGAAAAGGACTACATCGATACGTCTCGCTTTGAAGTTCTGCCGCTATTTACCGACTCGATTTTTCTTACGGCACCCATGTCCTTTACGCTGCCTGGAATGGCGCAAGATGGAAAAGTGTCGCTACCGATTGACCTCCGCCTCTTAAAGGGGCAACCCTTTGTTTCTCTTTCTGAAGGCTTTGCAACGTATAAAGACTTTCAGACGGCATTTCGAGTTGCAGGCTTTGAACCCAACGTCGTCGCTCAGGTAAAAGACATCTTCTCGGTTTTAAGTATGGTGCAGTCTGGCTTGGGACTCGCGCTACTCCCGAGGCGCGTCTGCTCGGTCTATAAAGGACTGGTGCGGTTCCTGCCGCTTGCAAACGCCTATCAGCAGAATCAAACCATCGGTATTGTCTTCGATAAGAGTAGAGAGCACGAACCTAACCTCTTGGCGCTAGTGGCTGAAGGAAGGATGTTCGCTCGCAATCTTCCCGCTCTTAACCTCGAAGTTTAAAAGCGGCAAATCGCGCTTTGATGTCAGCGAGACCCGTTTCCGCAACGCTCTCGGAATCTATTTCGGGAGCGGCGGCTTTTGTTAACTTAGTGAGTACTGACCCAGGAGGCACTTCCACTGCAAAGCCAACGCCACGCTCAAAAGCAGCCCGAGCAACTTCCCGCCATTGTGTGCGGCGAGCCATGTTGTAGACAAGGTCTTCAGCAATTGCCGCAGGGGTCCAAAGGACTCTTCCTGTTGTAACACTTAAGTAGGCTTTCCTCGGCCGCATGAGCGTCGCCTTACCCATCGCTTCTTTTAATTCGGGGACAACCCGCTCCATTAAGGGACAGTGCGAGGGCACGGCCACACGAAGCCGCTTACACTTTTCCGCGCCCTGCTTTAATGCCACATCGAATGCCTTTTGAAGAGCCGAATCGGCTCCTGAAACAACAATCTGCGTTTCTGCGTTGTAGTTCGCAACATAAAGATCTTTTGTCTCGTCGCAAATCGCTTCAACGGCAGGAAGTGTCAACCCCATAATAGCCATCATCCCGAAACCGGCTGGATAGGCCTCTTCCATCACACGGCCTCGAATGGAAACAAGCCTTACCGCATCGGAAAACCCAAGAGCGCCACTTGCCACGGCCGCAGCATAAGCTCCGATTGAAAGGCCCGCGGTCATATCGGCCTCAATCCCTTCCGCCCTTAAAAAATCTGCGTAGGAGACGCCTTTTATGAGTAAAGAAAGTTGCACAGCGCGTGTCCTCTCTAGGGACTCTGCTGAGTCTAAGGCACTTAGATCCTCTTCTAACGCCTCAGAAGCCTCGGCTAAACGAGCGCCACCATCAGGGAGATTCGCAAGCATTCCTGGCCTCTGTGCTCCCTGTCCTGGGAAAGAAAAAAGTACACGATTTAACATCCTCTAGTTCCCTCCCCAAGGGTCTCTCACAAGGCGAGGCCCTGTTACAGTCTTAAAAAGTACGGTGTCCGTTTCCATCCATTCTCGGAGAGCGAAAGCACCAAGCCCAGTGTCAATCTGCGTATCAACACGCACAGGGCACGACTCCGTGACAGAAAACCAACCTTCAAGGGCTTCTCTTGTAAGTCTTTCACGACTTCGAATAACAATATCTAAGTCACTTTCTTTACGCATAAAGCAAGTATTGGTAACAAGAGAATAGGCGCAACTTCCCGTTGGCCCCCACGCGAAGGGCCAAGAGCGACTTGCAAGGATTCTCAATGTCTCCACAGGCATTGTCCGAAACGGAGTCGTCTTTAGATAGGAAAGGACTTCTCTAGGACTGATGCAGCGAATGATATGTTTAGTATCTACCCAAACGGCGCAACGTTCCGAGCGCTTTACTCCCCGAATTCCAACAGGAAGTAGTTCTGGATTTTCTGCCCGTATATCTCGTCTCACAACAAGGGGAAGCGACTTACTCCATACGCCATCGACCCAAGGGGCAATCTCCCCTAAAAGGTTCGCTTCTGAGTCCACCCAAACAAAATCGTGTGCATAAAAATCCATTAGGAGAAAATCCTCCATACAAAATGAAACATCGCTCTTTTTCCCAACATCTTAACAACCTCTGCGGGCTAGACACGGACCTCTCGGTTTTTTCTTTCATTACTCCAAGGCTAACAATCGCGCCACGAGGTTGATTGATTCAATCCCCCTTTCACGCTGATACTCCCAAGCGACTCGTTTTTACTTTTTTTCAAAAAACACTCCACGGAGTACAAACATCATGACGTCTCTTATGACCGAAGGTAAGGTTTGGGATAGTCGGCGGCGAGAAAAAGCTCGCAGACTCGCAAAACTTTCCCGCACAGGGAAAGTGATTGCGACTTCCGACATCGTCTCTAGTCTTGAAGCGATTCTTGAACCCACCGACAAAGTCGTTATTGAAGGCAACAATCAAAAACAAGCCGATTTTCTCGCCCGTGCCTTAGCCGAGGTTAATCCTGACCGTGTACATGACTTGCACATTGTCATTCCGAGTATCAGTCTTCCAGAACACCTCGATATCTTTGAAAAGGGTATCGCTCGTAAGTTGGATTTCTCCTACTCAGGAACGCAGAGCCTACGTATTTCGCAACTCTTAGAGGATGGCATTCTTGAGATCGGTGCAGTTCACACCTATATCGAGCTTTATTCCCGCCTTTACGTGGATTTGATTCCTAACGTTGTTCTCGTCGCTGGCTACAAAGCAGACCGTGCGGGCAACCTCTACACGGGTCCGAGTACAGAAGACACCCCCGCACTCGTTGAAGCCGCTGCTTTCCACGATGGCATCGTTATCGCACAGGTTAACGAAATCGTCGATGACCCAGCAGATCTCCCACGCGTGGATATCCCAGGCTCTTGGATTGATGCCGTTGTAGAGGCTGACAAACCCTTCTTCATCGAGCCGCTCTTTACGCGTGACCCGCGGCAAATCAAGAATCAACACATCTTGATGGCCATGATGGCAATTAAGGGTATCTACGCAAAGCACGAAGTCACCTCTCTTAACCACGGTATTGGTTTTAATACCGCCGCTATCGAACTTTTGCTACCCACCTACGGCGAGGCCTTAGGACTCAAGGGGAAGATCTGCCGCAACTGGTGCTTAAATCCGCATCCAACGCTCATCCCTGCGATTGAATCGGGCTGGGTTGAGAGCGTGCACTGCTTCGGTGGTGAGCTGGGTATGGAAGACTACATCGCCGCTCGTCCCGATGTCTTCTTCACAGGGCCAGACGGCTCGATGCGTAGCAACCGCGCTTTCTGCCAAATGGCAGGCCAATACGCCGTTGATATGTTTATCGGATCAACGTTGCAAATCGACCCAGTTGGTAATTCCTCTACCGTCACACGCGGGCGCCTCTCTGGCTTCGGTGGGGCGCCTAACATGGGTCACGACCCACACGGTCGTCGCCACGCCACAAAGGCTTGGCTTGACATGATCCGTGAGCCGGATCCTTGCGTTAGAGGGCACAAACTTGTCGTTCAGATGGTTGAAACCTTCCAGGCGAAAGGCAAACCCACCTTCGTTGAACGCTTGGAAGCGGTCGACGTTGCCCGAGACGCTCACATGCCGCTTGCCCCCGTGATGATTTATGGGGATGACGTGACACACATCGTAACGGAAGAAGGAATTGCGTATCTGTATCTAGCGGAAACAGAAAACGAACGTCGCCAAATGATTGCCGCTGTTGCGGGTATCACGCCTCTTGGACTTAAAGCGGATGTGAAGGCCATCAAGGAACTGCGCCGCACTGGGAAAGTTGCCCTTGCAGAAGACCTTGGAATTCACCGCACAGAGGCTACACGTTCACTCTTAGCAGCAAAGAGCATCGCAGACCTCGTCGAGTGGTCTGGTGGTCTTTACAACCCACCTGCGAAGTTTAGGAGTTGGTAATGAGCGTAAAAGGCTCCGACTACGCAAAAGAAATCGCGCATCTTGCGAGCACAGTGCTCCGTGATGAGGCAGAGCTCACTCCAAAGCCTGGTCTCGTTGACCGTCGCGGAAGTGGTTCGCACACGGATATGACGCTTTCTCTTTTTGAGAAATCAGCCACTGTCTTAGAGGCGACTTTCTTTGAAATTGCTCTTACAAGCTTCGGGCGGAAGATTGATTCCTCCCTGCGTAGCACAGTCGGTGCCCTTGGTCGTGCGGGAGAAAACCGCATGCTTCTTGCCACGGGTGGTGTAAACACCCATCGCGGTGCCATTTGGACACTGGGTCTTTTGTGTGCGGCGGCGGCTTCACTAAAAGGAGCGATTCACGATGAAAAAGAGCTTCTCTCCACGGCTGCCGCCCTTGCCGCAATCGCTGACCCAGCGCTCGTTGGTGTCAACCTCGCTAGCCACGGAAACACAGTCTTAGCACGCTACAAAAAGACTGGCGCGCGCGAAGAAGCCAAAGCAGGATTCCCTCACATTGCCAATGTCGGGCTTCCTACACTGAGAAAGTCCCGGGCTAGTGGCACTTCCTTTGAGGCTGCAGCAGTCAATGCTCTCCTTTCGATTATGGCAACTCTCTCAGATACCTGTGTTCTCACACGTGCTGGTCTCGAGGGACTTGACATTACGCAAAAAGGAGCGGCTCGGATTTTGAGCCTTGGTGGCTTTGGCACAAAGGCTGGAGAAGCCGCCTACTTCGATTACGAGAAACAAATCCGCGAAATGAACATTTCGCCGGGAGGTGCTGCTGACCTCCTAGCGGGAACATTTTTTGTCGACAGGCTTCTAAAGATGCCTGTCCTTACTTCGGAGAAGTAACTATGCAACAAGTCAAACTCGTCTTTTCGAGCTTGAAACCCACGAAGAACCCCGCAGCGGTTCAGGTTGGTGTTGTGAGCTCAGGCGACCTTGAAGTTCTTTTTACCTCGGAGGAAAAAGACTCGACTCTTACCGTCGAAATTACCTCCTCGGCCGATAACAGCGAAGAACGCTGGAAAGCGCTTTTCGATCGTCTCTTCAACTTGGGTTCGCTCCTAGCGGGTCACATGCAGATTCATGACTTTGCCGCGACACCAGGAGTTGCCCGCCTTCGTATCGAACAAGCCTTGGAGAAAGCAACCTATGCTTAAACATACAAGTTTTATTGAACTTTCCGCCCGCGAGAGAGCTGAAGCGCTTCTCGATAAAGGGACATTCCGGGAATTGCTTGGACCCTTCGAAGGGATTCGTTCTCCGTGGCTTGAGCCGCAAGGGATTGTCACACAGGCCGACGACGGCATGGTCATCGCCCGCGGGAAACTAGCAGGACTTGACTGCGTTGTCGCAGCCGTAGAAGGCGGCTTTCAGGGCGGCAGTATGGGAGAAGTCTCGGGAGCGAAGATGGCCTCCGCCTTGGAACTTGCCGCAGAGAGTTGCCGTGCGGGTCACCCGATGGTAGCTGTCCTTTGCTTAGAAACAGGGGGCGTAAGACTACAAGAGGCAAACTTGGGCCTAGCGGCAATTGCAGATATTCATGCAGCCATTGCTGATCTTCGCCGCTACGCCCCAGTAATCGGTGTTGTTGCAGGAACTGTTGGATGCTTCGGCGGCATGTCAATTGCCGCGGGGCTCTGCAGTTACCTTGTCGTTACCCGCGAAGCACGCTTGGGATTAAATGGCCCACAGGTAATCGAACAGGAAGCTGGAGTCGCTGAGTACGACTCCCGCAATAAGCCCTTTATTTGGCAAATGACAGGTGGTGCTGTGCGCGCCAAGGTTGGTCTTGCCGATGCGCTCTCAGAGGACGATGCAACGAAGATTCGGGAAGCCGTCTGTGGCTTTGCTAAGGAAGGCGTTCCCGCGAAATTCCGCTCTGAGAAGGTCGATGTCTATCTGCCGAAAGTTGAGTCCTACGACACCACTCTACAGGCAGACAGCAAACAAATCCTTCGCTTCTTCGGTAAGGAGGAATAATGAATACAACTACAAAGATGAAAAGCCGCGGCGACCTTTGGATTACGCTTTTAACAAATGGTACGGCGCCTCGTGCTGGTCTTCCCGCTAGCGTCAAGGCCGTCGACTTTGAGGGCGCCCTTTACATCGCAGTTATTCCAGATGCGGAAAACCGCTACCCCCGTGCGCGGCACGGGG
>CAVLDT010000021.1:6447-32588 GCA_963661915.1 Duodenibacillus sp.
GGTGAAGTGGGCCTCTTGGAAGGCTGGACCCTCGGAAAACTCATTTTAGAAACCATCGCAGCGGATAAAGATAAGGCCTCAAAACGCCCCATCATTGCCGTTGTCGATGTCACAAGTCAAGCCTACGGACGTAGAGAAGAAGCCTTTGGTCTACATGAGGCCCTGGCAAGTGCAGCAGGAGCCTACGCAGAGGCCCGTCTCGCTGGCCACCCGATTGTCTCTCTTATCGTCGGCAAAGCGATGTCTGGCGCGTTCCTTGCGCACGGCTATCAGGCAAATGAACTCATTGCCTTTGATGACCCAGCGGTGCTTATCCACGCAATGGGTAAACAGTCTGCAGCGCGCATCACGCTTCGCACTGTTGAGGATCTCGATCGCTTTGCTGCGACCGTTCCCCCGATGGCTTACGACATTAAGCACTACGCAACATTGGGGCTCTTGAGTGCTCTACTACATATTGAAAACCCCGACGCCCCTAATGAGGACGACGTCACACTCGTTAGGAGCACAGTCGCTCGTGCCGTCGAAAGCGCAAGAGCCAGTGGTGTAACGCTCAAGAAGCGCTTTGGCTCAAAGAATCGCGCCGCATCTGTCAAGGTCCGTGAACGGATGCGCGAAGTTTGGAATCAATAAGTTTTTGGTAGGTGAAGTTTTTACTTTTTTAAACACAAAAAAATCTTTTCATTGAAGGAGAAACAATCATGACGATGTTTATCGCAACAGTCATTATCGTGGCCATGATTTATGGCCTCATTAAGAAGTACGAAACCCGCATGGTTTTGATTGCGGGTGGCTTGGCGCTTGCCTGCTTAGCGGGTGACCCGATGTCGACACTAAAGTCCTTCTCCGCTTCTATGAAGCAAGCGAAGGTCTTTGAAGTGATTATCGCCTGTATGGGCTTTGCATCTGTCATTAAATTGACAGGGTGCCACACACACCTGATTGCAATCTTCGTTAAGCTCTTGCGTCGCACGGGACCGTTCTTGATCCTTGGCGCCGCCCTTGCAACGATGGTTGTCAACAGCGCCATTCCGAGTGCTGCTGGAACATCTGCCGCTGTGGGTACCATTCTCATCCCGCTTTTGATTGCTGCTAAGGTCCCTGCCCCCATTGCTGCAGCAACGATTATGGCTGGTCTCTATGGCGGTAACCTCAACCCCGGGCACGTGCACCCGACAATTGTCGCTGACCTCGCAGGTCGCCCCTCGATTGAATTCGTGACCATGGTTGGCTTCCCACTCATTGGCTCTGTGGTCTGCTCCTCTTTGGTTTTGATTGTTCTCGCCTACTACATGCGCAAAAAGGGTATCGGCATGGATACCGAGCTTGACGAGGGCGCCGGTGAACTTCCCGAAGGCTTTAAGCCCAACATCATCCTCGCAATCATTCCGCTTTTGCCCTTAATCATTCTTCTTCTCGGAAACATGGCGCACATCAAGATGCTCAAGATGCCCGTCTCGCATGCGATGATTATCGGTGCCGTGATTGCGATGATTGCAACCCGTACAAATCCGCAGACGATTACGAAGTCCTTCTTTAAGGGCATGGGCGATTCCTTCGCATCTATTTTCGGCATCATCGTTGCTGCGAACATCTTCGTTGCGGGTATGAAGTCCTGCGGCATCATCAGTTCTCTTATCGATGTGATGACACACTCCCCGACGATTGCCAAGGCCGCATCCGTGGTTGGACCTTTCGGCATCGCCATCTTGAGTGGTTCAGGAGAAGCTGCTTCTATCGCATTTAATAATGCAGTGAGTGCACACGCTCCGCAGTTCGGTCTTGACATCATGAACATGGGTGCGATGACAGTGCTCTCTGGCGGTATCGGTCGTTCTGTTTCGCCTGTGGCTGGCGCCATGATTATTTGCGCAGGCCTTGCGAAGGTTTCTCCGATTACCGTAACGCGTTGGATTGCACTCCCGATGCTTTGCGCTCTCGCATTTGTCACCGTAACGCTCTACGTCATCTAGTAGAAACAACTTCTAGGAGACATTTATGACAACAAACCCGATGCTAGAAGAGTTCCTGGAACTCGTTCAGATTCCCGTTCAATCTCGTGATGAACGCGCCATCTGTGAAGTCTTAAAGAAGAAGCTTTCGGAAATCGGCTTAGAAGTACGTGAAAACAACTTGGCCGAGGGCTTGGGAAGCAACACAGGAAACATCGTTGCTAGACTCAAAGGGGACGCAGACGTTCCTGCCGTTCTCTTTTCCTCTCACATGGATCGCGTGAAGAACCCTGGGAAGATCACCCCAGTTATCCACGAAGATGAGAAACTCATCACAAGTGATGGCTCTTCTATCTTGGCCGCTGACGACGTCTCTGGGCTTTGTGCAGTTCTTGAAGCCCTCCGCAGAATTGTCCGCGACAAGACGCCACATGGCGACATTGAAGTTGCTTTCTCTGTTTGCGAAGAAATTGGCGTACAGGGTGCTAAGCACTACAACTTCAGTGACTTCAAAGCTAAACAGGCTTATGTGATGGACTGTCCGGGGCGCATCGGGAAAATCGTCAATCAGGCTCCCACAAAGTGCAAGATTGTTGCAACTGTTAAAGGCATTAAAGCCCACGCTGGAAACGAGCCAGAGAAGGGACTTAGCGCAATTAAAGTTGCAGCAACTGCCTTAGCAGAAATGCCCGAGGGACGCATCTCTCCGCTAGTAACATCCAATTTTGGTGTAATCCAAGGCGGCACTGGGACAAACGTTGTTTGCGACAAGTGCGTTATCACAGGAGAGGCTCGCGGGTTTGATGAAGCTGTTCTAACCGAGTACCTCGAAGTCGTTAAAGATGTCTTTGCCCGCACGGCTAAGCGCTTTAATACGGAAATTGATGTCAACATCAATCTTCTCTATCACACTTTCGAAGTCGCTGAAGACTCCCCCGTTGTGAAGACCCTTAAAGAGGCCCTTAAGACAGAAGGCATCGAAGGCTTTTGCACCCGAGGTGGTGGCGGCAGTGACGGCAACCACTTTAACTACAACGGTATCCCAACAGTTGTGATGGCTCTTGGCTACTCGAAGAATCACACGAACGCAGAACAGATCTACTACGAAGATATGTTCACCTGCGCCCGTGTCTTACAAGCGGTTGTCACACAAATTTATAAGGATGCTAAAAACTAGGAAAAATTCCTAAAAGAAAATTTCCCCCTATAGTGGCGCTTAAAGAAAACTGAGTTTTCCTCAAGTAATCTTTAGGCGCCGCTTCTTTCATTCGCGCCGCTTTTTTTCTTTTCTCCGCGCATTGAATTTCTCTAGAGAACCCCGCCCCTTTTTCGTTAGCCAGAGAGAAACATTCGCATCAATCACGCTAATGGAATTCACCTAAAAGCGGTGCCACACTCATTTCCGCAGTTTTAAAAGAACTCAGTTCAACAAAATATTCATTGGAGACCTTATGAAACATCTCGTCAAACACTCTGCACTCGTTGCAGCACTCTCCCTCGTGTTGGCTTTCCCTGTTGCCTCTGCCCAGGCAGCAGAACCGGTTAAAACAACACAGGAGGCCAAGGTAAATCTTCCTCGCGTTGCTATTCTTGCCACGGGCGGCACAATTGCAAGCCGTGGATCAAGTTCTCTTTCCCTTACGGATTACGGTGTTGGCTCTGGCCACAAACCCGTAGGCATCGAAGTGCTCGTTGACGCAGTGCCTGAAATCCGCAACTTCGCAGAGATTTCTGGCGAACAGGTCTTTAACGTCGGTAGCTCCAAACTCTCGATTGACAACTGGCTTACCCTTGCCAATCGCATTAACGAGTTGCTTGCTTCGAAGTCCGTTGACGGCATCGTCGTAACACACGGCACAGACACCTTGGAAGAAACAGCTTACTTCTTAAACCTCGTTGTGAAGTCCAATAAACCTGTCGTTCTCGTCGGTTCCATGCGTCCTGCAACAGGGCTTTCCGCAGATGGTCCCTTGAACCTTGTGAATGCAGTTGCTCTCGCTGCAAGTAAAGATGCTGTGGGTAAGGGCGTCATGGTTGTGATGAACGATCAGATTTCCTCGGCCTTTGGAGTCACAAAGCGCAATACCGCAAACGTCGCCACGTTCCGTTGCCCTGACACAGGGTTCTTAGGCTACATGCAAAACAACAAGCCCTACTTCACAAGTAGCATCACAAAACGCCACACAACAAAGAGCGAATTTAGCATCAAAGGACTTAAGAGTCTGCCGCGTGTTGACGTGCACTACACAACGCTTGGCGAAGACGGCAAGGTCGTCGATGCCATGGTTAAGATTGGTGCCAAGGGTATCGTCAATGCGGGTCTCGGGCACGCTAACGTTCCTAACGATGTGATGAAGAGCCTTGTTGCCGCTCAGAAGGCTGGCACGGTTGTTGTCGTCGGTAGCCGCGTTGGCACGGGACTTGTCACACCGCTTAATAAGTTCAGCAAGGAAGGCTTTGTGAGCGCCATGATGCACAATCCCCAGAAGGCTCGTATTCTTCTGATGCTTGCTCTTACAAAGACTACAAAGCAAGACGAAATTCAGCGCATCTTTAACGAATACTAATTAACTTAAACTGCCGCAACCTGCCGAAAGGTTGCGGCACTCCCTTTTAAAAAGAACGAAAGAAATTCGTTTTGAAATTCAAAAGGACTACGCCATGAAAACAACTTTTATCGCCACAGGTGATAGTTTCATCACGCGTCACATTGCAGAAACCGGCTACGAAGGTTTCGATGACGTGAAAGCGCTCATCGCTAAGCACGATGTTCGATTTGCGAATTTGGAAATGACATTTCACCGCCAGGAAGGCTATCCAGCAGCCACCTCTGGTGGCACATGGGCCATGACAGATCCAACGATGCTAGACGACATGCTCCGTTATGGCTTTAACATCTTCAACACGGCAAACAACCACTCTGGCGACTTCGGTCAAGAGGGGGTGAGCGCCACAATTCGTCACTTGAATGCCCGCAACATGTGCTTTGCGGGTACGGGTAACACCCTGCAGGAAGCCTCTGCGGCCTGCTACCTTGAAACAAAGAGCGCCCGTGTTGCACTGATTGGTCTTACAGCCACGTTAGACCCCGCAGCTATTGCTGGTGGGCAGAGTCCCACGATGCGTGGTCGCCCAGGTCTTAATCCTCTTCGCTTCAAGACAATCCACCACGTCAATCAGAAGCACTTTGACATGGCTAAGGAACTCTCTGCGATTTCGCAAATCAATGCCCGCACAGAGCAAAAGATTCGTAATGGGTATCTACCGCCCTTCCCTGAAGGAACTTTGCCGCTCGGGAACATGAACTTCATGCTCACGGACAAAGAAGAATTCAACGAAACAGCCCCCAATGCAAAGGACTTACAGCGCACAGTCGATGAGATTGCCGAGGCCCGTCGCCAAGCGGATATTGTCATTGTGAGCGTTCACGCCCACGAAATGAAAGGCGCTGACAGCACGAAGGTTGCTCAGTTCGTCGAAACTTTCGCAAGAAAGTGCATCGATGCAGGTGCGAGCGCCGTCATTGGTCACGGCCCGCACGAATTGCGTGGTATCGAGGTCTATAACGGCGGCTTAATTTTCTATAGTCTCGGAAACTTTGTCTTCCAAACTGAGACCGTTGCCTTGCAACCCTTTGACGCCTTCTACAGCAAGGGACTTCCTGCTGATATGAAGATTGGTGCCTACATGGATCACCGCAGCAAGAATGGAACCAAGGGCTATATCGTTCAGGAAAACATCTGGCGTGCGATTATGCCAAGTTGGACTGTTGAAGATGGCAAGATTACCAATGTTGCTCTCTACCCGATTGACCTTGCGCAGAAGGGAACAAGATCCGAACGCGGCATTCCGAAGCTTTCTGTGGCCGATGCTGCGAAGGCTACTCTCGAACATATTGCCCGTTTGTCTGAGGCTTATGGCACAGCAATCGAAATTAAGGATGGTGTTGGCTACATCCGCATGAAGTAACGCTTCTTTCTAGTGCGGGTCGGAGAAGTTTCTGCCCTAGTTCCGGCTCGCACTACTTCCCCTTTCACAATAACAAGTTGGATTCCCCTCCAAATACCTTTGAGGGCGCCAAACGGAAGTCTTTTTTGGCCCGTTTGGACGCCCCATTTTTTTTCGATGGTGGGAACTTCAACTTAAATCCATCTCGGACTTCCCTCTAAGAGCTCTCGAATCAGTCATCTACAGAAATCAGTTCGTAGTTGGGATTTCCCATCTTCAACTCTCGCATGTAGGAAAGTTGCCGCAAACCATGACGAGACTCAATACGTTCAACGAGATCGTGATTTTCCTGATGCGTCATACGGAAAACCAAGTCAATAGAAGCCTGATCGATTGCGAGAATATCGGTCGAGGCCAAGATGCCAACGTCTGGAATCGTAGGTTCTGCTGCACCAAGACCCGCGCAGTCGCAGTCCACAGACATGCGACGCATCACGTTGATAAAGCAGATGCGTTTACCGAAGAAGTCGCAGGTTGCCTTCGCGGACTCAGCCATTGTTTCCATCAAGTGTTCTTTCGCCGGCCACTGATCCCAGGGTAGCGACACATCGCTCACAGCGTGAACCTGCTGCTTACCGATGCGACCATCGGCGCAACCGATGGCGATATTTTTCATCGAACCTCCGAAGCCGCCCATAGCGTGTCCTTTAAAGTGTGTGAGGACAATCATCGAGTCGTAATTAACGAGGTTCTTACCCATTGACACTTCTTTTAAGTGCTTGCCACCTCTCACAGGAAGATTCACTGTTCCCTCTGCATCCATGATATCCACAGGGCAGAAAGTCCAACCATTAATCTCAAGCGTCTTGCGATGCTCTTCGGTTGTGTAACGATCGCCTTTATAGAGCGTATTCGTTTCTACGATTGTGCTATTTGGCACCTGGCTCTGAAAGGCACGCACCATGTCGCGTGGCAAAATATTCGGCCCATGGCGCTCTCCGGTGTGTAACTTGATTGCAACCTTGCCGAAGATTTCATCGTTGATAAGCCCATAGAGTTTAATAAGGTGCTCTGCATCGATGTGACGCGTAAAAAAGACCTTTGCAGCGGTTTCTTTTCCTTCTGCAACGGTAATCTGGCGACTACCAATCACAGGTGTTGCGCCCTGAATATTCGATGAAACAATTTTTGCCATGGCAGAAGTTCCTCCTAATCCGAATGCTGCGGCAGTTTTAAGTAAATCGCGCCTAGAAAGTAACATTGACTTTCTCCCCTCTCCCTGTGCTTAAAAATTAAGGGCCTCTTCCTCTTAAGGGGAAGTCTAGTTTTCGCAATTGCGAGAAGGAAATTATAAAAAGTGCCCTTCTGGCGGCCTTGCCTAATCGGCCAGAAAACCTGCCTAAAACTCTCGGAAAAGAAAAAGCGCCAAAACCCAATAAAGAGTGCTGGCGCCTTGAAATTCATGAATTTTTATCTTCTTTACTCGTCCTTGGCAAGGACTCCGAGTTTTGCTAATTGGTTAAGGCACTTAGAGATACCAACTGCATTACGAACACCAAGTTTTGAGCAGAGATTTGCGCGGTGTACTTGGACGGTTCTCTCAGCAATCGCAAGACGATCCGCAATAACTTTATTCATGAGACCTTCGTAGACCAAAACAGCCACTTCGCGCTCTCTACGGCTAAGAGCATTCCAGCGGTCAATGAGTTTGCCATTTTCAATCTGTTCCTGCGCATCAGAGAAACTCTTCTCTACCGCACGATCGATTGCTTCGAGAAGTTTTTCATCGACAACGGGTTTACAGAGAAAGTCCATTGCTCCCTGCTTTAAGGCTTTGACTGCCATCTCAATATCGCCGTGCGCAGAAACGAGAATAACTGGTAGCTGAGTAGCACGTTTTGCAAGTTTTGCTTGCAATTCAAGCCCTGTGAGCCCTGGCATGCGGACGTCAAATACGCCGCAACCTTGAATCGTGGGGTCATCGTTTTCAAGGAAGTCTTCCGCACTTGAATACGTGCGAACAAGCCATCCTTCCCCCTCGATTAAAAACTTATAGGAGTCTCGCACTCCCTTGTCGTCATCCACGATTCGGACTACTGCTCTTGATTTACGCATATCCATAGAACTACTCCACACTCAGGGGAAATTTCACTGTAACAATTAGGCCTCGCGGAATATTACGGGAGAAGTCAATTGTTCCGTCATAGGATTCTACAATTTTTCGCACGATTGAAAGACCCAAGCCAAGACCATCGCTCTTACTAGAACGCATCGGCTGCGAGAGTCTTTCTAACTCTTCATCGCTAGAAAGGTTTCCGTTGTCTGTAATTGTGAAAACAATCTCAGAGCCTACCGTTCTTAGGTCGACCGTAACCCAGCCGTTGGGGTTATCGGCTGTTGCTTCGATGGCGTTCTTTACAAGGTTACGGATAACAAGTCCCATCTCAAGGGCGTCAGCCTGCAGCACGGGGTTCCCGATAACCGTAAAGGAAATCCGCTCATCTGGCACTGACTCAAGGCCAAGGCCTCCCTTACTCATCAAACGCTTAAGATCAAACTTCTGCGACTTCTTTTCATGCTTTTTCGCATAGTTACGTACATGATCAACGATAGAACTTGCTCTCTGGTTTTCTGAAAGAATCCTCTGTAGGGCAAATTCGAGCGACTCATCCGTAATCGTCTTATTTTTAATGCGCCTACGGATTCCCATCGCAAAGTTCGTAACAGCTGCCAAGGGTTGCCGCAATTCATGCGCCACGATACTTGAAATCTGCGAAACGCTTGCGATGTGCTCAAGTTCCTCAAAGCGCTTTTCCGCAAGTCTTTCTTTTTGCATTGCCTGCGTTAATTCAGACGTAAGCCTCCGCACGGTGCGTTCCTTAAGGATGTTATGCAAAACAAGGGCGAGAATAAGTGCGATTGCACCGAAGAACCAAAGAATGTGTTCTTGAATGAAGTCGATGGCAGTCATCTGTCTGAACTTCATGTAGGAATCAAACTTCAGGGCTTCTTGGGCATCATGAACGCGACCGTATTCTCGAGCGGTATCCCATGTAACCGTTCGAGAAAAGTCAAAAGATCTAAGGGCTCTGGCGAACTCCTCTCCCGTCTGACGACTCACACGGATACTAGAAGCAAATGCCCAGCCAGGAAAGATTGATGTAGTGTGTGGCGTAAGCGTCCTACCCTTATCAGGACTCTCTGGAGCAATTAAAGCGAAATCACCAAATATCGATGCATCCACCTCTCGGTATAAGCAAGAGGAAATCGCGAGAGCATCAACGCGACCTGTGCGAAGCATCTCGAGGGCGGACTCCAGAACAGGGAAACGTATGAGGTCACAGAACTTCTTTTCGGGAAGTTTTCTCTTGTGAAGATCTTCCCTAATTAAGAGTTCTGTATCAGGGATGTCATGCTCAATGAGCGCAATAGTGCGCCCTCTAAGGTCTTCCCAACGATTCATGCCCTTCCTAGTGAAAACAAGCGCCGTTGTCTCGGAGAAAAAATCCTTCCCCTCTACCTGATAAAGACTCGCTAGCAACTCGTAGCCGTAATAGCGCTCAAGAACGCTAATCACTTGAGGACTTGCGCAGACAAAGTCCAAAGACTGCGTACGAACCGCATCGTAGATTTCTTCTGCGGAGAGTTGTCTCACGACAAGGCGACGGTCCGTGTAGATGGGATCGATCATGTGAAAGGAATCACGAATGACCCACTGCAATTGAGGCATGCTGCTATCTAAAACGCCGATGACCCAGTTGACCGATGGATCGACACAGAAAGCCGTTGTTGCGCATGCAATGCCAACAATAAAGGCTATCAATTTCGAGAAAATCGAGGATAACTTAGTCATAACAGATAGGGGAGCGGACTGTATCGCTAGATTAATGGAATTTCCTCGCAAAGCGCCATTTTTACCCCTCGTGTTTTACTTAGCGTAAAGACGCAATTTCGCAAAACGAAATTTTTTTATAGAGTTTACTACGTAGATAAAAACCACTAGGGAGTAAAACCATGTTTCCTATCAACACCACAATGGATATCATCGCGCTCTGCATCGCTGGCGGCGTCTGTGTCGCTCTAGTTTTCTTAGCGTTTAAAGTATCCTAATCAAACTATAAGAAATACCGCGAGAGATAAAAACCACATAACGCGCATCGCACTAACCTCCTAGCGATGCGCGTATTACATTGAAAAATAAATAAATTTGACTTACCCGCCTCCCCGAGAGTTCCTGGTCTTCTCCTATACCTGCAGTAATCTTCTCTCGGGGATTTTTTCCCCTAAATTAGGCTTTCTTCACAGGTAAAAGCTTGATAAGAGAAGAAGTATCAAGCCTTCCGTCACCTGCTTCCTGCAGTTTCCCATAGTAACCTTGGATAAGTGCCGTAAGGGGCATCTCGGAACCATTTCTTGCTGCTTCCGCTAATACGATACCTAAGTCTTTACGCATCCAATCGACGGCAAAGCCAAAGTTAAACTTCCCTTCAATCATCGTCTTTGAGCGATTATCCATCTGCCAAGAACCAGCGCATCCCTTAGAGATTGCCTGCAGCACTCGATCCATATCGAGCCCAGCATTCATACCAAAGGCAAGTCCCTCGGAAAGCGACTGCAAAACGCCTGCGATGCAGACCTGATTGACCATCTT
Source organism: Duodenibacillus sp. (assembly GCA_963661915.1). GTDB lineage: Bacteria > Pseudomonadota > Gammaproteobacteria > Burkholderiales > Burkholderiaceae_F > Duodenibacillus. Next base: position 16,999 of record CAVLDT010000021.1, read on the forward strand.
GGTAAGTTGCCCCGAACCAGGACCACCCATGTGCGTCACAGCCGCAGCGAAAGCTGGGAGAACCCCCTCTACCTTCCTAAAGTCCTCGACTTCGCCTCCGAGCATCACGGTGAGAATACCCTTCTCGGCTCCAGACTGACCGCCCGAGACGGGGCAGTCAACGAAGCCAGAGCCCTGCGCTTTACAAGCAGCAGCAAGTTCACGGGCGATTTCCGCTGAATCTGTCGTTGCATCAGCAAGCACGGCTCCTGCGGCAAGCCCTGCGAGGATACCGTCTTCCCCATAAACAACACTACGAACGTCGTTATCGTTTCCAACACAGACAAAGACAACGTCTCGCCCCAAGGCGGCTTCGCGAGGCGTATTTGCAACGGTGCCTTTAAATTCTGCGGTCCATTTTTCTGCCTTAGCTCGAGTCCGGTTAAAAACAACAACATCGTGGCCTGCCTTCGCAAGGTGTCCTGCCATGGGATATCCCATCACACCAAGACCCACAAAAGCAACGCGCTCACCTGCAGTTTTCTTTTCGTCCATAGTCTATTCTCCAACAAGTGTGTCTTCTTCTTGGGAGGCCGCTCCTACGAACTCTCCCCAGTTATAAAGGTCATCCAAAATCTTTTGCCGTTCTTCAAACTTTTCAGCCGTAAGTGTCCCTCTTTCCATCGCTTCACAGTCGCGCTCTGCCGTCGCGTCGATCTCATCTAAATACGCTTGTAAGCTAAGCGTATTGGGTAGCAACCCCTGCAGGCGCGCCGCACAGAATGCCTTCCAGCGAATCTTTTCTTCCTCTGTGAGGGTTTCTGGCCAATTGCGTGCCCGCTTACGCCAAAGGATTTCGTTAAGGCGATTGTCCGTGAAATTAAGTTTTCCCGCCGCAACCTCTAGGGCGATTTCCTCAGGGGTTAGTTTTGCAGTGTGAAACATAAGCGCCTTATCCGCATCACTCGGGAAACCGTTATAGAGAGCTGCGTCTGCGTCGACTTTTTCTTCTTCTCGCTTATCCGTCGCGAGAGCCTCAACCTTTCCCTGTATCTCGGGGAGAATCTCTCGCAAAATATCCACATTATGTGCAACTGCCTCTAGGTCGATTGCAAACCGCGAAACTGCGCTCTTTTTAAGAACAGCCAAATTCGGGCAAACAACCGGGAACTGGTTCGGTCGAACTCGGCAAAGGCCTAAAGGTTCAATTCCCTGCTCTTTTAATTCCTTAGCGCGTGTGATGCGATCTTTAATTTCTTCTGCGGAAAGTGTTGAAAGCGCTGTTGGGTCTTCTCTACAGTCCCAAGCAATGATGTCAGGACGGCCTTCTGTTGGTAAAAGCGCATAGAGGATTCGGATGTATCCGCGCTCCTGCCCAGCGGAGGAATCGATATAAACCACAGGTCTCGGGCCATCCTCTCCCTTAAAGGCACCTCGAACGGCAGCCTTTGTGCGGTTTTCAAAAGCCCACTGCCAAAATCTCGGATTTTTCTGAGCGATAAGTCTCGCAAGTCCAATCGTCGCATACACATCGCTTGTTGCATCATGTGCGTGGCTGTGTTCAAGGCCGTTAGCGGCGCTTAACTTCTCAAGCTTAAATGTGATGCGTTTTTTGCCGTTTTCATCGAGGGTCTCCGGCCAAACAATTCCTTCTGGTCTAAGGGCCCAAACCGCTCTAACAAGCGGAAAAAGGTCCCAACGCGAACAGCCATTAGCCCACTCTCTTGCATAAGGATCTTTCAAGTTACGCCAAAAGAGAAACCGCGTTACTTCATCATCAAAGCGAAGGGTGTTGTAACCGATGGAAACTGTACCCGAGGTTCTAAAAGCCCCCTCGATACGGTCGGCGAATTCTGCCTCCGTGACGGCGCCCCTCTCATGTGCGACCTGCGGGGTGAGTCCCGTTAAGAGAGAAGCCTCGGGCTGCGGGAGATAATCAGGAGCTGTCTTACAGTACCAAACATCGGGCTCCCCAATCAGCTCAAAATTTGCATTCGTGCGAATCCCTGCAAACTGCACAGGTCTATCCGTCCTCCGATTTAGCCCGAAAGTTTCATAGTCGTGCCAATAAAAGGTTGTCTCGCTCATCGTTCTTTTCCCTTTAGCCTTTATGTCAACACACGAAATTACCCTCGCCACAGAGACGCGCTTTTCTCTTCCTTCTTTTAAGCAATTCTCGAATAACCACCCGCTCGATTAGACTCACGCAAATAGCGATCAAACTGCATCGCAACTGCTCTAACGAACATCTTTCCCTTTGCACTCACGGTAATACGGTCCTCGGTGAGTTCAACAAGGTCATGCTTGGCGTAAGCCTGCAACTTCTTTAATTCGTAGGCAAATGTCTCATCAAAGTGAATCCCGAAGGCCTCTTCAATTTCTTTCTTCTTTAATTCAAAGCGGCACATAATCGTCATGATTACTGTACGGCGAAGAATGTCCTCTCTAGAGAGGCGAAATCCTCGAGAAGTGGCTAAGTGACCGGCTCGGATTGCCTCATAGTAAGGATCGATCTCTCGCGGGTTACAGGCGTAAGTATCTCCAACATAGGAAATCGCACTTGCCCCAAGAGCAATCATGTCGCACTCGGCCTTTGTTGAGTAGCCTTGGAAATTGCGTTGAATCGTCCCTTCTCGTTGTGCGATGGAAAGTTCATCGGTTTCTTTTGCGAAGTGATCCATGCCGATATAGCGGTAACCATTGGCAGTGAGTGTCCGAATCGCATCAAACATGATGTTAACTTTCTCTGGCGTAGAGGGAAGGTCCGCAGGGAGGATACGACGCTGCGCCTTAAAGATATTCGGAAGATGCGCATAGTGGTAAAGAGCGATTCTATCTGGGGATAGTTCGATTACCTTTTCAATGGTCCTTGCGAAACTCTCGCGCGTCTGTTTCGGGAGTCCATAGATAAGATCCATGTTAACGGAATGAAAACCCGAGGCTCTCGCCTCCGAGAGCACATCACGGATCAATTCAAAACTCTGCAACCGATTCACAGCCTTTAAGACCTCTGGGTTAAAGTCTTGAACGCCTAAACTCATGCGATTAAACCCAAGGGAAGCGAGTTTTCTTACCTTATCGGGCGGGCACGTACGGGCATCGACTTCAACGGAAATCTCTGCATCCGCCTCAAAGGGAAATTCCGCTCGAATCCCATTGAGGAGTCTCTCAATTTCATCGTTATTTAAGAAGGTTGGAGACCCACCACCCCAGTGAAGTTGCGTAAGGGTTTTCTTTCCTGCTAAGTGCTCTTTTGTAAGCGCTGCTTCTTTTAAAACAACATCGATATATTCCTCTGCCTTTGCATGGTCGCGTGTTACGACCTTGTTGCAACCGCAGTAAAGGCAGACGTCTGCGCAAAATGGCACGTGGGTGTAGACGGAAAGTCCCCTAGTGGGCTCTCTAGAAGAAAGAGCCCTTTCGTAGTCCGCGCGCCCGACAGTAGGTCCAAAACGATCTGCCGTTGGATACGATGTATAGCGTGGGGCTGGGACGTCAAATTTGCGCCAAAGGTCGGCATCGGGTAGTTCAACTCCACTCACATTGGGATCTGTCATTTTTTACTCCACTTCTTACGCACTGCGCTCCAAACAAACTTCTCGAGTCTTTTCATACTCCCAAACATATTGCGGAAAGAGAGACAAGCAACTCCCCCAAATGGGCATTGTTCAGAACTTTGCAATTGATTATAATCAATTGACTTTTGTCAAATTCTGCCTGTGGGAAACTTGGAAGAAAACGGCTGAAAAGCCTTATCGCTCAATAGATTTCTACACATTCAGAATGCGCGGATTATAGCCTTTCATTGCACCCAAAAAGAGGTTGCAATAGAGGATATAGAAGAGTTGCAGTTTTCTCTTTTGGAGGGCATCGGCCATGTTTAATTCACCAGGCGCTTCGGCTGGCGGTTTGCGGATTACCTGCACGTCTTGCAGCTTGCGTGATTTTTGCCTAACCGAAGGATTGGACTTTAAGGATATCGAACGCATCGAAGATCTCATCACGACGCGGCGTCGCATTCGTCGTGGCGAAGCTCTTTATCGTGCGGGCGACCCCTTTGAAGCCTTCTACGCAGTGCGTCTCGGTTTTCTCAAAGCCTCTGTGCTTTCTAGCGATGGGCGGGAACAGGTAACAATGTTTCACATGTCTGGGGACATCGTAGGGTTTGACGGACTTGCCAATAACGTATATTCAAGCGACATGATTGCTCTTGAAGACACGGAAGTCTGCGTCATTTCCTATAAGCGCTTAAGAGAAACAGCCACAACGGCGCCAATCGTAACGCAACACTTTGAAAGGATGCTCTCCCGAGAGATTATCCGGCAAAACGGCGTTCTCCTTCTCTTAGGATCAATGCACGCCGAGCAGCGCATCGCGGCCTTTCTCTTAAATCTCTCACAGCGCTTTGAGCAACGCGGATACTCCCGCAGTGAATTTGTGCTTCGTATGACGCGTGCGGAGATTGGTTCCTACCTGGGACTTAAGCTTGAGACCGTAAGCCGTGTCCTTTCGCGCTTTACAACAGACAATCTCATCATTGTCAACCAAAAGCACGTACAGATTCTTAACTTCGATACGCTTCGCTCCATCGTAAGCGGACAGGCCTTTGCCCGCGATGAAAAGCGGACGCATCCCGTGGAGTCTCCCTACGGAATCCGAGGACTCGTGAGTATTCGATCTAAAACAGATAGCGGTACAAATTAAGGATTTATGGCAGAAACCTCTCGCGTGCTTCCCCTGCCAGATATTGGTTTTCGTGCAATTGTGCGCTTAGCCTCCCCGATTCTCGTTGCCAATATCTCCATTCTGGGTTCAGGCACGATTGACACCGTGATGGCGGGGCGCCTTGGTGCGGAGCACTTAGCCGCTGTTGCAATCGGAAACGCCACCGTTGTGATGGTTCTCATGACGCTCGTTGGTGTCATTCAATCGTTAAGCCCTTTAGCCGGGCACCACTTTGGCGCGCAGCGCTTTGAGAGAATTGGTTTTGAGCTCACGCAGAGCCTTTGGCTTTCTCTTGTGCTTAGCGTCATCGGATTTGCCCTTCTCTCTTACACGGACTTTTGGATCACGCTCTGCAATGCCCATGGGAACGTTGCAGACATGCTTCGCATCTATCTTTTTGCAAGTGCTTTAAGCGTTCCTGCTTTCATGCTAAGTCGCCCTTACGTGGCGCTTAATGCAGCGATTAATCTACCGCAGGTGACGATGTGGGTTAGCATTGGCCTTCTTATTGTGAAGTTCCCTCTCAATGCCATCTTCATGTACGGTCTACTCGGTATGCCTGCTCTTGGTGGTGGCGGCGCGGGAGTGGCTAGTGCGCTAGGCGCCACACTGACTCTAGTTGCTCTTTACGGCTACTGGCGCTTTGCCAAGATCTACGACCGCGTACGGCCTGCAAGGTTTTACCTTCCGAATTTAAGTGCCATTGCCACACACTTAAAGATTGGTATTCCCATCTCTTTTTCGATGTTTTTCGAAATCAGCTGCTTTGCCATGATGGCTATTCTCATTGGAAGAATCGGCATCGTGGATGTGGCAGCACACCAAATCGTCTCGAATGCAACATCGTTTATCTTTCAGATTCCCCTTTCTCTTGGCATTGCCGTGAGTGTCCTTGTTGCGCAGTGCCTCGGAGCAGGATCTCCTAAGATGGCTCGAGAGGCGATGTTCCGTGTGATTCGCCTTGCTCTTTGCGTTGCGGCGGTAACCTCATCAAGCCTTTTTATTTTCCGCGACTTCGTTGTGAACTTTTACACGATAGATGCGAGTGTCGCCGCCCTTGCGAAGTCTCTCCTTGCCGTTGCTTTAATCTTTCACGTTGCTGATGCTTTGCAGACAACAAGTTGCTTTGCTCTGCGTGGCTATCGGGTCACATTCCTTCCGATGGTGATCTACGGCGTCCTCCTTTGGTCTGTCGGATTGGGCGGAGGTTGCTGGCTTGGCTTTAGTGCCGAGATTATCGGGGGGCCCTTCGGCGCGCACGGCTTCTGGGCTGCAACAGCAACGGGCATCATTCTCGTAAGTATCGCAATCGGTTCTTATGCGGTTTACATCGCTAAAGACCGTTTGAGTGACGAAAGAATTAAAAAGGAAGCCTCCTAACTTCTCTTTCGACCCTTGCCGCGAAAAGAAATCCCGAACTTTCTTTCAAGAAAATTTCGGGATTCTCAAAATGCGAATTTTTCGCCCTAGGCGCTCTAATCGAAAGTGATTTCTGTCGGTGCGTCCGTAAGACACGGATTGCTATCCGTAATCCAAAATTTCTTTTCCGTAAGGTCCATCAAGACGGAATAAACCGTGCTATGACACGTGATTGGAGGATCAACGGGATCTTCGTGACTACAAATCGAATCGGGGTAATTGCTGTGGTCTCTGAAGATATTGAAGATGACGTCTTTATTAAAGCCCGTTCCTTGGGCCTTCACAAGTCTCTTGATACGATTTAAGCGCACGAAAGTGCAGGGAAGTTCCCCTTTGAATTTATCTTCTGCTCGGAAGATGGGCGATAGATAATGATTCGTGTGCGCAAGCGGCGTTTCATCATCGTTGGCGATGACATCAAAGTTATCAGGCGTAAATTCCACCGCCATTAAGAAGTCCGCAGCAGACCCTAAGAAGAAGTTTCCAGAACCCGCCCGCTTAGCCGTTGCAACTACACCGATGGCATTGCTAATTGTTTGTTGCTGAAGAACCGCTCGGAACATCACGTGTAGCGGAACCCCTGCCTTTCCCTTTCCAACACTTAAACCATTTAATACGACCGCGAGCCCCGCATCGTTCATACCCTTGCCACCGATGAGTCCCGCCTCGGTACACATAATCTGTCGTGGTGCTCCAGGTTCATCAATCTTCACTACAACGATGACGTCTTCCACTGGGCGGATGTTGTCCCAGTTCTGCCCCAGGTAAACGTGACCATCTGTCGTTGCGGCAGCGGGAACCCCTAGGCAGGTGCAACCATCTGGCGTTGCAAAGAGGATTTCACTACGGCAATTAAGCGTGAGGATGTCTTCGAAACTAAGCCCAGCGCCTTCTGCAATGCCACGCATCTCTTCTAGCACTTCAGGGAGATAGCCTTCGATATAAGGAATAAATGTTTTTCCCCGCTTCTTTGCGTCTTCCCAAGAAACACCTTTTGAAGCGAATCTCTTTTCATAGAAGCGAATCGCTTTGTGGATCCGATCTGCCGCAGCTTCTCCGTATTGCTTGCCGCGTTCAAAGGGTGCTCCCGAGATGGAAATAACAGGGTATGACATTGAGGCCTCCGGCTTAAAGAAAAATGTATAAAAAAAGGGCGCTTAGATTTTCACCTTCGCCCTCTTAAATGTCAAACGGCTATGCCGCTTGAAAATGAATTTTCTAGGTTCCTTTAATCGAAAGAGACCTCCGTTCGCGCCGCACTCTTACAGGGATTTCCATCTGTAATCCAAAGTTTCTTTGCCGTTAAATCCATAATCACTGCGTAGATTGTGCAAATCTGTTTTCCCGCGGGGTCAGCAGGGTCTTCGTGGCTGCAGATGGAATCTGGGTGGTTCTTATGGTCGCTTAAGATTTCAAAAAGTTTTTCTTTATCGAAATCACCGCCTTGCGCTTTCAAGAGCCTCTTTAAGCGATTCAAGCGCACGAAGGTGCAAGGGAGATCACGCTTAAAGGTGTCGTCTGCTACAAAGATTGGCGAGAGATAGTGATTCGTGTGCGCAAGTGGCCTCTCTTCGTCGGCTGCGATGACATCGAAGTTATCACAGGTGTATTCCACATTCACGAGGAAATCTTCCTTAGAGCCTAAGGCAAAGTTCCCCGCGCCAGCTCTCTTAGCCTGGGCAATGACGCCAATGGCGTTACTGATGGAGGTCTGCCGAAGAATCATTCGGTACATCACGTGTAATGGCACTCCCTTCTTACCGCGACCAACACTTAAGGCATTTAAGCAAACTGCAATGCCTGCCTCATTGATGCCTTTACCACCAATAATGCCAGCCTCCGCACAGATTATTTGTCTCGGTGCATTGGGCTCTTCTACCTTAAGGATGACAACACCTTCTTCAGCCGCACGGAGCCAATCCCAGTTTTGTCCGAGATACGTGTGACCGTCCTTTGTCTGAGAGGCGAGAACGCCTAAGCAAGAACAGCCATCTGGGAAAGCAAAAAGAATCTCACTGCGGCAGTTAATGGCAAGGATGTCTTCAAAGGAAAGTGCTGCGCCCTCGGAGATGCCCTCCATTTCTTCAAGCCCCTCTGCGTAGTACTCCTTGATGAAAGGAATAAAGGACAGGGCTCGGCTCTTTGCCTCCTCCCAAGAGACACCGTAGGTTGCAAACATCGCCTTGTAAAAGTCGATAGTTTTACGCACACGCTCTGAAGCGGCTTTCCCGTACTGGTAACCGCGTTCTTTGGGGTTGCCGCTAATGCAGATGATTGGATAAGGCATGTATTACTCCAAGAAAAAATTCGTCAAAAGATAACGGGGCTCAATCTAATGGGCGGCGCCTCTTAATGTCAATAGTTGTTGTCATATACACATGACAACTATTTACTTATCTGCGAAGGCGGTGTTACCCTCGTACACCGTCTTAATCGACAAACTGTAAAGGAGAAGAACCATGTTGGACATCAATCGGTTGGCAGGAGAAATCCGCACGTTTTCCGCTGGAAAACAGGCGGAGTTAACGCAGTTTCTTGCCGGCCTCGTCAATCGGGAAAGCGGCAGCTTTGATACCGAAGACGTCAATGCACTCGGTGATTACCTCATCGAAGTTTGCAAAGCAATGGGCGCAGTGGTAACACGCCCTCGCTCGACAGTTCACGGCGACCCGATTGCCTGCACATTCGGTTGCGATGATGACCCGAACAAGCGCCGCATCCTTTTGGTCTGCCACAGGGATACAGTTTTCCCGCACGGAACAACAGCCACACGCCCCTTCACAGAGGACGATGTGAATTGCTACGGACCGGGTTGCGCAGACATGAAAGGCGGCATTGCTATCGGCATCTATGCAATTCGACTTTTAAAAACCCTCGGGGAAAACATTCCCGTTGAAATCATCTTCACATCCGATGAAGAAATTGGATCGGAAGCCTCTTCTGGCTTCGTGAAAGAAAGAGCCGCAAAGGCCAAAGCCGCCTTCTATCTTGAACCCGCGCGAGCCAATGGCGCACTTGTCACAGGACGCGACGGCGGAGACCTTCTTGTTATCACTGCTAGAGGCCACTCCTCTCACGCAGGAAACGCCTTTGAAGAAGGAACCTCTGCCGTGCACGGCATCGCGAAGGTTATTGCCGAGATGGCAGAACTCTCAGACGCGAAAGCCGGTTACAGCACAAACGTCGGCATCGTCAGTGGCGGCGAAGGCGCAATCATCGTTGCAGACCACGCCACCGCGAAGGTTTACACGCGATTCTCCACTCTTGAGCAGCGCTCCTACCTCTTAAAGCGCTTCAAGGAAATCTGCGCGAAGTACACCGCAGGTGACCTCACGGTCAGAATCACAGATCCTGTTGGATTCTTGCCGTTCCTCCCGAACGAAGCGAATCAAGAACTCTTCAGCCTTGTGAAAAAGGCAGGGAGTGCCTTTGGCCTCGCGCTCGAAGGAATGAACGTTCGCGGTGCGGCTGACGCAGGGATTACTTCCTGCGAGGGAGTACCCACAATCTGCGGCATGGGAATCGTTGGCGGAAATCTTCACACCGATCGTGAATATGCCATTAAGGCCACATTAAGCGAAAGGCTCTCTGTGCTTGCGCTTTCAATCCTCATGGCAAACGAGACCTACAAGTAAACAAAACAAACCGAAGGAAAAACAATGACTACACAAATGCTAATCGCACAATGCTTGATGGCGGTTGTGCTACTACTCATGATTAGCGGTAAAACACCGCTCTACTTAACAGCTATCTTAGGTTCCACTCTCGTTGCAATCATCGCAGGCTTTCCTATCGCTGGAAAAGAACCTGTCACCGTTGCAAAACTCGTCAGTTCTGGCCTCATCGGCGTTATCGCTGATATGACAGGCGTCTTAATGTTCATCGGCATCTTGGAATCCACGGGATATCTCGCTGCCATCGTCCGCGCGGTTATTCGCTTTGGTACACGCTTTGGCGGTGCCCCTGGCGTCATTGCCGCTGGCGCCATCTCCTCGGGCATCATCGGTATGCTCACCGGCTACGCCCCACCGATTGTCACAGGTGCTATCGCCTGCCCTGCGGCCGTGAAGATGGGTCTTGACCCGAACCGTGCAGCAGGTAGCCAAGGCCACGCTGGCATTCTCGGAAACTTCGGTGGTTTCACACACCCGACGCAGGTTGCCTTGATTGCAACCGCTGGGTTGACCTTCGGCCTCATTAACGTTGCTGGCATCATCGTTGCCCTCTCGGTGATTATGGCTGCCTTTGTTCGCAACTATGCACAAATGAAGAAAGAAGGAAAACTCATGAGCCGCGAAGAAGCCGAAAAGATGCTTGCGGAAACAGAAGGCGCTGATGCGGCAAAGACTTCCTCTGGTAAGGCATTTCTTCCCTTCCTACTTCTCATGATTGGTTTTGCGGTGGGATTCCCGGTCTTTATCGTTGGTATTGCTTGCGGTGTTGTTACGTTACTCATGGCGCATGTCAACGCTGGCAAAGGCGAACAGATGATGCTAGAAGGCTTAAAGCGCATGTCGATTCCTCTCGTTGCTACGATTGGTTTCGTCTTCATGGGCTCTGTCATTAAGGCCATTGGCCTTACGAACACAATCAACACCGTTCTGCAACCGCTCCTTGACATCTCCCCGATTATGGTAATGCTTCTTGTTAGCCTTATCGCAGGTACTGTTACGCAGTCTTACTCCGCTTCTGGTGCTCTCACGATTCCGCTTATGCCTGTCATTATCACAGCGGGTGCGAACCCACTTGCAGCCTGCATCGCTGCATGCGGCCCTGCGGCAATCTTCCAGCACTTCCTAACAGGTGGCCCTGTTGCAAATCTCCCGACCTTAATCCCTGTGACACCGGGCTCCAACCTAAAGGATGCAAACCTCTTCCAGAGACCTAACCACGTTGTGGGCTTCGTGGTTTGCACAGTGATTGCCTATCTTGTGAATTTCATCATGTAATTCACAAAAAATAGTTTTGTCCTCCCCCTCTCGCCCTTTAAGGCTCGGCTCAATCTAAGCCGCCCTTAAAGGGCGTTTCTAATAGAATTCTCCCTCATACAAACCCCACATGAGGCTCAAGATATGCATCAGGAAAAGGGCGGCACACTTGCTGACTATATCTACGACGAACTCTTTCAGAAGATCTCTTCAGGCATCTATAAAGAGGGACAGAAACTTCCGACAGAAAGTGATCTCTCGCGCGAATACAAGGTTTCTCGCCCTGTTGTTCGAGCCGCGCTCGCTGAGCTTCGTGCAGAGGGTTTTGTTGTGTCTTCTCGAGGTGTGGGAAGTTTTGTTAAAAGAAGCCGTGCATTTCAAGCCCCTGAGATTCGCTTAAACCCCGTTGTGGGACTCGATGACTTAAGGCACTGTTTTGAATTCCGTATTGCGCTCGAAGGCCCCATGGCCGCTTGGGCTGCTACGAACTGCAATGCTCATGACAAGATTGAAATTCGACGTGCTTTCGAGGCAACAGAGGCAAGTTATAACAAAGCAAAACAAACCGCTCTTGATACGGATATCGCCTTTCATCTAGCGATTGCTGAAGCAACACACAACCGTTTCTTCCCGCAAGCCATACAGATGATTCGCATCCAAATTGCAGACGGCATGAGCAAGATTCAGCACTACTTTATCGGTAACGAAGCGCGACACGGTTCAATTAAAAGTATGGAACATGGTCTTATCCTCGAAGCGCTTCTTAAGAATGACCCTGTGATGGCAAAGGCTGCTATGGAAATGCATTTAAAGCGGTCGATAAATTGGATTCTCCCAGACAAACACTAGTTAGAGATTGCGAATCGAGTTCTTGGTAGCCGATTTTTCCTTCACCTTGCGTTTTCTTAACCGCGAAAAATCCCCTAGCAGACCGGGGCGATTTCTGGGAGGTTTGACGCCTAATTTTTCTACTTTCTTGTGTGCAAAAAGACACAGAGAAAAAGCCCTTTCTGTGTGTCTTTTAACGCACTGATAACAAAGGAAAATTTCTGGGGTCGTCTTGTCACTTTTCCTTTATAAATCAAACGACAAAAGCTATAATTAGAGATGTAAAGGATGCTTCTTTTGCGACCTAGAAACCAAGAACAAGGAGAGAGAAAAATGGATACAAAAACAGGCCCTGTCGCCCACTATGAGAAAACTGTTTCTGTCAATGGAAAGGGTCGTTCTATTTCAATGGAAATTTCTCTACCGATGCCGAAAGAGGCTTTCGAGGCTGATGTAGAAAATGAAATCCTTAGGATGCGCACGATGGCCTACGAGCACATCACGATTGGTTTCGATGAGGAGGAAACTTGCCTCACATTTCTTCAAACCGCACGATATGGCGAAGATGACTACGTCGTCGAAGTCGGCACTAAGCTTAATGAAAACGATGAACGTCCCACAATTTACCGTAAGTCCGAAACAACGCCTCAAGCTGTTGCAGCTACCTTCTTTTCGATTCTTTGTGAAAAGGCATCTCTAGATTTAACCGAGTGGGAAAACGTCACGAAAGAAATCTTCCCAGATGAAAGCGAAGATGTTGACGACACTGACAACGAAGAGGAGGAGGAAGAGGCAATGGAAGTTGAGACCAATTTAGGGGGCGCTATTGATGTAGACACCGAAGAACTCTTTTCCATGTTCCAAAGTCTGTATAGCGAAAGATTTGGCGAACCATTTGATACGGAATTTTTCGATGACAATTTACACCTTTGCATTTCTCTCATGGCCAAGTGCTTAGAGGAAAACAAGCCCATCGGAGATCCTGAGTGTTCAGTTGGAAAAATGCTAAGGAGAGAAAGCCATTAGAAGGTTGTCTCAAGCGATGGGCGAATACCCAAATTGCAACCTACATGTGCGTCAAATCCAACGAGAAATCCGATAGACTGTTGACAGAATGTCAAAAGAGATAATCGTTATAAGCATTCCGATATCTCCTTTTCACGGGTCCGAGCCACTAACTCGGACTTTTTTTATTTTCGGTTGCAGTAACCGATAACTATCCATGCGACCGCATGAATTCTTTGCAGGAACAGTTCCCAGCCCTTAGGCGGTCAATACAGGACGAAAAGAAGTCGACAATGCTGTGAACAATTATCCACGTCCGCTTGGAACGGTTTTGATTATCTGAAGGAACGAAAGTTTCTTCGTGGTTTCTATCAAACGAAAAATTTTGGAGATAGCCCTACTCCGAGTACAATGGCGCTCGCAGGAAAATCCTCTTAATTTTGAAAGCACAAGAAAAAGCTTTCTGCCTGCATTACTCCTCTAAAAGAAAGGCGCAAATACAGCATGTGCGGCATCATTGGCATCCTCTCATCAAAACCAGTCAACCAAGAGCTCTACGATGCATTATTGCTTTTACAACATCGCGGGCAAGACGCTGCGGGAATCGGCACAATGCAAGAAGACCGCTTTTCGCTTTATAAAGCCAAGGGGTTAGTAAGCGATATCTTTCGCACACGTGACATGCGTACTCTTGTTGGTAATGCTGGCATCGGCCACGTCCGCTACCCCACGCAGGGTTGCGCAACAGATAATTTAGAAAGCCAACCTTTTTATGTGAACGCCCCTTTCGGAATTCTCTTTGCGCATAACGGCAACTTAACGAACGCAAAAGAAATAAAAGAATTCCTTTCTCGCAATGACCATCGGCACACATTGACGATGAGTGACTCAGAAGTCCTTCTAAACGTCTTTGCAGATGCTCTTGCCGAGGAAACAAGACACGAAGTATTTTCTACAAATGCTGTCTTTCGGGCAATCCACACCGTGCACTGCACCGTGAGAGGTTCCTACGCCTGTGTTGCTCTCATCGCAGGATTCGGTCTTGTTGCATTCCGCGATCCACACGGCATTCGTCCGCTTTGCTTTGGTGTACGTAACGCGAGAGGCGACGCAGCTGACTACATGTTTAGCTCTGAATCCGTCACGATGTCACGCTTAGGTTTCACGCTAACAAGAGACGTCGGCGCAGGAGAGGCCATCTTCGTTGACACCACAGGGCACATGACTTCTAAGCAGTGTGCAGATTCCCCGAAACTCACGCCCTGCGCCTTTGAGTACATCTATTTTGCTCGCCCTGAGAGCATGATCGACAAGATTAACGTTTACGCTGCCCGATTGAAACTTGGAGAACATCTAGCTCAGGCAGTGAAGAGTCGCCTTGATGTAAAAGACATTGACTGCGTCATGCCAATTCCAGACACGGGACGCGCCGCCGCTCAAGAGCTCGCTAGCATTCTTAAACTCTCTTATCGCGAAGGCTTTATCAAGAATCGCTACGTTGGTCGTACTTTTATCATGCCAGACCAAGCCACACGCAAAAAGAGTGTTCGCCAAAAACTCAACGCCATGCCAATTGAATTTGCTGGAAAGAATGTCTTACTCGTTGACGATTCGATTGTGCGCGGAACAACCATGGAGCAGATTGTTGACCTAGCGCGCCAGTCGGGGGCTAAGAAGGTCTTTGTTGCTTCGACCGCCCCACGCGTCATGTTTCCAAACATCTATGGCATTGACATCCCCTCTCGCTCGGAGTTGATTTGCGGCAAAGGCGAGAGTGAAGAAGAAGTCGCTCGCCGCATCGGAGCAGATGCCGTCATCTATCTTCCACTAGAAGATCTTCCACGAGCTTTAAGCGACCTAAATCCCGAAATTCAAACTTTCGATTGCTCGTGCTTTGACGGAATCTACGTCACGGGTGACACACCGCCCTACTAAAGAGCCTCTCTTTCGCTAAGAGGGATTTTTTGGAGATACCCCTTTTTCATGGGGGATATCTTGCTTTGCGCTAGAGAAAAACAAAAACTTATCTATGAAGTTGCGTTTCCCGCTAAGTAGTTTTACATCATTTTTCCCTAATGTCGCAATGAAGTTTCTGAGTGCAACACTGATTTTCCTTTATTTTTCAAAAATAGTCTCTTTTTAATTAGCGCTAACACAGAGAATCCCAAATTCGTAAAATATTGCAACTTGCTTCAGTTCCAATACTTTTCTAGCAACTAAACAATCAACATAAGGGGAGATTTCAATGCGTCGCGCTTCTTTAACGTTCGCAACAATTGCTTGTTTGGCGCTACTTGGAGGTTGCGCCTCCTACCAGCAAGATTCACATGGGTTCAATGCGTCACAGATTGATGGCTTCGTCACGCTAAACCAAACAACAGTCGATGATGTTCGCGCTCTATTCGGTACGCCCACCTTCTTAGGTACGACTTTAGAGGACGAAAAACTGTCATTGGCTATGCGTTTGTCGGGAATAATGCTGGCGCGAATTTCCTGAAGAATTGGGGGAAGGGGGCTCTTACTTTGGGGTTCGGAGCGAGAACTTACGACTTCACTGTGAAAAACGTCCCGACTTTTTCAGCAATTTCCTCAAAAAGACTGTGCACCTCATTGATCCCAAAGGACTTTTTGGGTGCAGACTTTTTCATATGGCGTAGTGCAAAATTTCTTAGTTTGGGGCGATGGACTGAAGTTTCAGTTTTTTCT
>CAVLDT010000022.1:0-31326 GCA_963661915.1 Duodenibacillus sp.
GTCTCTGTGCGAATAGTCGTATTTTCAGTTAAAGAGAATTCTCTATTGATGTAGCGAGTAGAATCTGTCGCATAGGCCTCTGAGGCAAGGGCGGAAATAAGAGCCGCCGTAAGAACTGTCTTCGTTCCTTTTTTCTGAATGGAACTCGTGAATTCATTTGCAACCATAAGAGCGCCGCGCGCGCGATTGAAAACAACCTTAAAGGTCTTGTTCATAGAGAATCTCCCCCTGTCTCTAGAAATTGATTTTTTAAAGCTGATTAAAGAAATTCTTTTGTTTTCTTTTTCTGTTTTTTTAAGAAAGTAACCATAGATATAGCCTATGGCTAGTTTCACTTTACATACAGGTGTTTTTTATAAAAACAAAAAAGAATTTCATTGAAATATAAGCCTTTTTGTTTGGTTGGGGCAAACGTTGATGCGTCTCCACTCTTATCTATTCAATCCCGCAATACTCTTAGACATAGATTTGAAATTTATTTGCAAAAAAGACGAATGAATACTTCGTTTTGTACTTAGCGAACTTGCGAAGGCTCTTCACTTTTTCTCTTGAGATGGAACACTCGATGCGGTTTGAGAAAGAGGGGTAATTGCGGCTCCGTTCTTTTTTCTTTCGTTAAATTTTCCTTTTGGGCTTAAGTAGAAGCCTTGTTTTTCTTGACTTTTTCCACTCATTCTCCATAAAATCGCATCCACGAAAAAAGGTTCGCGTCTCTTTCTACGGTAGAAAGAGGCAACGCTCAGGAGACGAATTGTCGGTAGCGGAATCTTCTTTCGCCCTCGTAAAAGCGATGCGATATAAAGGAAAAAGAACCCAAAGACGGGTATTTCCATCCATTTCTTAGGAGCCAAGGCATCGAGCGGGGGAAAGTTTGAATTAACGTGCTTCGTGGAGAGTTCTCTTACGAGGCGCATTGTGTTTTATATATCTGCGAAGGGTTGTCTTTGCAGAAAGTAGTGAATTCTCGGCTCGTAATAAAAAAATAAATAGAAAACTCCATGGTGATTTTCCACTGTGGGTATTCTCGATTGTGGTGACTTTTATGACAGAGAAAAAGAAATTTACGTTAGAGGAAATGACCCTCTGGTTAAAGAAGAATAAGCGGATCCAGCTCGAAGGCGAGGGTGACTTTTCCGTTTCAAATGGTAGTCTTGCCGCGGATGCTAAGAGAGTAGAAGAGATGGAAGTCGCAGGCGACGATGATCTAGAGAAACTCGCAGACGAGATCGAGGCCGCAGAGGGCGACGGTTCTGGTGCTCCAAAGGAAAGCGGCTACAGCGGCCTCGTTAAACTTGGTCGCCAACGCGGGTGGGTCACGATTGCAGAAATTAACGACTATCTCCCTGAGAATGCCGTTCGCACGGAAGAAGCTCTAACGGAAATCACAGAGCAACTCAACCGCATGAGTGTTCAGGTCTTTGAGACCGCTCCTACGCAAGATGACATCATCATTCCAGAGCCCATCCCTGATGATGAAGAAATTAGTGAAGAAGATGCGGCGGCGCTCCTCACTCCTGAGGAAAGTGCAGGGCTCTCTAAGGACCCCTTACGTGCTTACCTTCGTGGCGTAGGTGCTCATAAGCTTCTTACCCGCGCAGGAGAAATCGCTGTTGCTAAATCCATCGAACAGTTCACGGCGAAGCTTCTAAGCGCCATCATTCAGCACCCCTTAGCTGTCGAAGAACTCGTTCGGATGTCTGATGCCCTTCAGAACGACGAAATCCCAATCGATCAGGTAATTGACGGCTTTACAGACTTAGAAGCCCTCGCGCAGGTCGATGACAACGACGTGATGCAGAAAAACGAAGTTGCAACGGATATCGGTGCTGCGGCTATGACAACCGAGCAGCTCGATGAGATGAAGAGCCGCGCTCTGAAACTTATCGAGGATTGCAAGAAGTATCTTAAGCTGATTCGGGAGACCTTTGGTAAGCCCGATCGAATCGATGAGTACAACGCAGCTCGCGAGGCAATTGCAAAAGCCTTGATGCCAGTGCGTTTTGCCGTGAAAGCCGTGACACAGTTCGCAGATCACATCGCAGATCACATGGACAAAGTCAACGCCCTCACACACCGTATGCGTGACATCATGGTAGATCGCTGCAAGATGCCGATTGACCTCTTTATTGAAGGGATGAAAACACGGGCCACAGATAAGACGTGGATCGATGAGCTTTCGCATAACGGCACGAAGTGGGGTGAGATGATTTCTCACAACACGGCGCTTCTTACACACCTGCAGGAAGGAATCTACGAGAGCGAACAGACGGCGTCCCTCACGCTTAATGACCAGCGTGACCTTGCGCGCCAAGTGAAACTTGCTCAAACCAATCTTGCCAACGCTAAGGCAAAGATGATTGAAGCGAACCTACGCCTTGTGATTTCTATCGCAAAGGGGTATGTCAATCGTGGCCTTGCGATGACAGACCTCATTCAGGAAGGTAACCTAGGACTCATGAAGGCAGTCGATAAGTTCGAATACCGTCGTGGTTACAAGTTCTCTACCTACGCTACATGGTGGGTGCGGCAGTCTGTGACTCGCGCAGTCGCAGACTACGGCAATACGATTCGAATTCCTGTCCACATGACCGAGTCCTATAACAAGATTCGTCGTGTGCGTCAGAAGTATCTGCAGGAAACAGGGAAGAACCCCACAGATCAGGAGCTCTCGAAACTCTCTGGGGTGCCACTACAGAAGGTGCAGCTCTTAACGCAGGCAATGCGTGGTGTTGAATCTATTGATGCCCCGATTGGCGACGATGAAGATGCGACAAGACTTGATTTCGTGAAGGGAGATGACGAGGACGATCCTCAGAAGCGCTACCTTCGCACGGCTCTCGAAGAAGAAATCAAAAAGAGCTTAAATGAGTTGATGCCGCGCGAAGCACAGGTCTTGCGTTTACGCTACGGTATTGGTACCAATCACGACCACACCTTAGAAGAAGTAGGGCAGGCGATGGGACTTACCCGTGAACGCGTTCGTCAGATTGAGTCAGCTGCGATTCGTAAGCTTCGTAGCCCAGACTTCCAAGAAAGACTTCGCGACTACCTCGCAGTTGCCAATCAGCTCGACTAGAGTTTGAAAGAAAATTAGCTAGGTTCTTTTCGGGCCACTTTAGTTTCTTAGCTAAATGTGGCCCGAAGTGTGTTTTCGAAGGCTGAGTTCGGTAGAAAGGAAACTAGTAGAAATCTTTCGCTTTAAAGCGACGTCATCTTGGTCGAACAAAACTTAACCAATCTGAAAAAATTCTTTTGGCTTGTAAAAAAATTTAAAAAAGGCCTCAAATTTCTCTTCTAAAGCAATAAACTGCGCACTACTTAAATAGACGTTTTTTCCTAAGTTAGGTCGTTCTCGCATGCAGCACAGTCTTCCCTTGATTTCCACACTGGCAATTGCCTTTGGCCTTGCCCTTGTTTTCGGCTATTTTGCCGAACGAATCAAAGTTCCCGCTCTCGTGGGATACCTCCTTGCGGGCATTATGTGTGGCGCTCATACGCCAGGGCCCGTTGCGGATATGGAACTTGCAAGTCAACTCTCAGAGATTGGCGTCATGCTCCTG
Source organism: Duodenibacillus sp. (assembly GCA_963661915.1). GTDB lineage: Bacteria > Pseudomonadota > Gammaproteobacteria > Burkholderiales > Burkholderiaceae_F > Duodenibacillus. The sequence continues at coordinate 3,561 of CAVLDT010000022.1, forward strand.
ATGTTTGGCGTGGGGTTGCACTTTTCTCTTTCCGACCTCTTGCGTGTGAAAAACATCGCAGTCCCTGGGGCTGTGCTACAGATGTCGATTGCAACCGTGCTGGGAGCTCTCTTTGCAACCGAGGTTTGGCATTGGACCTTTGGGCAGGCGCTTGTCTTCGGTTTGTGCTTATCTTGCGCTTCTACGGTCGTGCTTCTTAAGGCCCTAGAACTTCACGGGCACTTAAAGACTGTTGATGGACAAATCTCTGTCGGCTGGCTAGTTGTTGAAGATATCGCTACTGTCGTTATCCTCGTTTTACTCCCTCCTGTTGCCCAAATTATTGCCGGTGGCACGGGTGGGCAGGCGATGACTTTGGGGGAGACGCTTTGGATTGTTGCTTCAACGCTCCTTAGAGTTGTTGCATTTGTCGCTTTAATGCTCGTTGTGGGGCAAAAGTTTATCCCTTGGGCGCTACTTCAGATTGCTAAGACTGGGTCTCGAGAACTCTTTACGCTTTCAATTCTCGCTTGTGCAATTGGTGTTGCTTTCGGGGCGGCTCTTGTCTTTGATGTGAGCTTTGCTCTGGGGGCGTTCTTTGCTGGCATGGTGATGCAAGAAAGTAAGTTTGCGCATCGTGCGGCTAAGGATTCGATGCCGCTACAGGACGCCTTCTCCGTGCTCTTTTTCGTTGGCGTCGGGATGATGCTCGATTGGCATGTCCTTATCACAGATCCCGTGGCAATCCTTTGCATGTTAGGAATTATCATCTTCGGTAAGGGAATCACGGCCTTTTGCCTTGTGCACGCAATGAAGTATCCGCTACATACGTCTCTTACAGTTTCGGCAGCCTTAGCGCAGATCGGAGAATTCTCCTACATCTTAGCCGCCCAGGGCATTGCGCTTAAGTTAGTTGATACGCACTTGATGAGTATGATTGTTGCGGCTTCGATTCTTTCTATCGCCTTGAATCCCTTTGTCTTTAAGGCAATGCCCTCGGTACGTAAATATCTCTTACGCTACTTTGGATGGGCAAGGTCTGCAGCGATGATCACTGACCGGTACTCAGAACTTCCGCGTGAAACGGACCGTCGGTTTCTTTCCGGGCAAACTGTTCTCGTTGGAACCTGTGCCGTAAATGAGGCTCTCGCAATGACACTTGCTTCAAATGGGGTTCCTTTTGTGAGTATTGTGGAAAACGCCGAACAGGCTGAGGCCATGCGTAAGAAGAAAGAAGCGGTGATTACGGGCGATGCGACAGACCCCATGGTCCTCGTACAGGCGCATATCTTCACAGCCTCGATGCTTGTGATTTCTGGCGTTGACTCTGTTTCTGCTCTTAAAGTTGCAGAAAGCGCAAAGCAACTCAATCCTTCGCTTAAAATCCTCATTAGAGCAGAACAAAGTGCCTTCACCGAGCACCTAGCACAGAGTAACGCAGGCGAGTTGCTCTATGATACGGAAGCGGTAAGCGATACACTTTATCGTCATATTCTCGAGCACTATGTGAAAGAGTCTGGCGAAGAAGAAGGCGAAGATAAGGTTTAAGGCTCTTAAGACCTTCTTTTAAGGGCTTTTAGAAGTAAAAGAAGCAAAGGAGACACGCGAAATGGAACTAAGCATTACGACCTGTTGGTTAATTGCCGCAGTCGTTTTGGGGCTCTCTGAGTTACTTGTTGGGACGTTTTATCTTTTGCTCCTAGCCATAGGTGCTCTCTGTGGGGCCCTCGTCGGTTTTTCGGGGATGGGAGTGTCTGCGCAGTGCTTTACTGCCGCAGCGGTGATTCTTGTGGGAGGAATTTTCCTTGCGAAGTTTCATGCGAAAAGAAAGCGTGAAGAGAAACCGGCAGCGGTTGATAACCTCGATATCGGTCAGTCTGTTACAGTCACAGAGTGGAAGGCCGATAGAACAGCCACTGCTCTCTATCGAGGCGCCACCTGGCAGGTTGTAGCAAGAGAGGGCGCAGATCTCATTCCTGGAACGTTTAAGATTATTGAAGTGCGTGGTTCAAAACTCGTTGTCGCGCCTTGCGATAAATAGTAAAGAAAGAAATTCGATAAAAAAAATTGCCTAAGGAGAAAACCATGAGCGGAATGCTGGTTGTTTCTTTGATTTTGTTGGTTGTGGCAGCGGTATTTGCCTTTCAGAGCGTTGCGGTAGTCCCACAGCAAACCGCTTGGGTCGTTGAACGCTTAGGGAAATTTCACGCCGTTTTAAACCCAGGACTCAACTTCATCATCCCCTTTATCGACCGCATTGCTTATAAGCATAGCTTAAAGGAAGTCCCGCTTGATACACCGAGTCAGGTCTGTATCACCAAGGACAATACGCAGTTAACGGTCGACGGCGTCCTTTACTTTCAGGTTACAGACCCACAGAGAGCAAGCTACGGGACAAGTAACTATATCGTTGCCATCACGCAACTTGCGCAGACAACACTGCGTAGCGTCGTTGGCCGTATGGAACTCGATAGAACCTTTGAGGAGCGTGACGTCATTAACCGCGATGTCGTATCGGCAATTGATGAGGCGGCCCTTAACTGGGGTGTGAAGGTCCTTCGCTATGAAATTAAGGATTTGACGCCACCGGCGGTGATTCTTCAGGCTATGCAGCGGCAAATTACCGCTGAGCGTGAAAAGAGAGCTGTGGTTGCAGCCTCCGAAGGGCGAAAGATTGAGCAAATTAACTTAGCCACCGGCGCTCGTGAAGCCGCAATTGCGAAGTCTGAAGGTGAAAAGCAAGCTCAGATTAATCAAGCGGAAGGTCAAGCCTCAGCCACCCTTTCTATTGCAACCGCTACTGCTGAAGCTTTGCGGCGTGTGGCTGAAGCCACGAACGCCCCAGGAGGGATGAACGCCGTGAATCTACAGGTTGCAGAGAAGTACGTTGAAGCTTTCGCTAATATCGCAAAAGAGGGTAACACCCTTGTGGTACCTGCGAACCTCGGGGACCTTGCGACACTTATTTCCTCTGCGATGACAATCGTCAATTCCAATAAGGACAGTAAAAAACTTCCAACGCCTCCTAAGGCGTAAAGTGAGGTCCCTTACGGGGATTTGAGATTAAGTTAAAAGAAAGTAGCGAAGAGATCACTATGGCAGAAGAAGAAAAGCGCTCTCGGCACGACCTATCGGATGCTCACGTTATCTATCAACTCTGTTTTGAATTCTTAGAGATGCAGGTTGACGTTGCTGAACGCTTTGCCCGTGGGGTCATCACAGAAGATAAGGCGCAACACCAAGTCGCAGACACTTTGCAGTGGATGGCGTGGACCTTAGGGGGAGAAAATCCTGATTTCGCCCCTAAACCTAATTGGAGTGGGGCGCCGCTAGGGCGGCACCTCAGGTGCGTTTTCGCCAATGACCTTATCGGCTTAGAGGAGAGTTCAGGAGATCTCTTTAAAGAAGATGAAGCTGTGATTGTCTACGCAATGTGCCGCTTTTCCACGGACGTTCAAGATCTCCTTTGCCGCTTTCAGAATCACAACACCGATATGGCAGAAACCGATGCTAGGGCCTATCACGATCTTTGCCTAAAGTGGACAAGGATTCTCACAAACGAGCCATTTGAGAATCCCAAAAGAGAAGAATAGGGAAGGGTGGAAAAAATGCCATCCCCTGCATCGAACTCACGCTGCTCTTGTGATTTTTCGACGCGTGCTCCTCTGAAACCGAATCTTTCTTCAATTGAAGTTGTAAGCGACATTTTCTTTAAAGCCGCCCGTAAGGCCGCAGCCCGTTACGGAGAACTTGCTAGCGGGGCGATGAGCCCTGAGGAAGTCTCTGCCGCACAAGTGCGTCTCACTGATTGGATTGGAGCCACATTTTCTGGCGGCAATCGCCACTACGCGAGTTCTGAGGATTGGAACCCGCGGGGGCTTGCAGAGTTTGCAAGAGCGTTTGCCTCTGAGGAAATTCGGGAAAAATTTGGTTCCGTCCCTCGTGAAGACGCGGAAATTGTCTTTGCCCTCTCGCGCCTGTATGTAAAGGATTTAGAAGAGGCTATTGAAAGGCACGTTGCCTCTGGGGAAGACGTGCGAAGCTTTCCCCTTAGTGCCGCTTCAATTCGCCTCGTTAACTGGTGGGCTCGCCTTATGACAGGTGCCCCTCTTGAGACCCTTTTGCAGCATTAGGGGTTTCGGTAGAATCCGAAACGCGTCACGGGAAAAAAGTCTTTAGTTAAAAATTTAATTTGGGAGTTGCTATATGGAATTCTTTACCTATCACAATCCAACAGAATTACTTTTCGGCAAGGGGGCTGAGAGCCGTATTGCTGAGGTTCTTGTGAAGGATTACGGCGCAAAGAAGGCGCTTATCCTCTTTGGTAAGGGTTCTGCAAAGCGCTCGGGTCTCTTGGACCGAGTGGAAGATAGCGCAAAGGCAGCGGGCCTCGAATTCGTTGAACTAGGGGGAGTGCAGCCTAATCCTACGATTGAATTCGTTCGAGAGGCCTTAGATGTAGCCCGTAAAGAAAAGGTGGATTCCGTTATCGCTGTGGGTGGCGGTAGTGTTATCGATACTTCTAAGACCGTTGCTGCTGCTTTTGACTACAGTGAAGACCCCTGGGATTTCTTCACAGGTGTCACAACGCCCACAAAGGCGATTCTCCCGCTTGCTGTGGTGCTTACGATTCCAGCCGCAGGTTCCGAGCAATCCAAACGCGCCGTAATTACGAATGGCGATAAGAAAATCGGCATGGGTAACGACTTCCTAAGGCCCAAGGTTTCTGCGATTAACCCAGAACTATTCTTTACGCTCCCGGAAAATCAAATCGCAGCTGGCGTCTTTGACATGATGAGTCACATCATGGAGCGTTACTTTACAAAGACACCGAATGTGGAATTCACGAGCACTGAGGCTGAAGGCGCCTTGCGGGTCATTATGAAGAATGCCCTTTTACTTAAAGGAAATCCCAAGAACTATGCGGCTTGGTCAGAAGTGGCTCTCGCTGGGACTTTCGCACACTGCGGTTTCTTTGGTATGGGTCACGTTGAAGACTGGGCCTGTCACGGGATGGAACATGCTCTTTCTGGCTGGATGCCAACGATTACGCATGGCGCAGGATTGGCGATCCTGACACCAGCTTGGATGCGCTACGTTTGGGCAGAAGACCCGAAGCGCTTTGTACGCTTTGCAGTGAATGTGATGGGCGTCACTCCCTTAGAAAATGACGAAGCAACAATCCAATTGGGTATCGCTAAGCTCTGCGCTTTCACCCAAGAGATGGGACTTCCTACGGCAATTCACGAAGTGACAACAGAGAAGCCTGATTTAGATCTTTTGGCATCCCTCTCATACGGTAAAGGCCACCTCGGGGGCTTTAAGAGGCTTAAACCGGAAGACGCAAAGCGGATTTTTGAAGCTGTCATTTAAGAGAAATATAAGAAAAGTTTTTCTAGTTTCTTACAGACTCTCCTAAGTCCTATGTCAGAAAAAGAGAAGCACCAATTAGGTAACGAAACGCTAGATGCGTTTTTTCGTGCTTCTCTTATGCGAGGGATCACACTTTCTGGACTTAAGCGCTACCCCGAGAGCCTTAAGGCACTCGGGGATGTTGCCACCTTTTATCTTTTGACGCACAAAGAAGAAACCGCTAAAGCCGAGCCTCGCAAAGAGGCTCTTCGCAGCCTTAAGTCTTTTTTAAATAGCGTCGTGGGGAAGTGGCTCGTAGCCTCTCCTGAAGAACTCTTTACCTTCTTAGAAGAAAAAGGCTATTTCTCACAGTCCGCACTTCACTTTTCCCTTAAACCCGTAACGAGCCTTACTTGGGAAGAAGCGCAAGAGTACCTTGAATCTGAAAAGCTTAAGCGCGAAGAAGAAAGGGGAAAAATCCGCGCGGAACTGCAAGAAAAGAACCGAGCGGTAAATAGCACTGATCTTCCCGTAGAAGACCTAGAAGTTGACGAGCGCTACATGCGGGAAGCTCTAGAAGAGGGAAAGAAGGCCCTCGCAGCTGGAGAAGTCCCCGTAGGCGCAGTAATCGTTTCTAAAGAAGGAAAGATCCTTTCTCGCGCGTTTAATCGTGTTGCCTCTGAGCACGACGCGACCTCTCACGCAGAGATCCTTGCAATCAGAGCTACCTCGAGAGAACTAAAAACTGAACGATTAACTGGGGCAACGCTCTACGTAACGCTTGAACCCTGTCCGATGTGTGCTGCGGCTGCGGCCTTCGCGAGGATTCGTCGCATCGTTTGGGGTGCGGATGATAAAAAGGCTGGAGCCACTGGGGGAGCCGCGAAGATTGATGAAATGTTCGATTTGAACTGGAAATTCTTTTACACTAAAGGCATTTTAAAAAACGAGTGCGAGAGGCTACTAAAAGATTTTTTTGTAGCCCGAAGAGAAGAAAAGAAGAGCGCCAAATGACCGAAGAGAAGAAACCACGCATAAAAATTATTGCTCCCTCGCGAGCACTTACCGATGTTCACGACTTAAGTGCTATCGACTATGCGAGGATCGATAGGGCTGAGGCAACGCTTGAAGCCATGGGCTGGGAAGTCAGCGAGGCGGCTAATGTCCGAAAGATGTATAAGAGGTTTGCTGGCACGGATCAAGAGCGCCTCGAGGCGCTTGAAGACGCGCTCACAGATCCTGAGAATGACCTCGCTCTCGTTCTTCGCGGGGGGTACGGTGCAACAAGACTACTTCCCCTTATCAATTGGGAAAAACTTAAAGGGAAGGTTTGTGTACCGCTTGCGGGGTTTTCTGATGTGACGGCTCTCCACATGGCGCTTTACACGAAGCTTGGCCGCGGCAGTTGGCAGACGCCATCCCTTTCAGTCTTCTCTCATAAGTCTCAAAAGCGGGATGACTCTTTTAAGGAGGCTTTTAAGGATAAGCACTACGCACTTGAATACATAATCAAGGCAAAATCCTTTGAAACGGACGATGTCTTTTTCACGCGAGGCACCCTCTGGGGCGGAAACCTCACCATGCTCTCTATGATGCTTGGCACCCCTTATTTCCCAGCGATTGAAAACGGCATTCTCTTCCTTGAGGATACGAATGAACCCGCGTACTCGGTTGAAAGGATGCTTCTACACCTTGCACAGGCAGGAGTGCTTCAAAAACAAAAACTTATCCTCTTTGGGACATTCACAGGAGCAGAGAAGAACGAAGGAACTGGCGATGGACGCTTTACGCTTAAAGATGTGAGAAATTTCATCTACGAAAAGCTTGACGTTCCTGTAATTAGTGGCCTTCCCTTTGGGCATACGACGGAAAGTGTGTCGCTTCCTGTGGGCGTTCCTGCAACCTTCGAGTTGCAGGGCGAGAAGGCAATCCTTCACGCCAATGCTGAGTCTGTGCTCCCGAGAAGAGCTCCTGGGAGATAGCGGCGTGAGTCTTTCGTATTCGATTAAGAGGCTATTGGGTTTTAGCCCTGTTCGTTACGCATCTCGAGTTCTTGTCGCCCAGATCTCGCAATCCCTTCGCCTACAGGCCGTAAGTCTTGTGAGCCAAACACTAGGGGTCCTTACGGTAGTTCTTTACTTTAGGGCGACGGCAGGCGAGGCGCTACTTTACAGTTGGGCAATCGTTTCCTTGCTTGCTATTTGGGCGGGCGCTATTTTCCGTAGGCAATTCCGCGGCGACACGGCCCGAGAAAGACACGTTCGTAGGTGGCTTCGTGCTTGGATGGCTGTCACTGTCCTCTCTGGACTCGTTTGGGGCTTTGCGGGAGTGGCTTTCTTAACCGCTACTAGCACGATGGATGAAGTTGTCCTTGTGACAGTGATTGTTGCAATCGTATTTGCTTCTTGGCCTGTGCACTCTTGTTGGCTACCAAGTCTTTCGGTCTTTACACTACTTTCTTTGTCGCCCGTGTTTTTTGGCGTAGCAGCCGCACACGGTATTGGGCACTTTGTCACATGCGCAAGTCTCATCGTCATCATGTGCTTTGTCCTTTATTCCGGTCGTCGTTTAAACGAAATCGTTGTTCTCTCCGTGATTCGCAACGCTCAGAATGAACGCCTTGTGACGCGCTTAAAGGCTGAGAAGGCGCTCTCTGATACTGCAAGAAAAGCCACAGCGGCTGCAACCGCAATGCGAACGCACTTTTTTGCGGGCGCAAACCACGACCTGAGGCAACCTCTACAGGCACTGGGCATCTATCTACAGATCCTAAAAGGCTCTCTAAAGGGCCAAGACCTTGAGGCCTTAGGGCAGATTGAAGTTTGTGCAAATAATATTTCTACTCTCGTTGAGCAGATCCTTGAAGTAAGCCGCATTGAGTCTGGGCAAATAGCTGTTTCCGTTGAAGAGATTGCGATTCCAGAACTTTTTAGTGAACTCGCCTCCGAATTTTCCGTCCTTTGTAAAGAAAAGGGTCTTCAATTCTCTTTCGTTGATCTCCCTTTAAAAGTGCGTAGTGACAGAACGCTCCTAGAGAGAATTCTTAGAAATTTCTTAACGAATGCAGTCCGTTACACAACGTCTCGCGTTGAACTTCTCGCACGTGACGCAGGGGAGGGCCGCGTCACTCTTAGCGTAAAAGACGATGGCCCAGGGATAGCTACGGAAGAAAAAGAAAAGATATTCGATGCTTTTTTCCGCGGGAAAACTGGTAAAGAACGCTCACACGGCTATGGTTTGGGGCTTTCTATCGTTCAGGGTTTGGCTTCAAGGCTCTCAGTACCGATTTCCGTAGAAAGCGAACTTGGTGTGGGTTCTGAATTCTCGTTGACGCTTCTTTCTGAAGATCTTGATGCAGGTGCCGCATCTCAGGAGCGTGCAAATGCTGAAAACGCCCTTGCTCCCATCACGGGAACAATCGCTCTCTTAGAAGATAATGAAATCGTCCGTGAGGCACTCATTGCAATATTGAAAAGTTTTGGTGCGGAGGTTATTGCATCGGCCACTCCTGAGTCTGACTTCGTTGAGCGCGTTATCCGTAACGCGCAGGCAGATAACTTAACTGCTATCGTAAGTGACTTTAACCTGGGGGATGGGTTCCCGAATGGCTTAGAGACCATTTACTTTGTGACATCTTCCGTGAAGAAGCCCGTACCGAGTATTCTTCTTACGGCCGTCTCTGAAGAAATCATCAATGAGGCCTACGGGGCCTTAGATGGCAAAGAGAAGAATCCAGCCTTCCGTAAACCCCTACTACTGCAAAAGCCCGTTAGCGCCAAGTCTCTTTCTCATGCGCTAAATACCGTTATCGCTAAGGTGCGTTAAGTTTTGGGTATTGCTCATTAGAGCGTTATGTTGTAGCCAGCTTTCTTTGCGGCAATTAGGGCCTGTGTGCGGTTATTTGCGCCAAAGGCGCGATAAATCGCCGTCACATGCGTTTTTACCGTACCTTCAGAGAGGTTTAACTCTCTGCAGATACTCTTAATCGGTAGCCCCTTCGCAAGACAAAGAAGAACATCCTTTTGTCTATCGGTGAGAAGCGATGCGCTCGCAGTTTCATCTAAGGTAGCCTTATCAACGAACCATTTCTTCTGCGCAGAAGAAAGAAGTTTTGTCGGGACATAGACGCCACCTGCGAGGACAAAGTCAATGGCGTTTGTAAGAGTCTGCGTTTCAAGAGACTTCGGGACAAAGCCCGCGGCGCCAAGCTTTAAGACGCGGGTGACTTCCTCTGCGTCACTTAGCCCGGAGAGGACAAGAATCTTTAGCGTCGGGTTTTTCGCAACGAGCTCTTCTAAGAGCTGCGTGGGTTCTTTCACGCCTGGCAATGCTAAGTCAAGGATGAGAAGATCCGTGTGTTCTCCGTAGAGTTCCACAAGGCTCCTTGCTTCGTCAGCGGTTGTGCCCGTGTGGACCGTAGCCCCAGGGAAACGGTTAAGCAATAAGAACTGCAGGCCCTGAAGAATCAAAGCGTGATCATCGACAATTAAAAAATGCATTGCTTGCATAACCGCGTGCGCTCCTCAACTTAGTCATTAGAGGGAAAAGAATTTTGTTATTTTCTCTTTTTTCTTGATTCTAACGCCGCGCCCCATGTTTAAAATGCGTTAAAGTAAATCAAAACGGTAAATAAGTTTTTCATTTTCCATTTTTAATTTTAAAAAAGCTCCATGAGTTGGATTACACGTATTCTTCCTAAGTTTTCTTCAGCGGAAACGGCTGCGAAGCGTCGCAGTCCTATACCTAGTGGAGTATGGACAAAGTGCCCGCACTGCGATCAGGTTCTCTATAACGACGATATCATCGAGTCGCTACGCGTCTGCCCGAAGTGCGGTGAGCACATGAGAATGGGCGCAAGGGAACGGCTTCAGGCTTTCTTAGATAGGAAGGGCCCGCATGAAGAGATCGGGGCGGACATCCTCCCAACTGATCCCTTAGGGTTCGTTGATACGAAGGCCTATCCTGAACGCCTAGCGACGTATCGGGATAAAACCAATGAAACCGATGCCCTCATGGTAATGCGGGGAACCCTTTCTAATGAACCGATTGTTGTAGCCGCGTTTGACTTTGCCTTTATGGGCGGCTCCATGGGTAGTGTCGTTGGCGAACGATTCCTCCGAGGGGTTGAACGTAGCCTAAAAGAGAATTGCCCCTTCGTTGTCTTTTGCGCAAGTGGTGGCGCTCGTATGCAAGAGGGGCTCATTAGCCTTATGCAGATGGCAAAAACAAATGCCGCCATTGCAAAGCTCTCAGAAAAGAAGATTCCCTTTATCACGGTTCTCACGGACCCCACGATGGGTGGGGTCTCAGCGTCCTTTGCTTTTATGGGAGATGTCGTCATCGCTGAGCCAGGCGCCCTTGTCGGGTTCGCAGGTCCCCGCGTCATCGCACAGACCGTCCGAGAGAAGCTCCCAGAGGGGTTTCAGCGCTCAGAGAAACTCCTTGAATTGGGCGCTGTGGACATGATTGTGGATAGAAGAAATCTTCGTAGCGTTATCTTTCAAGTCTTGGAAATCCTCTGCCGCAGTTAGCGGGGGGCGATGCGGGCTTAAGATTTGCAACAAAATTCCCGGAAAGTTTTTTCCCTAACACGAGCGATTTCTCGCATAGCACGCCTTTCTTTTTGCTAGACTGCGCAGATACTTGAATGCCTCTATGAGCACTCTGTGCCTTAGATGCGTTTCTTTCATTTATGGTGATGAGAAAATTTATGACTAATCGTCCTTTGCGTTATTCGATTCTTGGCTGCGCCGTTTTAGCGCTTGTCGGTTGCTCGCAACTTGAGAAAATCGGCATTCACATGCCTTCGCAGCGCACAGAATACGAATCGAGCACCACACGTGCACCGCTTGATATTCCGCCTGATTTAGATAGCGTGCAACGCACGGACCGTTTCACCCTTCCGAATAGACCGCAGGTCGTAAGTGCCAACGCAGAAAGCGAACGCAATCAAGCGATCTCCGAGCGCTATGGTTCAGTACGAACCGCAGTCCTCCCAACAACCGTTAGTGCCCGTGTTATCCGCGATGGACAGACCCGCTATGTGCACGTCACCGCTGACGCAGATCATGTTTGGCCGGTGTTGCAGGACTTCTGGCCATCGGTTGGCTTGGAAATCAAGATGCAAGACGCCCACACGGGTGTTATGCAGACTGAATGGGCAGAAAACAAAGCCAATCTCCCGAAAGACATCATTCGTGCAACGCTCGGGAAACTTATGGACTTTGTCTATGACACGGGGTTGCGTGATCAGTATCGGGCAAGAATGGAACGCAATGACGATGGCACGACAGACATCTACATTACCCATAAGCAGATGGTTGAAGTCGTAACAGGAAAGGATGCTGATAGCACTGTTTGGCAGCCAGGTCCCTCCGACCCGCAGCTTGAAGCCGAGATGCTCTCGAGGCTTGCTCTTAAGTTAGAGACGGAATTTAACCCTGATATTAAGCCAGACGCAGAGAAGAAACTCGCTGAAGAAGCTATCACACAGAATACTGAGGCTCTCGCTCAACTCGTTACTGACGCTACGGGCGCCGCCGAATCTATTCTTCTTAAGGAACCCTTCGATCGCTCATGGCGTCGCTTGGGGCTGGCACTGGATCGTGCGAACTTTAATCTTGTTGACCGCGATAGAAGCCAGGGAATCTTCCTTGTGAAGTATCTTGATAGTGACTATGAGGCAAAGAAGAAGGCAGAGCGCGGTTTCTTTGCGAATATGTTTAACAAAGAACAGGTTATCGATGCTCCCGAATACAGAATTCGTCTAGCACCGACTGCTGATGACGCTTGCCGCATTACGGTAACGGATGGCGAGGGTAGGGCTGATGCAACAGGTGTAGCACCGAGAATCCTCACTGTCATCTCTGAACAACTTCGTTAAGTTTGGGGGGAGGCGGCCGCTTCTCGCTTACCTAACGCGTTAGGTAGGCGTGGCGGCCGCTCTTAATTTAAGATGGAAGTTACGGATAACACACTCGTTCGAATCTTTGTTCGAATGTCTGACCTGCAAGGGAACGTCATCGATGAGACCCCACCAGAGGGGGTTTGGTATCTACACGGCAAGGGAGATATCTTTCCTGCATTTGAAAGGAAGCTTACGGGACTTACCGTAGGAAAGAGCATCACCTTTACGCTTGAACCCGAAGAGGCCTTTGGGGAATTTGACGAAGAACTCGTGACTCTCGCAGACGTTGAAAAGCTTGGTGACCCTGTGGATGTGCGCGTGGGTTTACTTTTTGAGAGTGTTCCAGGGGCAAAGCCCTCTGAGAGGCCCTACCGCGTGACAGAAATCGCAGAAGGGAAGGCGCTTCTTGATGCGAATCACCCGCTTGCAGGCTGGACGCTTCGCTTTGATGTGAAGGTCTTGGAAATTCTCCCAGCCGAAGGGGAGGATGCGGAAACGGATGTTGTCATTCCTGATTTTTTGTCTGTTAAATAAAAGATTAGTGAGATTTTTTTATAATTTAAAACCTAAATCGACACAGTTCTGGAGTTTTTAACGTGAGACGTATTTATCCCCATCCGTTCTTTGCCCGTGAGGGTTGGACATTTATGGCAATCGCCTTTGTGCTTGCCTTTGTTGTCGATTGCTTCTTTGATGGAATCTTGGCGGTTCTTTTCTGGCTTCTTTTCCTCTTTGTGGCGAATTTCTTCCGCGATCCCGCGCGCGAGATGACAGAAGAGGAGAACGCCGTTGTAAGTCCTGTTGATGGGCGAGTCGTGAAGATTGAAGATTGCGAGTGCCCTTACACAGGGGAGAAAATGCGGCAAATATCTGTCTTTATGAACGTCTTTAACGTTCATAGCCAGAAGGCGCCCGTGGCTGGTGTTGTTGAAAAGGTTGAGTACTACAAGGGTAAGTTCTTTAACGCTGCGCTTGATAAAGCAAGTACGGAAAATGAACGCAACGCCGTTGTCGTAAAGACCCCAGGTGGGGAAACCGTCTGCTTTGTGCAGATTGCTGGTCTCGTTGCGCGGCGTGTCCTCTGTTACACGCACTCAGAGGCAAGACTTGAGCGTGGCGAGCGTTATGGATTTATTCGCTTTGGAAGTAGGGTGGATGTCTATCTACCGCTCACAGCAGAGGTAAATGTCACCATCGGTGAGAAGGTCACAGGTGTTGCCTCCGTTCTTGCTCACTTAAAAGAAAAGACAATCTAAAAAGAATTCGAAATGGAGTGATTGACAATGGTTTATCGTACCCGTCGCCGTTCGGCTCGTGCCCGTATGGTAGAAGAGAGCCGTAAGAAGATTAATATCGTTCGCACGCGTGGAATCTATGTCCTTCCTAATCTCTTCACAACTGCCTCTCTTGTCTGTGCTTTCCTTTCTGTTGTACGGACAATGGATGGATTGTTTGCCGATGCTGCCGTTTTGATTTTCCTTTCTATGCTCCTTGACGGGATGGATGGCCGCGTTGCCCGCCTTACGCACACACAGAGTGAATTTGGTGTGCAGTTCGATTCCATCGCGGATATGACAGCCTTTGGTGTGGCCCCTGCCATCGCAATCTATAAGTTTGTGCTGGCTCCCCTTGGCTCAGTCGGTATCGTAGCGGCGTTAGTCTTTTGCCTATGCGCTGGTATTCGGCTTGCGCGTTTTAACTGCAATGTTGGCGTTGTCGATAAGAGGTTTTTCCAAGGGTTGCCAAGCCCCGCGGCAGCCGCTCTCGTTGCTGGCTTTATTTGGCTTCTTGCCACAGGGCGGATGCCTGAGTGCGTGACAAAGAATCCTGCGGATATCGCCTTTATTTTGACTCTTTACGCAGGGCTCACAATGGTTTGCAATGCGCCGTTTTTCTCAGGGAAATCCGCTGCTTGCCTTAAGACTAAGCCCTTCTGGTTTGCTCTTGCCTTAAGTGTTATCTTTATTGTCATTTCCGACAGTCCCGTCTTTGCAATCTTTATTCTCTTTTGCATCTATGGCGTAAGTGGCTACATCTATCAGGCTTGGCTTTTCTTTAACGATAAGCCGAATCCCGTGATTCCCGGTAGCGCAGAGGAACACGCGAGGGCAGAAGAGGCTGACTCCTAAAAAAAGAGTAAAACCTCGAAGGGAATTTTTTTCCTAGGAAAAGGTTCGAAGCAAAAGAAAATGTTTCTATTTTCTCCAGGCTCTGCGAGCGTCGTTCGCGTTTACGCTAGAAAAGACGATTACTTTCCCGTAAGGCGTATCCGACAGGTGACTTCTCGGGGCTATAAGACACTAAACCCCCTTAGGATTATTACCGCTCGCGAAAAGGAAGCTTTCCCAATTAAGTATTCCGCTGAGAGCCGTGTGCTTTTTATGCTTGCGGCCCTTTTTGATGGAAAGGGAACTTCGCCACTTTTATACGCAACCTCCCTTTCTCTTGAAGAGGGAGGTAATTGGACCGATGCGACGCTTTTATTTTCTGAGGGAAGATTCTCCTCGCGGACGATAGATCCTGAGGATTCCTACTGCTGGGTCTATGAAGATAACAAGCTACTTTTCGAAAAACGCGTAGACGAAATGCTTGGAAGTTTGAAGGGAGCGATTTTAGAGGCTGCGGCTTCTTCCTCATGCATCCTCGCTGGAGACGTCATTTCCGTTGCCTCTTACCTTGACATTAAGCCTCAGAGGCAAAAAACACTCACCGCAGGCGTCAATGGCATCGGGAGCGTCAAACTCGTATGGCGTTAAATACGAATCAGGCGACAGCCTTAGGGCTCTTGGCGCCCGCGCTTTGGGCAATGAGCGTTGGATTGGTTCGCACAGTTACCGTTGAAGCGGGGATCGCCGGCGGCGTCTGTCTACTTAACCTCACAGCAGCTGTCCTTCTAATGGGGGTTTTCGGGATTCCGAGATTACGGGATTTTCCGGTGAAGTTTTTAACTTTGGGACTTGCCTCTGCACTCACCTGTGAACTCTGCTTTCCGATTTCGATGGGCTTGTGTGAGAGCTCTCGAGAGACGATTGAAGTGGGAATGGTCAATTACGCTTGGCCCTGTCTTACGGTTCTTTTTGCCATTCTCTTTAATGGACAGAAGAGCCGTTGGTGGGTTGTGATTGGCTTAGTTGTTGCTTTCTTGGGGATGGCTATGGTTCTCTCTGGGAAAGGGGGACTTAATTTCTGTGAGATTGCCACAAACGTTGGTAAGAACCCTGCGCCATACGTTATGGCTTTTATTGGGGCAGTTGCTTGGGCTGCCTACAGTTCCGTTACGCGTGCAATTGGGATTAAGAAAAACCCCGTTGTGCTTATTTTCCTATGTAACGCTCTCATTTACGCTTCTCTTTACTTTTATGGCTTTGGTGCGAGGTTTACGCCTAGCGTTGAGGCTTTTAAGTCAATTCTCTTCGCTGGCGCCGTGATGGCAGCTGGGTACGCCGTTTGGAACCTAGGGATTATCTTCGGGCGGATGACGGTTCTTGCTATCGCGAGTTACTTCACGCCTGTACTTTCTTGCCTATTTTCTGCCTTTTACCTTGGGGAAAGTTTGGAAATTTCTTTCTTTAAAGGCGTGGGGCTTGTCGTAGCTGGGTCTCTCATTTGTTGGGCAGCAACAAGGCGCGGTGTTTGAGTTTAGTTTGATTTAGAAAAAGAAAATAGAAATGTGATTACTTAATCGCTTCTATTTCTTCTGTGATAGCGAGCCAAAGGTTTTCTGCTGCTTCCAGGTCGCTAGCCACAGAGCCCCGTTCTTTAAGGGTATCGGAAACTACATCTTGAGACGCGGTTCTGTACCACTCAGTATCAGCAATCTTCGCATCAAGCGCTTGTAGTTTCTCAGTTAAGTCTGTGACGTTCTTTTCCGCGGCAGTGAGTTTAAGAAGGAGGGGTTTCTTTAACGCTGCTATGCGACTTCTCTCTTGCGCTTCAAGGCGACGTTCTTCCTTGCGGTTAATCGTGGTGGCTTCAGTTTGGGAAGTGGGTTTAGCTGCGGCTGCCGTTGCCTTTCTATGCTCTAAGACTAAATTTGCATAGTCGTCTAAGTCTCCCTCGTACTCTGTGACGCGTCCATCGTGAACGAGGATCAGGCGATCACAGGTGCTCCTTAGGAGGTGGCGATCGTGACTCACAAGGAGGAGCGCCCCCTCGAAAGTAGAAAGCGCCATCGTAAGGGCCTCACGTGTAGCCATATCGAGGTGGTTTGTTGGCTCGTCAAGCACAAGGAGGTTGGGCTTCTTCCACGAGAGCATTGCTAGAGCTAAGCGGGCTTTTTCGCCACCAGACATCGGGGCGATCTTTGAATCCGCTGCTTCGCCTGAGAAGCGAAAGCGCCCGAGGAAGTTTCGCAGATCAACTTCTCTTTCATTTGGCGCCATGTGCCTGAGTGTCTCAAGAGCTGTCATGTCGCCTTCGAGTTGCTCGAGTTGGTGCTGCGCAAAGTAGCCGACAAGCGCCCCTTGGCCGAGGCGTCTTTCTCCGGAAATGAGTGGCAGGAGGCCATCAATCGTTTTTACAAGGGTGGATTTCCCTGCGCCATTTACCCCAAGGACGCCAATGCGCTCTCCGGCGCGAACGGAGAGCTTAACGGCTCGGAGTATTACTGAGTCGCCATAGCCCAAGACGGCATCCTCTAAGTCAATTAAGTGCTCAGGGCACCGCTCTGGCTCAGGGAAGGTAAACCGCCAAGATCTCTTCTCCCGCACCGGTTCAACGACCTCGAGCTTTTCTAGCATCTTGATGCGGCTCTGCGCCTGACGGGCTTTTGTCGCTTTATACCGAAAGCGCTCAATGAAGGCTGAGAGGTGACTAGCCTTTCTCTCGTAGGCTCGGGCGTTTGCGTCCTGTAACCTTGCTGCCTCAGCGCTTTGCTCCTCGTAGGCTGAGTAGTTACCGCTATAGCGTTTAATCGTTTGGTTTTCGACTGCCCAGGTGATTCGCGTCGCGCGGTCTAAGAACTCCCGGTCGTGGCTAATGATGATGACCGTTGATTCAACCTTTTTTAGCCACGCTTCAAGCCAAATAAGACTATCGATATCTAGGTGGTTTGTGGGTTCATCAAGAAGAAGGAGGTCGGCAGGCCTCATTAGAGCACGGGCAAGAGCCAAGCGGTTACGCCAGCCGCCAGAAAACTCTCGAACGCACTTTGTGCTGTCCTGTGAGCTAAAACCCAAACCTGCCATAACGCAGAGAGCCTCAGCCTTCACGGCTCCCTCATTTACATCCGCAAGCGCTGCGTGCGCGGCGGCAAGCCGCATGGCGTCGCCAGCGGCCTCAGCTGCCTTCACTTCAGCCTTTGCTGCCGCGAGCGGTGCGTGGCCAGCTAGGACAAAGTCCAAAGCAGTGCTCTCATCGACATCGATATTCTGTGCGACGTAGGCGATGCGAGTGATCTCTGGCGCTTCAATCGAACCATCTTCAGGCGCAATTTCTCCTAAGATAGCCCGAAAAAGGGTTGTTTTCCCAGAGCCATTATCTCCAATAAGGCCGATGCGTTCTGTTGCATCGGCCGTAAGATTCACCTTCGAGTAGAGAACACGCGTACCAAAGGTAAGCGTGAGGTTTTGGATGCGAAGCATGTGTGAGGGGGCTTTCTTAACTATCTACTTTTTTCTAGAGGCCTGCTGCCTTTAAGTCCTCTCGCGTAACGCGAAAGAGCATAGAGTCTCCGCCACTAGTTTCAAGCCACATCACAGAGAGCCGCGGCCAAAGGGCTTCAAAGGCATCTCTGCCGTCACCAATCTCGATGTAGGCCTCGCCATTTGGCACTAGGTGCTTAGAAAGTTCAGGGATAAAGCTCTTTAAGAAGTCCATCCCATCTTCCCCTGCGTCTAGCGCAATGAGAGGCTCCTTACGGTATTCATCGGGAAGCGCGTCCATCGCCTCTTTTGTTACATACGGGGGATTACAGATAATCACTTCAAAGCGCTGGTCTTTGAGATTCGCGAAGGCGTTTGACTCAACGATTTTGACTTCCTCGGTTAAGCCGTAGTCAGAAACATTCTCGCGGGCAACTTCCAAGGCTTTAGAAGAAATATCCGCTCCAACGACCGTGGCGTTTGGAAACGCCTCTTTAGCCATAATCGCTAGGCACCCACTTCCTGTGCACATATCAAGGACGGAATTTACCTTTTCTGGGTTGGCAACCCAAGGACTTAAACCGTTTTCTAAGAGTTCAGCGATAAAACTACGGGGAATAAGAACGTTTTCGTTTACTCGGAACTTCATTCCCATAAGCCAAGCTTCGCCCAAAATATAGGCGGTTGGCACTTTTTCTACGCTTCTCGCATGAATCCGCTTTAAGAGTAGGGCAGACTCCTCATCTGTAAGGCGAGCTTCCCAGAAACTTTCTAACCTATCAAAGGGAAGATTTAGGCTTCGCAGCACAAGGAAAGTTGCCTCTTGCCACAAGTCTTCTGCGCCGTGACCGAGGGTTACGCCATGCTTTTCAAATTCAGTCATTGCAAAGCGCGTGAAATCTTGGATAGTTTTTAAGTTCGTAGTCATCGCTCGTGGCTCCTCTCTTTACTGATTTTCTCCGTAAAGTAAAACTTTAGAGAATCTTTTGGATTTCGGGCTATTTAATGGGGAAAAAGAGTTTAAAAAACACCCCATTAACCCTCGGAAAAATCCCCTAGAGGCTGTATTATAAGAACCTTTAAGGGGGCTCACTCTTAGAGGATTTTGTCCTTTAAGAGGAGTGCGGCGCTCGTTACCATTAAAGAAAATGGGTTTGAAGGGCGACGAGGGGTAAAAAAAAGGATTTTGAAATCCCCCGAAACGGAAAAAAACATCAAACCCAAGAAGAAGAATTTAAGACATCAGCATGCGACTTCGACAACTCAAGGTAAGCGGATTTAAGAGCTTTGCGGATACGACCTTAGTGGAGTTTCCAGGAAATTTGGCTGGAATTGTTGGTCCCAACGGTTGCGGTAAATCAAACGTCATCGATGCAATTCGGTGGGTTTTAGGCGAGGGTCGCATCTCCGAACTCCGAGGCTCGACCTCGATGAGTGAACTCATTTTCTCTGGGTCCTCTAGCCGCCCTGCGTCCTCTCGCGCCTCCGTTGAGATGGTGCTTGATAACTCGGACAATACAATCACAGGACCCTGGGGCGCCTACAGTGAACTCTCGATAAAGCGCGTCGTGACACGCGATGGATCGAACGCTTACCTCATTAACAATCAACAGGTAAGGCGCCGTGACGTGCAGGATGTCTTCATGGGCACTGGCCTCGGGCCCCGCTCCTATGCGATCATAAGCCAGGGCATGATCTCAAACTTCATTAAGGCAAAACCCGAGGAACTTCGCATTTACCTTGAAGAGGCAGCAGGCGTCAGCAAGTACAAAGAAAGAAGGCGGGAGACGGAAACGGCTCTAACTAGTACCCGGAGCAACCTTGAGAAGGTAGCCTACCTGCAGGAAACAAAGAGAGCTGAAATCGAACGCTTGACGGAGGAGGCGAAGACTGCTCAGAAGTGGCAAGAACTTGATAAGGAGAGAGCTGAGGCTGAACTCTTAAGTAACTACATGCAAGAGACCGAAGCGCGCGATGCGGCAGAAAAAATGAGCGCTCGCATTGCAAAGAAAGAGGCCGAGATGGTCTCTACGCAGGGAGAAAGCCAGAGGGTACTTCTTGAAATTGAAAACTTAAAAGAGGCCTCACGCCAGAAAAGAGAAGCAACCGATGCAGCGCGGCTTGCGAAGTTTGAAGCGGAGAAGGCTGTTGCGCAGATTGAAGGGAATATTCGCCACATCGTAGAAAGAAAGGATTCTGCGAATCGCCAGATTGCTAGCGACACGGAGATGCTTCGCTTGCGAGAGGCAAATCGCGTAGCGGCAAATGAAAGAGAGGCCGCTCTCTTAGCGCACGCAGAGGAACTTACTTCTAAGGGGAAAGAAATTGAAGAGGAGATCTCTGCCCTGACTGAAGACGTTGATGCGGCTAATCTACACTATGAAGATGCTCGCCGCACCTATGAGACCGCAAGACAGAGCGCAAATGAAGCAGAAAACCGCATTGCGGTCGTAAACGTTGAGTTGCAGTCTTTTGAGCGTGAGATGACGGATGCGGAGACCCGTCTTGCCGCTCTCGAAGAAGAGATGGCTACGCTCACAGAGCCCGATACCGCGCGCTACGCGGCGCTTGATGGAGAAATCGCAGCCGCTAAGGCAAGATTAGAAGCCGAAGAAGAGGCGCTAAACGCAGCTGCGGAAGAAAAGGCCGAGATTGAAGTAACGCTAAATGAAGCCCGCTTGGAAATCTCACGCGTCTCCTCTGACCTTGCTCGCACGAGTTCAAGACTACAGACCTTAGAAGGCATCCAAGCTAAGATTGGTCAAGAGGGAAAACTCGGGCAGTGGATCAGCTCTATGGGCTTTGGTGGCCTTAAAAGACTCTTTGAGAGAATTGAAGTTACCCCGAAGTGGACACGCGCCTTGGAGGCGGTTCTTACAAATAAAGCAGGGGCTTTGCAGTTAAAAGATGCGGCTGCGGTCGCAAGCCTAGAAGCTTCAGCGCCTCCCGCGCCCCTTGTTTTCTATGGTGCGGTGCCCGTAATTGATGCTAGAGAAAGAGAATCAACGCTTCCTTCGATACTTCAATTTATCAAGACAGAGGACCCCATCGTCGAGGGAGCTCTTTCTCAGTGGCTGCAAGGAGTCTTTGTAGCAGAAAGCGTCACTAAAGCCGTTTCTAAACGGGCGGAGCTTACCAGTGGAGAAGTGATTGTTACCCCTGCAGGGCACATCGTTGACTCTTTTTCGATTACCTTCTGGGCTGAAGAGAGTGAAGCAAGTGGCGTTCTCTCGCGCGCAACAGAAATCCGAGAACTCACGGAGCGGGAAGCGAAACTCACTGAAAGTAACGACACACTCACGGATAAAGAAACAGCTGCAAGGAATTCACTTTTATCCCTAGAAGAGGATATCCGAGAGAAGACTGCGGCTCTTAATGCCACGCGCACCGAACACCACGCACTTCAGGTTGAAGCAACCCGTCTTGCTGGAGAAATCGAACTCTGGGAAAGTCGCACGAAAAAGGCAACTGAAGACGCAGAAGTCCTTAAGGGCCGCATTGCTGAAATTACAGAGTCTCGAGAGAGCGTTGAGGAAAAGTTTGAAAAACTCGACGTTGAACTCGGAGAAAAGCAGCAGGCAGTCACTGACGCTCAGATTCTCCTCGAAGAGGCCGAGCACCGCGTAAGTGATGTGGAAGAAGCCCTAGCCGATAAGAAATCTGAAGTAAAGATGAGTGCGATGCAGGCCGCATCCGACAGGGAACGCGCAGAAGACGCAAAGCGGGAAGCGGAAAACGCCGCATCAGAAATCGAGCGACTTGCGGTTGAAATTGAGTCACTTAAAGAGGAACTAGCCTCCCTAGATATTGAAGCTGAACAGGCAGGACTCGCTGACCTCACGCGAACTTTAGATGCTGCCAGAGCTGCTCTTCTTGAAGCAGAGACCGTGGCTGATGCCTCTGAAAACGCAGTTGAAGAAGCCCGCAATAAACACCGAGTCTTGATGGATTCACAGGCGCCACTTTTACAAGAAATCTCAGAACTTAAAGTAAAACGACAAACCTACCTCACGCAAGGGGAGGCTTTTACTCTCCGCTTAACGGAATTAGAGGCAGATCGCGAGGCTCTTTCTAAGAAAGTCTTGGAAGAAAACCTCAAGACTCCGTCCGTTAAGGCAAAACTTACGCGCCTAACGGATGCGATAGCCGCCTTGGGGCCTGTTAATCACGCAGCGCTAGAAAACCTCGAGGCAAGTGAAAAAGCGATGCATGAAACAGAAGTGCAGGTTGCTGACCTTGAAAAAGCTATCGCCAACTTAGAGGAAACTATCCGAAAGATTGATGCGGAAACCCGTGACCTTCTCCGAAGCACTTTTGATGCGGTGAATAAAAACTTTGGAGAAATGTTCACAAGTCTCTTCGGAGGCGGAAGCGCCGAGTTGCGTCTTACAGGCGAAGAGATCCTTGATACGGGGATTGATGTCATTGCGCAACCGCCCGGAAAGAAAAATACGAGTGTGAAGATTCTCTCAGGCGGTGAACAGGCTCTTACTGCTACGGCTCTCGTTTTTGCAATCTTTAAACTAAATCCCGCTCCTTTCTGCCTCTTAGACGAGGTCGATGCTCCGCTTGATGAAGCAAACCAGGATCGCTTAGTTAAGAAAATTGCCGCGATGAGTAACGCCACACAGTTTGTGATGATCACGCACCACAGAGTCTCCATGGAGCAACTCGAACAGCTGATTGGTGTCACGATGAAAGAGCCTGGTGTGTCGCGTGTTGTGGCAGTGGATATTAAAGAGGCCGCAGAGCTAGCTCAGGCGTGATAATGTTGCGGCTAATAAGTGTTGAATTTACGTTAGGGTAGAAACATGTTCGGTATCGAGCCTTTCTATTTGGTCATTATTGTGGCGATCATCGCCCTCGGTTTTTATTTTGGTTTCGTCCGCCGTCGCAAAGAGGCGGAACCCGCTGAAGACATCAGTAAAAAGATGCGGGCAGGCGTCGGAGATGCCCTCACAGGGGTCCCAGCGGTTTCTTCCGAACTTAAAGATGCGCTTGATGCGGAAGAAGAGTCTGCCCCGAAACTCAGTGCAGATTCCGCAGAACCTCCTGTAGTAAAGCCAGAGGAAGTCGTAGTCCCCACAGAGGCTAAGCCCGTTGTAGAGGTTTCTCCTGAACCAGAACTACCTGACCTACCACCGGTTTCTCTTGAGCAACCCGCTCTTGCCTCAAGCATTGAACCTTTGGTTAAGACGAAAGGGCGCGATAAGCCTAACGTAGATCTTCTACTCGATGCTTTCGTCCGATTTACGCCTAAGGATGAAGTCTTCACCACAGACCGCTTAGTGCAGGTTGCTGCCTTCATCGATGCCGAAGGGCTACGCGATGTCGTAACCTCCGATTTCTACAACGCAGAAACAGGTCTTTGGCTTGAAAGTTTCCGCGGGAACAATAGTTGCAACGCCGTTGTAATCAAGATGCAATTAGCAAGTAGAAAGAGCGCAGCCGACGAACTCCTCGTTTCTCGCTTCCTGCAACTTGCCAATCAACTTGCAATCGAAATTGACGCTGACGTTGAGATGCCAGATATCGTCCGAGTCTTAGACCAGACGAAGATGCTCGCAGGTCTTGTTTCCCGCTACGACAACACGCTCGCTCTTTACGTTGTAACTGAGGCGCCCTTTGACCTTGATCTCTTAAAAGATATCCTCACGCCTAATGGCTTTACCGCCCGAGGGGAAAACACCTATGTTAAGTGTGTTTCTGGGAAGACAGATCCTTACTTTAAGATAAGTGTTGCGGAAACAGATCTCACAAAGATTATCCTTGAATTGGATATCCCGCTTTGTGACCCAGCGATTAATCCCTTGCGTGACCTCTTTGAAACGGCTAATGACCTTTCTTGCACCTTCGGTGGCGTCCTCGTTGACCAGTCAAAGAATCCGATTACTACCGCTGCGGCAACCTATATTTCTTCCGAACTAAAGAAACTTGCTGTCGATATGGATTCTCAAGGGCTTACCCTAGGCTCTGAGCGTACTGTAAAACTCTTTAGCCAGCGATAGAGAGGAAAAGAAAATGCGGGAAGTAGATTTGTTTGACGCAGCAGAAGAACCTGATGCGTCCGTTCGTAGTCGTGCCAAAGAATTAACCAATCTCCTTTACCGCTGGAACCACGAGTACTATGTGCTCGATGCACCGAGCGTTCCTGATGCGGAATACGACCGTGTCTTTAGAGAACTGCAGGCGCTTGAAGCGAAGTATCCGACACTAAAAACTCCCGTCTCTCCGACGCAGCGCGTTGGAGGAGAAGTGAGAAGTGACCTTGCCAAAGCCGTACACGTCATTCCGATGCTCTCAATTCACACGGAAACTGACTTTACAGACGCAGGGGCCGTTGCTTTCGACCAAAGGGTTCGTAGGGAACTCACAGATATCCCCGTTATCGAATACGACTGCGAATTTAAGTTTGACGGTTTGGCAATCAATCTTCGTTACGAAAAAGGGGAACTCGTCCTTGCTGCCACACGCGGAGATGGCATCACAGGGGAGGATGTCACCGCGAATGCAAGAACGATTCGAAATATCCCGCTTCGGATACAGGCGGAAAACGTACCCGACGTATTAGAGGTACGTGGCGAAGTCATTATGCATAAGAGTGACTTCGAGAAACTCAATACAAAGCAAGAAGCCTTGGGAGAAAAGACATTCGTAAATCCAAGAAATGCCGCTGCGGGCGCTCTGCGTCAATTAGATAGCCGAGTGGCAGCATCCCGGCCATTGCACTTTTATGCCTATGGGATAGGAGAGTGTAGTAATCCGGACTTCGCGAAGAGTCAGTCTTCCCTCTTAGATAAGTTTGCCGCAATGGGATTTCCCGTTGCAAAGACGCGCCGCGTTGTTACGACTGCTAAGGAATTAGCAGAGTTTCATAACTATGTAGCAGAAATCCGTCCCAAACTTCCCTTTGAAATCGATGGCGTTGTCTATAAGGTAAATGACTTCGCTCTTCAAAAGCGCTTAGGTTTCGTAGCCCGAGAACCCCGTTGGGCTTGCGCGCATAAATACCCGCCAGAAGAAGCTCTTACACGTGTTCTTGATATTGATGTTCAGGTTGGGCGCACGGGGAGAGTGACACCCGTAGCAAGACTAAGTCCTGTGTTTGTTGGTGGCGCAACAATCAGTAACGCTACGCTACACAATGAAGACCACATCCGTGAATTGGGTCTTTTAATCGGTGACACGGTTGTTGTAAGGCGTGCAGGGGATGTAATCCCAGAGGTGCTTCGCGTCATAGGAGAGAGGAGACCCGCGGATGCAAAGGAATTTCTGATGCCTAAGGTGTGCCCTGTCTGTGGATCTGCGGTTGTGAGAGATGAAGAAGAGAAAGACTCCCGCTGCTCAGGGGGGCTTGTGTGTCCTGCGCAGTTGAAACTCTCCCTTGTCCACTTCGCAGGGCGCCGTGCGATGGATATCCCAGGCCTAGGGGAAAAGGTCGTTGATGCTCTTGTTGATTCAGGGCTTGTGAAGACGAGTGCAGATCTTTATCGCTTAACCTTTGAAGACCTCAAAAAGCTTGAACGCTTTGGAGCAAAGAGCGCTGAGAATCTCTTAGAGAGTATCGCTAAGAGTAAAGAAACAACGCTTGCTAGATTTATCTTCGCCCTGGGTATTCGTCATGTTGGCGAGGCGACAGGAAGAGACCTTGCGGCGCACTTTAAGACGCTTTCTGCCTTAGAAGATGCCACAATTGATGCTCTCCTTGAAGTAAACGACGTGGGGGAGGTGATTGCAGAATCCATAGAGTCCTTCTTCGCTGAGCCCCACAATAGAGCTGTTATTGCGGCTTTACTTGATGCTGGAATAACGTGGCCTGCGATTAAAGATGCGACTTTAGGTTCATCTTTAGTTCAAGGAAAGACCTTCGTTTTAACTGGGACTCTTCCAACTCTTACGCGTGATGCTGCAAAGGATGCAATCCTTGCCGCAGGTGGCAAGGTCGCAGGATCAGTTTCTAAGAAGACAGACTTCGTTGTTGCTGGCGAGAGCGCGGGGTCTAAGCTTGAAAAAGCCCGTGAACTTCAAGTCGCTGTTATCGATGAGGCGAAACTCTTAGAGATGTTAGGGAAGGGGAACGAAGAGGCTACTCCGGCACAGGCGAGTCTCTTTTAACCTGTGCCGGCACTGAGCACTTCTTCTTTTAAAGAATTGACTTAAGTTTCTCGACAACTTCAACGTCAGCGGGTAGCCAAGCGACGCTATCGAGTTCTTCTTTTGTGAGCCACTTCATTGCTTCATGTTCAAGCAAAGCGACGTGGCCATGATCAATGGATGCGAGAAAGCAGTGCATCGTTAGGTGAAATTTGGGATAGTCACATTCAACAGTTGTTACTAGCTTTTCAGGAACAATCGTCACATTGAGTTCTTCTTGAATCTCACGGACAATGGCGTGCTCTGCGGTTTCACCAGACTCAATTTTTCCACCTGGAAATTCCCAGCCATCTTTAAAGTCACCGTATCCTCGTTGCGTTGCAAGAATCTTTCCATCGTGATGAATGATGGCCGCAACGACTTCAATTGTTTTCATTGGGAATCTCCGCTGTTATGTAATCGTAAATCTCTTGGCGAACTGGGGTCGAAAGTTTATATGTAATTTTAAAGCCAGGAGATGTTTCCCCTTTTTTATTAGTAATCAACGTAACCTCTGGTTCACCTTGCGCCAATATTTCTCCGAGAAAGTAGAAGTATTTTGCATCTCCCTTGTCTTTTATTTCTCGACGTACAAATAGGTAAATTTTGTTGTCTTTATCACTTTCTTTACGTTTGTAAATATGATTAGCGTCTTTTGATTCTGGTTTCCTATCCGCTTTTGACAGGGCTATAAGTATTTGGGGGGATTTGAATTCGTCTTCGTACTTTTGGGTGGCATTTCTGTCTTTATGGTAGTTTATAAAGACAGGAAGGGTTCTTGTTTTCTCATCGTATTTATAGCCACCGATATTTAGACCACTAACGTTTTTGTCCCAATTGAGTAAACGGCAGACATCCTCATAGGAGTATTTTTCATTGAGAACTAAATCGGTATCTTTATAACTGTTTTCGTAGCGAGACTCAAAACGCTTTTTCATAAATTCAAGAAGATCTGCTAAAAACTCGCGCAAGAGGGGCTCCCCTTGAATTACTTGATTGAAATGGCTATCTATTTTCCATTCACCATTTCCTGTGGGTTCGAGAAAAACGCAATTATTTTGAGAATTCTTTATTTCTTCTGTTATTGCGAAATTGTTTGTAAGCACCTTCTCTACATTACTTAGGTGATCTTCGGAAACTTTCTTATTGTATCTTTTGGAAAGTTCGCCCTTAAGATATTGTTTTAAGGAATTTTGGTTTGCCCCCGAAAGAAGAGCTTCAAGAATTAGTGCCTCTGAAATTCTTTGAGCTCTTCCGAGTTGCTTGGAATAGAAACAGAGGATTTCCTCCGCCTCTGGTGACATACGCTCCTTGAAGTCAGGTTCTTGTTCCTTGAGAAAGTTGTAATAGGAGCCGAATCTATTGAATATCTTTATAACATCGATTGAGTCGTTTTTTTCAAAATCGATTAGTTTCGGGCGCCTACCTAGTCTGTACTTTAGAACGGTATAAGCATCTTTTATTAGTTTTACTGTTTGGGTGCTCGCAGAATTAATGGCTTGATAAATTCTCTTCCTAGTGATTTCATCAAAATGGATGGTTGATTGACCTCGAATTAGATGGCTCCCAACTGAAACAAAGCGTCGAAGATTGTCTTTATCGTAGGATTTGTCGCCGGATAGAGCAACAGGGATTAAGAAGTTGTTCCTATAGTTACCGATGAAATCAAGGACGATAAGGAAATTTTTGTCTTTAGCTTTTCGCAATCCTCGACCAAGCTGTTGTACAAAAACAATCGGGCTCTGTGTGGGACGCAAAAGAATGATTTGATTAACCTCAGGGATGTCAACCCCTGCATTGAAGACGTCAACAG
>CAVLDT010000023.1:0-29044 GCA_963661915.1 Duodenibacillus sp.
TAAATCCTGGTGCAAAGGGAGCACAAAATGCGGGTACTCGCGGCTGATATTGGGGGAACAAACGCGCGTTTCGCTCTGTACGAAGTACAAGGCGAGAAGTCTTTTTTGCTTCAAAAAACAGTCATTTCAAGCCAAGAAAAATCATTTGAAGCTGCTCTAGAAGAAATTAAAACGCGCTGGCCAGAAGCAGCCTCTACAAACGCCGTATCGATTGCCGCTGCTGGTCCCGTTGATCGGGGCTTTGTACGCATGACAAATGCGGCTTTCAATATTGATGTCCGTTTCATTGAAAAAGTTTTCCCTAAGACTCAAATTTATCTTTTAAATGATTTTGAGGCACAGGCCTGGGCTCTCGCAGCGCCCCGGGTAAAAGAAGACCTGAAGACTCTTTTCGCAAGTGGCGAGGCTTTTTCTAGCCCCATTCGCACTGTCATTGGAGCTGGTACAGGCTTTGGCACGGGTTGGCTCTACACGGGAACACCTTCTCACGTCATCGCAGGCGAACTCGGTCACATTGCTCTTGCTTTTGACAAAGAAGAAGAACCCATTGAGAGGTATTTTGAAGTCTCTGACCCAGGGACTCCCATCACAATCGAGCACATTCTCTCGGGCAGAGGTCTCACACTGCTTCATGCTTTCTTTACGGGTAAAAGGAAAGAGCCCGCAGAGATTACCGCTGAAGTTGGATTTGCCTCTAGCCCCACTTGCGCGGCTTTTTCTCGCTTTTACGGGAGAGCAGCCCGAACGGCCGCCCTTGCCGTTTTAACAGAATCCATTGTTATCGGTGGCGGAATGGCGCGTAAGTGCCCTGCGTTTGTGACCCACGAGAATTTTCTCACGGAATTTTTGCGCTACAAGGGCCCTCACCTTGCCTACTTGAAACGCGTACGTCTGTACCTAGATGAGGCTGGCGACTTGGGACTAAAGGGCGCACTCTTCCGAGCAACACAAGATTAAGTTAAGAAAAGGAATAGTGAATATGCATCTGACAGAAACCCTGGCTTACAAAGCACTCCTTGACAAAAAAGAAACTTTGAAAGGAATGCACCTTAAAGAACTTTTTAGTGCGGATGCAGAACGCGTTAAAAAACTTACACGGGAATATTCCAATCTTTACTACGACTTCTCTAAACAGCGGCTTGATACAGAAACAATCGAACTTCTCACAGACCTTGCTCGTGAGGCACACTTAAAAGAAGCCATTGAAGCGATGTTCGCTGGAGAGCGCATTAACACAAGTGAAAATCGTCAAGTGTTACACGTCGCATTGCGTAAGGGTGCGGGGCCCTTCCCCAAAGAGTGCGATGTGATGCCTGAAGTTCTCAAAACACGCGCAAGGATGCGGGAATTCGCAGAAGGCGTTCGCTCTGGCGCATTGCCAGGATCCTCGGGGAAGAAAATCACCGATGTCATCAACATTGGCATCGGAGGCTCTGACTTAGGGCCCAAGATGATGGCGATGGCTTTGCGTGCGGTGAGCGAAAACGGACCGCGTGTTCACTTTATTAGTAACCTTGATGCCGCTCCGATTACCACACTTCTAACGGGGCTTAATGCTGAGACCACCCTTGTTATTGTTGTAAGTAAAACCTTTACAACACAAGAAACAATGCTCAACGCCAACACAGCAAGAAAGTGGCTTGTTGAATCCTTAGGAGAAGGTCCGCACTTAGCGAATCACCTTGCAGCGGTTTCTAGTAAACCCGCTTTAGCTGCTCAGTTTGGTATCCCCGCAGAGCGTGTTTTCCCAATTTGGGATTGGGTAGGAGGCCGTTACTCACTTTGGTCTGCTGTGGGTCTTGCTCTCATGATTCAGACGGGAGCGGATATTTTCGAAAGACTACTTCGAGCGGCAGAAAAAACCGATGAACACTTCCGCAACGCGCCTTTCTCGGAAAACCTTCCCGTTCTTATGGGACTTATCGGCTACTGGAACAGTAACCTTTTAGGCGCTGAGACACTTGCCATTCTTCCCTATAACGATTCACTGAAGTTCTTCCCCTCTTTCCTGCAGCAGCTTGAGATGGAAAGTAACGGGAAATCCGTCGGAAAAGATAATCTTCCTCTCCCCTGGAGCACGGCTCCTATCGTTTGGGGTGAGCTTGGCAATAACGGACAGCATGCCTTCTTCCAACTTCTGCACCAAGGAGGACGCTTGGTTCCCTGCGACTTTATCGCGGCCGTAAAGGCAGACTACCCAATCACAGGTCACCAAGAGGCACTTCTCTCTAACTGCTTTGCTCAGACCTCAGCGCTTGCTTTCGGTAAAACAGAAGCGGAAGTCCGAGAGAGCATGCGGGAAGAAGGAAAATCCGAAGAAACAATTAATGCTCTTGCAAAACAGCGCTCTTTCGCTGGGAATCAACCCACATCTACCCTGCTACTAAAGGACCTTTCTCCTGAATCTCTCGCAGAACTCGTTGTGCTCTATGAGCATAAAGTTTTCACGCAAGGGGTCCTCTGGGGCATCAACTCCTTCGACCAGTGGGGCGTAGAACTCGGGAAAGCCGTTGCCAAGAAGATTCTCCCTGCCCTTACCGACAAAGAGAAGGCGCTACACTTTGATGCGTCAACCGAGGCACTCATCGCCTTTACGCGCAAACACATTTAAGGAGTACATGATGGCTATTCGCATCTATCCGACAACCCCCTTTGATGACCAGAAACCTGGAACCTCGGGATTGCGTAAGAAAGTTGCTCGGTTCTCACTTCCCAACTACTTAGAAAACTATGTTGCCTCTCTTTTCACTGTCATCGGCAACTGTAAGGGTAAGACTCTGGTACTCGGAGGCGATGGCCGCTACTTTAATGCCGTGGCCATTAGGACCATTCTCAGAATGGCCTCCGCTGCAGGCTTTGGCCGAGTTCTCGTTGGGCAAAATGGCATCCTTTCTACGCCAGCTGCAAGCGCGGTGATTCGGGCACGAAAAGCCGATGGAGGGATTATCCTCTCTGCGAGTCACAACCCGGGAGGCCCTGCGGGAGACTTCGGCATCAAGTACAACCTCGCTAACGGGGGACCTGCGAATGAGACTTTCACAAACGCGATTTTTGAAGTCTCAAAGAAGATTACCGAATACGCTATCGAAGAAGAGGAAGCGCCTGACCTCTCAGAAATTGGGGAAAAGACTTTAGGCGCCATGCGGATTTCTGTTATCGACCCCGTGGACGACTATGCCGCACTCTTAAAGACACTCTTTGACTTTGATGCCATCCGTGCTCTTTTTGCGAAGCCCGACTTTAAGATGCGTTACGATGCTCTTAATGCTGTCACGGGGCCCTATGCAAAACGCATCCTTGAAGAAACGCTGGGAGCCGCCGCAGGAACTGTCGTAAATGGCACGCCGCTCGAAGATTTCGGGGGGCGGCACCCTGATCCCAATCCTGTGTACGCCAAAGACCTCATTGATGCCCTCGCAGATGCCTCACTAGGATTAAGTTTTGGCGCAGCTTCCGATGGTGACGGCGATAGAAACATGATTGTGGGCCGTAACCTCTTTGTAAGCCCAAGCGATAGCCTTGCGGTAATCGTTGCAAATGCAAGGAAGATCCCCGCCTACAAAGCCGGTCTCTCTGGGGTGGCTCGTTCCATGCCCACATCGCGCGCCGTTGATAGAGTTGCAGCGAAGCTTGGCATCTCTTGCTATGAAACCCCCACAGGTTGGAAATTCTTCGGGAACCTCTTAGATGCGGGCAAAGCCACCATCTGTGGAGAGGAAAGTGCCGGAACAGGAGCCAACCACGTTAGAGAAAAAGACGGTCTTTGGGCAGTTCTCTGCTGGCTCAACATCCTTGCCGCAACAGGAAAGCCCGCTGAAACCCTGGTTCGGGAACACTGGGCAGAGTTTGGTCGCAATGTTTATTCTCGTCACGACTATGAAGGTATCGACCTTGCTGCAGGGAACGCCTTGATGGAGCGTTTGCGTAGCCTTGCACCAACTCTTGCGGGGACGGGTTTCTGCACAAGTGATGGGGAATCCTTCACGATTGAAGCCGCTGATGACTTTACCTATCACGACCCCGTTGACGGATCAACGAGTGCCCACCAGGGTATCCGCATCCTCTTAAGTGGCGACTCGCGTATTGTTTTCCGCCTCTCAGGCACAGGGACCGTTGGCGCGACACTGCGTGTTTATTTAGAGCGTTATACCGCAGATTCAACTCTTTACGAAAAGTCCGTGCAAGAGACTCTAAAGCCTCTTATCGAATTGGCAGAGAAACTCGCGGATATTCACAAAATCACCGGCCGCTCTGCGCCCGATGTAATCAGTTAATTGAAAGGAGACGATGATGTCGAATCGAAATACCTTAGGCGCTCCGAGTCAAACCGTTGCCCTCATTCTTGCGGGCGGTCGCGGCTCACGTCTTTACGAACTCACGGATCGTCGCTCAAAGCCCGCCGTGCACTTTGGCGGAAACTATCGCCTGATTGACTTTGCTCTCTCTAACTGCGTGAATTCTGGCATTCGCCGCATTGCCGTGGCCACACAGTACAAGTCGCACAGTCTCCTGCGGCACATCTCACAGGCCTGGCACTTCCTGCAGCCCACCGTGAATGAATTCGTAGATCTTCTCCCCGCGCAGCAGCGCGTTGATGAGAACTCTTGGTACAGAGGAACGGCCGATGCGGTCTTTCAGAATATCGATATTTTGCAAAGTTACCGTCCCTTCCCGCGCTATATCCTCATTCTTGCCGGCGACCACATCTACAAGATGAACTATGCGGCCATGCTCTCTGAGCACATCGCAAGTGGTGCTGAATGCACCGTGGCCTGCATTGAAGTTCCGCGCGAAAAAGCCAAGGGGTTTGGTGTCATGGCAGTAGACAAGAAGGGAAAGATTACCCAGTTTGTCGAAAAACCCGCTGATCCCCCAGCGATGCCAGGAAACCCCAACATTTCTCTATGTTCGATGGGAATTTACATCTTTAATGCGGATTACCTTTTTGACGCCCTCGAGCGGGATATGAAAAAAACCGATTCCAC
Source organism: Duodenibacillus sp. (assembly GCA_963661915.1). Lineage (GTDB taxonomy): Bacteria > Pseudomonadota > Gammaproteobacteria > Burkholderiales > Burkholderiaceae_F > Duodenibacillus. The sequence goes on from CAVLDT010000023.1 coordinate 4,986, forward strand.
GCACGACTTCGGTAAAGACCTTATCCCTGAGGCTGTGGCTAAGGGAGTTGCCATATCGCATGCCTTCTCGCACAGTTGTGTACACGGCATCGGTGAGCCAGAGACGCAGGAAGACTATTGGAGAGACGTTGGAACACTTGATTCCTTCTGGGAAGCCAATATCGACTTAACACAAACAACACCAAAACTTAATCTTTACGATGCGGTATGGCCCATTTGGACCGCACAACCGCAGTTGCCGCCTGCGAAATTCGTCCATAACGAAGGCGACAGACGTGGTATTGCTATCGAGTCTATTGTCACGAATGGATGCTTAATCAGTGGCGAGCTCTATCACAGCATCTTGGGCTCTGACACCCGTGTCCATTCACACGCCAAAGTCCATTGGACAGTACTTGCGCCGCGCGTCGTCGTGGGGCCTGGCGCCTATCTCAACCGCTGCATTATCGACACGGGCGTTGTCATTCCGAGCGGCATGGTCATTGGTGTCAATGCCGAAGAGGATGCCAAACGCTTTAGAAGAACCGCGAACGGCGTCACTCTTGTAACACGTGAAATGATGCAAGCACTCGAGAAAAAGAAGTAAGCTCCAAGATACGTTCGTTTAAACAGCTCATAAGAAAGGATTCGTTTCGTGAAAGTTCTGCACGTGGCTTCAGAGGCTTTTCCTCTGATAAAAACTGGGGGATTGGCCGATGTAACGTACGCTTTGCCGCGTGCTGAACGCGCCCTTGGAGTCGATGTAAGGTTATTGTTGCCGGGTTACCCAGCCGTTTTGCGGGGTCTTGAGGACAAAAAGCCAGTTGCTGAAATTGGTAACGCCTTTGGGGCCGCAGCTATCCGCCTCATAAAGGGGCACGTTGCTGAAACAAAACAGGTCGTTTACGCAATCGATTCGCCTAGCCTTTTTGGCCGCGAGGGAAACCCTTACAGCAGTCCTGCTGGGCGCGAATGGAATGACAACCATAAGCGCTACGGTCTCCTAGGTTGGGTGGGAGCAAAGATTGCAGATGGTGACTTAGATCGTGCGTGGCGGCCTGATGTTGTTCATGCACACGACTGGCACGCAGGATTGACACCGGCCTATATGGCAGAAAACCCTGCGCAGAGCGCTCGCTCTGTTTTCACAATTCATAATCTAGCCTTCCGTGGCCTTTATCCCTTTGGGGAGGTAGATGACCTCGGATTTTCTCGGAGAATGGGTTTTCCCCATCAGTTTGAATTCTTCGGAAATATCTCCTTTCTGAAGGCTGGCCTCCTCTTTTCCAATAAAGTAACAACAGTGAGCCCCACCTACGCAAACGAAGTTCTCACGGATGCGATGGGTTTTGGCATGCAAGGCGTCCTTAAAGAGAGAGGCACGGACTTCACTGGGATTCTCAATGGCCTAGATTATGAAATTTGGAATCCCGCGAAAGATAAAGCGATTGCGAGCACCTATGATGCAACAACGCTAGAGAAGAAAGCGCTCTGTAAGAAAGATCTCCAGAAAAGTTTCGGCCTTGACCCCAACGCAAAAGGTCCCCTTTTCGGTGTCGTAAGTCGCTTAGCCGATCAAAAGGGCCTAGACCTTGTTCTCGCTAGCATCGGACAGATTCTTGCCCTTGATGGAGAACTCATCGTCTTGGGTTCTGGCGACCCAACTCTAGAAGAAAACTTCCGAGCAGCCGCTTCCGCCCACAAGGGGCACATCGCCTGCTGCATTGGCTACGATGAGGCTCTCTCGCATCGCATTGTCGCAGGGGCCGACGCCTTCCTTGTTCCCTCTCGCTTCGAGCCCTGTGGTCTCACACAGATCATGGCTCTTCGCTATGGGACGCTTCCCCTTGCAAGACGCACGGGGGGACTTGCCGATACGATTACACCCGTTACAGGCAACGCAGGGGATGGTTACCTCTTTGATGCGCCGCAAACGGATGCTCTCTGTTGGGCTCTGCGGGAAGCCACAGCGCTTTACAGGAACAAACCCGCTTGGGAAGCGGCCGTGAAGCGCGCAATGGCAAAAGACTTCTCTTGGGATAAGTCTGCCGCGCGTTACGTTAATCTCTACGAAGAAATCCTCCGTTAGTAGAGTTGGAAGATAGGTACAGCAAAGCCCGAGTTTTCGCAATCAAAAACTCGGACTTTCTTTTATTTTGCTTTCTTTTAAGAGCGCCTTAAAGCGCAAGAAGCTTATTCATCCTCTGCACAAAGGCGTTGGGATCTTTGAGACTACCCTGCTCGGAAAGGAGCGCCTGCTCGAAGATGAGTTCTGCCCACTCTTTAAATTTCACTTCATCGGTTTCCGCCGCGGCACGCTTTAAAAGAGCATTCTCAGGGTCAACCTCCAAGATGTACTCTTCCTCGGGGACCGTCTGTCCGGCGGCCTCGAGCATCCGCTTCATCTGAGGCGTGAGGAACTGTCCGGCATCTGCAACTACGCAACTCGGTGTTCCAACAAGACGCGTGGAAACACGAACGTCTTTTGCCTTTCCGGTGAGAGCAGTCTTTAAGCGCGCGATGAGACTGTCGCTTGACTTCTTCTCCTCTTCTGTCTTCTCCTCTTTATCGGCTAGGTCGCCGAGTTCTAAGTCCGAAGCGCTGGCACTTACGAAGGACTTCCCTTCGAACTCACGCAAGTGCCCCATCATCCATTCATCGATGCGATCCCAGAGAAGAAGCACTTCGATACCCTTCTTGCGGAAGAGTTCCAAGTAAGGAGAAGTCTTAGCACTCTGATAGGTAGAGCTCACAAGGTAATAAATCTTCTTCTGTCCTTCTGGCATACGGCTGACGTAGTCAGAAAGAGAAACACTTTGGGCCCCACTCTCATCCTTTGTAGAGGCAAAGCGAAGCAGTTTTGCAACAGTTTCAGAGTTTGCATAATCCTCCACAGGGCCCTCTTTTAAGACGCGCCCAAACTGCGCCCAGAATTTCGCATACTTCTCTTTATCCGTAGCGAGTTTTGCAATCATGTCAAGAGAGCGTTTCGTGAGCGCCTTCTTTAACTTACGACCAGCTTCACTTTCCTGCAAAAGTTCACGCGAGACATTCAATGGAAGGGCATTCGTATCCACCAGACCACGAACAAAGCGTAGGTAATTCGGAAGGAAGGCCTCAGCCTTATCCATAATGAAAACACGCTCAACAAAAAGCTTCAAACCCTTTACGGCATCGCGTGAATACAAATCCCAAGGCGCTTCCGACGGCAAGAATAAGAGAGAGGTGTATTCGAGGTCTCCCTCAACCCTGTTGTGAGCCCAAGCAAGAGGGTCACTATAGTCGTGCGTAAGATGCTTGTAGAACTCTTTGTACTGTTCTTCTTTCACATCCCGCGGGTTAAGAGTCCAAAGGGCCTTTGCCTCATTGACTTGCGTATATTCGAACTTAGGCTCTTTCTTCTCGTCTTCTTTTTCCCCTTCTTTGGGCGCTTCAAACTTCTCTTCCCAAAGATAGACCGGAACTGCAATGTGGTCAGAATACTTTTCAATTGCTTCTCTTAGGGTCCAAGTCTGTAGGAAGCGTCCCTCATTCTCTTTTAGGTGGAGAATGATTTCTGTGCCACGGGTTTTAACCGCAGTGTTTCCGCTCTCGAATTCGCCGTTTCCTGTGGATTCCCAACGGACACCTTCTTCTTCAGCGAGTCCTGCTTTACGGGTGATAACTGTCACGCGATCGGCGACGATAAAGGCAGAGTAGAAACCAACACCAAATTGTCCGATTAACTGGGAGTCCTTTGCAGCATCCCCTGAGAGGCTCTTAAAAAATTCTTCCGTGCCAGAGCGCGCAATTGTTCCGAGGTTTTCATTTGCCTCCTCTAAACTCATACCGATACCGTTATCGGAAATCGTAAGGGTCCCTGCCTTTTCATCCGCTTTAATGCGAATAGAAAAGTTAGGATCCTCCTTTGTGAGTTCCGTATTCGATAGCGAGAGAAAGCGCAATTTCTCGATCGCGTCTGAAGCATTAGAAATCAATTCACGCAGAAAGACTTCCTTATTGGAATAAAGAGAATTCGCTAATAAATCCAAAAGTTTTGCAACTTCTGTTTGAAAACCATGTTTTTGTGTAGTCATAAGGAAAAAAACTCCCTCAAAAAAAACATCTACTGATGTTTTCCTATATGGGGATTCCGCCTCCCTTTCTCAAGGAGCTAGAAAAAAGGGCTCTAGGAACAACGCACTAGAACCCCTCTTTGACTTTAGGAGGAAAGTTTTTACTTTTCTTCCGTCTCTGGAATTTCCTTATCTTGAATCCAAAACTGATGCTTTTCTCCCTCCCGGGCAACCTTAAAGACCACTGGGCTCAAAAGCACGAGAGCTACAAGGTTCGGAAGCGCCATTAGGCCATTCATCACATCCGAGAAGAGCCAAACAAGATCTAGCTGCACCAAAGCGCCCACGGGAACCGCAAGCACGTAAATGATACGAAATGGCTTCATTGCCTTGTCTCCGACGAGGTACATCCATGCGCGTTCCCCGTAGACACACCAAGCAAGAATTGTTGTAAAGGCAAAAAGCGTAAGAGAAATCGCAACGATGTAGCCACCGAAGCCTGGCATCACGGTTTCAAAAGCCTGCGCCGTGAGAGATGCCCCTTGAGCGCCAGGAGCGCACCACTGGCCCGTGATAAGCACTGTGAGGCCTGTCATCGTGCAGATAAAGAACGTCGTGATAAAGACCTCGAGCATACCAATCGTGCCTTGGCGAATCGGAGAAGACATGGCGGTTGCGTGCGCGATTGGGGCGCTGCCGAGACCCGCTTCGTTGGCAAAAACACCACGAGCCATACCAAAGCGGATTGCCATCATCACCGTGGCGCCAGCAAAACCGCCTGTGGCAGCCGTTGGGTTAAAAGCACAGTCAACGACAAGTTTGAGAGTGGGGATAATCTGTGTGTAATTTGCAGCAAGCACGATAATGGCTGAAGCAATGTAGACCAAAACCATGGTGGGAACAATGCGACCTGCCACATAGCCAATACGCCTAACACCACCCAAAATCACCGTACCAATGATTAGAAAGAGCACCAAGGCCGTCGCCCACGTTGGGATACCCATCGACTGATGAAGGGCACCAGAGATGGCATTGGACTGCACCATGTTACCCGTGCCAAAGCAAGCAATGCCTGTGAAAATTGCGAAAGCAGTTCCAAGCCAAATCCACTTCGGGCCAAGACCGTTTTTAATGTAGTACATCGCCCCGCCCACGACGTTCCCTGCGGGAGTTACCTCACGGTAACGCATTGCAAGGACGATTTCTGAGAATTTGGTTGCCATACCAACAAGGGCTGTGCACCACATCCAAAAGAGAGCGCCAGGACCGCCAGCCATCAAGGCTGTTGCAACGCCCACAATGGATCCAGTACCAACGGTACCCGCCATTGCCGTCATTAGGGCACTAAAGGCAGAAATCTCTCCAGTTTTCGGACCAGTAGAATCGTTGCCACGTTTCAACATCCGAAATGCTGTTGGAATATGACGGAAAGTGAAGCATTTGAGACCAAATGTAAGATAGATACCCGTCCCAATAAGGCAGACGAGCATAATTGGCCCCCAAACCACTCCGCTTACCGCACCGAGAAATGACAAAACTGCTTCCATCCCCTTCCCCTTTCAATGTCGCAAGCAGAAAAAAGAGAGTATAGCGAACAATTTCTCCTGTTTTTCTAGCAAAAAGTACCAAGGCTTGAAAAATCGCCCCACAAATGAAGGCATCGGGGGCATGAAATATATGGAGGGGAACAACAAAACCTAAAGGCGAATTCGTTTTATGGTCTTATTCAGAAGGATGAAGGCTTCAGACTGTATGACCGCAAGGAGGTGAAGGAAAGCGAATTCGCCTCGCTCATAATTTAGCCTGTCAAGGGCCTATTCGACAAATACTTTTTTTCCTAATAGAATATAGGAACTTTTTTATACAGCAACCGCAATAAGCGGTTTTTTCTTTCCTCGGAGTACGCCATGCGCCGTACCGCACTGAAATATATTGAGACGATTCTAGAGACCGGCAGTATCACGAAGGCTGCGAAAAAACTCTTTGTTTCTCAACCCTCTCTGAGCCAATACATCCGCCGTCTTGAAGAGGACAATGACATCGACCTCTTCGACCGCTCTGCTCAGCCTTGGGTGCTTACCGAGGATGGAAAATTCTACCTAGAGACCGAAAGAAAAATCGAATCAATCTATCGGCAACGCGATCAATTTTTCAGTGACAAACACATGCTCACAAGCGGAGAGATTTTCATTGGCTCTACGCAATACCGCTCGGGAACAGTGCTTTCGAAGGTTCTTCCTGTCTACCGTAAGCGTTACCCCGATATCAAGATTCACCTCTTAGAAGGCATCTCTTCCGAACTCGTGGAATTGGCAGAAAAGGGACTTGTTGACTGTACTCTCGCTCTTGAGGCAACGGTAACAAGTAGCCTTGTCTGTGAGCCGCTTCTCACGGAACGCGTGCTCCTTTGCGCCCCAGGGTCACATAAACCTGTACCAACTGGTCCCGTTCCTCCAGAGGGGCGTTTTCCGAGCGTTCGGTTTACGGAATTCGCCGAAGACGACTTCATTGTTTTAAAAGCTGGTCAAGTTTTCCACAAATTCTTCACGAATCTATGTGCGAAGTATCACGTGGAACCCAATGTCATTCTCGAAGCACAGTCAATTACCTCGATTCCTGTCCTTGTAGAGGCAGGGCTCGGCTGTGCACTTGTACCAAGCCCTCTGGCGGATACGACAAACTACAACGTGCAGTACTATGAACTAGGGCGCGACCCACTTTCGACAAAATTGACCATTGCTTGGAGTCGGAGTCGCTATCTTTCTCGTCCTGCGGCTGCCTTTATTAATGTGGCAAAAGAAGTAATGGGAAAAATTAACCAAAAGAACTCAACCAACTCCGAGACAGAATAATTCGGAGATTTTCTAGCCTCCGAACGACCACTATGAAAAAAATACCTATCCATCAAGCACTCGCACGAGCGATAAAAGATTACCTCTCAGAAGATTCGTTCAAAGACTCCAAACCCATTTTTTCTGAAATAGCGCGCCTTTACGATGAGAAAGCGTGTCTATTCTTTTTCACTCGAACGGGTCTAGGACCAAGCGGAGGACTTGCTGCGGCACCTGTTGGCAGAGAAAATGATTGTTACAATCTCATTGCCTTCACATCGCTCAAATCCGCCTGCCGTGAGTTAAAGGAAGGAAAACGAGTAGGCTTTTCTGCCACGCCAATCCCCTTTTCTGAAGTATTGATGAAGCACAGCGGTGACCAAAACTTTGGGGGAATAATCATCGACTATCTTGAAATCTCCCGCGAAGATATCGGACAGACAATAAGCTTGTATGGCGAGAGCACCTACACCATTCACATTGAACTTTGCGACATCACGGAGTTCGAAGGCGACGCCATCGTCAATGCTGCAAATGAAACACTTCTAGGAGGTGGCGGTGTAGATGGAGCAATTCACAGAGCCGCAGGACCCGAACTTCTGGAAGCCTGTAAGAAACTCGCCGGTTGCAAGACAGGGGAGGCGAAAATCACCGCTGGATTCAAACTTCCCGCACGCCATGTTATTCACACCGTAGGGCCCGTCTACGCAACAGATTCCGAGCGAGAAAAGCACCTTGCGGATTGCTACTTTAATAGTCTCACACTTGCCAGAGAAAACAACCTTCACTCGATTGCCTTTCCTGCCATTTCCACTGGTGCCTATGGCTACCCATTTAAGGAAGCTTCAGCGATAGCCTTGGCCGCAATAAACCGCTGGATTAAAGAGAATCGAGGCTACAAGATTGCAGTGACTTTTTGCTTCCCAACTGAAGATAAGTGCAAGGCTTTTTTGAACATCCTTCAATCACCAAAACACTCTCCCGAGAATTCCCATTAACCAGCAGTTAATCGGACACATTTTGCCTCATTAGGCAAAGGTTTCGTTAAGAGATACAGAGAGAAGATGTGGTGCACGGTACTGGTTTCGAACCAGTGACCCCCGCCGTGTGAAGACGATGCTCTACCCCTGAGCTAACCGTGCAAACTCTCACAAGAGAGTCGGAATTCTACAGACTTCACGCAGTTTTGTCAGTGCCCGTACTTTCCAAAGTCATGTTGGCGTAACAAGTGCCCGCACTTTCCTTGCCCATACTTTCTTAGTGCTGACTGGGTTTGTTCACAAAGTAACGGTCAAACTCGGGACATAAGTTAAAGTTTTATTAGGTGTCGAAAGAACCTTGCAAAGCTTGTCGAGGACCAGATGAAATGCAGCATGAAGAAGTTTCTTCAGGAAATCAACGCGTAGTTACGGATGAAGAAGTTGTGAAACTACAAACTTGGAATAGGCCAAAAAACATGGCAGTGGCGAATACGAGGCTATCGTATTAGTGCACAGCCCACAGTTAGATATTTACGAATCGGCTCCCAGAAGAACTGGAATGTATGACTACCGATAAGGTGCATGAAAGACTCTTAAAGAGGAATGGTTAATAACCGCCCACTACGAAGCCGTACAGCGGGAGGTCTGAGATGGCGATAGTGGAAATAATCCACTACCGCCTACTCGGTTGGGTGGGCTAGAAGGCGAGGTCCACTCCGTCGACCTGACCTAGCACAAGCGGAACAACGTTCACTCCGGTGGGCTTCTTTTCGCGTTGCAGAAGTTTCGTCTGGGCATCCGTCCAATAGTCCGTCACGCGATGCTCAAGCGCGCTGGGCAGATCCGCTGGCCCCGACATCCGCAACTGATTGTGAATGAAGCGCAGTCCCTCGTCAGAGCGGCGCTTCGCAGGGTCGATTGACGCACGATCCGTCGTGCGGATAATGTTGATGAGCTCGGGGTCCGTCACCAGCGTGACGCTCAGCATACCGGCCTTGAGATCTACCGCCGACAGACCGCGAATCCACTCGACGTTCCAGCGTTGGGCAAGACTTTCCGCACCCGCGAGGTAAACCGTATCCTTTCCGCTCGCAAACTGCGAGAAACCTGTTTCTCTCAACTTCGTTGCGCCAATGATGTAGGCGCGGTTGCCGATTGTCGCATCTTCGCCTGTGATGCGGCCGCCCGCGTTCATGAGAATCACATCGCGTGCAGCGGAGAGAGTCGGAACCACAACGTCTGCGGCGCTGCCAGAGAGCCGCACCACAGAGACGTCGCCCGAGGTGGCGGTCACACTCGGCACGGATATCACGCCCTTGCCAAGGCGAATCGCCACCGAGCCACCCGTAAGTTTCCCTGTGCTAAGACTCACACCTTCTATGTCATAAGGCGCCGTGGCGAGTTCGAGTTCATTGGTGGCAGTCAAGGCACCCGCAGAAATTCTTCCGGCATAGACGCCAATCGACTGCGCCGACTGCTCGTGCTCGAACGTGACGCTGCCGCCGTCGCTCTTCACAGAGAGACGGCCGTTCACCATGCCTCCCGATGCAGTGTTGACCGCAACACGCGCATCATCCGAAGAAAGCGTGAGCGCCACGTCACCACCCGCCGTCACAACAACACGCCCTGCGGTGTTACCACCGTTGTTGGTAGCCACAGAGCCAGTGCCACTATGCGATGTTGCGTCCGCCGGCGTGCTCACGATGCCGAGCAACACATCCTTTCCTGCCTGAATGGTAAGCGTGTCAGCAGCGATACCGCGAGCACCCAGTGGTCCGGTCTGGATAACGCTACCGGCCGCCGTGAACACAGCATTCTCGACGCGTCCTTCTGCGAAAACTTCCGAGGAAGTGATGTTCATGAGGATGTCGCCCGCTCTGCTTTGCACATTAACAAGCTTGTCGGACGCGAGCAGGATATTGCCGTCAAATGTCATCGTCTTTAAGGCCTCAAAGTTAATGCCTTTAACACCTACAAAGAAGGAATCGTCGCCCGCTGTGATCGAGCCGCTTTCGGACTTAACTAGAACTTCCCCTGACCAAACGAAGGCTTTACGACCGAACGTCACAGCGCTAGCACCCTCAATTTTCGCCGTGCTTGTATGCGTAACCTGCTCAGTATCTTCGTTGAAGTCGCCGATGCCCGCACGGTCGCCAAGGGTCACGCTTCCGCTAGCAGCACGAACGTAGATTGGGGCGCTCTTTCGAGTCGCGATTGTTGCATCGCTCCCTAGACGGATGTCACCCTGCTCGCTGTAGAAATCAATCGCATAAGGATTCGTGGTCGTCGCCGTGAAGTCGCCAGCCGTGACGAAACTCGCCCCGTCATCGAACGTGATGTCACCCACCGCAAGCACTTCGATACCACGATGTGTCGTCACCATCTCCGCCTTCTTTCCGAAGGCGAGACAGCCCTTCTCTCCGCTGTAAGCAAAGCCCTCAATGTCGCCCACGGAACCGCCCTCCTTCTCGACCAGCCCCGCGACGATGTTGACGTCCGTCGTGAGGAATTTGGCACTGTCTCCAAATGTCACGTTGCGGCCTGCCACAATTGCCGCGCTGTAGGGATTGCCGTCCGTGGTCTGCGTGAAGTCGGTTACCACCGAGGCGTTATCGTCCACGGTCACGTCGCGCACACCCATCATCGTGAACTTCTTGCTGTACACGACGAACTTATCACCAATGATTACATCGCGTTGAGCCCGGAGGTTCACGTTATTTTCTCTACTGTAGAGCTCTCCTGCCTTGTCGACCACGATGTCAAGACCAGCGTTGAAATTCGTCGTACTGGCGTTTGAGAGCACCGTGAGGTTTTCGCCCATGGTGATTGAACCCTTCGTTGCGTTCACAGCCACGCCGTCCGTCATGCCTACGAGCGTTGCGTTGGTGCCGAACGTTACGTTGTTATCCGCCGTGACCGTAAGATTGTCAGAGAGCAGCCTCGCGTAGTCACCAATCGAGATATCCTTGCCTGCCTCCACCACGACATCGCCGTATTGCTGGTCTGCAATCGCTTCGGGGCCACTCCCCGCCACGACGGTCGCACTGTTACCAATCGTGATGGGGCCCTGCTCAGAGTAGAGCGCCACCGTGTTCGACGAGAGTACCGTAAGGTTGTGCTTGATGTCCATTCCCTTCTTGCCGACCACCGCAACGCTGCCGCTTGTTGCCGAAATCGTCGCACCACTGTCCTCTACTGAAAGGATACCCTCGGTGCCAATGCGGATTGCAGCGCTACTGCTATCCTGAGACGTAGCGCTCGTCCTGAGCGAGCCGCCTAACTTCAGGTTGCTGGAGGCAATGAGGTCGATTCCACCATTCGTTGACGTGAAGGACGAGCCGCTTGCGATCTTGAACTCTTCGTTGCCGCCCGTAATCGACACAGACGAGCCGGTGGCGCAGAAGCCGTCCTTGGCTTCCAACTTGTCTGTCACCGTCGCATCCAGCTCGCCCGCCGCAGTCAATTCTGAACTCTGCCCCAGCGTGAGTGTGCCTGCGTTAATCGTGAGATCACCTGACGTAGCCTTCACCGTTGCACCGGTGCTACCCAGATCCAACTTGCCGTTCGTCTTCAATGTCACAGTTTCGGCAGTGAGCTTACTGCCCGTGCCTTCCGTGGCGTCGCCCGTGGCGGCGCCCGAAAGATCCAGCGACTTGCCGCCTTCGATCGTGAGAGCCGTCACCGACCCTGTGATTGAAGCGTTCTTCAGATGGCTGTCGCCATTTGTCGCCTTAAGCGTCACAGCACCACCGTCTGTCGAATCAACCTTCAACTTGAGGTTGTTGGCCACAAGATTGCCGCCAGCGGTGAGGCTTGCCGTACCCACCGTGATTGTTTTATCTGTGGCAAGAATGTCGCCGTTTGTTGCCGTAACAGACAACGCGCCCGAGACCTTGCCAATCTGAGCTTCGTTGAGGTAAACATTACCCTGGCCAGCAGAGAGCGTGAGCTTCGCCGTATCGTTCACATTGAGGTTCGTCATGGCAAGCGAACCACCCGCCGTGACGGAAGCACCATCGTCAGCGGTCGTCGTAATCGTCACTCTGCTGATGTCAGCATTACCTGCCGCCTGAACGGCAACTGACCCTGCCGAAATCGTCTTGCCAGCGGCGTTCACAACGCCTGACTGCGCCGTCACGGAAACCGCACCGTTGCGCGCCGTTAGCGAACTCTCAGTCGTTTCACCCTTGCTGAGATCAATGTCACTCTGGGTCGATGAGATGGTAATGCCATCTTCCGTTGCTGTGATATTTCCTCCTGCCGCATTGACTCCGCTTCCTGCTTCAATCGACACCGTGCCAGCCTCAATCGTTTTGTTCGTAGCGGTCACCGAGCCAGATGCCGAAATTTCTACACCGTTCGCCGCAGAAATCTCGTTATTGCCGCTGACATCCACATTCCCAGCTGTTGCCTTAACCATCACGCCATCCGTCGAGTTGACAGAGGCATTCTTGGCACTCACGCCCCTGTCGCCTGTAATCGAGAGTCCGCCCACTGTCGATGCAGTCAAGTTGTCGGCCGAAACTGCGCCCGAGGTAGACGAAACTTCCGTCTTTCCAGTCGACTTAATCTCAGCAGAAGTCAGTGTCACATCAGAAGCAGCGGAAACAGTAAGCGTTGTCTTGGCCTCTGCAGTGAGTCCAGTTGCAGACAGAGCGCCATTCGATGCCGCAAGCGAAATGCCCGCATCTGTTGACACAATGTTGGCATTGTCAGCCGTCAGGCCTGTCTTACCAGAAATCGAAACCGACTTCGCCTTGAGCGTCTTGCCAACGGCGTTCACCTTACCCGCAGCGGCCGTAACATTCAATGCACCAGTCATCGTAGCGAGCGAGCCTGCGTTGCCAAAGTCAACATCTTCCTTGCCGGCAATGACCGTCATGTCGTCAACCGTTCCAGAAACCTTGATGTTTTTAATGTTGAGCGTGCCAGTCTCAGCTTTGAGAACAGCATCACCGCCATTCAATTTCAAAACAGCCTCCTCAAGGTTCGCTACCTCTTTAGCTGAAACCGTCAAATCTCCAGCGGATTCAGCCTCAAGTCCAGAAGCGTAGACGTTGTTTGCCGTGAGAACCAGATTACCCATCGTGGTCTTAATTGACGTGCTCGTCGTACTGGAGGACTGAGCCGTGAGGTCGCCCGCTGCAATGGCACTGAAGTCGCCAGATTCCCAACTGCCGAGGACGACAAGGTCTCCAGCCTGAGTCAGTCTGCCTTCAGAATCAAGTTCGCCCAGCGCCCTGAGAACAACGGACTGCGGCTTGAGCGGCGATGAGTCTTCCGCTGTCACGGTGAGCGTGCCGGCGCCCACGCCCAAAAGATAAACACCATCGAACGGCTTGTCTTCCTTGAGAGTCTTCAAAACCACGTTGCTACTACCATCCACGCGAATCATCTTAAAGACCGCATCCGTGAGGTCGGTATCTTGTTCGCCAACGCCGTTTGACGTGAGCGTAATGGTGCCCTCCGCTTTGATGTAGCCCAGTAGAGAACTGACATCAGACTCATCCTGCCAGGCACGAATCTTATCGGCGCTGATGTTCATCGCCGCACCCGAATTCGCAGAGTAAATCGTAAGCGTCTGCGGAGACGCCACGTTCACGAGGCCAGCGGCCGTAAGTTGCGTCCAACCGTCCGAGCTCTGATTCACGCATAGCGCTGACTCCTCCGTACCGATAGAGCCCAGATGTCCATTGAGAACAATGTTCTTTCCGGTGATACCAGTCGCACTGGTGGCGTTCATGATGCCTTTGGCACCGCTGAGCGTCACGTTGGCCAAGCCCTTCACCTCTTTCACGCGCAACGCATCCTCGCTAGCGCTTTCAATGTAGATGTTTCCCGCCGTCGCTAACGCGCTCACGGAAGAATCCGTCTCGCCCTTGTCCGTGAGATGCACGGACACAGAGCGCTTCAGGTTGAGCGTGAGCGTGTAGTCCGTGATCGTGTCTTCGGCTGCATTAGTGTTGAGCGCAATCTTGAGATCCCCCGATTCCGCCCGCGCGAGCTTCTTGAGAAAATCCGTGTCAATGGCGCTCACCTGCTTTGTCTCCGTCGCCAAATCCTGGCCGATGCCCGTGCCAGTCGTAATCGTCACGGCCTTGGCTGAAATGTTGGTGCTTTCAGCATCAGGCGAGGTGGAGGCAGATCCCTTCGGGTTGATGACGGAGTCCGCCACAGCGTAGAGCAGTTCGTTAGCCGTCCAGCCGTAATTGCCGCTACCAGCAACCACCGTGTAGAGAGTCGTACCCTTGGTCGCTTTTTCCTTTTCTATTGCCGCAGCAGCATTGGCGCATCCATCAAAGCGATCCTTGAGTGTGTCGTAGTCTGACTGCTGAGCCGCAGAAAGCGTCTGCTTACTCTTGTTTTCACTCGTCTTTTCTTCATTGGCGATATACGCCTGATAACGAGCGAAATCGTTCTTCACAGCATTCTCAGCATTTGCGAGATCTTCAGCATAACGGTTCACCGTAACGACTTCCTCACCATTGCGCTTCAGCAATCCCGCGTCAATCCAAGACTGAAGGCGCTCCTCGGTCGTGCCATTGTCAAGATCTGAACGATCGAGCGCATCATAAAGAGCACCCGACGTCGTCACGGAAACCGCCTCCTTCGCCTCGATGCGTCCAACGTAAAGGTCGCCTGTGCCGTTCGTTATCGTGACGCTGCCACTCAAAGCTGATGCGTCAAAGCGCTCACCAGCATTCAAGTCAGCGTCCATCACCTGTTGAAGAGAAACGACACTAATGTCGCCTTCACGGCTCGTGAGTCTGATGCTACGACCTTGCAGGCTAGAAACAGCAAGATTTCCTCGAGCCGCCACAGTGACGTCACCCTTCGTCGAACAGATGTCCGAAGCAGAAACCGCCGCTCCCTCCGCCAGATTCGAAGCATCGATGTTAATGAGTCCAGAAGCCGTTGCCGAAAGCACCAGCCCCGAAGAGTTCGCTACACGGATGGCTTCGCTCTTTGTGCCGATGCTCCCCTCAGTCGCACTTAGGTTCACGGTCGACGCCCCGCGGATGCTCACGTCCGAATTACCTGCCGAAATACCCTTTGTCGCAGAAAGCGTCACAGTGCCGTTCTGCACCGTGAGGTCATCCGTCAGCATCAGGCTTCCGCCCGTTGTCACACTGATCGTGTTGCTGCCAGAAACTCTGTTAACTCTAATCTCTTGATCCGCCTTCACAGAATAGGTGTAAACGCGCGTTGCACTCTCCGTCCACGTCTCGTCCTCATTGTGCCAGCCGGCGAAATGGAAACAGTCGTCATAGTCCGTCCAACGATTAATCCGCCTTTCAGACGTCGAAAGATTGGTGACCTCCACCTTGCCGACGAAGGCGCCATCGCCCACGTCCTGCATTACGCTGATGGTTTTTTCTGAACCTAATTCACTGAGGTCCTTTCTTTCCTGCGTCTGGGTAACATCAGTCCAGTTGTCCCAGTCCCAGGCACCCCAGAGTTTGAATTCATGCACCTTGTGTATCTTGTTGTACGTCACAGTGCCTTCGCCCGTCGACCAGCTGTAGTAGAGATTTTCCAATGGCTTGTACACAGAGTATCCCTCTGTGATTACGCCGTTCGGACAAGTCGGATCAGCGCCAATTACGCCTATCCAAGCAGTCTCGGTCCCATCGGAGGGTTCTTCTCTCAGCAATTTCGGAACTTCATACTGTCCGTCCAACGTCAGCCAACGAACCGTGGTTTTGCCATCTTCATACGTTGTCACCTTGGCGGAGTAATCCTTCGAATAGGTTCCGTGCTCTCCGGTAAATTCAGCCTTCGAGTAGTTTGTATCCGTGATGGTGACGCTGCCGTTCACGGAACCCGTATGGATTGCCCCGAGCGTCACATTGTGCAATCCCGCCGCAATCGACACCGTTGCTGCGCCGTCGACTGCGACAATCTGGCCGCCGCCCGTGTTAGCGATGCCACCCGTGAGATAAATGTGTCCACCCGTAGGCGTGATGTCCTCAATCAGAATACGGTCCGACACCGGGTCGTACCAGCTGGCAGACTGGTAAGCATAGTTGCCGTCTGTCGTTTTGTAACTTCCCGCTTTGGTGAGAACATAAGCCGAGCCGCGAGGATTGATGTCTGTCGGGCTCCCCGCCGCAGCCCAAGTGCGCTTGATTTCAGCGATTCGCGTCTCTGTGGCTTCTGACCCAAGATTGATGCCGTAACTCGCGTAGCCGCTTTGCACCAGACCGTTGAGGTTGATTAAGTCGCCGGAAATGTAGATATCTGAACCGGCCACAATCATCGAACTCGAATCCGTGAGCATCGTGGAATCGGAAACCGTCGTGCCGCTTGCTGCACCCTGAAGCGTCTCATGTGCCGACCTAACTTTATCCGCCCAAAGCGTTTCAGGCGCCGCACCGATGTTGGTGACACCAGCCTTGTAACTCTGCATCACACTACCCTGTGCGCTAAGTTGAAGGCTACCTGAGGCTACCAGACGATTCGGCCGATTCACGTCCGTAGAAAACGGCACCGAAATGTCATTTCCTGATGTGACGGAAACATTACCCGCTGCATTTTCGACTGTTCCAAGGATTTCAATGCTAGTGTCAGGTTTCACCCCTTCCTTTCTATATTCCGTGCCGTCCACCGTCTTCTTGACCGTAAGCGGCGAACCAGAATAGCTGGACGCAATCGTGAGCGTCGGATCATTCTCCGTCAGATGGCTTGTCACCTCACCGTCAAAGCCTGAGATTTCGGAAACAGAAGTACCGTTGAGCGTTAGCTCGCCGCCCTTTTCCAAAATGCGAACGTCTTCGACCTTGAGTGCGAGCGTCGAATTGTTTGTAATCTTGATCTGATCCGCAGCATTGGCGATGATGCGGCCTGACCCTTTCACATTGCCTGCCGTCAAGTCAATCGACCCGCCGGAAACACTGAGATTCGACACCTTCACATAGCTCGAGGAGTGTTTGCCATTTGTATCAACAATCAAAACCAACTTGGTTTTCTCCGCATCTGCCCATTCAGCATACCCCTTCTGAAGCATGGTGCTCTGAAGCCGGTCAAGTTCTGCCTGATACGCCAAAACAATTGCTCGCGTCTCCTCGCTGGGCGCCTTACCAGAATACGACTCAATGATATTTTTCAGCGCCATGTAGCGTTCATAGTAGACGTTGGCCAGATTCTCCGTGCCGGTCGTCACGTTCTCCTGCCGGACAGCACCTTGCGTTTCGATTGTCGGTCTCGTGCTGTAGCTCGCGCCTTCAACGCTGAAGCCCTCCGGCACGACAATGCCAGAAATCGTCACTTCAGCCGAAGTATTCGTGCCGGCCGTCACGCTGCCGTTGACGCGAATCTCCTCGACACCCGTGAAAGATTCGCTCTGCTCGCCTAGATGCGTAGAAGCGATACGCACCTTGCCCGCATCCGAATGCGACGTCCAGGTGTAGTATCGCGCCGATTCTTTCGTATTGACCGTTCCGCGTGTCCCCGCCACAGAAACGTTCTTCACAGCGGTCACGTCGCCCTCGATTGTCACACGATCGGTCGTACTGAAACTGTCAATTAGCTTACTGTCTGCACCAGGAATCAGCGCCTTCGAGTAGGCGTGGGTGTAAGTGTCATAGTCGAGAAGCGCATCATTGCCCTGGGCGTCGCGCCCTGCAGAAAGCTGAATGCTACCCGCCCCGTAAATCTGAGCGCCAGCAGCAACTGTCACCGTATCAGAGCGCGTGTAGTCGTTCGTCGCCTCAGCGCCAGTGCCACCAGCAAGTCCACCCTGCAGATCTCCCACCGCTTCGGTGTAGATTGTGTCTTGAGCACTCGCCGAGAGCGTGAGCGTCGCCGCGTCGCTCGTCGTTTCAAGCCTAGCGCCTTCGCCAATCGCGATATCATTTTCCTCGGATAAAGTGTTGTTCAAATGGGCGCTAACGTCTGCCATGATGCCCGCGCTACGGGCGCGGGAGCGCCAGTTGATGTTGTTAATCTGTTGCGCGGTGACTGTGAGGCTTCCCGCAGAAGAAAGCAGCGCATTCTTTCCAATAGAAACCCGCCCCGTGCGACCCTGCGTGTTGTTGAGAACAATGCCCGAGCCCGCTATCGCACCGTAGACCGAGGAATTTGTCGCATAAGTACCGCTCTGTTGGAAGGCACTCATCGTCTTGCCGTAGTCTGATAAGGCGCTCGCCTGCACCTCAACCGCTGCGCCCGCGTCCACGAGCGTGCCAGCGGCAAGATCGATTGTGCCCTCAGACGAGAGGGCAACGCCGTCCTTAACCTGAACCAAGGCGCTTCCCGAGAGACTGTTGTTCACCTCCGCACCGCTACCGCCTGCGAGAGCTCCCTTCGTGTTATCCGCCGCAAGGCGCACGATGTGGCGCGTCGCAGCACCCGCAGCGAAGTCGCCAGACGTCCTCCGCTGGTCGCCCTCTTCGCCGTACTGCTGTTTTTCTGTCGTAATCGCACTCGCAATCTCAACGGTCGCCGACGACGTGTCGCTGTGGTTCGTCTGCGCAGCATTGATTCCGGCGTCAACGAGTCCGCCACCCGCACTTGAAACGTAGCCGTACGCCATCTCAAGCTGGTAGGCGCTGATATCGGCGCTGCCTAGCTTCGAGGCCTGATTGCTCCACAGGGTCTTCGACGTTCCCGCATTCGTGATTGTCGCCTTGTTTGAGCCCGCGGACACTACGCCGCCCGAACCCGCATCGGTGCGGGCCTTGTAGACTGCAAATCCGAGCGAATTCACATTCGCGCTTCTCGCCGTCACCTGGCTATCAGTGACCTGAGCAGTAGTTGCAATTGAATTCCTAACTTCCGCGGAGTTAACAGAAACCTGCACAACGCTACCGCCATAGCCCTGAGAGCTGGCGACGAGCGTCAAGGCGTCCTCCGTTGAAAGATCGCTCGATTCCGCAGTCGCGCCCTTGGAGAAGCCAGTGCCCGCAAAAACGGAGAAGTCGCCCACGTTGATAGTGGAATTCGAGACTGCGACAGTTGCCTGCCCCGTTGCTTCCGCCACTGTCTGCACGACGCCCACCGAAATGCCACCCGCCACGACGCCGTAACTCTTTGTTGAAAGATGCGGCCGATTGAGCCCCTCGACTGACAAGGCTGAAAGAGCAGCGTTCGAAAACACAAGGCTTGACGCCCTCGTCAGGGAGCTGCCGCTATCCTTTACCTGCGCCTTGGCGCCCACGCCGTTCAAGCCGCCTCCTGATCCCGCCACCGCTTCGACATTGCGTCGGCCATTGCGATCGGAGATGACTGTCAGAGCGCCACCCGAAGCCGTGTCATAGTTCGTCCCAGTCGCCGTCTTACGTCCCGTCACAGTCGTCGCGACAGAGCTTTCATCCGTGATGAAACCCAGCATCGCGCCAGCGGCAATACCTGTGGCCTGAATGCCCATCGATGTCACGTTAGTTGTCGACTCGTCTTCAGCGCTCACGGTCTTCGCCCCCGCTCCCTGTAGCGTAGAGTTTTCAACCGTTGTCTGAATTGAGCCAGAAACCTTTGCGTCCGCCACGGCCGCTGTGCCAGAGACAAGAGCCGCTGTCGCCTGATACACGTTGAGCGCATCCGAGCCAGAGGCTTTGGCCCCCACCGTCATGGCGCCCTTTGAATCAAGCACCGAATCCCTCACTAGCACCGCCGCTTGCCGCTTCACGCGTAGCGTTCCCACCGAAGCCGCAAGCGCCGCGGCAGCGCCCGTGCCGCCTCCAATCGTAGTCGAAACATTATCGTGCTCTTCTGCCGACACTGTCATTGCACCAGACGTGGTCTCAAACGTGCTCGACTGCACCTTCACCGCTGTACCTTCCTGCACCTTCGTAGCATTGGTAGCGCGAGAGGCGCTTCTCTGTAGAGAGGCGAGTTCTTCCTCAGAGAGCCTTGCAGAATGAATCCCCTTCTGAGAGTCTGCGAGGAACTGGAGAACCGTGCTACTTCCCGCATATTGAGACTGCCAGCCGTTGATTTCATCCGTCTTGAGGCTACTTCCCGCCTGCTCTGAGGCAAATGGATCGTTCTCATCGCCAATCATGGTAGATGCGACGTTGGCGCCCAGCGTGCCCGCACCAATGGACGCAAAGACACCTGTTGTGTTGATGTCGCGGCTCTGTAGCGCAGTGAGCTTCATCGAGGAGGACTTCAAGGTCGATTTCATCACGTTCACGGTCGCATCATCTCTGAGGCGATTCAGCACAACCGTGGCGCCGCCCGAGAAGGCAGATAGGCCAGAGGAGACCGTCGTGAACTTCACCTGATCGCGGTTTTCCGCCGCAATTGCGAGAGTCGAGCCGCTCGTAAGCTCTGAATCCTCCACCGTCGCACTCGTTGTACCATCGAACGTGTTCACGAGCACTGCTCCCGCTAGTGAGGCTACGCCAGAGACCGCCGCAGTCACGTCTGTCATGTTCATTTCGTTGCGACGAAGGGCTCTGACAGATAAACCGTTTTCCGACGTTGTGCTCGTTGTCTTAATCGTGTCGCCCGTGAGGGTCGTCGCCACGTCGTTATCGGCGTAGGTAATGTTGACGCCCACACCAGCGCCAACGCTACCTGCAACGCCCGTCGACACTGCGAGTGGCGTCACGCGCCCGAGGTAGTTCGCATCCGCCGCAAACGTTCCGGATTCAATCGTGGCGTTCTTCAGCGTCGTTGCCACGCCAGAGAGCATCCGGGTCACGTTGACACTTGTCGCAACGCCCGCTACCCCAGCGCCTGCAGCAGTGATGCGCAGGGCACTCAGACCCTCCTTCGCCTCACTCTTCACCGTCACCGAACTGTTTGACGCAGTTGTTCTCTGCTGGGTTCCGTCAATCTTCGTCGTGAGAGTCTGCCCGGCCTTAAGCGTGCTACCTTCCACCTCCGAGGCAGTCTCGTGCTCGGTCGTAATGACATTTGCGCTTGCTGTAACACCCGCCACGCCTGCGCCGGCAGCGGTCGTAACCGACGTGTCAGCGTTAAGATAGTCACCCGCAAAGACTCGGACATCGTGTCCAGACTCAAGCGTACTCCCGCCGCTCACCTTGGCTTTCGTGGATCCTCCATGGTAGATGACAGAGCCCGTACCCGCCACACCAGCGGCGCCCGCGCCCCCAGCGTTAATCGAGAGGTTCTTGTAGTTCGTAGTGCCCGTGGCGCCCACGGAGATTCCGTTCACTTCGGTCTTCACGCGAACCTTACTCAATTTCGCAGTGATAGCGTAGGCACTACCCTCCGAGCCCGTTGTGTTCACAATGCTGTCGTTGATATTGCTGTCGGCAACGCCATTCTGAGCATCAAGTTTTTCCGTGCCGCTCCCAGCCTTAATGGTCGAACTCGTCACTAGCGCCTCTGTGTCGCCCTTCACCTGGCTCACGGCCGCTGAAAGGCCAACACCCGCCGCACCGCCAACGGCCGCTTGGCCGCCGTAGGTTCCAATCGTATTGTCGGACACGGCCTCGACTGCCGCTGTGGAATCAACTTCGATGGCAACATGGTCTGCTCTAGCGTAGGTGTCATCATCGATGAGATTCACCGCTGTGCTGCATGCGACGCCCGCAGCGCCCGCACCTGCACCGCCCACTCCGATTGTCTCAATGTTGTTCTGAGAATCCGCCTTCAAAAGTAGCGTATTCGTCTTGACGACAGACACGGAGTTCGTAGCATTTAACATCACTGCTTCCGTCGTTGCGTTGATGCGGTTTACTGCGATGCCAACACCCACGCCAGCCGTAGCACTGACGCCAGCATTCACGGCAAGAGTGCCGATGTCTTTCGCAGACTTCGCTTCAATTGCCACCGATGAAAGACCTTTCGTCTGAAGTTCCTTCGTCGCCGCGCGCACCTGGCGGTTGATTTCGTTCGTGACCGCTGCACCACCGAAGCCTACGGCCCCAGTCGCAACGCCAACACCCATCGCAAGCGAGTGTACCTTGTCCTCTGCTTCCGCCTTCACGGAAAGCGATCCCTTCGTAGCTGGCAGGCCTGATGCCTCCGATGCCGTCGTGTTTTCGCCTTCGATAATCGCCTGGATTTCATCGCTTGAGAGAATCCGTACCGCATCAAGCTCGACGCTCGTTCCCGTGCCGTTCTTCCTGCCGCTTGACGTATAGGCTACCGCGCCCGAAACGCCAGCAGAGCCGACATTAACCGCCACATTGCCCGCGAGCGTCCAGAGCGCCGTCTTGTCCTGCGCAAGCATCACAGTTGCGGCTTCAGAGGCAAGATAGTCATTACCTGCAGTGACCGATGTCACGTTGTTCACACGGTTTACCGCCACGGCGCCACCAAAGGCGAGCGTACCCGACTTCACCGCCACATCGGCAGAAGCGCTCCAGGTCTGTGCTTCGGAGAGCCCCCGCACCGTAATCTGTTTCGCCCGCAAAATCTTCGACTTGCTGAGCGTCACGGAAGCGGTATTGTTCGTGTTCATGACGACCACCGACGCTCCCACGGCGGCCCCCTTGCCGCCACCAACACTCACACCGACATTGCCCGCGACGTTCACGGTCTTCGCCTTGTTGCCAGCCTGAACCTCCACCTTATCAACGCTTGTTGTTTTGAGTTGTTCAGCATTCGCCACGGCCTTCTGATCGACATTGGAGACCAAGACGCTACCCGCAGCGGAGAATGTGCCTTTGCCGCCCGAAGCGCCTGTCACGACCCCGATACTCACAACGTTAGATTCCGCCGTCTGGCTAAAGGCAGTGCCAGAGGCGCCGTCCTCGAGAGCCACGGTGAGGTTCTCAGACTGCGCTTCAAAATCATTCGTGATGTCGTTAACAAGCACCGCGGGGCCTGCCGTGCTACCGCCTGTCGCCACTGCAAGGCTTACCGCCACGGTCGTCTGCAACATGCCAGAACCCTCGTGGAATTCCGACACCGTTTGGATTGAAGAGTGCTTGGTATCCTTGGCAAGTTGCACCTTTTTGTACAACTCGGTGTTCGAGGTGTCGCTTTCGGCAAGTGCGAGCGTTGACCAGCTCGCCGTCGTCTTGGCGTCGTACGCCGCTTTTTCGTTGCCACGCGCATCGCGGGCTGCAACGTCAAAACTTGAATCCGTCCCAGAGAGCGTCACGCTCGAATAATCGGCGCGCGCCGTCACATTGTTCCTAAAGAGCGATGCGGCCGCAACACCTGAGAACGAGAAGCCGGAATTGCCGGTCGCAACATCGATTCCGAGCGCCGTTGTCACCTGCTTCACTGATTCGAGCGCCCGCACCGAAACGCGGTTGGCTTTAATGGCAGAATGCGAAAGCGTCGCCGTAACGTTGTTGGTGATTTTCGCAACGGCCGCAATGGCGCCCAGCGCCTTGCTACTGCCGCTTCCGTTGTCGCTCGTATTCTGCGCAAGGCCGAAGCCCGTGCCACCCGTCACTTGCGTGTCGCCAATCCAAGCCGCTTCTTCAAAGGAGGACGTAGTGTCACCCGTAAACGTAAGACCAGAAATCGTCGTGCTCGAGTTGTTCGTGAGCAGATTGACCGAAACACCCATGTCAAAGGCCTTGCTGCTACCTTCAATCTTCGTGCCAGTCGTGTCCGTCTTGGCGCTTGCGGTAGAGAGGCCTTCGGCGAGAATTGTGCCGTCGCTCACGCTCACGATCTGCGCGAGCGGCTTCGCCGTCGTTGCCGCAACATCTGAAACATTCACTGCGAGCGGACTACCTTCGACCACCTTCCAGTTCGTCGACGTGCTCGTCGTGCCGAGGTTGAGCGCCACGGCACCAGCCACGCCCGTAGCGGAAGCGGTCTTCTTCTCCTTTGAGGCTTCAGGCTTGTGAGACGTATCCGCCGCACCGCTGCTACTAGAACCACCCGACTCGTCCGCAAGCATCGTTGCGTTCGCATTTGTGCCAGATTCTGTCTTTGAACCCGATTCCGAGCCAGAGCCAGAACCGCCTGCCGTCGAATCACCGGAAGTCTTATCCGCTGCCTTCTTTTCGGCCTTCTTGTCCTGCATCGAGAGCGCCGAAGCGCCAGCAAGGGCGCTAATCCACTTATTGGACGTTACTTCCGAATCTAGCGTCTCGGTTTCGATTGTGAAACCCGAGCTCGCAATCTGCACGTTGTTTTCCGCCGTAGCGCTCACGTAGTTGACCGCCACAGACCCCGCCTTCGCAAGATCGGCACTCTTGGCTTCGTCAGACTTTTCCGCCTCTTCCTTCGTCGTCTTGCCGTCGGTCGTCGTCGCCTTTCCTGAGGCACCTAGGCCTTCTGCCGCCTCCTGCGCCTTGTCCTGGCCGTCCTTTCCGAGCGCCTGCGAATTCTTG